>WRHO01000001.1 GCA_009783205.1 Oscillospiraceae bacterium
TTATCATGTGTTGAAGATGATTTTATTTCTATTGCTATCAATCTTCAAACAGAAAAGCGAAAGAAACGAAAACCTTTGCAATTGCTTTAAGTTAGTGCATATGGGACTGTGTCCCAAGCCCTCTCAATCGGTGCATAAGCACCGATTGTTAAGCCAATAAGTTGTCTGATGTGAGTCCTCATTATAAAGCTTATACTAAATCAACTTCAAATAAAATTTTTCCGTCAGCGTCGGACAAGTACATCCTTTCACCGAATTTGAAATTATAATTAGCTTGCATCCTTTTCATAACAACATCAACATTGTTGTCATTGCTCTTAACTCGAACCGATGACTCTTGCCTTATTATAACCGACGGCATTTGCCATTTATATAAATCATCGCTATCGTTAGAAAGGTACAACCCCTTGCAAGAAATATCATCATCGGAAGTGTTACTAATTTCAATCCACGAGTTTCCTGTAGTATTGAATGATGAAATATAAAGAGGCGGTTCGCAAATGCAGTGCTCCAAAAGTATGCCGCAGACCTCGCACTTCGCAGGTGCAGGGTTGCCGCTTGTAAACATTTCACAATCTAAATATGTTGGGATTACATTCAGCGCGTTACCTACAAAACGATTAATGTCCGCATTAAGTTCGTTGTGGTCTTCAAGAAATCCACCCCACCCGATGTTTCCGTGTTCATCGCTCCATGCTATTGCGTTATCACGATTTTCAATAACCGCACCGCCAGGTTGGTTGAGGTTTCCTAAAATGGTTGCTGCGGTTTCAAATATAATCGGACCTGTTTTATTCGCTATGATTAAATTATTAAACATAGAATCCCATTCGTTATCAAAGTGAATATTCTGCTGACCTTTTCCGTTTAATATAATGGTATGTGTACCAGTTGCACGAAAATTATCATGACCACTAAAGCCGGGGTCTAATTGTATAAAATCACCGCCGATTTCTAATTTTCCTGCGTTTAGATTCCCCCTATATTCGCCCGTATGATAGTTCAAGTTTCCAATGTTTGACTGCATTATAAAATCGCCTGTTACTTTCATATAGCTTGACACTTCGCACATTGTTAAAAGCCCCCAACCATAACTATAACTGACCTCGCCGGTTTCGGCGTCTGTTTCTTTGTTCTGACTTCGATAGTCACCATTTACGATTAAGGAACCGGTGCCATTCCCAATGTATAAACCACTCCCTGTCCTTAAACCACCGAGACCGATTTGCCCCCCAATTTGTGTCAAATTACCGTTTACTAACATAACACCGGTGCTACCTCCGGTATATTCTACATCATTGTCGAGCGTTTCAGATAAACAACCGATACCAATATAATCACTTACAGACAACAAATTTCCGTTTATTTTAAGCGTACTCCCCCTATCAATAAAAACCCTTTGTGAAATTGTAACATCGCCTGTAATTTCCATGTCAAAACCATTTAAGCTAAAATTTCCTGCACCACCGGCATTACTGAGTATAACTTCATCAGACTCTATTTTTACATCAGACATTAACTTTTTCATTTTTAATGTCCCGCTTGTCGATAAAACAGATTTCTCAGATACCTCTAAATTATTAAACCAAGCCCAACTGTATTCATCGAAATGTACGTTTTGTCGTCCTGTTCCGTTGAAAAAGACTCTGTGTGTACCAGTTGGGTCAAACCCGGTATCAACGTGATAGGTATTTGGGGTTTCTATTAATGTAAAATCGCCTCTGAACTCCATTGTCCCCGCCAAGAGATAATGTCTCGGGTTATTAGAAGAATACGTATTTAATCTGCTTGAATAAGCAATAAAATCACCTGCCACCCTCGCATAATCGGAATCGTCTTCCATGCGTAAAGTGGCTTTGCAATCGCCGTAAGTGACCTCACTTGTTGAAGAATCAACGGTTCTTGATTGAATTCGATAGTCGCCGCCGATATTTAATGTTCCTCCGTTGATTTTCATTATAGCAACCGTGCTACCGGTGTTCGGACTGCCTTGAATAAAATCACCGGTGATTGTCAATGTGTGTCCGTTCAAATCAATTGTTCCGCCGGTAAAATACACATCGCTATGGTAACTCATATTCTGCGTTAATGTCATACTGCTATTTATAGTAGCCGGAAGAGCCTCCCTGTTGCCGCCTAATTTTGCTCCAATATACCGCGAATTCGACGGAGTGCTGTACCCATTTCCGTAGAAATAACTTTTATTTCGAATACAACTCGGCACAGATTTCCCGTCCTCGAAATGCCTTGCGATTCTTACGGGGCTGTTTTTCTCGTGGAATATTTCGAGCTTGCTTTCCCATTTAAGCTTGAAGAATTTCGCTTCCGCGCCGATGTCTAAGTAAAGATGCGCCGACCAATGCGAGCATACGAACGGCGATTTGTTATCGGTATATGTTTTAATTTGACATTTAAGCTTTCCGCCTATTTCCACAAAAATATTGGCACTTACTATTTTCAATAAATCAATTCCGGCTGATATTTTTAATCCGACCTTACATTCAAGCTCTGCCGAAAGCGAGAAGCTCTGCTTTCTGAAATTCCGCACTAAACGGAATCCGTCATCCTTTGTATAATGCAGACCCGTTTCAAAATCACAATTGTAAACTAAACTGAGTTTTCCTTTTAAAGAATACGTTAAGGAAACCTTTACCATACCTACGCCTAATATTCTTATTTGTGCTAAATCTATTGCCGTTGGGATTTCATACATCTTTAAAAGGTCAACCGCCACCGAGCTTTTAAACTCAGAGTTTCCTTTTAATATAAAATAAAACTCTTGATTAAGTGTATCAAATCTGTAATCATAAGAAAGATTGGATAATTTCACATCTACCTCAAACGACATTCCGCCGTCTCCGAGAGAAATTTTCTTTTTGACATTGATACCTTCAAGGAGTGAAGTATCAGTCGGATTTATGCCTAACGCACTGAATGCTTGTGGCTGATTTTCGCTGTAAACAGGGGTAATAATAGCATCGCCGATAGGCTCGGTTAACGATAAATCGACTTCTGCAATTCCCTCGGCGTTAGCAGTTTTGATGATTTCATCAAGCTCTAATTCACGCGTTGAGATTGTCGTAACCGCTCCCGAAACCGAAACCGATTGTGCGGTGTAAGCCACAGGAAAATCATTCACAAACACAACAAAGTTATCTCCCGCCGCTAATGTTTGCGAATTGTTATAAATCGTAACCGTATCGTTTTCGTCAACAAAAACAATAGTTCCCTGCGGAATTTCAATAACCTCGTCTGCAAACTCAAATTCATTTTCATGATTAGGGTCGATTATCGTTGAAGTCAATACAATAAGCGCATCGGTAAGCATTGTTTGCTTCTCTTGTTGTGTGATTTGCCGCTCCGGCATAAAACTTCCGCCTATTAAAGCAAACCACCCGCGCTGAACTGCGATAATCGTGTGGTCGGACACAACTTCGGGGTCTTCCGGCATAAATCCCAAGCAGAAATTCATTGTTTGAGCGGCAAAATCCCTTGTAACAGGGTCATCGGGGTTAAACGAATAACCGGGTTCAAGGTCAATCACGCCGAATTCCGTAGCCACCATAATATCTCGATAATGTATTGAATCCGTGGTTATATCGGTGAAGTAATCGTCAGGCATATTGTCGTCTTCAACCGTCATATCAAATAATGCTACAAGCTCTCGAATCCACTCTGCTCGTGTGATTGAGCCGTCTGCGTTAGCTGTATGTACATATGCGTTAGGCGGTACAATGCTTATGAGCATTGCCGTTGTGAGCAGTATTGCTATAAACTTCTTCATTGATTTGTTTTCTCCTGCCGAAAAGGTTATTTTGGAATATTATAGCATGATATTTTACACAAGTCAAGTAAAAGTTGAAAACGAATTACGATATATCCCACACAATGCGTATAGAATTCTGTTATTCTTGATATACGATATTTCGTAAATCAAGGAGCAATATATACATGACTACAAAAAAGGCGGTCGAAAAAAGAATTATCGAGCTGTGCGAAAAATATGGAATTGCCGTTAATACACTTGCTAATTATGCAGGAGTGCCGCCGTCAACCGTGTACAGCATTTTAAACGAAAAGAGCAAGAATCCGGGCGTGGTTTCAATAAAAAAGCTGTGTGACGGGTTGGATATTACGCTTAGAGAGTTCTTTGATTGTGACATTTTTGACGATTTGGAACAAGAAATAAAGTGATTTTTAGGTGTATAGGCGTATATACTTGCTCTACGTCCGTATTTACGCCGTCCGGCTCCGTTTCAAGGCAAGGGAAATTTCAAAAACGATGTTGAGTGCAAAATCAGACACGTTGTTCGATTGTACGGCAATCCGAATCACCGACAACCCAACACAGATGTGTCCGCCTGTCCGAATCCGCTCTACAAGCCAATCGGAAAAACAAATACGAACACCTCGCCGACGAAAATCGGTTCGGGGTTCGTATTTGTACAATTTGCTTGTGGTGGAAGGATTTGAACCCTCGAATGACGGAGTCAGAGTCCGTTGCCTTACCGCTTGGCGACACCACAGTCAGGAACCGTTGATAAACAACTTAACTATTATTTACAGCTCCTTATTATCTCGCGAGAACTATACCGCTCAACGCTTACCGCCCAAACATTGTCGAGCTTCCGCAAATATCGCAAAATTTAGCGTCATCGGGATAAATAAACTCGCTTTTATGATATTCACAACCGGAATTTGTGCAAATGTTAATATTCCGAGAGCCTTCTGCCTTTTCGGGTAATTCACTCCCGCATTTTAAGCAAAACCTTGATTCGACTCTATACGACTCGTTTCCGCAATTTGTACACGTTTTCATATTCTCTCCAATCTAAAATTATAATCTACATAAAGCATTATATCAAATTTTTATCCATTTGTCAAGTATTTAAAATACTATACTTGATTTTTTTTGAATAACAATGTATAATGAATAATATGTTTATTGAAATTAACGAAATAAAGGTCAATTATACAGATACGGGTGCGGGGAAATCGACGGTATTGGTTCTGCACGGTTGGGGCTGTAACGCGGCAGTATATTCGTCCGTTATAACCCACCTTTCGGCACAATATCGCATAATCCTCCCCGAATTGCCGGGGTTCGGCGAAACCCCCGAGCCGCCACAGCCGTGGGGGGTGTCCGATTATGCCGATTTTATAATTTGCTTTTGCGAAGCCGCCGACATACAACCCGATATCATATTCGCGCATAGCCTCGGTTGCAGAATTACCACAAAGCTTTTAGCGGAAAAACGCCTGTCTCCGACAAAAGTAGTATACACGGGTGCGGCGGGGATTAAACCCAAAAGAACGGCGTTACAAAAAATAAAAACGCTAATTTTTAAAACAAAAAGAGCTTTTTTAAAGCATTTTCCGAAAGCCGTCGAAAAAATGCGACAAAAATACGGCTCGGAGGATTATCGCGCCGCCTCGCCCGTTATGCGCGCATCGCTCGTACAAATCGTCAATGAAGATTTGACCCGGCTTTTACCGAAAATAAGCGAAGAGGTTTTGCTTATATGGGGCGAAAATGACGCTTCGACCCCGATTTCGGACGGCAAATTAATGGAAGGCTTGATGCAAAACGCAGGGTTGGCGGTTATAAAAAACGCGGGACATTACGCCTTTTTGGAACAGTCCGCGCTTTTTACAAAAATTCTTGATTCATATTTAGGGGTGGGAAAATGACCGAAATACTGAGATGGATTCTAAAGCTTGATGTCTATATAATAACATTTGTTACAACGCTGTTATGGCTGTCGGTCTTTGAAAGCTCGATTCATATGCTACAGTTGAACTCATACAAAAACGACGCTCATCTTAAATGGCTGTTTAAGCCGCTGAAAAACCTTTTTAACACTTATTTTGGCGGTAAAACTAAAGCAAAAGCAAAAAAACCGCTTGTATACACCCATAGGGTAATACGAATGACCGCAACGGGATTGGTCTTATATTTCATAACGGGGCTTTTTTTGGTGTGGTTAAAGCTCTACTTGCTGATGCCGATTTTGGTCATATTCGCGCCGCTGTTCCCGATTTTGGCTAATATAATCAACGCGCCAATCGAAAAAGCTAATAACAACCGTTATATAAAAGACGCTAAGAGGATAATAAGCTCCCGCCCCGACCTAATCACAATCGGCGTTACCGGTAGCTACGGCAAAACATCAACAAAGTTTTACCTCAAAAAGCTTCTGTCGGCAAAGTACAACGTGCTAATGACGCCCGAAAGCTACAACACAACCCTCGGAGTCGTCAAAACCGTCCGAAACGACCTTCTCCCCACACATGAAATATTCATATGTGAAATGGGTATGAAATGGCGGGGGGATATTGCCGAAATATGCGATATAGTCAATCCAAAACACGCTATGATTACCTCAATCGGACATCAACACTTAGAGTCGATGAAAACCATAGAAAACATAATAGACGAAAAGTTTTCTGTTACAAATTCGATAACGGACGGCATTTGCTTCCTCAATTATGATAACGAGTATATTTGTGAGCATAGGTTGGATAAAAACACAATCCGATACGGAATATCACATTCACAGGTTGATTACGAAGCGAGAGATATTACCGTTTCGGAAAAAGGAACGGCTTTTACCGTTTATGCAAAAAACGGCGAGACCGCCGCTTTTAAAACGCAATTAATCGGCGAACATAATGTTCAAAACATATTAGGGGCTATTGCCGTTTCGCACACGCTCGGTATCGCACTTAATGAGCTAATCCTTCCCGTAAAACGCCTTGAACCCGCTCCGCACCGTCTGCAAATAAAAGCAACGGGAAATACAACAATAATAGACGATTCGTTTAACTCAAACCCCGCGGGTGCAAAAGCCGCGCTCGACGCATTAAAGCTATTCGACGGGGTAAAAATTTTAATCACACCCGGAATGGTGGAGCTCGGCGAAAAGTCCGAACAATTAAATAAAGCCCTCGGCGAAAAAGCCGCCTCATCATGTGATTACGCGCTTTTAATCGGCAAGAATCAGGCTCCCCCCATTAAAGCGGGATTGACAGAGAGAGGGTTTGACGAGAGCAAAATACACGTTTTCAATTCGTTTAACGAGGGTATGACCTTCGCAAACGGAATAGATGCCCCCAAAAAAGTAATACTGATTGAAAACGATTTACCGGATAATTATTAAGAAGAAAGTGTAAATGTTAAGAAGAACTGCTATAACACAGAGGTGACTTATGAAAACAACAATAGGGGTATTCTTCGGCGGAAAGTCCACCGAGCATGAGGTGTCCGTTATTACGGGGCTACAGGCGTTTGCGGCAATTGACCGTGATAAATACGATGTTGTACCTATATACATCACAAAGGAAAACGCATTTTTCACGGGTGAGAATATAGGTAAAATAGAAGAATACGCCGACATCGTAAAGCTTTTAAAAAAGAGTACACCCGTAACGCTTTTAAACGTAACGGGGCGGGTGGGATTATATCGCGTTACATCAAAGAAAATCGAACTCAAAAAGCCGTGTGCGTTTATCGACGTCGCGCTCCCCGCCGTTCACGGAACAAATGTTGAAGACGGAACGCTACAGGGGTATTTTGAAACGCTCGGGCTCGCTTATGCCGGTTGTAATATTCTAAGCTCGGCGGTCGGTATGGACAAAGGGGTAATGAAAGCCGTCTTGAACAAGGCGGGTGTTCCCGTCTTAGACTGTCTGACATTTACGGCGAAACGCTATATTGATGATAAAGACGGGGTAACGGGCGATATTATCGAACAAATCGCGCTCCCCACAATAATCAAACCCGTCAACCTCGGCTCAAGTATAGGCATAAGAATCGCAAAAACTAAAGACGATTTAATTCTCGCGATTGAAAACGCTTTACTTTTCGCGGACGTTGTGTTGGCGGAACCCGCAATCGTCAACCTAAAGGAAATCAACTGTGCCGTTTTAGGCGACAAGGACGCGGCGGAGGCGGGCGAATGTGAAGAGCCGCTCGTCGGAAATGCAGACGGCAGGAACAGCGAAGACGGCGGGATTCTCAACTTTGACGACAAATACAAAAGCGGCGAAAAAAACGGCGACAATGCAAAAGCCGGCGGAATGGCGTCGCTTAAAAGGAAAATTCCCGCCGAATTGAGCGAATTAAGGCGCGAGGAAATACGAACGCTTGCGGTAAAGGCATTTAAGGCTCTCGGTTGCGGCGGGGTTGCGCGGATTGATTTTCTTATAAATCTTGATACAGACGAGCTTTGGTTTAACGAAATCAACACAATTCCGGGGAGTTTCGCATTTTATCTGTTTGAACCGGTCGGGATAAAATATTCCGACTTGCTCGATAAAATGGTCAAATTGGCTTTGAAACGCGAACGCGAAAAGTCTAACCTCAACTTTAGCTTTGAAAACAATATCCTTTCCGCGTTCAAGGGCGGACTCAAAAACAAGGGGAAGGGTTAGAGAGTATAAAATGATTCTTAAACAATTCGCGGTAGGGAAAAACGACGCGGGACAAACATTAACGCGCTTTTTAACGAAACAGGGGTTGACAATCGGCGTAATAAGAAAGGCACTACGCAATAAAGACATTAAAATAAACGATAAACGCGGAAAAGCCGACGACAAACTAATACAAAACGACAGTATAAAGGTTTTTCTCAAAGAAAACCTTTATAATGAAAAAAAAGAAGATTATAAAAGCCCAAAATTTCACGGTATATCAACGAAGCTGCAAATTATCTACGAGGACGGGAACATTCTTCTTGCGGATAAACCGGTCGGGCTTCTTTGTCACGACGGAACGGACAACCTTATAAACAGGATTAAGGCGTATCTGTACAAAAAAGGCGAGTTTAACCCCGAAAACGAAAATAGCTTTGAACCCGCCCTGTGCAATCGCATTGACCGTAACACAGGCGGCATTGTCATAGCCGCAAAAAACGCCGAATCGTTGCGGGTTATGAACGAAAAAATAAAACAAAGGTTAATAAAAAAGCTGTATCTTTGTATTTTAACGAGCGTTCCGCAACAAAAGGAAGCAACCCTAACCGCGTTTCTCGAAAAAGACGAAACAACAAACACGGTGAAGATTACCGCTCATAAAACGAGCGAAAATAAGACTATTGTCACAAAATATCGTATTTTAAAAGAAAAAAACGGTTTGGCATTAGCGGAAATTGACCTTTTAACGGGGCGTACCCACCAAATCCGCGCACACATGGCTTACATAGGTTGTCCGTTGCTCGGCGACGGAAAATACGGAAGAAATAGAATAAATAAACAATACGGGGTTACGAAACAAGCGTTGTACAGCTATAAGCTAATGTTTAGTTTTGATGACGACCAAAAAAACACCCACCTCGATTACCTGAACGGGAGGTCTTTCGAGGCGGGGGATATTTGGTTTTTAGGAATTGTCAATAAATAAAGTTGACAATTCCTTAGAGAACATTAATGATGAAAAAGACGAATCCCGGTAAACGCCATTGTCATACCGTATTTGTTACAAGCCGCTATAACATTATCGTCACGAATTGACCCGCCGGGCTGTGCAATATAAGCAACGCCGCTTCGTCGCGCACGTTCTATATTGTCGCCGAAGGGGAAAAACGCATCCGAGCCAATCGAAATACCGCTCATTGTGTCTAACCATGCGCGCTTTTCGGAATCGGTAAACGGCTCGGGCTTTTTTGTGTATAACCGCTCCCAATCGTGTTCAACCTCGCCTATTACATAATTGTCAATCCCGTTATCAATATCTGCCGGCTTAAGTCCCGCTTTAAAGGGAAGCGAAAGAACCCTTTCGTTCTTTCGTAAGAACCAGTTGTCCGCTTTATTGCCCGCTAAACGAGTACAGTGAATCCGCGACTGTTGCCCCGCGCCGACTCCGATAACCTGTCCGTCGTAAGCATAAGCGACCGAGTTCGATTGGGTGTATTTGAGGGTAATCAACGCGACAATTAAATCCCGCTTTGCCGAATCGGGAAGGTTTTTATTATCGGTGACAATATTCGACAGAATCGCATTGTCAATTTTTAACTCGTTGCGCCCCTGTTCAAAGGTAACGCCAAAAATCTGTCTTTGTTCAATTGCGGCGGGGATATAATCCGCGTCAATCTTTATTACATTATACCCGCCCTTACGCTTCCCCTTGAGAATATCCAAAGCCTCGGGCGAATAGTCGGGTGCAATTACCCCGTCCGACACAAGCGGCTTTATAAATTCGGCGGTTCGAACGTCACACTTAGCGGAAAGACATATAAAATCCCCATAGCTCGACACCCTATCCGCGTCGCGCGCCTTTTCATATGCTTTAACGAGCGTTTCCGCTACTGCGGCTCCGGCGGGGGATACGTGTTTAAAGGAAGCCGCCGCCGGCATTCCACCGGTAGCCGCGCTCAGCTCCGTCACGAGTTGAATCCCGTTTAACGCATCCATAAAATTAATATAACCGGGGTTTCCGTTTAAAACGCTAATCGGCAAATCCCCGCCTTTTTCCACGAATATACGAGAGGGCTTTTGGTTAGGGTTACACCCGTATTTTAATTGAAGCTCATTCATATTTGTTCACCACCCTGCTTTCAAATTTCCCGCTGTCTAAATCAATAAAACGGGTGAACAACGATACTTTATTGTCGGCGTTAAGCGAAGTCCAAATATTGTTTGTTAATTCGTCAATATAATCTGTTTCGATTTCGAGCGTAACCGGCTCGCCGCAAAAACTCGGCAAGTTTTTGTCGTCGTTGCCGTAGGTGTGAATAAAATGCCCCTTCCCCGCAATCGGTGACGAATATGAATATACAAAACGACTGCACGAGTCGGGGTTGCCGCCTGCCGTTTTAGCAATTGAAAGTCTGTAATTAAATTGAACCAAATCCATAATAGCCGAAATTCTCGGGGTGTAAATCGGCGGGTCGGGTTCAAATTCAATAAACTGTAACGCCTGTTCAAAAGTTAAATGTTTTCTGTCCATTAGCTTTGCTATTCCGTCGGTCTGAACCCCGTTAGTAACAATAATCCTATAGCCGTCAACGCGGACGGGTCTGTAAATAATTAGGCTCGGGTCGCTGACCTTACTTTCGTCAAAAGCCTGTGTGCGGAGATTAACCCCGTCCTCAACGAAGATACGGTTGCGCGAATTATCGCTCCTCCCCATTATAAAATAAGCAATGACGGCGTTATTGCCGTCGGGAGTAAGCCCCATTATAATCCCTCTGCCGGGATACGCCTGTGAAGTCAGAATGTCATTAATTTTTTCCATTTTTAATCTCCCTTTTGTTTATTTATTTAATAATTTAACCGCCTCGGGAAGAATCTCGCGTTCAACCGCCATTACTCTCGCTTGAAGCTTTTCCGGAGTATCGTCTTCATAAACCTCGACCGATTTTTGCATGATTATAGGGCCGCCGTCACAAACCTCGGTTACAAAATGTACCGTTGCACCCGAAACCTTAACGCCTCTTTCGAGCGCGGCCTTGTGAACCTTTATGCCGTAGAACCCCTCTCCGCAAAAGGCGGGGATTAAAGACGGGTGTACGTTAATCATTGCGTTGGGGAACGCTTTACAGACGCAATCGGACAGTATTACCATAAACCCCGCATTGACAACAAGCTCGATATTATGAGCGGCAAGAATAGCGAGAATATCCCCGCTGAACCGCTCCCTGTCTCTATTGTATTCCGACCAATCGACTATTGCCGTTTTTATACCGTTTTCTGTGGCGCGGGTCAACGCATAGGCGTCTTTTTTTGAGGAAACGACAAGATTAATATCAATCCCCGAATCAATCAACGCTTGAAGATTTGTTCCGCCGCCCGAAACTAATACGGCTATCTTTTTCAAACTAACGCGCCCCCTTATACTAATACAACGCCTTCATCACCGTTGATGACCTCGCCTATAATGTGCGCTTTTACATTGTTCATTTTTAAAAGCCCGACGGCTTTATGTGCGTTTTCGGGCGCAACAGCCACAACCATGCCTATTCCCATGTTAAACGTACCGTACATATCGTTTTCGGGTATAGTCCCGCGTTCTGCAATCATGCCGAATATTTCGGGTATCTGATACGACGATTTTACAACCCGTGCGGCAACTCCGTCGGGGAGACAACGCGGAATGTTTTCAAAAAACCCGCCGCCGGTTATATGAGCGATTCCTTTTACTTCAATTTTGTCTATTAAATCTAAGACCGGCTTAACATATATTTCCGTCGGCGTTAAAAGCGTTTTTGCGAGCTTCTCGTTTAACCCCGCCCTGCTTATTATATTAAAAACCTTTCTGACTAATGAAAAGCCGTTCGAATGTACACCGCTCGAAGCGAGACCGAGTAAAGCGTCACCCGCTTTTGCTTTCTTTTCTATTAATTTAGACCTGTCGACTACGCCTACGCAAAACCCCGCCAAATCATACTCATATATGGGGCGGGATACAATTGCCGGCTCAAATACCTCCTCCATTGAGGTGGGGTGCTCCGCCGTTTCCCCGCCTACTAATGCACAGCCCGCTTCGACGCAGCCGTCGGAAATACCTTTTACAATAGCCGCAATCATCTCGGGAATATTCTTGTCACAATGTATATAATCGAGGAAGAAGAGCGGCTTTGCCCCGCAACAGATTATATCGTTGGCACACATCGCAACGAGGTCGATTCCCACCGTATCGTGTTTATCCAACAATTGTGCGATTCTGAGCTTTGTTCCGACCCCGTCCGTTCCCGAAACGAATACCGGCTCCTTCATTCCCGCTAAATCGGGAATGAACAATCCGCCGAACCCCCCTATGTCTTCGGGAACACAGCTATTATGTGTTCTCCTTATATCGCCCTTCATTAGTTCTACCGCCCTGTACCCTGCGTCAATATCCACACCCGCGGCTTTATACGATTCGTTTTGCATTTGTCTTTCCTCTCTCGTTTTATTTATTTATACTCCTTAACTGCAAAATCACTGCAAATTTAGCAGTTAAGGAGTATAATCCCCAATTCTTCCAATTGTTTTAAATCAACCTCCGCCGGACAATCCGACATTGGTTCGCTCGCGTCCTTCACCTTCGGAAACGCCGTTACATCGCGAAGACTTTCCGCGCCGCTTAACACCATTGCGAGCCTGTCCAAGCCGATTCCCGCGCCGCCGTGCGGCGGGCAGGCATAGCGATATGCCTCAACAAGAAAGCCGAATTTAACCCGAATTTCCTCATCGGTCAAGCCTAAAGCGGAGAACATCTTCGCCTGTAGCTCGTAATCGGTTATTCTTATTGAACCCGACAATAACTCTACGCCGTTAATAACCAAATCATACGCCTTTGCATATACCTTAGACGGGTCGTTGTCTATATATTGTAGGCTTTCATCGGTCGGACAGGTGAAGGGGTGGTGCATTGCAACAAATTCACCGTCTTCTTCTGCAAAAAACGGCATATCGGTAATCCAGGTATAATTGTATCCGCCTTCGGGTATAATGTCAAGCTTTTCGGCTACAACCTTTCTGAGCGAGCCTAAAATCGGCAATGTCACGCTATTTTTGTCCGAAACAATAAACGCCGTATCGCCTTTTTCACAGCCGAGAGCCGCACAAAGCGCCTCTAACTCGCCGTCCTTCATAAATTTGCCGAAGGAACAAGCGGGAGAATCCGTTTCCGCCGTCCAACGAATGTACGCCAAGCCCTTACCGCCTATCCCGCGCACAAACTCGGTCAGCTTGTCTATTTCCTTACGAGTGAGCGTTCCCGCCGAATTTTTTGCGACAATTCCGCGTACAGAGCCGCCCCCCGCTTTTAAAGCCTCGCTAAACACTATAAACTCGGAATCCTTAACCGCTTCCGAAATATCGACGATTTTCATGTCATAACGGGTGTCCGGCTTATCCGTTCCGTATAGTTCCATAGCGTTATCGTATGTCAGGCGCGGCAAAGGCAACGAAACATCAATTCCCTTTATTTCTCGCATAATGTGTTTTATATACCCCTCAATCATTTCGAGAATATCGGGAACATCAACAAAAGACATTTCGAGGTCAATTTGGGTAAATTCGGGTTGTCGGTCGGCGCGAAGGTCTTCGTCGCGATAACACCGCGCAAGTTGAATATACCTGTCGAAGCCGCTAATCATCAACAATTGTTTATAAATCTGCGGCGACTGTGGAAGGGCGTAGAATTTGCCGTTATGGAGGCGCGACGGTACAAGATAATCTCTCGCCCCCTCGGGTGTTGACTTAATAAGGGTAGGCGTTTCGATTTCCAAAAAACCGTTGTCATAGAAATATTCGCGGGTTGCCTTAGCGATTTCGTGTCGGGTGAGAAGATTATCCTGCAGCTCTTTTCGGCGAAGGTCAAGATACCTGTGTTTAAGGCGAAGCTCCTCCCCGACATTTGTTTTATCCGTGATTTCAAAGGGCGGGGTTTGTGCTTTAGAAAGGATTTCTATGTCGGACACAAGTATCTCGACGTTCCCCGTCGCGATTTCCTTATTCACGCTTTCCCTTTCGCGAAGCGTTCCCGCCGCCATAATGACATATTCGCTTCGTATAGCTTTTGCGGTTTGAAACAACGCGTCCGCAACGGTATCGTCAAGCACGAGTTGTACGACGCCCGTCCTGTCGCGGAGGTCGATGAATACAAGCCCGCCCTTGTCGCGGATTCGCTTTACAAATCCCCCTACCGTCACCGAGCCGCCTATTCCCTCAACCTCTCCGCAATAATGTGTTCTTTTTAACTTCATATTACCCCTTATAAATTAACTAAAAAATTTCGATATAATTTATTCTATCATATTCCGTAAAATATTTCAAGTAAAAAATTATAAATTGATTGACTTTATTAAAAGTGTGTGATAAAATATAGGTGAAAACGAGTTTTGGTAAGTTGTTTTATGTGTTTTATATTAATTATGAGGAGGGCGGTCTCATGTTAGAATTTGATAAGCGGGCATATAAGCGCGCAATATGTATTTGTGAAGCAGAGATAATCGGCGACAATAAAGACGAAGACAATGTAAAAATATCTGTTATTGATTTCGCGGCGGGCGGAATAAAGTTTTTCACCGACAACTGTAAAAACGAAGAAATATATAATTCGCTCCCACCTAACGCAACACAAGAAGAAAAACCCACACCCTGTCTTACATTGGGGAGCCTCTATAAGCTCAGGCTTTTGATTAACGAGCCGGGCATTGATATAGTCGATATTGTTATAAATATAAAAATTCGTCGCGCAGATACGCGGGTCGGTGCGGACAATACGCGACATTACGGCGCGTCGTTTGAGGGGCTTACCCCGCAACAGCGTATTCACCTCGATGAAATTGTACAATATAAAAATAGGCACAAAAACGCCGAATAGCGCGTTAATATATACTTTACTAAACGGGCGGGAACAATTCCGCCCGTTTTTATTTAAAAATTTTGGAACCTTTTACATATTAAAACGCTCTAATTAATGTAACCGGTTCAAAATACACCCGAAAGGAGGAGAGCATGAATCAAAACGAATTTACAAGGCGAGTTTTAGAAGCCGAGCCCACCCTTTACCGCATATCAAAGGCTATACTTAAAAATGAGTTCGATTGTGCCGACGCGATACAGGAGGCTATTCTGAAAGCTTTTCAAAAGCTGAACTCGCTTAAGGAAGAGAAATTCTTTAAAACGTGGCTTTGCCGTATATTAATCCGCGAATGTTACCGTATTCTTAAAGCGCGCAGTGCAACGGTTCCGTTTGAGGAATATCTAAAATCAGAGCCGACATTTGAATCGAGCGATATAGGTTTGTACAACGCAATCATGCTGCTCAACGAGAAACATCGAATTGTGGTCACGCTACACTATGTTGAGGGGTTTAAAACGACCGAGGTCGCGTCAATGTTGAAAATCCCCGAGGGGACGGTAAAAAGCAGATTATCACGCGCCAAAGCCGAACTCAAAATATTGCTTAAGGAGGAGGATTCGAATGAAAAATCAAAGATGGGACGATATATTCCCCGAAGTATCTGATACTTTCCACGAGCGTGTTATAAACACACTCGCGAGTCAAAACGCAACACAACAAAAAAACATTAAGAAAGGAAATTTTAAAATTATGAAAGCAAAGACGGTAATAGCGGCGGCGGCAATTATCGCAATAATAGGCACACTTTCTGTCGGCGCGTATACTATTATAAATAACCGAAGTCCGAAATTAGCGGAGATATTTGAAGCCGACGAGCAAATGCAAGAAAAGTTAGCAGATGACGGTATGTTACAGGAGGTCAATCTGTCGGCAACCGACAACGGCGTTACCATGGACGTTTTGCAAACGCTTGCCGACGAGAACATGGTTTATATAATGCTCAAGTTTTCGTCCGAAAACCCGCAACTGCTCGACTGCGAAAATTTCGATAATCTTTGGGAGCATATAAAAATTGAGGGATATTATAATTATGAAGAGCTTTTAAAATTCGGTTACGACAAACGCGTTGACCTTCTCCCGGATAATGTGTTTATGAGCAGCGTCAGTTCTAATATAGTACACGATTCATATGAAACAATCACCGACGAAAACGGCAACACTATTTATCAATTCTACCACGCCATAATCATTCACAATGATTCGAGACAGGATTACAACGGCAGAGAAATTACCCTTTCCTTTGAGGACTTAGGCGCGTGTATGAGTAAAGCCGCCGATTTTGAAACATTAATTGCGGGAAGGTGGGTTGCGTCGTGGGTTCTCGAGTATCAAGACCATACAAAAACCTTTGATAAAGGGTATCATGTTGACGTAAACGACGTTGATGTATTTGTCAAATCGGTGGAAATCTCCCCCCTTTCAATCAATATTGAAATTGACGGCGAGTCGTCAAAAACACTTCACAAGAATTTTACAGAAAGCGATACGATTGTTATTATGCCGGAGGGTGAATCTATAGCGTTAGGAAAATCTATGACGTTAGGGGAATTTGTAGAGTCAGAAGGTTTTGAAGGCTTCGACATTATTCTGTCATATATGCACTTTATCCCCATTTTAGACAACGGCGAAGTGTTCACCTATGAAGATATTTCCTCAATGGGTACAACTCAAATGTTCGGCGATGTTGACTTTATTTCAAAGCGAATATTGAAGACTATTCTCCCGGTTGAACGGGTTGTCGGAATCAGAGCGGAATGTCCGCTTTTCCCCGAATACAGCTTTGAATTTTCGCTTGCGGATTAGACTTTTAATGAGTATAGATAAAAGCGGGAGTATAATGCTCCCGCTTTTGTTCATAGGTGAATCGTTTGGAAACTTTTAAATAATATTTGACAAGAAGAAAATTTTATGATATACTATATGCGGTATAGTATATCATTTTCACATACAAAAATTTTTTTGAAGGAGGTATAATAATGCCGAACAAACGTTTAACGGGTGCAAAAAAAGAAAAAAATGACGAATTTTATACAACACGTGAAGTTATTGATGCAGAATTGCGTCATTATATAAAACAGTTTAAGGATAAAACCGTTTTTTGTAATTGTGACGACCCATATGAAAGCAATTTTTTTAAGTATTTTGCTATGAATTTTGAACAACTTGGTTTAAAAAAATTGATTGCAACAAGTTTTAGCGGCTCAACTATATCCGGAACACAACTCTCGTTGTTAGATGTGAAAATACAATTACCTTCCGAAGCTTGTAAAATTGAACTCACAAATGTTAAGGATATACATACGCTTGATGATGTAAAAAATCTTGTTAAGCAAAATGTTAAAAGTCTTAACGGTAATGGTGATTTTCTTTCTGACGAATGTGTTGAGTTACTTAAAGAATCCGATATTGTTGTAACGAATCCGCCTTTTTCGCTGTTTAAAGAATTTATTACCCAACTTTTAAAATATAATAAACAATTTTTAATTATAGGAAATAAAAATTGTTTAATTTATAAAGAAGTTTTCGCACCTATAAAAGCGGGTAAGATGTGGCTTGGATACAGGAATATAAACTCGGATATGTGGTTTATTGTTCCGGAACATTATAAATGCGAAAAAATTATTAACGGTGTGCGTATGAAGCATATTATGGGATGCTGGTTGACAAATTTAGATGTACTAAAACGTCATGAAGAAATGTTGTTGTATCGCACTTATGATACAGATGCTTTTCCGACCTATGATAATTATAATGCGATTGAAGTAAATGAGGTAAAAAATATACCAAAGGATTATTATGGGTTAATGGGAGTGCCGTCAACATTTCTCGGAAATTATAACCCCGACCAATTCGAATTGATAGGTGTTGCCAACGATAAAAGAGAGAAACATCCCGATTTTATACAGGCTAATCCTGTTTATCTTGATGACAGACATAAAAGCTTCCAAGGTTTAGTAGTAAACGGAAAAGCAACCTACGCGCGTATTGTTATAAAGAGAAAGGTAAAAAAATAATGAAACTTGAAAGACTTCATTTAACGGTCGAACAAATATCTAAAGATTTCTATAATAATGACGACGGTGCGGGTGGTTTAGGCGGAAAGCTTGATATTCGCCCGTTTTATCAACGCGAATCAATTTATGATATAAAACGAAAAGAGTTAGTAATCGACTCAATAATAAACGGCTATCCGTTGAACATTATGTATTTTGCTAAAAAAACAGATGGCACTTATGAGGTATTAGACGGGCAACAAAGAATCCTAAGCTTTTGTGAATTTGTTAGCGAAGGCGGGTTTTCTGTCGAACATCGCTCATTCGGTAATTTTTATTCCGAGGAAAAAGAAAAGATACTTAATTATACACCAATGATTTATACTTGCGAAGGGACTGATACAGAAAAGCTTAACTGGTTTGAACGTATTAATGTTGCCGGACTGCCGCTAACTTCGCAAGAGTTGCGAAACGCCGTCTACTCCGGTCCTTGGGTTTCAGCCGCTAAACGATATTTTAGTAAACCAAATTGTCCTGCGGGAGGACTTGCTGATAAATATATTAAAGGCAGAGTCAGTCGTCAAGAGTTTTTAGAACGAGCAATTCAATGGCATATATGCAGTAAAGAAGATGAGAAAATTCGTGATTATATGAATAAACACTGTAAGGAATCTAACGCCGACGAATTGCAATTATATTTTGAAGCTGTCATTGCATGGGTTAAGGCGAAATTTAAAATATACAGAAATGAAATGCAATATGTAGACTGGGGAATGCTTTATAATCGTCATAAAAACGACACGCTTGATGCAAACAAACTGGAAAAAGAAATAGAAACCCTAATGACAGACCCGGACGTTGGAAATCGTAAAGGTATTTATGAATTTATATTAAGCAATAAATTACCTAATGATGAACGCTTATTAAATCTGCGTTTATTTGATAATGAGCAAAAACGTCTTGTTTACGAAAAGCAAAAGGGGATTTGTACAAAGTGCGGCAAAAAATTTGAGTTAAAGCAAATGGAAGCCGACCATATTACGCCTTGGAGTCAAGGCGGTAAAACTAATATTGAAAACTGTCAAGTATTATGCAAAGACTGTAATCGGCGAAAAAGCGATTTGTAATGTGTAACTATAGGCAACCTTTTATAGACTTCATTTGTGTTATGTATATATACCGCTTAACTCTTAAAAATAAAAAATGAGGAATCACCATGAAAAGGTTAATCACGATTATTCTTCCGATTGCGTTGCTGTTGTCAGCTTGTAACAATCGAGACGGAAACAATCCCGAAAACGGCTCTTCGGCAGTGTCTGCTTTTAATTACAGTGAAAGCGAAATTAATCTAATCCGCAGCTTTGTAGATGACGCTTTGTTTGAAAAATACCCGATAAGCGGTATAGGAAGCGGTAACGCCGAAAATAACATCAATGTTAACTTTATGAGAACAGACGAGCAGGTGGAGGAGCTTCGTGAGGAGGTTATGGCGTTTATTTCCGCTATCATTGAGGAAAATCCGAAGCTGTCGAAAATGAACATAGACATGGATTTATTTTCGTTGAAGGGGAGTGGTTCTGAAGAAACCCACCCGGTAGAAGATTTGGAACCCAATTCTCTTGTACCCGATAATTCTAAAAAACTTCCGGAGCTTTTCATCGACGACATTACATCAATCGGATTGTCCTATACATTTGTGAATCAAACCGACATGGAATTTACCGACGGTGAGGATTATTCCTTATTCGTCAGAGACGGCGATGTGTGGAGGAAATTAAACGGAGGTATGGTTGTTACATTAATCGGATACACGATTGCACCGATGTCGCAGACAATATCGCGTGAAGTCAATTGGGAATGGGTTCTTAGAGAAGAATTGCCTGTCGGTGAGTATAAATTTCAAAAGAGAATTTTGTTCGTTCGCCAACCGGGTGATTTTGACGAGCATACTTTAGAGCAGAGATTCACGATTGATTAGGCTCAGAATATAGTCTCGAAAAATCAATGAAATATAATCGGGTATCGTAATAATGATACCCGTTTTACTTATAAAAAATATATAAAACATTTACGATTTATTGCTATTGCCCTTTACATTGACCGTGTTATAATGATGTCATAATAAAGAAAAGAGGTGTTCATCATGAAAAGCATAGTATCAACAATAACAAATTTTTGGGGGCTTTCGTTTTTATTCAACACTAATACATCAATTGATGAAATCAGTAGGAATCAAAGACGTTTACGCGCATTAAAGTATCGTTTTATGTTAGATGAGGAAAGCAAGTAAATATCGCGCAATATCTTCGGGTCATGTAGGGGTATGGTAATTGCCAAAAAAGCAATACCATTACCCCTACAAACAATTTTAAGCCTCTAAATTAATGAATACGGCTTTACAAAATCTTTGCGAATTTATTACATTTTTATGCTATTTATTTTCGTTTTTTCGTGTTAATATATGCTTGTAATCGGTTGATTACATAAAAAACACTTATTTTTAAGGAGAACTAAACTAATGAAAAAACTACTTGCAATTATGATTGCTGCGGCAATGCTGCTGACCTTTGCGGCTTGTAATCCCGATGAAGACCCGGTATCCCCTCCCGCAAACGATGTCGGCAACAACGACAACAACAATAACAACAATAATAATCAAGCTGACACCGAAGACAATACACTCGAAGTTGACGAAGAAGAGGGTGAACAAGATGCAATCACAGGCGCAATCGCGGTAATCACTCGTGAAGACGGGTCGGGAACTCGCGGCGCGTTTGTGGAATTATTCGATGTAAGAATTGAAAATGCCGAAGGCAAAAAAGTCGATGACGTAAGACCCGACGCCGATGTACAAAATGCAACCGGAGCGGTTATAGGTGCCGTAGCGGGAAATAAACAGGCAATCGGTTATATCTCACTCGGCTCTCTTGACGACAAAGTAAAAGCATTAAAAATTGACGGTGCCGAAGCTTCTGTTGAAAACGTCTTAAACGGCTCATATACAATTAAACGTCCGTTTAATATCGTTACGAGCGTTGACGGAATAAGCGATGCCGCACAAGATTTTATCAACTTTATCATGAGCGATGAAGGGCAAGCGGTTATCACCAACGAAAAATGTATAAGCGAAGGTTCAACCGGGCCGTTTGTCAGCAACGGAAAAGCGGGAGCGGTCATTATCGACGGTTCGTCATCGGTAAGCCCCGTTATGACAAAGCTAAAAGAAGCATACGAAGCACTTGTTGACGGCGCGGATATTGAAATTCAAACCACAGACTCGGGCACCGGCGTAACCTCTACAATTAACGGCGGTTGTGACATTGGTATGGTTTCCCGTGAATTAAAAGACGAAGAGCTTGAACAAGGGATTGAGGATTTAGTAATTTGTTTAGACGGTATCGCCGTAATAGTACACGTTGACAACCCGTTCAGCGACGCCACTAAAGACCAAATTAAAGCAATCTTCCAAGATGAAGGTGATATAACAAAATGGGAAGAACTTGACGGTTGACAGTTGACAATTGACAATTAACAGTTAGTTTAAGCGTTGAGTGTTATAGTAAGGAAATATATCTGATGAATAATGCAAGCAACGTCAACAGAGGGAAGTTCAGAGAAGCCGCCGTTAAAGTAATGTTCTTGGCGGCGGCTTGTATCTCTATCATAGCGGTTGCGTTAATCTGTGTGTTTATTTTCGCAAACGGATTACCCGCAATTAAAGAGATAGGGCTGAAGGAATTTCTTCTCGGTCAAAAATGGAAACCAAACGCCGACATTTACGGAATTTTCCCTATGATAATCGGAAGCCTTTATGTAACGGCGGGGGCGATTGTCATAGGCGTTCCCGTCGGAATACTTATGGCTGTGTTCATGGCGCGTTTTTGTCCGCAAAAGCTTTATAAGCTTTTAAAGCCTTTTGTGGAATTGCTCGCCGGGATACCGTCGGTTGTCTACGGATTTCTCGGATTACAATTATTGGTGCCTTTGATTCACGGCTTGTTCCCGGAACAACCGAGCGGCTCGGGTGTTCTTGCGGCGTCAATCATGCTCGGAATAATGATTTTACCTACAATTATTAATGTTTCGGAGTCGGCAATAAAAGCGGTTCCGGATAATTATTACGAAGGCTCGCTTGCTCTCGGTGCAACACACGAGCGGAGTGTATTTTTTGCGGTATTACCCGCGGCTAAATCGGGGGTGTTGGCGAGCGTAATTCTCGGAGTAGGAAGGGCAATCGGCGAAACAATGGCGGTTGTATGGGTTGCGGGAAACGCACCTATTGTTCCGGACAGCATTTTGAGCAGCGTAAGAACATTAACCTCAAACGTGGTAATGGAAATGGGTTATTCAACGGGACTTCACAGGGAAGCCCTCATAGGAACCGCAGTTGTATTGTTCGTTTTCATATTGATTATTAATCTCAGTTTTTCTGCAATAAAAAGAGGGGGTAAAAAGCAATGAGCAAAAGCGAAGCCATTAATTATATCCCTTTTAAACAAAAGCTGAGGGGTTACTTAAAACATCCTATGTCATTGTTTTTGTTGATTCTTGTAATAGGCGCGGCGGTTATCACGGTAGGGCTTGTAGCGATTCTGCTCGGACATTTACTTATCAAAGGAATACCTCACATCAAACCGCATCTTTTCGAATGGAAATATACCACCGATAATTTGTCAATGATGCCCGCAATAATCAATACATTTATTATGGTTATATTAACCCTTTTAATTGCCGTTCCCGTCGGAATAAGCTCCGCAATTTATCTTGTGGAATATGCAAAAAGAGGAAATAAAGTTGTTTCGGTTATACGTCTTACAACCGAAACACTTGCGGGAATTCCGTCGATTGTATTCGGGCTTTTCGGGTTCATTGTGTTTAACACAATGATTTTCAAGGGTTATTCAATGATTGGCGGCGCATTAACCCTTTCTATGATGGTGTTGCCTATTATTATAAGAACAACCGAAGAGGCGTTGATATCGGTTCCCGACTTGTTCCGTGAGGGAAGCTTCGGGCTCGGAGCGGGAAAGCTCCGCACCATAACAAGAATTGTTTTACCGTATGCAATGCCCGGGATTTTAGCGGGAATAATCCTTTCAATCGGTCGTATAGTCGGCGAAACCGCGGCGTTAATCTTTACCGCCGGTACAATCCCGGGGGTTCCGAAAGCCTTAACACGCTCCGGTCGGACGCTGTCCTTACATTTGTTTGAATTGGTGCAAAACCCGCAGGCTCCGACAGACAGGTATTTTAACGCGGCTTATGCAACGGCGGTTGTACTTTTGGCTTTGGTTGTTTTAGTCAACGCATTATCGAGTTTTATAGCAAAGAAACTAAGCTCTAAATAAAATGTAACAACTGCACGGGGTCACAATCTTTATTAATGAGGGAATATAGTATGAACTATAAAATGGAAATAAACAATGTGAATTTGTTTTACGATAAGTTTCAAGCGTTGAAGGACGTCACGATTCCTATTGCCGAAAAACAAATAACCGCGTTTATAGGCCCGTCGGGGTGCGGTAAATCAACGCTTTTAAAATCGCTGAACCGTATGAACGATTTGATTGAGGGTTGCCTTATAAAAGGCAAAATGCTGTTAGACGGAGAGGATATTTACGGCGGAATGAACGTCGATATTTTACGGAAAAGGGTAGGAATGGTGTTCCAAAAGCCCAACCCGTTTTCGATGAGCATTTATGACAATATAGCTTACGGCCCGCGTACCCACGGGATTCGTTCAAAAGCCGCGCTTGACGAAATTGTTGAGAAATCGCTGAAAAATGCGGCAATTTGGAACGAAACAAAGGACAGACTAAAAAAAAGCGCGCTCGGAATGTCCGGCGGTCAGCAACAGCGGCTTTGTATCGCCCGCGCATTGTCGGTTTCCCCCGAGGTTATACTTATGGACGAACCTACATCGGCTCTTGACCCCATTTCAACGGGAAAGATTGAAGAATTAATGTCCGAGTTGAAAAAAGAATATACGGTTATAATAGTAACGCACAATATGCAACAGGCGACTCGAATTTCCGATACAACGGCGTTTTTTCTGTTAGGTGAAATGGTTGAGCATAACGTAACCCGCGAAATATTCTCAAATCCTAAAGAAAAACGCACCGAAGATTATATCACGGGAAGATTTGGGTGATATTTAAAAATCTATTAATAAGGAGTATAATAATGTCCTTCAGAACAAATTATGATAAAGATTTAAAAAGCGTTTTTGATAATCTTGTGCAGATGTGCCGTCATATTGAAATAGCGCTTGAAAAATGCGTAGTCGCGCTTACACAAAGGGATTTTGAACTCGCTAAGGAGGTTTATGAAGAAGAAAGAATTGTTGACAAGTTAGAACGTAAAATCGAGAAATCTTGCTTGGACATTCTTTTACTTGAACAACCCGTAGCGCGGGATTTTCGCGAGGTTTCGACGGCGTTAAAAATGATTACCGATTTAGAAAGAATCGGAGACCAGGCGCGAGATATCGCCGAAATAACAACACAATTCGGCGAAGAAGAATACATCAAAAAGTTAGAACACATTCCGCAAATGGCGGCAATTGTTATTCAAATGGTGAAAGACGGAGTTCAAGCTTATATAGGGCGGGAAATTGAGCTTGCCCGCTCACTGAACAAGACCGACGATAAAGTAGACGAATTGTTTGAAACGGTTGTGAATGATTTAATCTCGATTATCAAAAAGAACCCCGACAACGCTAAACAAGCGATGATGCTCATGATGATTGCAAAATATCTTGAACGAATCGGCGACCATGCAGTAAACATCGGCGAGTCTGTCGAATACGCAATAACCGGCGTACTCCATAAAAAGAATAATCAATGAACTGCTATACAGGCTCTGAATAGAGAAAGAGGGTGTTTTTATGAAAAGATTAATCTATGCGGTTGAAGACGATAAAGCTATTCAAGAGGTTTATAAATATTCAACAGAGAACGAGTTTGATTGTCTTTGTTTTTCCGACGGTAAATCATTTTTCGATGTACTTGATAACGCGGAATCGTCTAAACGGCTTCCCGATTTGATTTTATTAGACATTATGCTCCCGGGTGACGATGGGTTTATGATTCTCTCACAATTGAAGTCAAACGAAAAAACCGCTCATATTCCCGTAATTATGGTGTCGGCAAAGGGAGAGGAAATATCAAAGGTTCGAGGACTTAACATGGGGGCGGACGATTATATATCTAAACCCTTCGGCGTTATGGAATTAGTCGCAAGAATCAAGGCAAATTTGCGAAAGACGCAAAGGTTTGTATTACCCGAAAGCGAAAAAATTGTTTACAAGGATATAACAATTAATTTGTCGAAGCATCAAATTTTAGTGAAAAATATAGTTGTACAAGTAACGCTTAAAGAGTTCAATATTCTGCACTTACTTTGTAAAAACGCAGAAAAAGTCCAAACCCGCGAATTAATATTCAGCGAAATTTGGGGCAACTCTTTTTTAGGCGAATCTCGAACGCTCGATATTCATATAAAAGAAATACGGAAGAAGCTTAACGAAGTTAAAAGCGAAGCCTCGATTCAAACAATTAGAAGCGTGGGGTACATGATAGTATGAGAAAACAACTTTTTTTATACACGATATTAATTGTATTCACGGGTTTAGTTATTTTTTTCGGGGCTTCTATTTATATTACGCGTAATAATTACTTAAAAATTGCAAAAGATGAAGTTATCGAAACGGCACAAATTTACGCCGGCTTCTATGATGAAAAAAAGTCAATTTCCGATTTTGTTCATAATACTACGGGGCAAACGAGAATAACGGTGGTTGCACCGGACGGAACCGTTTTAGCGGACAGTCGCCCTCTTGATACCGGAACAATGGAAAATCACATATACCGCCCCGAAATTCAAAGCGCGTTAAAAGGAACGCCTCAAACTCATGTCCGATATTCCGATACTCTCGGCGTAGATTTAATTTATTATGCCGTAAAAGTCGACATTTTCGACGATAACGAAGAAAGCTATGTATTCGTTCGTGCGTCCATACCCGTAGGACAGATTGATAAGTATTTAATCAGCACTTTGCCGTTATTAATCATAATCTTGATTCTTTTATCGGCATTGTGTTTTGTTTTTATAAGGCAAATGGCAAACCGAATCACAAGTCCGTTTAATTTAATAGAACAAAAATTGCGCTCATTAACGGATTTTAGCGGTAAATATGATGATGAACCAATCGGAGAGAGTTATGATGAAATCGACTCAATTATACGCGGTATTGATGAAATCGCGTTAATTCTGCAAAACAGTATTGATACTATAAGCGACGAAAGGAGTAAGCTCAATTACATCTTAGATAACATTGAGGAAGGGCTTTTTACAACTGACGAAAACGGGAACATTACATTAATAAATAAATCTGTGTTAAAAGCTTTTGACGCACCGTATGATATAATCGGGAAGGATATGATTTATCTTTCGGGCGATAAAACGCTTACCGAAGGTGTGCGAGATTGTATAATTTCCGAAACCCCCGCGGTTTTTGAGATTACCAATAACGGTAAAATTCTTCTTGTCACGGTTAAACGATTGCCTAATACCGATTTAACGATGACTGTATTATCCGATGTTACAGAAAATCGCGAAAGCTCTAAACGCAGAGAGAATTTTTTTGCTAATGCTTCACACGAATTAAAAACACCCTTGACCGCAATAAAATGTTTTAACGAATTAACCGTTATCAACAATAATGATGATAAAATAAACAAGTATGTTGACGGAATTACTCGCGAAACAGAGCGTATGCTGTTGTTAATCGGGGATATGTTAAAATTATCCGAGCTCGATTATTCAAAAAGCGTAACGCCGTCTACGGTGTGGTTGCCGGGTGTGATTAATGAAGCGAGAGATTCTATATCTGCAATCATAGATGAGAAATCAATATTATTCGAAGCTTCCGGCGATTGTATGGTTACGGCAGAGCAAAAGCATATCTATGAGCTTGTTAAAAATTTAATTGAAAACGCAGTTCGTTATACCGACAACGGAGGCAAGGTCACGGCGAGAATAGAGAATAATCAAGACGGGAAGCTCTTGATTATTTCTGATAACGGAATAGGAATCCCAACCGAAGACCAATCGCGAATTTTTGAGCGATTTTACAGAGTAGAAAAAAGCCGTTCGGAACAAAACGGCGGTACCGGCTTAGGGCTTTCTATTGTAAAGCATATTTGTGTTTTATATGATTGGAAGCTGTCGCTGAAAAGCAAGGTAGGTGTAGGAACAGAGGTTACGGTGGAGTTTAGTTAGTAATATGATGTCGGGGGAATGGCGGTGTCGGTGGTTGTGGTATAACTCCCCCCTCAATTCGTAAAATCATCTAAGGTTTTAAAAATAAGCTTTGTCTCCTCGCTCATCTTTTTTAAATTATTTTTTATATCGTTAATATCCTCTAATTGAAGCGAAGACATAAGCGTATGGGTGATAGAAATAAGCGGGGTGCGAACCTTATCCGCCAATTCTGCGGCGCCGTTACCCGAACCGCCGTCCCTTTCCTTGGTTTTCATCATTCTGTTAATAGACAACAATTCTTTCTTCCGTTCAATCAAAGACAAGTGCGTGTCGATACGTTTTGTCAATAACGCGCCGACAATAGGCTTATGGATATAATCCACCGCCCCTAATTTTAACCCCACCATTTCGCTTTCCGCGTCGTCCATTGCCGATAAAAACATTACCGGTATATTTTTATACGCGTCGTCGCTTTTTAAAAGCTTCATAGCTTCATAGCCGTTCATCTCGGGCATTTCTACATCAAGAAGGATTAAATCGGGTGTAATATGCTGTAAAATTTCGAACATTTTTGCGGCGGACGGGGTGGGGAACACCTCGTACAAATCCTTTAATGTTTTTTTACAGGTGCTTAGATTTGCGGGGTTATCGTCAACTAAAACAATCTTTTTCTTAGGCATAATATACTATACTTCCTTTAACCTTTCATACTGCTTAAGCGGTCTATAACGCTGTCTAAATCCATTGTATCTACCTTATCGCGCAACCACGGAACCAAATCCGGGTCGTCGTCATAGCTGTGTTCTTCTAATTCGTCCATGACTTCATCAATTCCGCTCATATCATAATTTCTGCAGCACTCGCAAAGCTTTTCCAAAAGCGCGACATCGGGTGCGTTTTTACTTTGTTTTCCGTTTTTCGCGTCATATTCATTAAGCCAGCTATTAATACGCTCTATTAACTGTTCGGTTTGTTGGATTAACGGCTGTGACAATTCTTTAAATTTAACAAAGTCGCCCGTCCGCGAAACGGCTTCAAGAACGGCGGCGTCCGCTCTGATGTTCTCCGCGCTTATATTACTGCTGCTGCCTTTTAAACCGTGTGCATTTATGACGCCTATATCCTTAACCGTTTCTTCCGTAACGCTTCGAAGCTTGTCGAGAAGCGCGGGCGAATGAGATGCATATGAGCGTATGCTCGTAAGGAATATTTCTACGCTCCCGCCAAAAAGGGAAAGAGTTTTTGCGACGTCTATACCGGGTATAACAATTTCGTCGGTGTTTGCCTTAACGCCGTCGGGTTCTTTTACAACCCGCTCCACTTGTTCCAAATCAACCCTCAGCCATTTCTTCATCACGGCGTCAAGTCTGTGAATATCAATCGGCTTTGTCAAGAAATCTTGAAAATCGTTGTCGAAGAAAAGCTTTTCGGTTCCGGAAATAGCGTTTGCGGTGAGGGCAATAATCGGTACATTTTTTGCATACTCGGTTCCTATAGCGCGAATGACATTAGCCGTCTCAATCCCGTCCATCTCGGGCATCATGTGGTCCATGAATATAGCGTTATACACCGGCGCGTTTTTATTCTTTATTTTATCAATTGCCGCCCGCCCGCTCAAAACGCAGTCGATTTTCAAATTGTATTTCTTCATAAGTCCCGTGGCGACGTCGAGATTACTTTGAACGTCGTCTACTATAAGAACTCTTGCGTGGCTTAAATCGGTGCGGACAATTTTGTGCGCCACCTGTTTATCGTCGTTAAACTTAAAGCTTTTGAGGTTTTCCGAAACGGTTTCGCCAATAACGGTATCGTTGACCAACCCTTGATAAAACTTGACCGTGAAAACGCTCCCGCTACCGTATTCGCTCTCAACGGAAATACCGCCGCCCATCATTTCGGCTAACTGTCGCGTTATCGAAAGTCCGAGTCCCGTTCCCTCTTTTTTGCGGTTTGATTCCATGTCTACCCGCGAATACACTTCAAATAACCGCGCAACATCGTCCGGCTTGATTCCCATGCCCGTATCCTTTACGGAAATGGTCAATAACGCTTTATCTTTTACAACCCGCTCACAGCTTATGCTTAATTCCACAACGCCCTCGTCGGTATATTTCACCGCATTAGAAAGGAGATTATTCATAATCTGTTTTATACGTATTTCGTCACCGTATAAAACGCCGGGGAGAGACGCATTAATGTTCAGCTTAAAAACGATTGGCTTTTCGCCGATATAGGTATTAATTAATATAGACGTGTCGTTAATAATACTCGGCACATGATACTCGACGGGAACGAGATTAAGCTTACCCGACTCTATTTTTGACATATCGAGAATATCGTTCACTATACTTAAAAGCGTGTTGCCCGAGCGACAGACGCTCTCGCAATTATGCCTTATTTCATCGGGCAAATTCTCTTCCTCGAGCATTAACGCGGTTAAACCGATAATCGCGTTAAGCGGGGTGCGAAGCTCGTGGCTCATGTTGGCTAAGAACGCGGATTTGTACCTTGACGCCGCCTTTATTTCTTCCTCCATGTTTTTGCGAAGTGTAACGTCGTGCGCCGTGCCGAGAATACCTATCATCTCGTCTCCGAGCCATAAAGGAACCTTTGTGGTATCAAAATAGACCTCGTCGCCTTTATGATTAGGAACCAATTCTTCAACCATAACGGCGGTTTTCTCGGTTAAAACGGTTTTGTCCGTATCGAGCATTTTCTTTAAAACGTCGGCGGGTACGCCCAATATTTCGCCGTCGCGCTTCCCTATTACATCTTTTTCGATAACATTAAAATGCTCTTCCATCCTCTTGTTTATTTGCACATAATTGAAATCTAAATCCATACAGAACATCAAATCGGGCGACGAATCAAAAACCGATTTTAAAATTGATGTTTGTTTTTCCCATTCCTTTGTACACTCGTCAATAATTTTTTCGAGACGGTGTTCCTCGGTGCGCTTCCTCTGAAACAAGATGAACATTAATATTATAACACAAATGAGCAAAATACTCGCCCCGATTAACCAGGGTAATCTCGCGTGCGCCATTTTTAAGCGATAGTCATAAGTTTTATTTGTCCAATGTACGGTAACGTCGTTGACGTCGATTAAGGACAAATACTTGTTCACGATTGAGCATAAAACTGTCTCGTTACGGTTAAAGCCCAAATAAGATTCGGCGTGTTTATCAAAAACTAAGTTTATTTTATATCCCGACAATTCGTGATAATTGGTCATGGTCAAGAGCCAGCGTTCACTAAGCATAACCATATCAATTTCCCCGCGTTCAAATGCGGTAATTATTTCCTCATAGGTGTTATAATTTATATAGTTTTTATGGTCGGGGAACCATTCGTGGAACAATTCCGCATAGGTTGACCCCTCGGTTAATCCGACCTTTATATTATACACCTCGTTTATGCCTATATCGCGATGCTCCGACCTCGACAAAAGCGCGTATTTGTCGGTCAAAATCGGGGTGTCCGGCCATATGAAAAGCCCTTCTCTCTCCTTCGAGTGTAAAAGCTCGGTCACAAAGGAAACCTCGTCGTTTTCGAGCATTGTAAAAAGCTCATACCACGGAACACTTCGGTCGTTAATGCGTTCAAACTTTATTCCCGTCATATTATTGAGACCTTCTATAACGTCGAAAACGACCCCGTCCCACTTTTTATCGTGGGTATTATAAAAGCTCAAGGGATAATTATAATACTCCGCGCCGAAATACACCGTCGGCTCGCTCCAAAGATAATCGCGCTCCTCCGGCGTTAATCTCGAAAGAAGAATATGTGTCAGATACTCCGTATATCCCTCGTTATACATATCTGTTAAAAAGTCTGCCCCGTTGCTGTCGAGTGCTTTTTGCACAACGTCAATTATAGGCTTAAATTCGACATTTTGCGCGGTAAATGAGACGGGGCTTATTACGACCGGTAAAAAATCAGAGGATACAATATCGTGATTCCCGACAAACACCGCTTCGGTATGATTCTCGTGAATATATGCGTCAATCTCGCCGTTTTTGAGCATATCGTAGACGGCGTAATAATCGTCAATCGGTATATACTCAAAATCGTCTTCTAAATTTGCCGTAACCGATTCTGTAACGACGCTGTTCTTCAACATTCCGTATCGCGGAAGGCGCGTTTCGCGAATCTCCTTAATCGGAACGCTTTCTTCAATGCGGAAATATTTGAGCGTGCGTTCGGCAATAGGCTCTGTCATTATATATTTTTCGCGGCGTTCGGAGGTTAGGGTCATTGTGCCGGTAAAATCAATGCTCCCATCTTCGAGTCCGGTTAATATTTCGCCAAATTGATACTCCTCCAAAACGAACTCAATATCAAAAAGCTCGGTAAGCCAATTACAGAATAATACGGCGAACCCTTTTATTTCGCCGTCCTCGTTAAAAAAAGCCTCGATACTCGACGGCATTGCGTATGTAAACGAATCATATTTACGCTGTAACGCGGTAATTGCCGCTACCTCCTCGGCGGTAATTCCCGGAACGTCCAAAAACGAAGGGAATACGGAGTTTTCCCGTTCGCGTTTACAACCGGTAAAGCCAAGAAGTATAAGACAAAGCTGCGCCGATATTACAGCAATGCAGGTAATTCGCTTTTTCATAAAAGTCACCTATTTATTTTTCTTCTTTTTACGCAAAAAGAACAATATAATTAACACAACAAAGCTTATTAAAACGGGCGCAATTCCCAATATAATACCGGTGAACGGAATCCTCCCGAAAAGCTTAAACGGGGTCGGCGGCGAAGGAACATTGGGGTTATAAGGTGTTTTCGGGTTGTTGGGATTATTGGGATTATCGGGGTTATCGGGGTTATCGGGATTGTTCGGGTTATTGGGGTTGTACGGATTATTAGGGTCATTAGGGTCGTTGGGATTATATGCCGGCGGGGTGGAATCTTTTGTCTCGGGGTCGTCCGGCTCGGGTTCCCAAGGCTCAATAGGTGCGCGAGGCCCCAATTCGATTTTCGGGTCTGCGTCAATTTCATAAACGGGCGTATCGTCGCCGTCGTTATAATAAGGAATATCAATTAATGCGTGCATAAACAAGTATAAATCATAAGGCGTTTTCCCCTGTGAAAGAAGGTATTTTCCGTCGGGAAGCTCGGTGAAAACCGCCGAGCCGCGTTGGTCGGTTATCTGTGTTTGAAACGGGTCTACCCCCGCCTCCTGTGTAAAATCAAAAACGGTGTCCGCTTGGTCTCGATTCTCTTCAGCAGAAGCCGAATTGAAGCTTGCTGACATCTGACTGAAATCGCCAACAAGGATATAATTTCCGTCAACGTCTAAATTTGCGACGCGGAATAAATTTAACTCTACACCTTCGAGAGGTGTTTCTTCGTATATTAACGATACATATATCTTCCCCTTTGCGTTTTCCTCCGCGACAATACTAAAACAAGTTGATACGCCAACGCCCGATATAACGAGCATAGTCGTTAAAGCAAGAACAATAACGCGCTTTATTTGTAGCTTTTTCATCGTTACTTTTTCTCCTTTCTTTTAATGAACATAACGCAAAGTGCCATTATTGTCGCGGGAATAAGCATAATCATCATTATTTGGTTGGTACCTATCTTTTTAGCGTCGGCGTTTATATTATACACTATTTCGTCGGGATTAACGCGAACCCCGCGAACGAGAAGACGATGACTGTTTATTCCGTAGGGGGTACAGGTTAGTAGCGTGACATAATCTTTATTCGGGTCTATTCTGAGCTCGGTAAAATCCTTAGGCTCAATTACGGTAATTTGGTCAACCTGATAAGTCAAAATTTCGTTTAAAACGTATATCTCGAAAACGTCGCCCTCTCTCATGCGGTCTAAATCCGACAACAACACCGCCGACGGAAGACCGCGGTGACCGGTAATAACCGCATGGGTTGCTTCGCCGCCTATCGGGAGCGAGGAGCCGACTAAATGCCCGAGTCCGACCTGCAAAACGCTCTCGCTCGAACCGTGATAAATAGGCAAGTCCACGTTAATTAATCCTATTTTAAGTACCCCGATTACAGAATTACCCGAAATGTTCAATAAATCGGTGTACTCCTCATCAATATTGTCTGCGCGGTCAAAACGCGCCGCGTCGCGGTACAATTCTTTATTGTATGCCTTCGCCTCGTTGAGCATTTTCGCAACATCTTCCGGATTCATTTGCTCAACAGCCATATTATAAGACGCAACAACCTTAGATTGACTTATTGCGTGAAAATAATTGCTTATTGTGGGATATAACATCAACCCGAATCCACAAAGGAAAAAAAGGATTACAAACGCGGTGAGAATGTGCTTTTTCATTGAAATAAACCTATTTCTTATCTACTTTTTTACTGCGAATAAACAAAACGCAAATACCGACAACAATAAGAAGCGCGCCGCCCGTATAAATCAAGGTAGTCCCGATACCGCCGGTTCCGGGTAACCAGGTCATGCGGCTGTTCTGAACATCAATTTGGGTTTTCGTCCCCTGCGGTATAGTGTCGACGGTAATTAAAAATCCGCCGTTATCATCGGTTGCCTCTATGTCAATAATAATAGGGTATTGTAAATGAGCATAACCCTGAAGCGCGGTTTCCTCCGTAAGCGAATATGTTCCCGCCTTTAAACCTCTAAAAGTGATTTTTCCGTCGTGGTCGGTACTCCATATACCGTCGCCCGGCGGGTCTAAAATGAACTCAACCCCCCTTAACGGCGTATCGCGGTCATGACCCAATATTCCCGCGTACTTATAAATAACAAGCTCATACGTGTAAACCTTTTCGTCAATAGACGGGGTGGTCGTCGTTTTTCTCCAATCGGCCGGGTCGTTACTGTACTCGAGTACAACCGAGTTTGTATTCGCCTGTGGCGCGATTACCGCGTCATCGTTGAGATAAGCCGAATAGGTTATTTCGATTTCGTCCCCCGCATTAAATGATAAATCGGTAAAGCTTTCAAAAGCGAGCGTGAACCCTCTGTCGGTTGATACGGGGAGGCTGTACACGCTGTTTTCAGTGTAAACGACGCCGCCGATTTTAACCTCAATATCGTTATTAAAGGTTAAGCCCGCCGACATGGTGTCGGTTATATTAAAGATAAAGCTTTCAAACCCGTCGGTATGCGGAACCGTCGTGTTTAATACAAATGTTATTTTTTCGCCGTTGATAAACTCGCTTTGTTTATCGGCGCGTTTTGTAATTGTGGGTACCTCTATTTTTGTGTTCACGTTTAAAGTCCCGTTGACCAAGCCGTTTCCGCTCATCGCTCCGTCGCCGTAATCTGTGTTCATTAGCGCGCTGAACGGCGTTGTATCGTCGGGGTCGTTATAAAGACTTATGCCCCCGTCAATATAATACAGCCCGTGAGCCTCGGGTCTCAAAATGACGCTCGCCAAAGCGTTATCGTCCGCCGTTAAATCCGAAACGACAAACTCTGTAGGCGCGATATTCTTTTCTTCTATAAATTCGGCGAGAAGATTTTTTACGCGAAGTAAAGCGTTTTCGTTGTCCGCGTTTTCATACATAAAGTCTTCAAAATCTATTGTCCCGAGCAAACCCGATGCATACGCCTGAAACCCGGAAAACTCGGAATTGAGCTTGTACGTATACCCGGCGGTTCCGTCCGCGTCGCTCAAAAGCTCAAAAATCAAATACGCTTTAATTGTTTGACCGTTAAACGAATGTGGCGTGTCCACAAGTATCTCCAGCATAGGTAAACCCGCCCCTTGCGCGGTCACCATTTTTGAAACGGAAACGGAAACGGAAACGGACATTGTGAATAAAACGGCAAAGACCGCTATGACGCTTATTATTTTTTTAATGTTTTTCATAATAATTTTCCTTCAAATCGTGTTTTCATAATATAATTATGTAAGGAGCTGTCGGCGGCACAGCCACCGACACCTCCGCTCTTGTTTGCCTCAACTATCACTTACCGGATTTTTTACTGCGGACTAAGAGAAGGATTATTCCGCCGACAATGAGAACCGCGCCGCCGACATAAAGTATGGTTGTACCTACGCCACCGGTGCCGGGTAACCAGGTTGTACGCTTATTTTCAACGTCGATTTTACTGTTAGTACCTTGATTTTCGCCCGCTACATCATAGCTGTAGATATAGCCGTGTTCACCCAACGAACCCGAAATAACAATTGTAATCGGCTCGCTCAAAGGGCTGTAGCCCGAAGGGGTTGTAACCTCGTGCAGATAATAGGTTCCTATATCGAGACCCTTTATAACTGCGCGACCGCCTTCTGCGGTTACAATATCAACATAATCCGTCTCTAAATCGTCAGATGTAGCCACCCTATAAATGTTTCTCGTAGAGCCGTTAAGACCGTTGCTGTCTGTTGCGGGTGAATAGTTTACCACGTTTATTATATCCTCTTCGACGTCTAATACCATATTCTTTGATAAAACAAATTTTACGCCCGACAATAAGGTGTCGCCGCTGAACTTATTGATATCAATTTCAAAGGTATATACTACCGTTTCCTCGGGGGGCGTCGTTGTTGTATCCGAGCTGTTGTTAGGGTCGTTGCTGTATTCGAGCGTAACCGAGTTGTTGTTTCCCGGCGCGCCTATAACCGCGTCCGCGTTGAGGTCGGCGGAATAGGTAATAATTATAGGCTGCCCTTTTTGGAAGGTTAAAAACTTTGTCGAATTAAAGGTTAAAGCAAATCCGTTAATGTCGGTTGTGTCTAAGGTGTAATCGGATGCCGTACAGGTGTAATCACCTACCGTAATCGCGATATCGCCGTTAAATGTAAGTCCCGAGGACATTGTGTCGGTAACCTTATAGATGTAAGAGTCAAACCCCGCCGTGTTGGGTACTTCCGCACTTAATGTATAGTTTACCGTTCCGCCGATAAATTCGGTTTCCTTGTCCGAGGTTTTTGTGATTGTCGGGAAATCCATTTTTACCTTTACGTCGAGGTTCCCTCTGAAATCAAACGCGGGGTCAATCTCGGCGGCTGTGCCGTAATTGGTATTCATTAATGACATAAAAGAGTAAGGGTCGTTATCGTCATCGTTGAGGCTTACCGCGCCGGTGATGAAGTAAAGACCGTGTACGGGTGGGGCGAAGGTAACAACATTTGAGTCCTCGTCGTCAACGGTGTCGGTAGGCAAAATGTTGTTTAATTCGATGAAATTGAGCAACTCTCTTTCGAGCCGCACCAACGCGCCTTCATCTTCTGCATTTTCGTACAAGAAATCCTCGAGGCTTATTCCCGCGAACAAAGATGAGGTAAAGCCCGAAAAAGCGGAATTCAAATCGTAGCTGTACCCGCCGCTTCCGTCGGGGTCGGTTTTTAACGTAAAGAGCAAATATGCGTCTAATGTCTGACCCTTAAAGGTATGCGGTGATTCTGCCGTTATGGTGAGTTCCGCGGCACTTCCGGGGTCTGCCGAAATTGGCATAATCGCCAAAGAAAGCGCGAAAATCATTGTGAGCGCCAAGCTCAGGATTCTTAAGGTTTTTTTCGATTTTTTCATAGTAAACACTCCTTTTGTTTAAAATATATTTTTAGATGCTGCCTTATATATAAAATACACTTGTGGGTGTATATGTTTTTGTCACGGTTTTTAACTGATAAATCCTATTGTTTTAAAAGGCCATACTCTGAGCAATGCGCCGCCTATAACGTCCTCAACATTGACAAACCCTATTTCCTTATGTCGGCTGTCGATTGAAACCAATCGGTTATCACCCACGACAAAAAAGTGTTTATCCGGCACCTGTAACGGAAACTTCATATCGTATTCGCCGCCGTGAACCTTAATATACGGCTCTTCAAACAATGTCCCGTTAAGCAAAAGCGACCCGTCCTCGGCAATATCGACCCAGTCGCCGCCGACGCCTATTACCCGCTTTACCAAAATGTCGTTTCCGTGGTGAAACGCAACTATATCGCGATGAATTATTTTTGAGAGCGTCACAAACACAATCGTTTCCCCTTCATTAAGGGTAGGAACCATGCTGTTTCGTTCGATTTGAAACGTGGGGAGAAGAATGTTCGCTAAAAGCATAACCGTCGTCATAAAAACGATAACGACGCCTATTGCGCGAAAAGTCCGCTTCCGCATTTTGCTCGACGGGGTATCGTCTAAGCCGCCTTCCACAATAACCTGTTCAAGCTCCTCGATTTCATCTTCCATCTTTCCTTCGATTGCTTCGACTAATTTCAAACCGCTCTCCTGCTCTTCTTCCAACCGTCCTTTTAAAACTCCGACCAATTCGTGTTCCTTAATATACTTGTCGCCCAACTCGGATTCAATTGTTCCGACTAAGTGAAGCTCGTTTTCCCGCTCCTCGACCAAACGCTCCTTGAGTATTCCCACCAATTCGTGTTCCTTGTTCAGCTTATTTTCTAACTTATTCTCCCTTTCCATCTCGTATTTGATATTATGCTCTAACGCCTTAATTTCCGCTTCCTTAAAGCGAAGTGCGTCTAAAAGCTCTTCTTTTGAAAGATTAGATAAATCTGATATGCCGGGTGCGCCGTTGATATTATCCCTTTCCATTCGACCCGCCTCTCCTTATAACTACGGCGAACGCCGCAAAAATTAATATTATAACCGATGAAACAATCCATATAATGCCTTTACTTCCCGTCTCGGGTAAAATACGGTCGTGCGGTTCAATAACCGGCTCTAATTTATTGTACACATAAAAACCTTCAGACACAAACTCAAATTCTCTCCCGTTCAGTTCGAAATCGAGTTGTTCCTCCTCCTCCTCGGACATGATGTGTATAACAAAATATTTGTCCTTTTCGTTTTGATTCGTCGGAAGAATATATCCCTCCGGCGCGTCAATTTCTCTAATCAGGTAAACCGCCTTGTATTCCGGCGCGATTAAATCGCTGTCAAAGGTTGCGATTCCGTCCGTTCCGGTTGTTTTTGTCTGTACATAATAGAATATTCTTCCCCCCGCCAAAACTGGCTCGGGACAGCCCGTCATAAGCTCATAGCCCTCATAAGCGTCGTTTGTCTCGAGGGAAACATAAAGTTCAAATTCCGCACCGGCGAGCAAAATCTCCTTCTCGTCAACATCGGCCTTATACACCTTTACGGGCTGCGGAAGCGGAACGGGTATTTCGGGCTCGGGTTCGGTGGTTACATCGGGTTCGTCGGGTTCGGGCGGCCCGAGCTTATTGCCTATACCGATACTGTTGTGAATCCAAATAACCGGTCTTCCGTGAAAATCGTCGTCCGAGTTAAACGAGAACAATGTTATCCCGTCGCCATCTTTTTGGTATCCTTCGGGCGGACTTATTTCAACGAGCGCGAATATCTTTTTTATATGAGAGGTCAAATCTTGATTATTAAACTCGATTTTACCCGCTTCCCCAGACACCTTGCTCTCAATTCTGTAAAATGTTTCGCCTTCTATAATTATCTCGTCGTGGTCGGAGCCGTCGGGAAGCGCGTTCATGTAGAGCGCAAATTCTGCCCCCGAAAGTAAAAGGTTTTCAACCTCCTCATCAAATTTTGTCATTGTTACAGTCATGCGCTTACCGCCGACATACGCGCCGCTTTGGGTCACTAAGAACACGTCCTCAAAGCTTAACGACGATATACCCGCTATATCGACTCGGTTATATACGCGGTCTTCCTCACCCGCGGTTCCGTGAACATAGGTGTCGTATTCGACTTTTATCGGAACCCCGTCCGGAACGGTAAAAATAATCTGCGTTTCGCCGGTTTCAAAAAGCTTTGCGAAGTTCACCCCCCAAGACGGGTCAACGTCAAGAAGGCTCGTTCTGTCTACCCACTTTCCGCCGCTTATCTCATACACCTTGAGCGTATCCATAAGTATGCCCAAATTACTGCTCATTGTATCGACGATATTATAGGTCGTTTCGCCAATCGCATATTGCTTTGAATCTTGATTGACAACAATTGAAAACGCCGCCACATTGCCCGATTTTGTGGTCATATTTTTTGTAATCGGGTTACTGTGATTAAAGTTGTCTTCGGCGTAAATAATCGTGCCGCCCGAGGTATGTGAGTAAATATAGCTGTTGTTATAAACCCTGTCCGTATACTTTCCGTCTACCCAGGCTTCGGCAACCTCGCCCGCCGTATTCTTAGTAGCAACGCCTTTCATAGTGGTCGCATAATAACCGGTGGTGTTTGAAGCCGTGCCTATTGTCGGCGCGGTGAACGGAACCAAATACGTAACCTCAATATCGACGTCACAAGAAAACGGCCACATTACGGCGGGGGTCGCGTTGCTGTAAGTGTTTATAGAGAATTGTAACGCGTTGTTTGTATTAAGATACACCTTGTAGGAATAACCCGCCAAAACCCCGGGAAGAGCAACCTGTTGCGCGGTCGCTTTTGTAAATTCAGTCGCCCCCTGCGACGCGGGGAGAACGCCCGGCTGTGTAAAGTCGAGTAAAACCGTTCCGTCGGCGGCATTTTTAATCACAATATGAAAATCTCTCGTTTGTTCGTGAGATATAGATTGTGCCTTTGAGTTATCTTTAGTTGCGGAGGTTGTTACGTGCCGCTCTAATTTGTCAAATATACCGATGCTTTGTACGCCGCCGTACTCGCCGCTCAAGCTCCCCGTTACGGTATATTCAATATAATCCTTCCCGTCAATTTCGACATACCCGTTTTCCTTATACATTTTATCTTTATTTGTGTTGGTATCTTTTATATACGTTTTTTGCGTGAGATAGGGAATCGTTCCTATATGCAAATCGTTTCCGTAAAACCCGCTGGGTATATAGTTATCAAAATCGACCTGTGTATAATAGGTTATCGAGCAAACATTAGGCGCCCAATTCTCGTCCATTTCGGGGAACCCTTGTCTCGCGTACCAGCCGTCGTTATACGTCTGGTCAAAGGTGTAGGAAAAGCTCCCGCCCAACCCTTCTGACGGAATTTTCACCGTAATGGGGTTATTGTTATATTTTAAGCTTACGCCGCCCTCCTCTTTGTTTATTACAACCCCGTTGGCTATAGAAAGCTCAATATCCCCATAATATTTTTGGTTGGGATATTGTCCCAAAACGTCCGTAATGGTCTTACCCGCCAACGGAACGTCCCATATGTTCAACGTCCACATAATTCGACCGTCGGGAAGGGTTGTGTAGTTTGCCATAGAATTGCTGTAGGGCGTTTTTTTCATCCATGTGGAGTAGTCAACCGACGCGGTAGCCGACGATTCAACCGGAGTTTCCTCCGCCATTGCCGAGACCCAAGCCTTGTTGCTTATTGAGAAAAGGGTACCGCTTATCGTTCCCGCGGGTGTTCCGCCCGCGGGTGCGGGGACACCGTTTGCGCCGACATATTTTGCCTCAAGATAATCGGCGTTTATTTCATAAGTAACCTCAATCGTCTCGTTCGGGCCGAGAACAATCCCCGGAAATTCATATTTAAACCCGCCCTCGGGGAGTATTGTGAGATATGCCGGGTTAATCGGAACAAAAGCCGAGTCCGACGGGCCTTTATATTGTATGTTTTCATATTTTGTTCCGGGAACCGCCGTTCCCGTTTGGTCGTTAGCCGTATCGGTGAATACAATATCGTAAAGCTCCGTTTCGTTTGTGCCGAGTGCTTTTATTACGGATTTATATGTCGCTTTTTTTGTCGCGCTGTTATAATCGCCTTTTTTTGTATTGGTTATACCGGCGTTAAGCCTTTCGACCTCAAACTCCAAGGTGATGTTTTCGCCGAATTTCAATTGTTTCGTTCCGGGAGACCCCATAAACTCCGCCTCAATACTGACTAAAAATTCGACATTGACGTAATAATCTATAAAGTTTTCACCATCCGGCGTCGGGGAGCCGTCGTTTTGAATATCGTAAAACTTAGTTTCAATGTACCATGTTGCGCCGTCGTCGTCTGTCTTTATACTGTAAGTACCTATCAAAACCCTTTCTTCGCTGTATATCGGCTTATTTGCGGACGGCGCGGGAATTTTCATTCCTTCGGGGAGGTTGTATATTAAAACGCCGTCGTCGTTATACTCAAATTGAAACCGCGGGAACTCGCTCTCCGCAAAAGCAATATTAAATATATAATGATTTCCCAAATGATACGCGCTGATTGGGTTTCCCAACGAATCGGTCACGGTTACGTCCGTAATAAATTCCGCGAGGTCGGACGAAAAACCCGACCCGCTCTCGTTTCCGTCAATTGTCTTTGCGTTTTGTATAGTAAAATACACGAACAAAACGCCCGCTATCAAACCGATAGAAGCAAGTGTTGCGAATATTTTTCTGTTGTGTTTTCTTATGCGGTTTCTTAGCCGCTCTAAACGAGAAGAGTTTTCCAAAATTCTTAATACCTCTTAATTAATACAAAACTAATAAAAAAACCTATTGATAAACCTTTGCTGTGGGTTATCATATTTATACTGTCCCACGCTCAAGTATAACACACATTATATATATTTGCAAGTATTAATTGAAAAATTTTTATAAAAATTCTTTCCATTTACAAAAAAATATATGAAAATTTAACAAATTTATGTTGACAATATAAATTATTAATGATATACTGTTAATAATTCTTAAAAAGCAAAACACGAAAGGCGGTTTAAATATTATGTACAAAAGAGTTTTATCACTATTGATTGCGGTAACTATGATTTTCTCTCTCGCTACGGTTGTTTCGGCATCGGGTTCGGAGGAGTTAGTCGAGTGGGATTTTGAGTTAGGCGATTTTAACTGGGAGCTTGAAAACGGAGTCAGGGGTTGGAGTTCAAACGGAGTTTATGGCTTTGACGGCGATTTAAAGCTAAGCACGCTTTTAGAAGCAAAAGAGTTGGTGCTTGAGCTTTCCGAGTCCCCCGAGGGAAAGGCGGCGTCCTTCTCGCTACAATGGGCCGGAGACGGCAAAGTTGGGGCCGGAGACGGCAAAGTTGCACCGGGAACCTTTGAAGTAATTGTTGATATTGCCGACGTTTATGACGAGGACACAAAAACAATAACCATTGATTTAGCAAAAGAAATCCAGGAACACTCGTATAAAGAGTTTGAAAAAAGCGAAAAATATTTACGTCTCGGCTTAAATTACCTCCCCAACGTAGACGCGCTTAGTATCGAAAAGGCTTACTTAAACGGGAAATCAAAAGCCTGTAACACCTGTAAAAAATTCCCCTGCGAATGTGCCGAGGAAAAATACTGGAAACTTGATTTAAAAGCTTTCACATGGGACAATGACGAAGCTAAGGGGTGGTACTCCGACGGCGCGGAGGGCGAGTCTCAGGATGCCGGGCCGCATAATACCGAGCTTGAGTTTAACGTGCTTATGAACGCTTTCGGCATCATTATCGAAACCGACGGGATAGCCGAAGAAGGGGATGATTCGATTACTCTTAGCTGGGTAGGCGACACGAGAGCGACACGTTCGGGGTTCAGTATACCTTTAAATAATGTACATGACGTGGTGGCTAAGAAAATGACGTTTGTGTTTGAAGAAACGTGGAATAATTTCAGAAAAAACACAAAATGGGCGGGAATCGGGTTCTCCTACCGACCAAATGTCGCCGCGCTCAATATCAAAAGCGCGACCTTGTTCGGCAAAGCCTGTGACAAACCCACCTGTAAAAGCAATAACGGCGACCCGCTCCCGTGTATATGCTCGAATATTACTCCGGAAGAAACAACTGCGGAAACAACTGCGGCAACCACCGAAAACACCAATGCAACAACGACGGGGAACAACACCACCGCTCCTACAAATAACCCCACCGTTGCGCCGAGTAAAACTACTGCGCCCGTGTCCGGAACTACTGCGGCGTCCAACACGACCGGCGCAAACAACGCGGCAACCACAACCCGCGTAACCACCACAAGAGCCGCCTCCGCCAACGATACGAACCCAAAAACGGGTGTTGCGTTCGCGATTGTCCCCGCGCTTATTGCGGGTCTCGGTGCGGTTGTATCGGGCAAGAAGAAAAAGTGATTTAGGAACAGTTGCTTAGGAATCTCCAAGCAATTCACCGATAATCAAATTTGAAACTAAAAAGCCTTTTTGCGTGAGCGAAAGGCTTTTTTCGTTCAGCGTGATATATTCGGCAGAAAGTGTTTTTGCGCGTTGTGTCAAAAGCGTTCGTTCATCTATTGACAATTTATGCAATTCGATTCCCTCGCTTAACCTCAACCCCAACATTATCCGCTCCTCAAATGTTCCCGGGTTGTCCTCGGTTGTGTAGGTGTTTTGAATCGGCGCGTTTATAAAGGCGTCTGTATCCCCCTTGACCGCAACGCGCTTCCCGTTAAAATAACCGTGCGCCGCCGCGCCCAAGCCTATATACTCCTCACAACGCCAATATTTTAGATTATGGCGACAAGGGTGACCGAAATTGCTTATTTCATATTGCGCGAACCCCTTGCGTTCCAAAAACCTCGCCACATTAATGTATAACGCCGCCACATCGTCATCGTCGAGCGTTACTTCGTTTTCATAAATGTATGCGGAAATATGCGTTATGCCGGGTAACGCAGTTATTGTATCGAGTTCGCGTTCAACGTGCGGAAAGGTCTGTCCCGGGATTCCGAGCATAATATCCGCAGAAATGCTCAAAAAGCCGCACTCATACGCCGTTTTTATGGCGCATAGTGCCGCCTCGGCATTATGCCGCCTACCGATATTTTGCAGGATAGCGTTATCCAAGCTTTGTACCCCTATTGAAATGCGATTAACGCCCGCCCGCAAAAGCGTTTTTAACATTTGCGGGTTTACGTCGTCGGGGTTTACTTCAATTGTAATTTCGGCGTCATTAGTGCGCGGCAAAATTGTGATAATTTCCGCAATTTCGTTGTGCAAAAGCGACGGCGTTCCGCCCCCGAAAAAAACCGTATCGAACAAAAGCCCTTGTCGAATTAATTCGCGGACATTGCGAATAACGGCGGATTTGTAAGAATCCGCCGTTATTTTGCTATACTTTACAGAATAAAAACGACAATATTTACATTTTGTAATGCAAAACGGTATATGAATATACAGCCCGAGCGTTTTTTCATTATGACTGCCGTTTGTGTTCATATTCATAACAGTGCATTTCTCCAATCGTGCGGAGTGTAGAATATCGGCGGGATTTGTCTTAGGGCATTATCTGTTTTAAAAACCGCCGCGAACATTCCTCTGACAACGGGGTGCAATGCTAACCAGCGTTTAACGTATTTTTCGGGATATGCCTCGGTTGAGCTTATACGATTGACGTTTTCGTTTTCGTCAAAAATAAAAATTGGGTATCTGTGATATTTACGTATCCATTCCGAATGGTCTTGCTTCGTTATATTGTGAACCCCCTCGAGCAACCGCCCTTGATAAGGGAGACGCCCCGTCAAAAGTCGAAAAAGTATCACAGCCATTGAAAAATAATCGGATATAACGTCCATTTTAGTGCTTTTTATTTGATAATAGTATACGTCGGTGTAATCGGGGTTAATTCTACTCATTGAAACCCTCGCTCCGTCCGACAAGTCGCTGTATTCATGCGCCGAGAAGCTGAAATCAAAAATAACCTCATTATCCATGTTGTAAAACATATTGTTGAACGAAAATTCATGATAAAGATAATTCACACCGTCTAATCCGCACCATGCTTCTATTAAGCTTTTAACAAGTGCCGCATTAGCTTCTGTATCAATATCCGCGCTCGTTAAAGAGGTGTTGGTTAATGAATCGCACATGGATTCATACCCGCCCAACCCCGATTTTAAAGGCATTAAGAGCGCGTAATCTTTTTTAAAGCTGTTCCCGCTTAGGTCAATAATGTCGGCGGGCCAAAGATAACCTTTAATGTTTATCGGGTTTCGAATTATATTGAACCACCGTTCTTTTTCGTTGTCAAATTCGCGCAAAAACTCCGGCGGAAACGGCTTTGTGTAAAACATTTTTCCGCTTCGCGCGTTGTTCAGCTTTAACGACTTTTTTCCAAAAAGCGTGATTGTATCCCTATTCGATTCACACTCGTATACATTAAAGCTGTTTATCATACTAAAATATTTCATTTTCGCGAAAACCTTTTAATAAAGCCTTTAATCGGATTAGAGGACGGCAACTCTTCTCCGTATTCTTCATATTCGCCGTCTGTAAAATCGCCGGTTATTTCAACCGGCTGTTGCTCCGACAATTGCTCCGTTGTGATTACAAAGGTCATCTCGCCCGCCCCTTCCACAAAGCTCGTTACGCCGTCTGCGGGACAAACATTACTTGTCTTATCTCGTATGCTCGTATAAGTGCCGAAGTCGCAAAGTGCTTTTAATAAATCGTTATCCGTTTCGCTCGACAAAAGCGCGAGTTTTCTTATCAAAATGTCGTTTAAAACATCGCACAACGGAAACTTTGTTTTTTCGGAGAGTTTAAAAATAACCTTTAAAATTTGCGCGTCCAAAAGCGTCCGATTAGGCGGGTTTATACTCAAAAGCTCGTTAAGCTTTTTCAGAATATCATCAATATCGCCCTCTAAAATTCGGTCAATATTCTCCGCTTCATAAACTAATTTATATAAATTCAGCGACGTCGACTCGGTACAGCCGTATTCCCTCAAATCGCTTTCAAAGCTTTTAAAATAGTTTAAATTAGCCATTTTCGGCGTTTCGGCTATTTCGTCAATAAACCCGTATACCGAGAATTTTCTGAGCGTTAAATCGGATATATTAGTTTCGCCCGTCGCCAAATCGAAATACTTATACCTTTTATCATCGGGGAGAGAGTCATTAACAAATTCGGGGAGTCTTCGGTCAATAATAATTGTTTTTGGAGTGAAATTTTCGGCTTCATATGTTGAAAACGAGAGGAGTCTTCGAAAAGGCAAAAACAATAACGAATATATAAGACTCATTGTCGCGGCAATCGCTTTTTGCGATTTATCGGGCATAACGAGGTGAAGCGTTTCCTTTGCGCGCGAGGTCATAACGCTGTAAACGCATTTGAGCAAAAGAGCGATTTTATCCGAGTCCGCAAAAACGGGACGGTTATCGAGTTCTTCTTGCTCGGGTAAAACATACCGAATCGCTTCCTCGGGGGCTTCCGCAAATTGTTTAACGTCAAAAATAAAGCTTTTCGCGAGCATACTCGGTCGCCCCTGTTCATCTGCAAAGCCGTATTTTATCCGCGAAAGGTATGTGTTGCGGTTGTCCGATTGTAATTCAATCACGGTTTTTTCATCATTGTCCTCAACATCAAAAACGGGAGCGGGGGGCGTATTTGCGTTTTGAAGCGCGGCATATTTGCTTATTATCTCGGGGGGAATTTCCGGCGGAATATCCACCGCCTGCCACCCGTCCTTAATCCCCTGCCCCCCTAATCTCGTGAACCCTATTTTATAATAATCCATGTTTTATACTCCTAATCGCCTAATCGCCGTTATCGGAAAACATTTCCTTGAGTCGCTTTATAATCGGCATTTTGTTACCGTCCGAATCCCTCGAACAAACGGGACAGTATTTGCTGTTAATGGGGATTTGAGCGGTTAAACATTGAGGATTAACACAAGTCCATGTTTTTTCGGGTTTGAGCGGCGGCGGGTCTTCGGGCGGGGGAATCGCCCCTTTACAATCAATATACCCGAATTGATAAAATAACCAGTATATGGGTTCCTCGATTCGTTTTGGAAAGGGGGGCGCGGCGGGGGTCATAAACACCTCGCCGCTCTCGTCTTTTATTTCCGCAACCGATGTGCCGAGTGCCGAGACGAGAAAATAATTATAGATGTCGAAAAAGTTAATTAAACAGGTTCGCAACCTGTGTTCATGGTTGCGAACAAATGTTTTCACCTCGCGTTGAACCGTGCCGTAATCCTCCGAATTAAACAAGGGGAGCGATTGTCCGCGTTGATTTTTTATAGCGACGACATTTTCAATGTTATTTTTAATAATCTGCCCCGCAACCATATCACCTTTAGAAATAGTAACGCAAACGGGAACCTTTTTTATTTGGTCTTTCTCTTGAAAATAATTGTATATAGCGTCCATTACATTTTCGGGGGAGTTTTTATAATCGCCGTCAAACTGTTGATTAGGGTCGAGGAGAAGAATAATCGCGCCGGAGTGTTTGATAAAACACCCGAATTTTTCCATCTGTTTTTCGTCAACACAGTTTTCGCCCGAAATGTCATAAAAAACAATTGTGTTGGTTATAAGTTGATTAGATTTCCTTATGCTCAAATCAAAGCACAAGGGCTGTGATAAGCCGCCCGCCAATGTACCCTCGGGGAGCTTTTCGCCCATTTTAATGGGGTTTGCGTCGCGAAAGTCCATTGCCGCCTTGCTTGTCGGGGTTGATGTAATGCCCACCTCGCTGCAAAACTCGCTGAAATGGCGGCAAAGCTGTGAAAGATATACCGTTTTTCCCGACGCCGTAATACCTATAACCGATACTAACTTGACCTCGTTTTCGCCGTATTTTGCCGGCAAGGGATTGTGACATTCGGGACAGATTCGCCTTGTTGTTTCGACGCCGTAAATGTCTCTCGCCGAGTAAAGTATTCCCGCCTCGCTCGTCTTTGTAAATTTGATAAGCGGGCTGTTCACGGGGAGAACGGGTCGTTTTTGCGGAGGAATCTCAATTTCGCGCCCCGCTTTATTTGTTGTGGCTTTTTCCCCGCTTCCGCCGCTGAACCGCGCCCAAAACTTTTTGTATTTTTCGCTTTCGCCGGATAAAAAACACCGGTTTTGTTCGAATTTCTCCAAAACCGCTTTATCGCCGAGAAGCTCAATTTCCTCTTTCGTTCGCCCCAACTTATGGGGGTCACAATCCTCCTCCGATTCAAAAACCGTTTCCATACGGAACCAAACCGAGCTGTGACTGAACTCCTCAAAACAATAAGGACACATAATAACCTTTTCGGGCTTTGCTTCGGTCGGCGGGTTGTCAGTGTGTTTAACCTTAGGGTTTACGGGATTTGGCTTTTTTACATTTTTTACCGAATCGGCAGAGTCAAATACCGGCATTGGCGGTAGGACTCTTGAAGCGGTATTGTTCATACTCCCGGTTCTTTTATTTAAATGATTTTGTTCCATTATCGCTCCTACTAATACGTTATATCTGTTTAATTTCATAAGCGTCAAAAGCTAAGCTTTCAACCCTTGGCGTTTTCCCCTTGTACTCGGGAATTTGTATCGTCTTGTTTAACATTTCTGCGGTTATCGGAAACTTAAAGGCACAGTTGTCATAGCCGTAGCATAACGAAAAAGCGGATACATTTTGTCCGCTCGAATATCCCAATATCTCGGGCAGAGTTACGTCGTAATAAATCCGCTCCTCCTCTTCCGTTTTAAAAAGCTCTCTCGTTTTTTCAAAAAAACTCTTTTTTAAAACGGGTGCTTTTTTTACAGAAACCTCAACAATTGATGAAACCGAACATTGATAGAAACAGGCAGCAGTAGGATTATAAACGGTCAACTCTTCACCCCCGTCGCGCTCGTCGAGGCTACAGGCGAAGACGGCGTAATTTGCGGGCTTTACAGGAAAAATGTACGCATTAATGCCGAGCCGCGGAAGTATTGTATAATACATTTCCCCCTCGAGTCGCGTTTCCGTTCCCGTTTCAAATTTGCCGTTAAAACGAACGTCGATATCCTCTTGTGTAAGACTTATATCACAACCGAATTTATTTCGGATAATCATAAAGTGCGTCGCGCCCACCGATTCCCACTTGAGCGAATCGCCCCTTTGTGTGAGATTAGTTGCATAATGTTCCGAATTAAAGTTTGTTAGTTTTATGTTCATAATCCACTCCTTTTTAGGAACATTGTCTTAAATCTCGGCTGATAAATCGTTCTCGCGACATTCGTAAAACCACATAGATTCTATAATATCGTTACTGTGTGTATTATAGAAGGTGCGCCCCGTATTTGGGGGGAGTTCCCTATTTTTTAATCGTTCATATAATCCGTTTTCTTCAATCGGAGAACGCGCAGACGTGTTCAAAAAATACGCTTCAAATGTTCTGTTGCTCGGGAAAACGGTTGCAGAATAAAAGCGAACCTTTTCGTCTAAGCTTTCGATAAGCTCGCCAATAATCTGGCTCGTTGCAATATGAATATCGTTTATGCCGAGCCGCTCATACATTTCGTCAATATACGAATGACGATAAACCTCCGCGCTCGAGAAACAATCCTCCATGGCGGAGAAAAGCGCGTCGGCAACATCGTCTTCGTTATTGTGAACCGAGAAAACTTTGTTGAATATTATGCGAGAGTTTTCCGCGTTTAAAAACCTATTTGCCTTATCGGTGTAAAATTTAACAAGGTGCATACCCGTTCCGATTTCGCGAATTGCGGGGAACATATCGACCGATTTTTTTATACGTAAAAATCCCTCAACACAATACTTTGCCCTTATCGAGAGGTCGGCAAGGGTTTCGCGAATAATACCGTTCACGGCGGAGGCGACCCCGCTTTTTAACTTGACCTTCACCGCGTCAATTGCCGTACAATCGGCATAGGTGAGCGCGTCGAGCATGGTTGCGGCTTTATCCAAAACCGTCGATATAACCGCGTCGGGAACACCTTCATAAAGACCCGCCGCCGTTAAATATTCACAAACCCTTTTGACTAATCGCGTTCTTATTTCGTCTTTATTTTCGTTTATTTGTCTTTCGATAATCGGAAAATGATTAGCCTCCAAAAAAGCGGTTAAACAACCATATGACGCTTTATTAACCTCGGCAAAGCTCTTTGACAAATTCGGTTTCCCCGGTAACAATTCGAGATATTCGTCAGACGGGAGATGACCGCTTATCTGTGCAAATACCCGCTCATACAATTCCGATTGCCCCTTATCAATCTCCAAAATTTTCGAAAGCTTAATCTCATCTGCCTTCTCCGCTTTATTATCGCAGAGCATTTCGAAAAGCTTTGCGATAATCGTCTTTAAGGTAATGACGGCTATATCGGAAATCGGCTTCACCGAACACGAATACGCGGCGGTCAACGCGGGGGTTCCCGCTTTATAAAGATTCTCCCGTCTTTCGTTACGGTTGGCGTTATCGTCGTTTATCGTGTTAGACAATAAAATGATATTTGCCGATAAGTCGCCGATTGAATCGGTCGCATATGCTCCGTTGCGAAGTCTTCGCCCGAGTATAGCTACCGAGTCGTATAAGTGAGAATTATTTCGCCGCTTATATATTTCACACAACCTTTGTTTTATTATAACCGACTTTTTCTGATGATTAAGTTCATCGTTGAGGTTTATTATAAACATTGTCGTAAGCGGAGTATTGAGCATTTTCTTTACGTTCTCTACCGAAAGATACCATTTTTCAAAATCGTCGGCGGCGTTTTTTGTATCAACGCCGTCTGTGTCGAGGATACAATATAACGAAATACCCGACGGGTTCATATAAATGTTTGAAAAGCTTAAAAGCTCGGTCATATTCTCGCCGAAGGTTTCCGCGTCGACATCTTCCCCGTTAATATTCTTCAAAGCGTCGGGTTCGAGGATATAAAAAGGAATTTGGTTGGCGGCTCCCCCCCAACCGTGAATCAGCTTTTTTGATACGGCATCATGTTCAGATGCAGACTCCGCGCCAAAATACATAACGCAGGTAGGGTAGTATGGCGTAGGATAAACATAGTTGTAATCGCCGCCCGTTCGACTTTTTAAAAGGTCGGAAATTTTTTCTTTTAATCCGTTTGTGTTAATCATAAATTTAAATAGCGGCTCATAAACGCCGATAATTTTTCAATAAACCTTTCAAAAAACTGTCTCGCCCGTCCCGTTTCTTCGGGATTTGAAGCGGTGAACGAAGCCAACCGCCTTCCTAAAACTTCCTGTGAAACTTCGCGCGCAACAACGTCACAAGCCGCGCCAACCTTTGTCGGAATCGGGTATTCGTCCAATATTGCGGCAACCGCCGAATTCAACGCCCGTTTACTTTGAGCGTCCGCAGCTCTGTAATTTTCGAGTGCCTGATAAAGCGGTATCGCGCCTTTTTGCATACTCGGCTTTGAGAGGAAAACATCTTCCCCGGTCAAGTCGTCGGCATATTTAATAAAGCTTCCGTCTATGACTATAACCCCCGCAAAAATCGCATTGGTAAAATCGTCGAACTCAATATCGACTTTTGGGGCGGAAGCCTCAACCCACCTATCATATTCCGTGAGAATATCGAGTTGTTTTTGAACAATTTCCCTATATTTCGGCGCGGCGGCAAAATGGTCAATTCGCACATCGCGTTTATTGCTTTCGGGAAGCTCGGCATAACCGTCGTTTTCGATTTCGTGGCTCTCGTCGCGACTAAACTCGAGCGTTAAAGCTTTAAGAAGCTCGTGCGCCTTATACCGCTCTTCTGCCGACAAATTCGAAGCTTTCGATTCCTCATAAAGCGTCCGCGCCCGTTTTACAAACTCGCCCGTTATAACCTTAATCCAATATGATTTTCCGTTATCCCCTTTAACAATAATCTCTCTATCTTCTGCTTTAGCATACAATTTCCGCGCTTTTTCGGCTATACTCCTAAGCTCGGAATTGTTAGAGCTGTTCATTGTACTCAATGGTGACGGCGACGGCAAAATGTGCCAATTTCGCCCCGTTTTCGACAATTCGCCGTCTTTGAAACCCCTTCCCTCATACAAATGCTTACCTATTTTTGTGCTTTCCGCCGAACGATTTTCATACTGTAAAAGCCCCAAATACCCATACAAGGGAACCCCCACTAAACAGCGTATTACGGTTATTCTGTCCGTTATATCCGAAACGCGAACGGTCAGAGATTCGTCTTTGTTTGAAAGAAGCTTTGCCGCTTCAATAACCTCGCTTGACTCGGACGGAGCGGAGATAAAACCGACACGCGACGCCGCGTTAATATCGTACATATCCGACGTCCAAAACAGAGGGGCGGATTTGCCGTCTAAATCCTGCATAATGTCCTCGCGTATCGCCTTTTTCAATTGTTCGGGGTCGGGCGTTTTATACTTTTCCTGTAAATACTGGGTCATTGTCTTTTTTGAATTTTCGTTGAATAGGGTGGTAAAATACTTTGTAACGAGCCGCACAATATCGTTTTCGTTTCCCGTTATCCACGCCTTTATACCTCGCGGTGAAAGCATTAACGCCATGAACTCCGACATTTTTTCGCCGACCTCCATAGCCTTAATTGTACGGTCGAGCGAATCGCGCAAATCCTCAATTCTCGCAATAGGAAATTCATAAGCGACGCTTTTACTCGCTTCGCTCTCGAGATAATTATAGTTTGCCGAAAAGGTATTAATGAGCCTTTCTACGGTATCTCTGAACACATCGGTAAAAACATTAGCTAACTTATTGAGCTGTATTTTCAAAAGCTCCATAGCGTCAACCATTTTTGAATAAACCGATATACGCGCCTGTAAAAGTGCGTACTCGCGGGAACAATGACAGTATGCCGCATATCGCTTTTTCCCGTTAAGCATATTTGTCGAGCCGTCGTGAAAAAGCTCGCGCGCCTCAATTCGGTCTTCCTCAAACGCTTCCTGATTAACCAATTCCTGTTGAAGTTTTATTCGCGCCTGTTCAATATGCGCGGAGAACAAAGCGATTAAATCGCCGCCTAAGGTATGCCGAAGAATCGCCGCCGCATAATACGGGCCTTTATTATAATTGAGCATTATTGTTTTTAAAACGTCGAAAACCTTTGCGGATACGGAGCGCGCGCCGCTCGTATTCCCCGCCGAACCTACCTCGGCGGCAATACTGTAATCGGTAATTTCGCGGGTGAGTACGTCAAAGTTTTGTGATAACGCTTTTTCCGCTTTTTGCAGACAATCAATATCGAAATATTCGGTGGTCAAGCCCTCGTCGGTAATGGCGTCCTGCCACCGGACATCGGGAATCGGAAACGCCATATTGACTCCCGCCTTCAATTGATTTTCGAGCGCGTTATAGCTCAACGCGTTTTTGTTGACAAAATCCTCGAACTCGTTTTTTGACGGCAGAATACTTTTTGCGCGGTCAAACTCTCTGAACATTTTTGCCGACAAATATGTTATAACCTCTTTAAAGGGTAGGGTTGCGGAGGACGCGCCTAACGCGCAATATTCGTACATCGCGCCGTGTTTCTTATTTATTTCCTCTTTTTTTGAAACATAGTTGGATATATGGGATTTAAGCGTAAAATCCTCATTAGTTTTTGCGACAAACTCCATAAAATAATCGGTAACGACATTCATTGCATAGTGATACGCGCCGTCTATTACGTTCCCCGACGAATCCTGTGCCGTAATTAGGTGGCATATATCGACGGGGGGGGCAATGCTCTCGACCGTTCCTATGCCCGGATAATACTGTGACCATTTATCGCCGTTTCGTTCAAAATTAGTACAGTAATCGAACTCCTTCATAGATGCGTAGCCGTTTACTTTAATATACGATGACGCTTCGTTATCTATTCCGGGTTTTGACAAATTCACATCGGGCAAAAAGAAATAACCGCATATATTAGCGGAAATCCCCAAATCCTTCAAACAATGTCGAACAAGGTAAGAGGCGTCCAAAAAAATACCCGCGCCCGTTCCGCCGCTTATTCCCGAAAAAATGTGTACATATACCTCGGGGTCGGTTAGCCCCGTCATGGCTTGTCTCACTTTAGCGCAAACCTCATCGGTAAATGCGCGAACCTTTTCCATAAAAAGGTAACGCCCTAACTGTCTTACGCCGCCCGCGCCAAATGCGGCGACCTTGACCTTTATGCGGTCATGCTCCAACCATTCTTTATATGCGGGGTCATTAGAAAGGCTTTTTTTGTTCGCCTCAAAAACCTTTGTCATGTCCCCGGAATGTGAAATATCAAAAAATTCTGTATCTAAATCAATCCTGCTTATTTGCGTCGATTTATTGTTTGCATTAGTCAATCCCGTTTTATCGGTATCGACCAAAAGGAATTTAATGTGCGAGTATTCCGGGACGGTCGAATCGGGGTTGTCGGGTTTGAGTCGGTTGTATACCTTCGCCTTGAGATTTTTGAGACAGTCGACGCCCGTTCCGCCGAGTCCGATTGCTAAAACGGCGCAATTATCCTGTTCATATTGTTGTCTCGCGTCTATAATACCGCCGTCGCGGTGCAAAAGTAATTTTTCATACATAAAAGCTTTATACTCCTATCTCCTTCGACCGCTTTTTTGGCTCTCAAACCGTACAATTATCCCCTTTGTGCTTTCGAGCCGCCTGCTTATTTGTACGGGGAAGCCCTCGCCGTCAATTCTGAACCTTTTGTCTTTCACGCCCCCGCCAAATACATTTTCGTTAGTCTTCAGGGAAACGTGTCGCTTGCCGCTCGCTTGAAAGTAACATTTTCCTGCGTTAAAACCAATATTCGGGAGCTTACGCGCGGGCAATCTGCGCTTACCGCGTTTCGGCGCAGTAATAACAATTTCCTCGTAATATTCGTCACTTTCGTGGTTAAAAAACTGTACGTAACAGATTCCGTAGAAACGCTTATTAAGATTGAGCCAGGCGATTGTCCCCAATACCGCCAACACAATAAAACCGCCGCCCCCCAATAAAATCAACGTCCACATTGTAACATTAACGGTTGTTATATACACGTTAAAGCTGACGCTTCCGCCGAGCGGGTCGAGCGCGCTTATTTCAAATGAGCCTTTGCTCAAGCTGTAGGAATGTATTACTAATTCAAGGTTTTCGATATAATACTCGTTGTCGTTATATGCTGACGAGACGACGGCATATCGCAACTCCCGCCCCAACGGGTCGGTTGCGGCTGTTGAAAGGTCAATGTAAGCCGTATTGTCCGAGAAGGGCATTAGGTAGACTTTATGCTCAATGTTCTCGTTGAAAACGGGCGGGGTGTTGTCTACATCAATGGTGATACTCCCCGCGTCAAGCACATGACCCCAGCCTTCTATTTTTGCCTCGATAACATACGCTCCGCTTTCCTGCGGCTGTAATTGGTAATGGAAAACAGTACCCGGAATAAAATCTATCCCCGCCGTAAGAAACCTCATTTCATTTTCAACACCGTTAATACTCACCGTAGCGGTAAAGCCTTCATATAACGCGTCATCTCTTACCCGTTCGCCCGCCTGTAAAAGACTAACGGTAATATCAATATAATCGTTTAACAAATATCCCGCATCTTGATTTGCTTGATTTGGCGGACTGACTTCCATATGAGCGGTCAAGTTAGTATTAAAAATCAACTCAATGCGGATTTTATCGCCCGGTACGCCGGTAATTGCATAGCTCCATTCGCCGGGTAAAGGCTCGGTGAATTTAACAACCGAGAATGTATCGGAGCTGTAGGTCGACCGCCGAAGACTTTCTTTGGTGTGGGTCTTGCCCGTCGGGTCGGTCAATTGATAGTCTTCGGCTAACCCCGAAAGGATTAGGTTGATTTCTTCAACACCGATTGCGGGAACCTTAAATGTCCCCTCGACAACGCCCGACGACGGAAACTCGGTTAAATTTTTACTGTAATCGAGCGAGTTAAAAACAACTCGATAGAACATATCATAGACATTTTCGAGGTCGTCCGCGGTCGTTACCTCTTCAAAAAGCCCGCCCGTAGCGTTGGATATTTGCGACAATTCGTCCGGACTTGCCGTTCCGTCGGCATTAAGGCTGACGCTATGTATAGTGTACCCCGACGCGCGCGCCCTCTCAATTGCGTCGGCTTTTTGAGCCAATGAAAGCGTTTGCTCGTCGGGGGTAGGCATATCGGTATTGCCGTCGCTCAACAAGAGTATGATTGAATCCAACTCGGGGTTTTCACCTTTGTCGAGCAATGTAATCGCGGCGGTTAATGCACCGCCGATATTTGTATATCCTTGTGGTTTAATTTTGCCAATCTCGTCTACAATTTCCTTTTTTACTTCAATACCGTTGACATCTGTGACGGGTCGTTCGAGTACAACGTCCTCGGAAAAAACAACCGTTCCGATTGTATTGCCGCGCTCCGCCAACAAAGCGACAAACTTCCCTATTGCCTCAAAGCGCAGCTCGCTCGGGTCGGTTTCCGACATTGAACCGCTCGCGTCAACCACCAACACAATGTTGTATCTGTTGTGGGTGGGCCTCGAATCGGCAGAAAAAACGAAAACAGGTGACACTAAAGCAAAGCCGCAAAATAGCAGCAAAGCTAAAGCTATAACCCGTTTTACCCTATTATTCATTGTTCAAAGTTCCTTAACATCAATTCAAAATAATGGTTAATAAATAATCGTTATTATCATAATCGTCTATTTGATACATAATAGTATCGGTACTACTGTAATCATATAAAAAGTCCAAATCGCTTTTATCGACCGGGAAGGTGCAAAGAACTTCATAAAATGTTTCGCCCGATACATATAACGACGAGAAAATAGCCTCGAGATTTTGTAACGACGACGCCATAATCCCTTTATATCTGAAATAATTATACTTAGATGAATTTGCCGCGGGATAGTAAGATTTTTTCCATATATGCGTTGCGGACATAATACCGTCGCTTGTGTTAAGGTAGCGATGCGAGCGTTTTTCGCTATTGTCCTCCTGTCGGTCGTTCCAGGTTACGTCTACATGATACCATTCGGGCTTTCCGAAACCGGAATTCATATTGACGAGGTTCCATGCGTGACTGTCATCACCCGCATTCCCCGTAATAATCATGCTTTCGATTCCCGATAAATAGGCTAACATTTGAAAAGCCTGTGAATACCCCTGACAAACCGTTTCGCCCTCGATTAACGCACCGTAAACATTAAACGCATTTTCATTGTTTGCGTAGTTATTGTCATACACAATGTTCTCGGTCAAATAGTTGTGGATTATTTCGACCTTTTCAAAGGTCGAACCCGAAACGCTCTTTAATATTCCCTTTGTTTTATCAAAAACCTCTTTCTCTTGCGAAGTAAGCTTGGACAAATCATCGGTTTCGTTCGCTATTATGACCTTCATGAACATTTCATACTGTGGGATTATCTCGGCGTCTAAATAACCTCTGCTCCCGGTATATTTTATTTCCATGCCCTTTATGCCGTATGAAGCTAAAATTTCGGCGTTTTCGTCATAATATTTATCTAACTCGTTCCAAACCTCAATATCCTTTATTCGAGCTTTTGATGACATGATAAAATTATCGCTTATTAAAGCGATAATTTTATCAAGCTCATAGTGAGATTCTATTATATCCTCGCTTATTAAATCCGGCGTGTTGATATTAAAGCTGACCTCGCCTAATCGGTCAATAAAGTCACAGCCCGCCTGAACTAAAATAAAGAATACAATTAATGAACCGGTAAATAATTTCTTCAAATTAAAATTTCGTTCCCTTTTGTTTTATGCGGCGTGGGTTTGTTTTCACAAACCCCGCCGCGTAAATCTTACTATATCAAACTAACATTTGCAACAGGTGGTTGAATACGGCGGGTTGGGTATTTTACAATAGCCGCAGGTTTTGCACCAGCCCTTTGCTCTCGAACCGACAATTGTGTCTGTCTGTGAACCCGAGATACAATCGCTGTGTCTGCCGCAGCCCTTACAGACTACTATACCGTATCTTATACCCGCACAGGATATGCACATATCGAAACGCGCATTTTCTCCCGCGCACACATTACATTTAACAACATGATACGGCGTTTGACAGGTGTCTTCGTACAAGTCCTCATCTGAGAAGGCACAAGTCGCGCCGGTCTTTTCGTATGTGCCTAAGCTGTCGGCGTTTTCGCCCCACTTAAACCTCATCTTACCCGCGCCGTGTCCGCAACAAAGTCTGCACTTTGAACACTCGGTACACCAGTCGTTACGGGTTGTTCTCGATGTGGTATCTTCGTCGCCTTCTTCCGGCTCGTCTTTTTTGAGACAGATACCGCCCGCTTGACATTTACCGTGCGTACATTGTGCCGACGCGATACAGTCGCTTCCGAAGCCGCAATCGTCACAGTGTACCGTTCCGAAATAGTACCAGTCACAGTCGCGACAGTAGGTGCATCTCGGACATACGGGGACATTTGTTTGGCTACAGCCGGGATATTGACAATCTCTGAGGATTTCATCATTATCCGGTTTACCGTCTTGTATGCCTAAGGTTTGAATATCCTTCGGACGAGGCATATGAACGGGACGTTGACCCATTCCCTTCAGACAGGTACAGTCAAAGTGAATACACTTTTGATTACCGCACACAACGCTTTCACAGTCGGGACAAGGAATACAAGCCGGCTCACACTCATAAGGAGTTGTGGGTTCGGGGGTTGTCGTCGTTGCCGGAGTTGTTGTCACGGTTGTAGCGATTGTTGTGGTTTCTTCCTCGGTAGTCGTGGTAACCTCCTCGGTAGTTGTGTCGCTCTCGCTTTCGCTTATTATGTCGCCCGTTTCCGAAACAAGAGAGGTTGAGGTTTCTTCATCGGTCACCGTTGTATCGTCGGGGGTCGTGGTAATTTCTTCGGTAGTTGTATCCTCCGGTGTCGTTTCCGTTTCCTCGTCTGTTGTTGTATCCTCCGGCGTCGTTTCCGTTTCTTCCTCTGTTGTTGTTATTTCCGGTGTAGTTTCCGTAGTAACGGTTGTCTCAATAGTAGTAACGGTTGTCTCAATAGTAGTTACTTCTGTTGTTGTTTCGGTTATCGGAACTTCGGTATGGTTACAAGCGTTTTGACAATCGTAAAGTATACAAGTCGGAACTCCGCCCGGGCAAACCCTCAACTCACACTTAGGCCCTTGACAGTCGAGCTTACCGCAACTGTTGTTTGCGGGGCGAGGACATACTACTTCACAAGCGGGTTCACAGCTACGTCTTTGTAACGGACAAGGAATATTGAACGCGCCGTGTGTTTCAACGGGGTGGTCGAGCATACCTATTTGGCAAATACGGAATGGACACCCCTGCCCGTAACAGAATCTGTGCGTCGGCTTATTGAAGCATTGGTCACAGGTACAGTCGCACGCGAACATACAAGACCACGGGCCTTCACAAGTTGGCTGCGGGCAGTCCTTGACGCAAGCCGGCTGACACTGATACCTTGTACAATTGGCATTAGGGCCGTCGGGCGCGGGAACCTTACATTCTATTGCACAAGCGGGTTCACAGCCCAACTTCTTACAATTCTCGTTTCCGCTTAAACAGTCTTGAATCGGGTCATGGTCACAAGCGTATTTTCCGCAACTGTCACACAGCGCGCACCACGGAATAAACAAGCAGGTACCCTTTGTGTTATCGCCGGGACATTCTTGCTCGGTTGTGGTTTCTTCTGTTGTTATCGTTGCCGGTTCGGTTGTCGTTTCCTCAACGGTTGTTGTCGTTTCTTCCTCCGTTGTCACGGTTGTAGCCGCAAGCGTAGTAGTAGCGATTGTGACTACGGTGGTTTCGGGAGATGTAGCAGGCTCTGCACAATCACAGTCGGGGTATTTGTCTACCGCCCCGGGGAAAGGAGTACATTCGAGACAGGCGTTACACCATTTGCACCCCTGTTGACTGTTGCATAAAAAGTCGGTCGACATTCCGACAAGAACCATAAGGATTTCGATTCCGTCGAATATAGCGGGATTTGTCGAAAGGCTCGCACCCTCTCGAGTCGCCGCCGTAAGCAATGACGCCCTTCTCGCAAATATTCGTTCATTCTCGTCGATAGATGTATCGGTGAGCTTCGAGGTCGACATTCCGACTAAATGAACTAATATTTCGATAAAGTCAAAAATAGCAATTTCTCCGTCTCCGTTTACATCGCCGCAACGGAACGAGGGCATTTCGGCATTTTTACCCGCCGTATTGCCGAAGTCGGGTCTCGAGTTACCTATTATATTCGATACAATAGGAACATTCGGCAAAATTGTCGGGGCGAATGCGGAAACCGAAACAACCATTGCCGCCGCGAGTATAACGGCAACGAGCTTTCGGTTCATAAGTACGCGTTTTATGTGTTTCATGGGGGTTTCTCCTTTGAAAAATTATTACATATACACATTATAACAGTTCCACCCGACAATTGTCAAGTGGAACTGTAATATTTTTTTAATTAAATTTTACAAATGTTACAAATTAGTGATTTGTAGTACAGCAAGCACCCGCCGCGCCGTTGGGAACCTTACACATTCCGCAGGTCTCGCACCAGCCGCCGCCTCGCGCTCCGGCAAAGGATGCCGCGCCGCCCGATTGTCCCGAGGACACACAGTCGCTGTGTCGTCCGCAGCCTTTACAAACCACTACGCCGTAGCGTATAGCGGTACAGGTTATGCACATATCGAAACGGGCATTGTCTCCCGCGCAAACATTACATTTTACAACGTCGCCCGGTGTTTTACAAGCACCATCATGTAAAGCAACATCGGAATAGATACATTTCGCGCCGGTTTTTTGGAACGTACCCAAGCTTTCGGCGTCTTCGCCCCACTTGAATCTCAACTTAGTCGCGCCGTGTCCGCAACAAAGTCTGCACTTTGAACACTCGGTACACCAGTCGTTACGGGTCGTTCTCGTTGTGGTGTCTTCGTCGCCGGGTTCCGGTTCGTCTTTCTTGAGACAGACGCCGCCGAGTTGACATTTACCATGGTTACACTGTGCCGATGCGATACAATCGCTTCCGAAACCGCAATCAGAACAGTTGACCGTTCCGAAATACCACCAGTCACAGTCGCGGCAGTAGGTACATCTCGGGCATACCGTTACGTTTGTCTGAGTACAGCCGGGATAAGCACAATCCTTCTTAACCTCGGGGTTTTCGGGTTGACCGTCTTGAATACCCAAGGTTTGGATATCCTTAGGACGCGGCATATGCACGGGACGTTGTCCGTTAGCATCGGGCTGTTCACATACACAGTCGGGATGCTGTCCCTCGCCCTCAACAAACCCCTTAGTACAAGAGAGATTTCCGCACACTACACTTTCACAGTTCGGACAAGGCACACACTTAACCTCCTCGGTTGTGACGGTCTCGGTGGTCGCCGTTGACTCTTCTGTAGTCACAGTTGTCTCTTCTGTAGTCTCCGTTGCTTCGTCCGTAGTCGCCGTAGACTCTTCTGTTGTAGTCTCCGTTACCTCGTCCGTAGTCTCCGTTACTTCGTCCGTAGTCGCCGTTGACTCTTCTGTAGTCACAGTTGTCTCTTCTGTGGTGGTTGTCGCTTCTGTAGTTGTAGTTTCTTCGGTTGTTGTCGTAGCTTCCGTAGTAGTTGTAGATTCTTCGGTTGTCGTAGTTACGGGAGTCGTTGTAGTTTCCTCCGTAGTTGTGGTTGCGGGTGTGGTGTCTGATGATTCCGCAGTAGTATCCGACGAACCGTCATCAGTTGTTGTATCGGATGAAGCATCGGTCGTCGCGGTATCATCGGTCGTAGCCGAAGATTCGTCGGTTGTCGCGTCTGTTGTAGCAGGCGTGGGAACGGGTGTTGTTCCGCCGCCATTGTTGGCAGTAGTCGCAACTGTTCCGCCTCCGGCAGTAGTTCCGGAGTTGTCACAATCACAGTCGGGGTATTTGTCTACCGCTCCGGGGAACGGTGTACAAATGAGACAGGCGTTACACCACGCACACCCCTGTAAACTGTTACACAGTAATTCGGGGGGGATTCCGACGAGAACCAAAAGAATTTCGATTCCGTCAAAAATTTGAGGATTCGACGAAACGGTTGCTCCGCTTCTGCTCGTCGGCGTAAGTAACGTAGCTCTTCTCGCAAGCAGTCTCTCTCTTTCGCCGATTGAGGTATCAACAAGCAGAGATGTGTTCATTCCTACTAAATGTACCAAAATCTCGATGAAGTCAAAGATTGCGATTTCGCCGTTACCCATTACGTCTCCGCAACGGTATGCGGGCATTTCGGCATTGTTCCCCGCCGCATTGCTGAAATCGGTTCCCTTTTCGCTTCCTATAAGGTTCGAAATAACGGGAACATTCGGCAAAATAACCGGGCTGAACGCCGCCACCGAGATAACCATTGCCGCCGCAAGTATAACGGCAACGACTTTTCGGTTCATAAGTACGCGTTTTATGTGTTTCATGGGCTTTCTCCTTTGAAAATTTATTACATACACCTATTATAACAGTTCCACCCGACGGTTGTCAAGTGGAACTGCAAAATATTTTTTATTTTTTTTAAATTGTCATAAAATGGGTGTAAATTAATGGTAAGTTGTGCAACAAGCGCCCGCCGCTCCGTTAGGAACCTTACACATTCCGCAGGTCTCGCACCAACCGCCTCCGCGCGCTCCGTCAAAGGATTTTGCGCCGCCCGCTTGCAGCGATGATACACAGTCGCTGTGTCGGCCGCAACCCTTACAGACCACTACGCCGAATCTTATAGCCGCACAGGTGATACACATATCGAAACGGGTGTTGTCGCCGGCGCATACGTTACAGGTAACAACATCATTCGGCGTCTTACAAGCGGTGTCATGTAACGGACCGTCCGAATAGATACATTTCGCGTTCGATTTTTGGAACGAGCCTAAGCTTTCGGCGTCCTCGCCCCACTTGAATCTGAGCTTTGTTGCACCGTGTCCGCAGCAGAGTCTGCACTTTGAACACTCGGTACACCAGTCGTTGCGTATAATTCTCGTTGTTGTATCGTCGTCGCCGGGTTCCGGTTCGTCCTTCTTGAGACAGACGCCGCCGATTTGACATTTACCGTGGTTACACTGTGCCGACGCGATACAATCGCTTCCGAACCCACAATCAGAACAGTTGACCGTTCCGAAATACCACCAGTCACAGTCGCGACAGTAGGTACATCTCGGACATACCGTTACGTTGGGGCGGGCGCAACCGGGATAAGCGCAGGTTTTCTTAACCTCGGGGTTATCCGGTTGACCGTCTTGAATACCCAAGGTTTGGATATCCTTAGGACGCGGTACATGGACCGGACGTTGACCGTTAGCGTCGGGGAAGACACAGACACAGTCGGGATGCTGTCCCTCGCCTTCAACGTATCCCTTAGTACATGAAAGATTTCCGCACACTACACTTTCACAGTTCGGACAAGGCTCACACTTAACCTCTTCGGTTGTAACCTCTTCGGTGGTGGTTGCCTCTTCGGTGGTTGTGGTAATCTCCTCTGTGGTTTCCGTTTCCTCGGGGGTTGTTTCTGTTTCTGATTCTGATTCTGTCTCTTCGGGGGTTGTTGTCTCTTCGGGGGTCGTAGTTTCTTCCTCTGTTGTTGTTATTTCGGGTGTAGTTTCTTCTTCTGTTGTAGTTTCTTCCGGCGTTGTAGTCTCTTCCGGAGTTGTAGTTTCCTCAAGCGTTGTAGTCGTTTCCTCTGTGGTGGTGGTTGCCGGAGGTGAAGTCTCTATATAAGGAGTATGAGTACAAGCATCTTGACAATCGTAAAGTATACAAGTCGGAACTTCTCCCGGGCAAACCCTCAACTCACACTTAGGGCCTTGACAGTCGAGCTTACCACAACTGTTGTTTGCGGGGCGAGGACATACTACTTCACAAGCGGGTTCACAGCTACGTCTTTGTAACGGACAAGGAATATTATTCGCGCCGTGTTTTTCAACTGGGTGGTCGAGCATACCTAACTGACAAATACGGAATGGACACCCCTGCCCGTAACAGAATCTGTGAGTCGGCTTATTGAAGCATTGGTCACAGGTACAGTCGCACGCGAACATACAAGACCACGGGCCATCGCAAGCGGGCTGCGGGCAGTCCTTGACGCAAGCCGGCTGACACTGATACCTTGTACAATTGGCATTAGGGCCGTCGGGCGCGGGAACCTTACATTCTATTGCACAAGCCGGTTCACAGCCCAATTTCTTACAATTCTCGTTTCCGCTTAAACAGTCTTGAACAGGGTCATGGTCACAAGCGTATTTTCCGCAACTGTTACACAGCGCGCACCACGGAATAAACAAACAGGTACCCTTTGTGTTATCGCCGGGACATTTTTGCTCGGTGGTGGTTTCTTCTGTTGTTGTCGTTGCCGGTTCGGTTGTCGTTTCCTCAACGGTTGTAGTAGTTTCTTCCTCCGTTGTCGTCGCAGCGACGGTTGTCGTAACAGGAGGTGCCGTAATTGTGGTAACGGTTGTTACGGGGGGTGCCGTCGGTACCGCACAATCACAGTCGGGGTATTTGTCTACCGCTCCGGGGAACGGAGTACAAATGAGACAGGCGTTACACCACGAACACCCCTGCAAGCTGTTACACAACAATTCGGGGGGAATTCCGACGAGAACCAAAAGAATTTCGATTCCGTCAAAAATTTGCGGATTCGACGAAACGGTTGCTCCGCTTCTGCTCGCCGGTGTAAGTAATGTTGCCCTTCTCGCAAGTAATCTCTCTCTTTCGCCGATTGAGGAATCAACAAGCAGGGATGTGTTCATTCCTACTAAGTGTACCAAAATCTCGATAAAGTCAAAGATTGCGATTTCGCCGTTACCCATTACGTCTCCGCAACGGTATGCGGGCATTACGGCGTTGTTGCTCGCCGCGTTACCGAAATCCGGTCTTGAATTACTTATAATGTTCGATACAATCGGAACATTCGGCAAAATCACCGGACTGAATGCCGAAACCGAGATAACCATTGCCGCCGCAAGTATAACGGCAACAACCCTTCGGTTCATAAGTACGCGCTTTAGTTTTGCTTTCATGAGCTTTCTCCTTTTAAGAAATTTATTTTAATTTATTTTACACGCATATTTAACGGTTAAGCGATATAACCCCTTAACACCTTATATAAAGCCTCATCTGATTTTTATATGAGCCTCGCGCAACTGTTGCTCGCTTACCTCGCTCGGTGCTCCGAGCATTACGTCTTGTGCGTTTGAATTAAGCGGGAACGCTATTGTCTCCCGCACATTTTCCTCACCCGAGAGAAGCATAATCAATCTGTCGACGCCAAATGCCATTCCCGCGTGCGGCGGTGCTCCGAATCGGAACGCCGAATACAACGCGCCGAACTTTTCTTTTACATCATCAAGCGAAAAACCGGCAATGTTAAACGCTTTTTCCATAATGTCGGGGTTATGATTCCGCACCGCGCCCGACGCCAATTCTACGCCGTTGAGTACAAAATCGTATTGATACGCCAAAATATCGAGCGGATTTTTCTCGTTAAGTGCCGCTAATTCCCCCTGCGGCATTGAGAAAGGGTTATGCCCGAAAGCCGGCTTCCCGCGTTCATCTTCTTCGAAAAACGGAAAATCGGTAATCCAACAAGCCTTAAAATCCGATTTGTCAATTAGCTCCATGCGCGCGGCAACCTCGGAACGGATTTGTCCGGCAAATTTCGCGGCGGCTTTTTCGTCGCCCTCTGCGACAAAATACATTACATCTCCCGCCTTAAGCTCTCCGCGTTCGCGGATTGCGGTACGCGATTCATCGGTCAAAAACTTGTCAATCGGGCCGAGATACCCGCCGTCTTCGTCAACCTTCACATAGCCCAAGCCCTTCATTCCTATCGCAAGAGCAAACTCCTCCATGCTTTTAAAGAAGGTCTTAGACTGTCCGCCCATTCCCGGTACGCGCAATGCGCGAACGGTTTTATTTGCGAACGGTTTAAAATCGCTGTCTCTGAATAAATCGGAAATGTCCGTTATATAAAGAGGATTACGCAAATCGGGTTTATCGGTGCCGTATTTGAGCATAGCCTCTTTATAAGTGATAATCGGATAATCGGAAAGCTTTTTTGAAGAAAATTCATCTGTAATTGACGAGATAATATTCTCGCCCACCCGGAAAACATCTTTTTGTTCCGCAAAAGCCATCTCAAAATCGAGCTGATAAAATTCGCCGGCGGTGCGGTCTGCGCGCGGGTCTTCATCTCTGAAGCAAGGGGCAATTTGGAAATACTTATCAAACCCCGATACCATTAAAAGCTGTTTAAAAATCTGAGGAGCCTGCGGAAGTGCAAAAAACCTTCCGTGATGCTTACGACTCGGAATAAGGAAATCTCTTGCGCCTTCGGGTGACGACGCCGACAAAATAGGCGTCTGCATTTCGAGGAACCCCATATTGTTCATAATCTCTCTCATTCGAGAAATAACCCTTGAACGTAGGAGTAATGTCTTTTGCATTGTCGGATTACGCAAATCGAGAAAACGATATTTTAACCGAACATCTTCCCCCGTTTCCTTTGAAGAGGAAGGCTCAAAGGGAAGCGGTTCATACACCTGCCCCAATATATCGAGGGTATCGGCGACTATTTCAATTTCGCCGGTACTTATTTTAGGATTATAGGTTTCGAGGTCGCGCCGCGTAATCTTACCGCTTATGCCGACCGCCGATTCTCTGCGTACATTTTCGAGTAAAGACTCGTTTTGCATAACCACCTGTACCGTGCCGTAATAATCGCGCAAATCTATGAACATTACGCCGCCGTGGTCGCGTATTGTTTCCACCCACCCGGCAACCGTAACGCTATCGCCGACATGAGACGAATCTAACATCGCCGTTGTATGGGTGCGATATTTGTTTTCTGTAAAATCGTTATATTTTTTTTGCATCGTTTGTCCTTATTAATAAATATTAAGCCTTCTTAAGCTTTTGTTCGAGCATATTTTTTACGGTTGCGGGTGCCGCCGAGCCTTTTAATTCTTTATTCGCCTGTCCCATTAAAAAGCCGAAGACCTTTATTTCGCCGTTTTTATATTGCTCAACCGCCGCGGGATTTGCCGCCATGATTTTATCAATAACCGCTTCAACCGCGCCCGCGTCCTCTTTAATCCACAAATTCTTTTCGTCGCATATTTGAACGGGCGACTTTCCCGATTCGAGCATATCGCGTAATATATCCTTGCGTATATCCCGATTGACCTTTCCCTCGTCAACAAACCTTTGTAGCTCGGCAAAATCATCCGCCGTGAACGAAAGGCTCTTCATGTTTGCCTCGCCGAGATTAACCCGCCGCAAAAGTTCTACTATAATAAAGCCGGCGAGCGTTTTCGGGCTGTTATATATTTTAACCGTATCGTCGTAAAAATCCGATACATTTTTGTCGCCTAAGATAATCGCCGCATCATTGGGTGAAAGTCCGAATTCTGCCGTATAACGCGACATTCTGACCTCGGGTAGCTCGGGTAACGCCGCTTTAAAGCTCTTCAATTCTTCCTCGGTCAATACAACCGGCGGAATGTCCGGGTCGGGGAAATAACGGTAATCGTGCGCGTTTTCCTTGTTCCGCATTGGGGTTATTTCGCCGTTAGCGTCGTTAAATCGTAACGTCTGTTGTACAACCGTACCGCCGCTTTCGATTATATCGGTCTGCCGCTCTGTCTCCGCTTGAATCGCACGTCCGATTGCTTTAATAGAATTGAGATTCTTTATTTCGGTTCGCACGCCTAACTTACCCGCTTGGGTATTTTCGATAGTTGCAAGAGAGATGTTCACGTCACACCGCAAAGACCCCTGTTCCATTTTGCCGTCGCAAATATCGGCGTATTGTAAAATCTGCCTCAGCTTTTCAACATATGCAACAACCTCGTCGGCAGAGTGAAAATCGGGTTCTGTAACAATCTCAATCAAAGGCACACCCGTGCGGTTATAGTCGGCAAAGCTTCTGTTGCCCTCGTGGGTAAGCTTTCCCGCGTCCTCCTCTAAGTGAATTCGATTAAGACGGATTGTCTTTTTTTCTCCCGAAACATTAATTTCGAGGAAACCGCCCGCGCATACCGGTCGTTCCATCTGTGACACCTGATACGCCGCCGGTAAATCGGGGTAAAAATAATTCTTACGCTCCCATTTTGTGAAACGGGCAATTTCACAGTTAAAAGAAAACCCCGCCCGCACTATTAATTCAAGTGCCTTCTTATTTAATGCGGGCAACGCTCCGGGAAAACCGGAACAGCCGATACAACAATGTTCATTTTCGCCGCCGCCGAACCTCGCCGAGCAAGAGCAAAATAATTTCGATTCGGTCATCAATTCGGCATGGGTTTCGAGACCGATAGTAGGATACAGCTTCACTTACCTCGCCCCCCTTTCGATAAAATCGGCAATTTGCAGAATTGTCGCTTCGTCGAACTTTTTCCCGGTAACAGAAAGTCCCGCCGGCATATTCTGTTTGTCGAAATCCCTCGAAATATTACAAGGAGTCGAAACACACGGCAACCCCGCAAGATTGGCGGGAACCGTATATAAGGTAGAAGAATAAATCTTTACAAAGTCGCTCGGTTCGTCGAGCGAAAACGCAGTTCTCATAGAGGTGGGGGAAATAATCGCATCTGCTTTGGAAAAAACGTCATTATATTCGCGAATCACCCGTTGCTTCACCGCGAGGGCTTTTCTGAAATAATCGTTCATATTGTCGCCCGACAAAACGAAATTCCCCAACATAATTCTGCGCTTTACCTCGTCGCCTAAGCCTCGTGTACGACTGTCGCGCAATTGCTCGTCATAACTCGCCCCCTCGCCCTTAAGTCCGTATTTAACGCCGTCAAATTTTGACAATGCGCTCGCGCCTTCGGCAGAAGCCAAAACAAAATAGGCGGGGGCGGCATATTCCAAAACGGGCATTGAAGCTTCGATTATCTCCGCGCCGTGGCTCTTCAAAAATTCGACCTTATCCATAACTGCCGTTTTGACGTTCGTGTCGACGGAATCCGTGAACAATTCCTTTATAAGTGCGATTTTCACACCTTTTATATCCCGCCCTAATTTTGAGGTAAAATCTTTCCCCTCACAGAGCGACTCCATTATAACGGCACAATCCTCAGATGTTTTTGCAATCGGGCCAACCGTATCGAACGACCCGGCAAAAGCAACAATCCCGTGACGTGAAATACTCTCGTATGTCGGCTTTAACCCGACGACTCCGCAATGAGACGCGGGCTGTCTTATCGAACCGCCGGTATCCGTACCGATGCTGTAGGCGCATAAATCCGCCGCAACCGCCGCCGCACTTCCCCCCGACGAGCCGCCGGGAACGCGCATTACGTCATGTGGGTTGCTCGCGTTACCGAATACAGACGTTCTGTTAGAGTTGCCCATGGCAAATTCGTCCATATTTGTCTTTCCCGTCAACACATACCCCTGTGCCGCCAAATCGCGGATAACCTTTGCGTCGTAAAAAGGGATAAAGTCTTCAAGCATTTTTGAACCGGAGGTCGCTTTTATCCCCGCAACACAAATGTTGTCTTTAACGGAACACGGGATTCCCGTTAATGCCGTTGCATTTCCCGTATCTATTAGCTTTTGAGCAATTTCGGCGTTTTTAAAAGCCGTTTCCTCGGTAACGCTCACATATGCGTTACCCGTATAATGATTAATGCGGTCGAGATATTGTTTCGTCAATTCCCGAACGCTTATTTTTTTTTCATCGAGCGATTTTCGCAATTGTATAAGTGATTCCATTTGCTTTATAACGGTTCCTTAGTTTAAAATTTGAACTCTTCGATTCATTAATCTATAACTCGCGGTATAATATAACAGTTTTTGTCGGAATTTGTATTAGAAAGAAGTTGTTCAACGCTCGCCGTCGAAATTTCAACATCGTCCCGCAAATCCGAATAAGCGACCCCGTTTTCAAGGGTGTCGTCATAATCCCCGCTAAAGTCTTTCACTTTCCCGACAAAATTAATAATGTCGCTAAGCTCTTCCGAAAGCTTATTTTTTTCTGTTTCGGAAAAATCAAACTTAGAAAGCTCTGCCAATTCGTCAAAGATTTTGCTGTCGAGCATATTGTATGACCGTCCCTTTCTGAGCCGCAAAAAGCTCTACTACACCATTATCAAGCTATCGAGTTATTAAAAATCTCTGCCGCGACCGCGGGGTCTTCGCAAATAAATAACGCAATATAATAATCTTTTTCAATTATTATCGAATTATCCAATTTTTGCGCTTGTTCCGGGTTATAACTGCGCCACATATCCGCCTTAGTATCGACCCATTCTTCAAAAAAAGCTCTTATTCCCGCCAAATGCCTCGAGTCTGCCTCCGTTCTTATAACGGTAATTTCGTCCGAATAAGCGCCGGCGGGCGAAATATAATAGGATGCGTCCGCAACCCCCTCTGTCGCAATACCGAAATAGTATTGCTCCAAATCCTCAACACCGCGTTCGACCATTTCGGGGAACACCCCCGCCTCAATTATTGAAGAGGTTATATCGCGCGATAAAACCGATTCAATTTCATCTTTACTGTCGTCGTCCGCCGTCTCAATAGGAGCACAAGCCGCGAACAACAATGTCGAAAATAATATTACCGAAAGTAAATATGTCGTCGCTTTTTTCATTTTTGTGACAACGCCTTTCCGCAAATATCAATAATTTTGTAGCATACTGAACATCATTTCGTATCCCGCCCGATTTAAATGAACACCGTCGGGTTGTGCGTATCTCGAATCCAAAAAATCGTTTGTATCTCGAAGAGCCGCATTAAAATCAACTAAATCTATTCCTCCCCCGCGTTGTTCCCCGAAAAAAGCCTTTAATGCGGAGTTGAACCCATTTATCAAATCGTTTGTTAACCCGTATTCGTTTTCCGCTTCTACCGGCGGAAGGGTTAAAACCACAACGCTTATTGCGGGGTGTGCAATTCTTATGTCAACCGCCATAGAATAAACATCAGACGCAATCTGCGCCGAGTTGGTACCGTCTAAACCGTTGGTTCCGAGCATTATTACCGCACTTTTGAAGTCTTTTACTATTCCGTTTGAGCCAAAAAGCTTTCGCCCGTTAATTTCAATATTCTCCGCTTCCGAAGCCATAATCCCGACCTGTGCAAAAACATTCTCGGGGGGGAGGAAATCATATCCGTCTATTCCGGTAAAAATCGAATCGCCAATGAAAAGTGTATTTAAAAATGTCGCTATATCATAATTAACAACCGTATAATTTGCGGGAACATCTGCCGGTAACGCATCGCGGGTATCGTTTGTATCCGAATTTGCGTCATAATCATATACCTCCGAAAAAACGCCGAAGTATCCGGATTCGTCTTCATCGTAGCCGTCATACCCGTTATTGCCATTATCGCCGGTTGCGTTAAGCGCGGGGTCGGCAACAATCGCGCCACGAGGCGGCGGAACGGCGTTATAACCGTTATTGTCATTAAACCTTCCCGCTTCCGATTCGGGATTTGAGTATATATAAAGGAAAACGAGCGCGGTAATCATAACGATAATTACGGCGATTGCCATAATAAATATAAGAGAATTGAACCGAAAAGCCGTTTCCGACGTTTCCTCCGTTTCATAAATGGTGTTCAATTCGTATTCCTGCGCTTCTGACCGCCCTTTATTAGGCATGAAAGGTCTCCCCTATTTCTTGAAGTCATTTTAATAATTCGGTAAAATTCAGATAAAATTCACATAATAATAAATATTTGCCTTTACATCATAACATATAAAAATTGGAAAGTCAACAAATTTTATACAACTTATTTTAAAAGTTTTAATATAACTTATTTAAAAGCTTATTGACTTTTTTACTTTATCATGTTAAACTGTTAATATTATGAAAAAAATATTAGAAAAAACCTACACCGATTATTTGTATAAGGCGGTACTCTCGCTTGAAACTTCCGAAGAATGTCGCGCTTTTTTTGAGGACATTTGCACGGGGAACGAAATAACGGCAATATCCCAAAGATTATACGTAGCAAAGCTCTTAAACGAGAAACACGTATACAACGATATTGTTAAAATGACCGGTGCGTCGACCGCAACAATAAGCAGAATCAACCGCTCTGTACAATCGGGGAGCGGGGGTTATGATATTGTTTTTGAACGGGTTGACGGCAAATGAGTCTTGTGCAAAGCATGAGCGGCGACGGTTACGGCGGATTTGCCGAGTTTTACGACCGATTGGTTTGCGGGTTTGATTATGCCGCCGTTACCGAATATTACGATGAAATAATTCGCGAAAACGGCATAAACGGGGGAATACTCCTCGATTTAGCCTGTGGTACGGGGAACTTATCGGTAAGACTCGCCGACTGCGGTTGGGACGTTATTGGCGTCGATATATCGCCGGAAATGTTGTCTTTTGCAAAAACGCACGATAATGTTTCATATATTTGTCAAGATATGACCGAACTCGATTTGTACGGGACGGTCGACGCGGCGGTATGTTGCTTCGACGCGTTAAATCATTTGCTCGAGGAAAAGGAACTTCAAAGGGCGTTCGAAAGGGTCGCGTTGTTCATGAACGAAGGCGGCGTGTTCGTATTCGATATGAACACAATCTACTGTCACGAAAAAATCCTCGGCGACAATACATTTTTATCGGACACCTTTCAAAAAAACGACAATGTTTTTTGCGCCTGGCAATATTATTTAGGAGAGGAGCATATGCTGACAATCTTTCTTAATATATTCGCCGAGCGCGAAGACGGTTCATATTGTCGAAGGGAAGAGCTCAACAGAGAACGGGCATATAGCTTGAACACAATTGGCGAACTATGTGAACAATCCGGCTTTAAAATAGTGGGAATGTATGATTTTCTCACAAAAAATCGAGCCGATGAAAATAATAAAAGGGTGGTATTTGTATGCAAACGAGTAAAGGCTGTATAATTTTAGCGGCGGGCGACGGAAAGAGAATGAAATCTGAAAAGCCCAAGGTTCTGATGGAGGTGTTGTTTAAGCCTATGTTAGAATGGGTTCTTGACGCAGTAAGCGCGGCGGGTATTGAAGATACGGCGGCAATAATAGGGAATAACGCCGAGCTTTTGGAGGGGTATCTCAAAAATGAACCTAATGTTCAGATTTTTCACCAAACACAACGTAAAGGAACGGGACACGCCGTTATGCAGGCGGAATCGTTTTTAGCAAAATTGAAGGAAGCGGACGGCGACGTTCTCATACTATGCGGGGACGCTCCTTTTATGGATTCCGAAACAATAGAGGGTGCTTATGATTGTCATAAATCACAAAATAATGATGTTACGGTAATTACCGCCGATATTACACAACCCGCAAATTACGGTAGGATTTTGCGGAACGGCGAGAGGTTAGAAGGAATTGTCGAGGAAAAGGACTGTACAGACGAACAACGCAAGATAAATGAGATTAATTCGGGCGGGTATTGGTTTAAAGTCGCGGCGTTGCTTGACGCGCTCCCAAAGCTGACTACCGAAAACAAATCCGGCGAATATTACCTCACCGACGCGGTCGGCTTAACCGGGAACGCGGGCGCGTTTAAAACAACCAATCAACGGGTTGTTCTCGGGGCGAACGACCGACGGGGATTGCGAGAGTTAAACAAAACGGCGGCGCAAATAACGATTGAGCGACATTTAGACAACGGCGCAGATATAATCGGAGACAATGTTTTAATAGGCGCAGATGTCGTTATCGGCAAAGATACCGTCATTATGCCGGGTACTATTATAAGAGGTGAAACCGTAATAGGCGGCGGCGGCGTAATAGGCCCCAATTCGTTGATTGCGGATTGTGAAATAGGCGATAATGTTACGCTTAACAATGTTCACGCCTTTTTGTCGAAAATTGAGGACAACGTAAAGGTCGGGCCGTTTGTGCATATTCGCCCGGACAGTGTTTTGAAAAACGGCGTGAAAATCGGTGATTTTGTAGAGGTTAAAAACTCGGTTATAGGCGAAAAAACCGCAATCGCTCATCTGACATATATCGGCGACAGCGATGTTGGGCGGGGCGTCAACTTCGGTTGCGGCTGTGTCACCGCAAATTATGACGGGTTAAAAAAATATCGAACAACTATAGGAAACGACGCTTTTATAGGGTGTAACACAAATCTTATTGCTCCCGTAAAAATTGGCGATAACGCAATGACCGCCGCCGGCTCCACCGTTTCGACAGAAGTCCCCGCAAACAGCTTGGCGATTGAGCGCGGACGGTTAAACATAAAAGAGAATTATGATAAAAATTTAAAGAGGAAGAAGAAATCTTAAAATTTAAAAAATTTTAAAGGATAATGAATAATGAATTTTCACGGTAAAGATATTAAAATTTTCACCGCTAACGCAAACCCCGCGCTTGGCAAAAGAATAGCGGCAGAGCTTGGGCTTCCGCTCGGCGAGGCGGTTGTCGAAAGATTTTCCGACGGAGAAATTGCGGTCGGTATAAAGGAGAGCGTTCGCGGCTCTGATGTTTTCATGGTACAATCGACCTCCGAGCCGGTCAATGATAATCTTATGGAAATCCTTATTATGATTGACGCGTTTAAGCGGGCGAGCGCGGGTTCCGTCACCGCGGTAATACCCTATTTCGGATACGCAAGACAGGACAGGAAGGCAAAAGCGCGCGACGCAATTTCCGCGAGATTGGTGGCGGATTTAATAACGGTCGCGGGGGCAGACCGCACATTAACCATGGATTTACATTCTCCGCAGATACAAGGTTTTTTCAGTATTCCTCTTGACCATTTACAGGGGGTGCCGTTGCTCGCCGCATATTTTAAGAGTAAATTCCCCAACGAACATTTAATATGCGTTTCGCCGGACTTGGGTTCGGTGACGCGCGCCCGAAATATGTCGGCTAAAATAGGCGTTGGACTCGCTATTATCGACAAGCGCAGACAAAAGGCAAATGTAAGCGAGGTTATGAACATTATAGGCGACGTCAAGGATAAAAGCGTAATCATTGTGGACGATATGGTTGATACCGCCGGAACGCTCTGTAACGCCGCGAAAGCGTTAATAGAAATCGGCGGCGCAAAAGAGGTGTATGCGTCCGCAACCCACGGCGTCTTGTCCGGCCCCGCGATTGAGCGAATAGAAAAGTCGTATATAAAAGAACTCGTTCTTCTTAACACTATTGATATTCCGCAAGAAAAGCTTATAGACAAAATAAAGGTAATCGACACGGCGGAATTGTTCGCACAAACAATTCAACGAATTTATGAGGCGCAACCCGTGTCGCCGTTGTTTAGTTAGAAATTAAACAATAAAAAATTTACATTTAAAATTGTCACATAATGAGCGGATTTTAAACAATTTCCATTTTTTTGCTGTATAATATTTGTATAAAAATACCCCCCGAGACAATACTTTTTATAGACCGCTTGTATCACACAAATGCAAGCGACCTGCTTTTTAAGTTTTGTCAACGGGGGTGTTTATGTATTATAATAAAGTTGAAATAAGCGGCGTTAATACGGCTAATCTCAAGGTGTTGAAGGAAGCCGAAAAAATGCGGCTTTTAAAATTGATAAAAGAAGGAGATATGAACGCACGCGAAGAGTTAATAAACGGAAATCTACGCCTCGTTTTAAGCGTTATTCAACGGTTCGCCGGTCGCGGAGAAAACCCCGACGACCTTTTTCAGGTCGGATGTATAGGTCTTATAAAAGCTATTGACAATTTTGATATATCGTTAGAAGTTAAATTCAGCACTTATGCGGTTCCGATGATATTAGGCGAGGTTAAACGATATCTCCGCGACAACAATCAAGTGCGCGTTTCCCGTTCGCTCAGAGATTTGGCATATCGCGCTATGCAGGCGAAGGAAAAACTGATTAACGAAAAATCCCGCGAGCCGACCGTTGAAGAAATAGCAAAAGAAATTGAAGCAAAACGCGAAGACGTCGTACTCGCGCTCGAAGCAATAAGCGAACCTCTTTCATTATATGAACCCGTATTTTCCGAATCGGGTGATACTATATACGTTATGGACCAAATAGGAGACAATAACGACGACAACAACTGGTTAGACGAAATAGCTTTAAAAGAAGCTATTGAAAACCTCGGGCAAAGAGAGAAAAAGATTTTGAATTTGCGTTTTTTCCAAGGGAAAACGCAGGTTGAGGTCGCAACCGAAATAGGGATTTCACAAGCACAGGTATCCCGTCTCGAAAAAGGCGCGCTGAACAAAATAAAGCGAAAGATTTAGGGGGAAGCTACTATACCGCTTAACTATCAAATTTCTGTTGATGATACAGCCCTTCCGGTTGCGTCGGTTAAATACACCCTATCATTTTGAGCTGACTCAAATTCGGTCTTCATTCGCTTTAAGACAATATCAATATTGTTACCGTCGGTTACAACCCGAACGCTTTCACCTGCCCTTATAATGACAGACGGCATTTGCCATTTTAATAAATCATCTTCATTATCAGAAAGATATAATCCTTTTGTAAAAAGAGTGTTTTCGGTTGGGTTATGAAGTTCGATAATGTCGTCGATAATGATTACCGTCAAGTCGGTTTCAATGACAATAACGCAAATCGGGCAGGTCGGATTTTTACAACAGTGTACGCAATGTCCGCCGTTATCTTGACAAAAGTCACAGTCGTATTCGGGCAAGCCTTTGCATATTTCACAGTCCGGAATTGTACATACCCTCTCGCAAATTGCACAGATGTGCTGTTTGCAGACAATCACCTCGGGAAGTCCCCCGGGTACGTCTAAATAGAAAACATCTGTGACTCCGTTAGGCAGGTAAGCATAACCCTTGCCGTCGATTTTAATAGTATAGCTTTTTCCGGCTAATATTGGCTTGTTACCTGCTTGATATCCCATGTTTATGATTGATTCGCCGCCGTTGTATCCATTGACATTATAGATAGTTCCGCTTTTGTTTTTAAATGTGTACCCCTCAATATCTACGTCTGAGTTGTTGTTGATTTCGAGAATGACAGAGCCGTTGTTATCATCGCCCGAAACATCTAATATCGTAAGCGTAACTGCACCGTTGGGGCAAATTTCACAGTGAGGATTGTTACATACTCTTTCACAGTGATTACAAACGTGTAAAATACAGTTTTCGTAATCGTGGAATTTGTTGATTGTTATGCTGTCCAAAAGCAACGGTGTATCATCGCCGTTAACTCGATATACCTCAAGAATGAGATTATCGCCGTCAACAGTCATAACGGTGTATTCGGTGCCGCTGTATTTTGCCGCATTGCTGTCCGACAGCCCCAATAGCCCTAAATCGGTATAAGCAGTCCATTTTTCTGTTATAACCCAATCGCTCGTATTAAGACCGTATATCAAATCACCCGCGGTTCCTAACGACATATAAAGAGTTCCCTCGGGGTTTACAATCGTTCCGGGGTGAGCTTTATTTTGGTCAAAGCCCGAATTATCGGCGATTGCCTGCCCTTTCATAAAGTATGAGCGTGAATAAATATGGTCGTGACCGTTAAACACAACATCAATGTCAAATGCGTCCATTACCGCCCCGTAGCTTTGTTGCATACGGCGTGAATCGCCGTAATACGCCCCTGCGTGTCTTCCCGTACCGAAAATGTCGTGGTGAAAAGTGGCAACCCTGAATTTTGTTTTGGGATAGGCTTTTATTGCCTCTTTTATAAAGGTTTTCAAAGATGAAAGGTTTTGACGTTCCTCTTCAGAGTAAATGTTAATATAAAGCACATCGCCGTAACAAAAATAGTAGTCATAACCTTTATTTGAGGAGTATTGTATTGCATTTTCGGGGTGGCTGAACACCATTGGCAGATATGCCGTGCCGCCGCTGCTGTAATCGTGATTTCCCGCGGCGGGAGCTTGAAGCATACCGCGAAGCTCGGGCGGGGCTACATACTTTTTCATTTGGGGGTCACTGTTCCCGTCTACAATAAAATCACCGGCAATCAGCATAAACGCCGCATCGGGATTTGCTTCCGTCGCAACGCGGAGGTTATTTGCCCACTCGCTTCCGGAACCGGTTGAACCAAGCTGAGGGTCGGCTACTGCCAAAATCGAATACGCCGACGGGTCTTGTGTTTTAAATGTAAATTCATCACTCCATGTTGTTCCGTCTCCTACTTTGTAGGTATATGTTGTTTTTGGGGTAAGCCCCGTTATTCGGGCTTTGTTCGTGTCATAAATCGAGTTGCCGCTTTTATTAACCGCCGTATACTCGGTGTCGTTCAGCATGACGGAGGCAGTTTTGACCGAGTCCTTCGGAGTTAGCCACGAAATGCCTATCTCGGTTGACTTTTCGCCAATTGTTAAGGTTATATGGGTGTATTTTGCATCGGCGGCGACAACCTCTATTCTGCCGATTGCGGTTATCGTAAAAGTCACGATAATTGTCATTAGTAAGGATAATGTTCTTTTCATGTGTTTTAGCTCCTACCTCAATTTTTTAGGATACGCAATAGGATTATAACATAAATGTTGAGTAAAGTCAATAATGTATAAGAAGCGTATAAGAATTTGCGATTTTTTCAAATATTTGTTAAAGTTTATGTTATAATCTGCCGATATAACAAATAAGATTTGTTAGCTTTTTCTTTTTTATAGAAAGTGGGTGTATTATGACTATACAAAATAATCTTAACGCCATTAGTGCGATAAAACTTTTAAGCGCGGGTATGACTCAAACTAAAAAGTCGAGCGAAAAACTCGCTTCGGGCTTGGGAATTAATCGTGCGGCGGATAATGCGGCGGGGTTAGCGGTTTCGGAAAAGCTTTTGGCTCAAATAAGCGGCGATTATCAAGCGATAAGCAACGCAAACATGGGAATAAGCCTCATAAGAACTGCGGAAGGCGCGTTGGAACAGACAAGTTCGATATTGGGTCGGGTGAGCGAATTAACGGTTCAGGCGGCAAACGGGATTCTAAGCGGGGAACAACGCGAATTTATACAAATGGAAGTGAATCAGCTTATGTCCGAGGTCGACCGTATATCAAAAGCGACCGAGTTTAACGGAATAAAGCTTTTAGACGGCTCAATGGGGCAAAACGGGAGCATGAGTGCGGCGGGCATGAAAGGTGTATTCGGCGCGAAGTACGGCACCCGTGAGTTCAGTACCGAGTTTAATCAAACTATCTCGCTTTCGTCAAATGTCGGAGATGTTTCGGTCAACTTTACCATAAACGCAAGCGGTATAGGCGGCGAAAACGCTATGTGGAGTCCTTCCGGCAAACAGCTCACAATAAACTTAGCAGAAAACGGAGTTTACACCGACGCACAAATAAATGATTTTATTAAAAATGCAACCTCGGGGGGTTCGACGGCACCCGCAACCGTTGAGTTTAAATCGGACATCGGACAGGTCGTTGCGGTAAACGCATCCTCGGGTTCTACCGTTTCGGGCGTGCGACAAAGCACGACGCTCGATTTATCACCGCTCATGTCTTCCGGCGCGGCACTCGCGGGGTTCGCCGATAACATCACCTTTATTGCCAACCAATACGGCTCGCACACGGTTACCGACGGCGTTTACGCGCATATTAAAATTGTGACCGACGTCAATAACGGCAATGAAGGGGTCAGCATTAACGCAAAAGCACAACCGGGCGTTGCGGGGGCGGATATAACGCTCCACCTGGCAAAGAATACCGAGTACACAAGCGATTCAATTGCCGGCTACTTAAAAGCCGCCGGGTTTGACTATACGGTGGAATTGTCCTCGACAACACTTCCTCGCGGCAACACCACCGCGCTCTTCCAAAATAACGCCGCAACCGGCGCGCCAATCAATAGTATGGACGGCGCGGGCTTAGGAACCGTCGGTTTTAACGGCAACAAGGGTCTGACGCTCCAAATAGGCGGGAGTAATTCGTCGGAACAGAGGGTAACGGTTGGGATTAACGCAATGGACTCGCGCTCAATCGGATTGTCCGGAATAGACGTGACTACAACAAACGGGGCGTTCAGTGCAATGGATATGGTGAAGAACGCGCTTAACACCGTGTCACAACAACGGGCGTCGCTCGGCGCAATGGAAAACAAACTCGAATATACGGTGAACAGCCTTACCGTCAAAACCGAAAACGAAATAGCGGCAAATTCGCGAATCCGTGATACCGATATGGCAAAGGAAATGGTAAATTATTCTAAAAACAAACTTTTGGAACAGGTTGGTATGGCTATGCTCGCACAAGCGAATCAAATCCCACAATTGATGACACAATTGTTGAAATAGACGTTTTCGCGTCTATGAACACAGCTTATCAAAAAAATCAAAAAATATAACGAATACAGGGCGACTTTTTGTACAGTCGCCCTGTATTCAAAAAAACTATAAAAATTAAGGTTGACTTTTATAATTATTTTTGATAAAATGATTATACAGAGGACTAATAAAGAGAACTAAAAAAGAGGAATAATAAAGAGGACTAAAAAAATAAAAAAGCGAAATTTATACCGCTTAACTATTAGATTTGACACTGAATTTGCGAGGATTTTTGTCGTCAGACAAGGCAAAATTTTCGCGAATATACGCTTATATTTAAGAAAATTTTAACGCAGTATGGCGGCAAAAAGACCGCAATTATGTGTTAAATTTGATAGTTAAGCGGTATAATAAGTTTTGCAGAGCTTTTTGCGGCTCAGAAAGGTACGTTCATAAAAAATGAAGAATATGAAAATTTTAAGGAAGCTTATTATGAGCTTCCTGCTTATCACGTCGTTGTCGGTTATAACATCGAGTATAGGAATTTTCCTCGGGCTTTCCGCACACTCGAATTATTCACATCTTTTGGATAACACAATCGAGAGAGAGCGTGATGCTCGCGATATGCTGTTACAGTTTACTATGATGCGGTACAGAACCGCAAATTACGCCATGGAATATGAAAACCCGGACATAATAAACGAAACCCTTACAGCACAATATCAAACCGCTTATGAGGCGTTTTACGAAAGCCTCAATAAATATCTTAACAGTAATAATAACGACATAAAGCTCTCCCCCGCAGATAAGGCACAGGGCGCGTCGAGTATAAACGATTTAAAAAAGTTCGCGGAACAGTTTAACCTTGAATCGGGAAAGGTGAGAGAGTTTGCATTGGCGGGGGACGGAACAAAAGCGACGGAAGTCCTCAGAGACGTTATACCGTTGGCGGGTGAGATAAACACATTGTTAAACGAAATGATAATACTTAAATCAGAAATGGTTGAGATTGAGTCCGAAGGCATGGAGGAGCTGTCGCAAACGCTTACATTTGTCATTATAGCCGTTTTAGCCGCCTGTGTAATCATTGCCGTTTTGCTTTCCGCATATCTCTCGAGCCATATAAGCACCCCGCTGAAAATATTGTCCGGGTTTATGCGAAGAGCGGGGGACACGGGGGATATATCACACAGCGAGGCCGAGTCCGTCGCACTCCAAAAATATTCTCGCTCAAAAGATGAAATAGGAAGCTTGATTACCGATATTGACCACTTTATGGAGCATATAACGAATATTTCTCATGAATTAAACCGTCTTGCCGACGGCGATTTGACCACCGAAATAGAAGTAATCTCGAGCAACGACGCTATGGGAAGGTCGGTCAAATACCTAACCGACAATCTTAACAGGATATTTAACGAATTGAACAGCACTTCGGCACAGGTTGCTTTAGGCTCGAGACAGATTGCCGACGGCTCACAGTCGCTCGCACAAGGCTCAACGCAACAGGCGGCGTCGGTAGAACAATTAGCGTCTTCAATTAACGAAATATCGAAGCAAACCCAAGAAACGAACGATAAAGCGGGGCGCGCCGCCTCGCTTGCGGAGTCGATAAAAAGCTCTGCCGAAAAGGGCAGTATAAAAATGGGCGAAATGATGACCGCGGTTCAAGATATAAATCAGGCGAGCCAAAACATAGATAAGGTTATCCACGCAATAGACGAAATTGCTTTTCAGACGAATATTCTCGCCTTAAACGCCGCGGTTGAGGCGGCGAGAGCGGGACAACACGGTAAGGGCTTCGCGGTTGTCGCGGAGGAGGTGCGTAACCTCGCGGGCAAAAGCGCGGAGGCGGCTCAAAACACAAGCGGTCTGATTGCCGATTCAATGAAGAAGGCGGAATTAGGGTCGCATATCGCTAAGGATACGGCGGTAAGTCTCGAAGAAATTGTATCGGGAATCAACGAAAGCACAGAAATCGTCAAAGAAATCGCACATTCCTCGGAACAACAGCTTATGGGCATAAAACAGATTAATATAGGCGTTGAACAGGTGGCGCAGGTTGTACAAGCGAACAGCGCGACCTCGGAGCAAAGTGCCGCGTCGTCCGAGGAAATGAGCGGACAGGCGAATATGTTAGAAGAAATGGTCGCCCAATTTAAGCTTAGGGGCGACGCAAAACACGTACGAAGCGGCGAAATGTAAAATTAATGGAGGTTAGATATGTCACAAATAATAAACAGCAGTTCGTATTGCTATAGGGTAAAGGGGCTTTTTGTCCCCTTTCAAACCCCCGCAACAATCGAAAAGGATATAGACGATTATATCAATAAAATTGAAAAGTATACTCAACGCTTGGACGAAAGCTTCGGTCAAAACGATATAAACACATTTATCGACACGTTAGAAGCGATTCAAGCAATGCTGCAGGCGGTGTACGCAAAACAATGTATATCCTATGTAAACGCATTAATAAACGCCGCGAAAAATCGCGGTATAGAGTATTGCCGTCGGCTCCTGCAACAGGCGGTGGCAGACCTTTTGTTGCTTTCAATCGAAATGCAAAAGGCACAAATTGCGGGTACGGCTCACGCAATTAAATATAAACAGATTGAGCGTAACGAAGAAATAGCGCGAAGTCTTTCGGCTATTATAAGGTTAATCGGAAGTCATGACTACACAAAAGCGTTGAGTCTTTCCGACGATATGCAAAGGCAGGACGATTCCTTTATTAAGCTTTCCGAGCTTATTAAAACCTCACACTATGATAAAGCCGAAAAGCTCGCGGATACAATGGAAAAAGAGCATATAGGTATTATTCAGCAAAAGGGCGTCGACAACTCCTCGAAAACGGTCTTGGCGGTTGACGACCGCCCCGAAATACTCTCAAACGTGAGCGCGGCGTTAAGGAATCATTATCGCGTACTCGGCGCGCCCGGCGGGAGACAGGCGATTGAAATTATGCAGCATCAGAAAATAGACCTTTTTTACCTTGATATCGAAATGCCGGAAATGGACGGGTTTGAGCTTGCGCGCACTATTCGCGACAATCCTCAATATGCAAAAGCCCCGATTCTTTTCCTCACCGGTAACGCCTCGAGAGAGAATATAGAAAGAGGTATCGGTCTCGGCATAAGCGATTTTATAGTTAAACCGTCGAATCATGTGAATTTGTTGGTAAAAGCCCGAATGTATATGACCGACCAAAAATAGATTTTGCACAAGGCGGTGAAGGATTTGAAGGAAGAGTTTGCTCTTGATTTTACGTCACAAATCTTAAACGGATTAAACGTGATGATTTATGTGACCGACCCAAAAACGGGCGAAATATTGTTCATTAACGACACGATGAAGAATCATTACGGTCTTGATGTCGGCGTTGGAGAAATCTGTTACAAGGTGCTTCAAGACGGTATCGACGAAAGATGTGAGTTTTGCGCCTGTCACAAATTGGATAAAGCCCCCGATGAAATTATCGTCTGGGAGGAAAACAGCACATTAACCCATCGCGTATACAGGAATACAGACCGCTACATTGATTGGATTGACGGGCGGAAGGTTCATATTCAACACTCGGTTGACATAACCGACGAAAAAGCGTTACAATTTCGCGCCGAAATTGTTAACGCGAAAAATAAATCTACAAAAGTTTTCTTTTCACATGACGGGGAGACTTTTGATGACGTAATGTCTAACGGAATAAAGCCGATTGCCGACGTTATATCGGCAGACCGCGTAAGCATATACCGCATAACCGATAAAAAAGGAACGGAACGCCCGGGAATGATATATCTTTGGGATAGGGCGCAGGGGGGAACGACGTCAACGGATAAACACCTTTCCATTCTTTCCGAAAGCGGTATAATGGAAAAGTGGATAAAAAGGTTATCAAACGGCGAAGTTTTAAATAGCCGCGTCTGTGATTTACCGAAGGACGAATCGGCTTTTCTTGACGCGTCCGGAATTAAATGGATATTTATTGCGCCCGCAATTATACAAGGTGAATTGTGGGGCGCGATTGCGTTGACGAGTAATTTCGACAATATGTATTACGAGGATAAATCGTCGCAAACCGCCCTTTTGCTTTCCGCGACGCATATATTCGCGAACGCTTTTATAAGAGAGGAAATGCGCCTTAAAATTGCAGAAACTCTAAAAGAATCAAATAAAAATCTCATCAATATGACGAATATATTAAACAAATCCGAGATAATGATTTACGCCGCCGACCCCGAGACAGATGAAATCCTTTTTATCAACGATTATACCAAGCAGCATTATAATATTGACGATGATGTAATCGGGAAAAAATGCTACACGGTTTTTAGCAAAGGCTTGACTCAACGGTGCAGCTATTGTCCTTGTAACGAACTCGATAAAGAGCCCGACAAAATTATTAAATGGGAGGAACGGAGTCAATTGAACGGGCGGTATTATAAAAATATCGACCGTTATGTCGAGTGGTTCGGCGGTAAAAAGGTTCATATACAATACAGAAGCGACCTTACCAATATTAAGGAACTGGAAAACAGTCTTTTAGACGCAGAGGAGCGCGTTAAGCTCATGTTGGATTCGACCCCTCTGTGCTGTATGCTTTTCGACAGTAAGCATACAAAAATAGATTGTAATTATGAAACAATAAAGCTTTTCGGGTTCCAAAGTAAACGGGAATTTTTGAAAAGGTATACAGAGCTTTATCCCGAATTTCAACCCTGTGGTCGGCGTTCCTCCGAGTTCATTGAGGAAAAATTAAAAACGGCATTTGAAAAGGGCGACTGTTCCTTTGATTGGACATATACGCTTCTTAACGGAGAGATAATGCCCGCCGAGGTCATTCTTGTGAGGGTCAAATACGGTAACGATTATGTTGTCGCCGCATATTCGAGAGATTTGCGCGAAAAAATAAAAAGCCGCGAAAGAGAACACAACCTCGAAATTCAAAAACAGGTGGCGGAGGCGGCAAACGAAACAAAGACACAGTTTTTGGCAAATATGTCGCACGAAATACGAACGCCTATGAACGCTATCATAGGTATGTCCGACCTTTTACTTTCCGAAACGCTTAATAAGCATCAACGGCGTTATGCCGAGGACATAAAGTTTTCGGGTCTCGCTTTGCTCGATATTATCAACGATATTTTAGACTTTTCTAAGATACAGGCGGCAAAGCTTCGTTTATCTCCCGTTCATTATAATTTCAAATCGTTCATCGAACACGTCAACTCGATGACGTTATTTCTCATAAAAGACGCCGGTAAAAATATAACCTTCAGGGTATTCGCGGAGGATAACGCGCCGGAATACATATACGGCGACGATGTACGCTTTAGACAGGTGCTTTTAAATCTCTTGGGTAACGCTGTAAAATATACAAAAGAGGGAAGTATTACCCTTACGGTTAATGTCTGCGATTCAAATTTGTTTATAACCGTCACCGATACCGGCATGGGGATTAAAAAAGAAACAATTCCGTTTTTATTTGAAGCCTTTGAACGGGGGGACACTATGGAGACGCGCCATAAAGAGGGAACGGGATTAGGGTTGGCTATAACCAAATCGTTGGTAGAAATGATGGGCGGGAAAATAACGGTGAACAGTACGCGCGGCGCGGGAACATCTGTTCATCTTTCCGTGCCGTATATCGAAGGGGACAAAACGCTTATTAAAAGCGATACACACGAAACGAGTATTATATACGCACCCGACGCAGATGTTTTAGTTGTCGACGATAGGGAGACAAACCTAAACGTAATATGCGGCTTATTGCATCAATGTCGCATAAATGCGGACAGAGCCGTTTCGGGCATACAAGCAATAGAAATGATTCAAAAAAAGAAATACGACCTCGTTTTTATGGACCACATGATGCCGGAAATGGACGGGGTTGAAGCAACCGAAATTTTGCGCGAAAGCGGCGTTAAAATCCCAATCGTTGCCCTTACCGCAAACGCCGTTTCGGGTGCGAGAGAGCTTTTATTGTCCTCGGGTATGGACGATTTCTTGTCGAAGCCTATAAACAAAGCGGAATTGTACCGCATATTGCGAGAGTATATCCCCCTCGATAAGCTCGACATTAAATCGGTTCCCACCGATAAAAATGCAGAAACAATGACCGAAAAAGAAAAAGAGTTTTGGATTCGAATATGCGACGTGAAAAACATCTCTGCGGAGGTCGGCTTAGACGCCGCCAACGGACAAATAAGCGTTTATAAAACCACCTTAGAAATATTCATGCGGGAAATACTAAAAAGCGCGGAGAGTATGAGAAGGTTACTTTCCGCTAAAGATATGCGCGGCTTTTGCACCGAGGTACACGGTATTAAGGGTTCGTTATTGCTCACGGGCGCGACGGAATTATCGTCCGTTGCTCTTAAATTGGAAAAAGCGTCCCGCGAAGGTGATAACGAATATTGTAATCTGCATCTCGAAAGCTTTTTAGATAAACTGACTCTATTATACGACGAATTAAATAACGCTTTTTCGGATATAAAAGAAAACATAAGCGTTTCGGAGCTTCCGACGAAGCTTTTGCCAATTCTTAAGCGAATATCCTCCGCAATGAAGCCTCCCGATTATTCGGCATTATTTAGTGAACTCGATTTACTTGCGGAAATAGAATCGACCGGAACCTTAGCGGAGGAACTCGAAAAGCTTTCCGAGGCGGTACAAATAATGAATTACGATTATGCCGAGGAGATTATAGCGCGTTTACTTGATAAGAGCGAAAGTTAAGTGCCTGTTCAGTATCTTTTGCGCTTGTGGTTTTTATGCGGATTTTTCGTCAGACAAGGCAATTTTGACGAGAATATCCGTTGATATTCAAGGAAAAATTAACGCAGTATGGCGGAAAATCAGCCAAAATAACGGGTGTAAAAGATACTGAACAGGCTCTAAGGAGCATATATGATACAAATAACGAATATTGTCAAAAAATTCGATGCCTTCACCGCGCTCGACGGCGTAACGCTGACCATTCCTACGGGTACCGCTTATGGGTTAATAGGCTCTAACGGTGCGGGAAAATCGACGCTTCTGCGGTTATTGTCGGGGGTTTATAATGCCGACGGCGGAGAAATCACAATTGATGAACAAAAAATCTACGATAATGCCGCAACAAAAGCAAAGCTTTTCTTTGTCAACGACGAAACGATACAATATCACACATACACCCTCAAAGAGCTTTCAAATATGTATAAACTTTTTTATGACAATTATTCCGATACGGTTTTTGAAGAGCTTAGAAATGTGTTACAACTGCCCGTCGACAAAAAGCTCTCGAGCTTTTCCAAAGGAATGAAACGACAATCCGCGCTTATATTCGGAATAGCCTGTAAAACCGAGTATCTTTTTTTAGATGAGGTTTTTGACGGGCTTGACCCGACTATGCGTATAGTGGTAAAGAAAATGCTCGCCGATACAATTAAAACGGAAGGCTTGACCGTGATTTTGTCGTCGCACAACCTTAAGGAGATTGATGAATTGTGCGATTCGGCGGGGCTTATTCATAAAGGGAACCTCGTTTTTAACAGACAGTTGGGGGATATAAAGGGCAACATTCATAAGATTCAAACGGCATTTGACGACCCCGATTCGGTCGATTTAAGCGATATAGAAATACTTCAAAAAAGCCAAACGGGGAGCGTTATTCACCTTATCGTAAAAGGCGAGCCGGAGGAATTGCGCGCTAAAATTAATGCGCGTAGCCCTAAAATATTAGACATTTTGCCCCTTTCGTTGGAAGAGGTATTTATTCACGAATTGGAGGTGCTCGGCTATGAATACAACCGTAACGACAACTAATAATAAGGTTAATAAGGCTTTTTCATATTTGCGATTCCGAATCACGGAAATGAAGGTGTTGATTGTAATAAACTGTATTGTTGCGGCGGCGGGATTCCCTTTATTTGCGGCGATATTTGCAAAATACACCCACATGGATTTCGGTAGTCCGCAATCACAGTATTTTAACTTCACGTTGCTCTTCTTTTTAATCCCGCTTGTCGGCGCGGCTACAATGTTTATGACCTATGCCTGCGGAGTGACCGCGTTTTCGCATCTGCACAATAAAAGCATAAGCGATATGCACCTCTCTCTGCCGCTAACACACAGACAGCGGTTTTGGGCAAATTTTGCGGCGGGGCTTTCGAGTTCGCTTGTGCCTTTTATCGTCTCTTTTTTCATTGGTATTTTAATATTCCAAATATTCGGGAATAAGTCGTTCGGCTCAAATATAACCGAGGGCTACGAAATGACGGGAATACAACGCTTAGTCGGCGAATATATGACAAATATAATCGACGGAATTATTAACGACTATGTAATACCGATTGTTTTTATCGGGATTACCGGAATTGTCATGACATATTCGTTGACGGTATTTTGCAATACACTTTGCGGAAAATTCTTCACCGCGGCGTTTTTCCCGTTTTTAATAAGCGGACTTGTCCCGCTTTTAACGCTCACAACGTCGACATTAGCGGTGAGTCAAACCCGCGGAGTTTCCGATATAGGAAGCTTCCCCTACGCTATATCTACCCCTATTGGCTACGTTTTAAGCAGCGCGTCTTTATTGACCGGCAATAAAATCAAAACGGTTTATATGCCCGTTTATATAATACCCGTTTTGCTCATTATCGCGATTATGATTATTTCGTCTTACTTTTTGTCAAAAAACGTAAAAGCCGAAAACATAGGGCGGGATTTTCTTTACAAATCAATTTATAATGTGCAACAGGGGTTGGTGTGCTTAAGCGTTGTGTCGTTTTTCGGGCTTTTCTACTCAAATGTCGGCGAAAGGTACACAAACTGGCTGATTATATTGGCGGCGATATTCAGCTTTGTCATATTCGCGGTAGGGCATATTGTTCATTATAAAGGTTTTAAGAAACTAAAAAGCGGCGCGATTAAATACGCCGTTATGTTGTGTTCGTCGTTAGCGGTATGTGTTATTCTCATAATGGGAAAAGGGTTCGGCGGGGCGGAATATATCCCCCCCGCCAACAGCATTTCGGCGGTAAAAATACTCGAATTCGGCAACACCGACGTTACAGTTAATTCGGATATGCTCCCGCTCACTAATGATGATTATGCAAAATTTGCACGAACGGATAAATACAAGGGGCTGTCTATAGAAATTCGTCGGGTTCATAAAATGTTCCTCGATAACCCCGACACATTAAACAGTAACCCCGATGTCTTTAGGTTCTTCGGCTCTTCATATTATTTTGTCGATATTGATTATCAATTGAAAAACGGACTGATTATCAAAAGGCGATATTTATACGAAAACGAAGATGTCGATATGCTTATCGACGCGGGTGTATTGGTGGAAGCGGAGCCGTTTTGGGATATAGCAGAGCCGACTTGGGACATTTCCGGTGATGTACCGGAGCCGGTTTTGGATACAGAGGAATGAACAATAAGCAGTTCCGCTATTCCTTCAAAACCGCCATAAACGCTTCGGGGGGGACTTCGACGCTTCCGAATTTACGCATACGTTTTTTTCCCTCTTTTTGCTTTTCGAGAAGCTTCTTTTTCCGCGTAATATCGCCGCCGTAACATTTTGCCAATACGTCCTTACGCACCGCCTTTACCGTTTCGCGCGCAATGATTTTACCGCCTATTGCCGCCTGAACCGGTATTTCAAACATTTGCCGCGGTATATTCTCTTTTAGCTTTTCCGTAATTTTTCGCCCGCGAGGATATGCCTTTTCCTCATGCACAATAAACGAAAGCGCGTCTACGACCTCGCCGTTGAGCAATATATCGAGCTTTACCAATTTTGACGGCGCGAACCCTATTAACTCATAGTCATAGCTTGCATAGCCTTTTGTACGCGATTTGAGCGCGTCAAAAAAGTCGTATACTATTTCGTTGAGCGGAAGCTCGTAATGAATTTCCACCCTCTCGGTATCCAAAAACTTTGTGTCTTTATATTCGCCGCGCCTATCCTGACACAGCTCCATAATAGTGCCTATATATTCTGCGGGGCTGAACACATTGACCTTCACCATAGGCTCAAACGCTTTATCAATATGCGACGGGTCGGGGTAGTTTGTGGGGTTGTCAATTGTTAACTCGGTTCCGTCGGTTTTGGTTATTTTGTAGACAACCGACGGCGCAGTGGTAATCAAGTCGAGGTTATATTCCCGCTCAATTCGCTCTTGAATAATCTCCATATGAAGAAGCCCGAGGAATCCGCATCTGAATCCGAACCCTAACGCGATTGACGTTTCCGGCTCAAACGTAAGAGACGCGTCGTTAAGCTGAAGCTTATCTAAGGCGTCCCGCAAATCGGCGTATTTTGAACCGTCGGCGGGGTAAATCCCGCTGAACACCATGGGTTGAACATTGCGGTAGCCGGGCAAAGGCTCGTCTGCGGGGTTATCGACGGCGGTGATTGTATCGCCAACCTTTACGTCGCTTATTGACTTTATTGAAGCGGCGATAAACCCGGTTTCTCCCGCCGAAAGCGACTCGGATTGATTCAAGCCGGTCGCGCCCATGTAGCCGAGTTCTGTAATCAGAAACTCGGCGTTATTTTGCATCATTCTGATTTTATCGCCGAGCTTAACCGTTCCGTCCTTAACCCGCACATATACTATTACGCCTTTATAAGCATCATAAAAGCTGTCGAATATAAGTGCTTTTAACGGGGCGGAGGAATCGCCGCCGGGCGGTGGGATTTTATTGACGATTTGTTCAAGAACCGATTCAATATTAATACCGTTCTTTGCGGATATAAGCGGCGCGCCGTCTGCCGGAATCCCTAACACGGACTCGATTTCCTCTTTGCACAAATCCGGTTGTGCCGAGGCGAGGTCGATTTTGTTTATTACCGGTACTATCTCCAAATCCTGTTCAAATGCCAAATAGGTGTTTGCGAGCGTCTGCGCTTCAATCCCCTGCGTCGCGTCAACAATAAGAAGCGCGCCTTCACAGGCGTTGAGCGAGCGACTTACCTCATAGGTAAAGTCAACGTGTCCCGGGGTGTCGATTAAATTAAAGACATATTCGTTTCCGTCGTCGGCTTTGTAATTAAGCCGCACCGCTCGGGCTTTTATGGTGATTCCGCGTTCTCGCTCGATATCCATATCGTCTAAAAGCTGTTCCTCCATATCCCTTAAAGCGACCGTGCTTGTTTTCTCAAGAATGCGGTCGGCAAGCGTTGACTTGCCGTGGTCGATATGAGCGATAATGCAAAAGTTTCGTAGGTTGTTCATGTTTGTTGTTCCTTAATATTTGATTGATGTTTTTATTTTACACTCATAACACAAATTTGTCAAGAACCGCTTGACAAATCACCACAAAAAGTTTATAATAATATTAACTAAACCGAAAGGCGGGTGATTATTATGACGGGGATTATATCATGCGGAATTTTTGCCGTTTTATTAATAGCGTTGGCAATATATATGATGACCGGTCGCGGTTGGTTTTTATTAGCCAACTACAACATGATGTCTAAAGGCGAAAAAGAAAAATATGACCAAAAAGCGTTATGCAGATTTGTCGGTAAAATATTATTGGTTGTCGGAATACTGACATTCCCGCTCGGCATCGCTGAAATTATAGGCTGGTACTTTTGGTTGTACATTACTTTAACAATAGGACTCGGAATATTTTCCTGCTTTTACGTGAGTATAAAAAACAGATTCAAAAACTAACAACTGTCAACTGTCGTCGCCCATTAATTTAACCATAACGGCTTTTTGCGCGTGTAGTCTGTTTTCCGCTTCGTCAAATATTTCGTTAGCGTGTTCCTCCATAACGGCGGCGGTAATCTCCTCCTCGCGTTTTGCGGGGAGACAGTGCAGAACTATTACATCGGATTTACAGTGTTTCAACAAATCGTGGCTGACCTGATAGCCTTTAAAAGCGGCTCTCCTTTGCGCGACCTCGCTTTCCATGCCCATTGACGCCCATACGTCTGTGTAAACAACATCTGCATCTTGAGCCGCATTAACGGGGTCGGACACAAGCTCGAAATTGTTATAATCCTTAGCGAAATCCAACACCGACTGCGGGGGGTGGTATCCATCGGGACAGGCTAAGGAAATGCTCATACCGACCTTGAGACAGCCTACCGTGAGCGAATTAGCCATATTGTTTCCGTCGCCGACATAACAGAGTTTTAAACCTTCGAGCTTGTTTTTATATTCGCGAACGGTCATCAAATCGGCTAACACCTGACACGGATGAGAAAAATCGGTTAGCCCGTTAATAACGGGAATTTCGCCAAACTCTGCTAATTTTTCGACATCGTCTTGTTTAAAGGTACGAATCATAATTCCGTCTAAATACCGCGACAATACCCGCGCCGTATCTTGAATCGGCTCGCCTCTGCCCATTTGCAACTCCTGTGACGAAAGGAATAAACCCTGTCCGCCGAGCTGATATATACCCGCCTCAAAAGAAACCCTTGTCCTCGTTGATGATTTTTCAAAAATCATTCCGAGGGTTTTTCCTTTAAGAAGGTTATGAGGGATTGCGTGTTTTTTCTCGTATTTAAGCCGGTCTGCCAAATCGAGTATTTCTGTAATCTCCGTTTTGCTCAAATCGAGCATTTTTAATAGGTGTTTCATTGTGTTTTATCCTCCAATATTTCGATTAATATATCTAAGCCTTTATCAAGGCTTTCATAATCTATACTCAAGGGCGGGAGCAACCGCACTTTTTCTTTAGCGGTAAGTATGAGTAAGCCTTTTTCCAACGCCGCAACCGCGACATCTGCCGCCTTATTTGTTTTAAGCGATATTCCGAGCATAAGCCCCATTCCGCTTATTGAAGCCACCTCGCCTACATTGGCGAGCCGCTCTCTGATATAATCGCCTTTTTTAGCAACCTCGGACAAAAATTCGGGATTTGCCGCTTTGTCGAGAACGACGCTCCCCCCCGCCGTAACAACGGGGTTCCCGCCAAATGTCGAACCGTGCGTCCCCCCGGTAAGTACACCCGCGCATTTCTCGTTGGCAAGACACACCCCCGCCGGTAATCCGCCGAAAAGCCCCTTCGCCATTGTGGTTATATCCGCCCTATATCCGAAATATTCTCCCGCGAGGAATTTGCCCGTCCTTCCCGCGCCCGTCTGAACCTCATCGGCTATAACCAAAACGTCTTTCTCGGCACAAAGCATATATACCATATTTAAAAAGCTCTGTTCCAAAGGAATGACCCCGCCCTCTCCTTGAACGTATTCGAGCATTACCGCACATACGTCGCCGCTGAGCTTTTCTGCAAAATCAACCGCGTCGTTCGCATGGACATGAACGAACCCTTTCACAAACGGGAAAAAGTAATCATGCAAATCCTCTTGTCCCGTTGCGGAAAGCGTCGCGAGCGTTCGCCCGTGAAACGAATTAACGAGCGTGATTATTTTGTTCCTTTCGGCGTCCTTTCCGTATTTGTCATAGCTGTACTTCCGCGCCAATTTTATGGCGCACTCATTTGCTTCCGCTCCCGAGTTGCCGAAAAATACATTAGTGTACCCGGTAATGTTACAGAGCTTTTCTGCAAAATCTGCGGATGGCTTGTTGTAATAGAGATTAGAGGTGTGTTGAAGGGTGTTGACCTGTTTACAAACGGCTTCGCACCATTCGGAATCACAATACCCTAAAGAATTAACACCTATCCCCGACCCAAAATCAATTATTCCGTTCCCGCTTTCAATCTCAAAGGGGAACCGTTTATAAGACGACATTATATATTTATTTGTCTTTTCTGTAGTATTCATGGTTATAATCACCATACCTTTCATTTTTTATAAAACCGTCAACTGTCAACTGTCAATTATCATACTTCCCGCGCCTTTATCGGTAAGAAGCTCGAGTAAAATCGAATGTGGGATTCTTCCGTCAATAATATTAGCTTTATCGACGCCGCTTTGAACCGCGTTAACGCAACATTCGGTTTTAGGAATCATTCCGCCGCTTATTATTCCCTTTTCTTTATACGCCGCGACTTCGTTTATGGTGAGAGTGTGAATGAGGGTTTCCTCGTCATTTTTATCTTCTAATATACCGGCGACATCTGTGATAAGAATAAGGTTGTGCGCGCCTACCGCGGCGGCAATTTTTGAGGCGGCGATATCGGCGTTAATGTTATAAACATTTTCGTTTTCGTCGCCCGCATACGGCGCGATTACCGGAATGTAATTTTTATCAATAAGGTCGTTGATTACTTCGGTATTTACCTTTGTTATTTCGCCGACATAGCCTAATTTTTTGTTTAATTGTTCGGCGACGAGCAAACTGCTGTCTAATCCGCAAAGCCCGACCGCGTGTCCCATATGCTCGCCCATGAAATCGCCGATATACGCCCCTCTGTGTTCCTTCATAAGCGTCGCGACGAGCTCCTTGTTTATCTTCCCGAGTACCATTTGTACAATATCCATTGTTTCCTTATCGGTATAACGTAATCCGTCGATAAACTGCGGTTGTTTCCCTATTTTTTCGAGCATTGCGTTTATTTCGGGGCCGCCGCCGTGTACCAATACGATTTTTATTCCGCAAAGCGACATCAAAACAATATCCGACATTATTTCCTCTTTGCGCTTATTGTCGATTAACGCCGCCCCGCCATATTTTATAACGACAATCTTTCCGCGATATTTGCGTATATACGGTAAAGCCTCGATTAAAACATTGACTCGGGTGGTATTGTTTACCTGTTTACTGCGGTTTTGCGGTATACTTACTTTTTTCATATTCTCCCTTTCGTCAAGCTGCCTGCCGTCGAGCAAAGCCCGCCGCGCCGCAGCTCTTGTCAACTCCTGTAATCTGCGTTAATTCTGACATATTCTTGAGTCAAGTCACAACCAAAGGCGCGCGCGGCGACATTTGCGGAATGATGAAGGTCAATGGATATTTCTACCTCATTCTCCGAGAGAATCGCGGTTGCCTCCTCCTCCGAAAAAAGCACGCCCGTTCCGTTTTTGCATACGGTAACCCTTCCTTTAGATGAACCCAATGTAACCTCAACCTCGTTTATATCGAACTCGCCTTCTGCGTAGCCTATTGCACAGAGAATCCTTCCCCAATTGGCGTCCGCCGCGCCGATAGCCGCTTTAACGAGACTACTCGATATGACCGACTTTGCGATTGAATTTGCCGATAAATCGTCGGGTGCATTCCAAATATAACACTCAATAAGCTTTGTCGCGCCCTCGCCGTCCCTCGCCATCTCCCGCGCCATATAAGTCATTACCTCGTGCAACGCGGCTACAAACCCCTTAAAATCCTCCGATTCGACGGAAACAATTTCGGAATTATCAGAAAGCCCCGACGACATGATACAAACCATATCGTTAGTCGATGTATCGCCGTCAACGCTTATCGAATTAAAGGTCAGTTCATTAAGGCGGCATAACGCCCTTTCAAGAAGATAATGGCTTATATTAACATCGGTCGTTATAAAAGCCAACATCGTCGCCATGTTTGGGTGTATCATACCCGAGCCTTTTGCCATCGCGCCTATTGTACATTTTTTTCCGTCGAGTTCAAACTCCGCCGCGTATTGCTTGGGAAATGTATCGGTGGTCATAATAGCTTCAACCGCGTTATTGCCGCTTTGTTCGTTCGCTCCCAATTGTTTTGATAAAACGGGGATTGATTTTTCAAACGGCTCTGCGGACAATTCCTGTCCTATTACCCCCGTTGACGCAACAATCACGTCTTCTTTGTTTATACCGAGAGCTTCTGCGGTAATTTCGCACATTTTCTCGGCTATTTCGAGTCCGTTACCGGTACAGGCATTAGCGTTTCCCGAATTGACTATTATCGCTTGAGCCGTGTCGTCCGAGAGGTGATTCTTGCTGACAAGTATCGGCGCGGCTTTTACTTTGTTTGTCGTAAAAAGTGCCGCCGCCCTACATTTTTTCTCACAATAAATCATAGCCAAATCTTTTTGTGAGTTGTCTTTTTTTATTCCCGCGTGAAGTCCGCCCGCGGTGAACCCTTTTGCGGCACAAATGCCGCCGTTTATCATTTTAATCATAGTCGTTTCCTTTATTTATTGCTCATTATTTCATAGCATTGTACCGCCGCGCCGGACGCACCCTTTCCGAGATTATCAAATCTCGCGGTTAATAATATGCGCTCGTCATTGCCGAAAACATACAACTCCATATCGTCGGTATCCGCGAGGGTATTTGCCGCCAAAAATGTTATATTGTCTCCGTCAATGTATCTGACCCGCCCTTTTGTATATCGTCGTTTATAAAGCGATTTTATCTCGTCAACTGAGATTTTGCTTTTTAGCGAACGCGGTTGGAGCGGGACGGAAAGGAGCAACCCGCTGTAATAATCGTCGATAATAGGGTTGAACATCGGTTGATGCTTTAACCCGCAAATCTTTTGCATCTCCGGCTGATGCTTATGGCTTTGCGTCAACGCGTACAATCTCGCGCTCCCTAATTCGGGGTTTCTCTCCGGGCTTTCGTACTCGCTTATAAATGCTTTTCCCGCCCCGCTGTAGCCCGATATGCCGAAACAGCTTATTGCCTCGTCCGCATTGAGAAAACCTTCCAACACAAGCGGGTAAATCAACGCTATAAAGCCGCTTGCGTAGCACCCGGGAACCGCAACTCGTTTTGAATCGCGTATTCGCTCTTCATGCTCCGACGATAATTCGGGAAAGCCGTAAGCCCAATTTTTATTTGTCCGGTGTGCGGTAGAGGCGTCAATTACCTTTACCGACGGGTTGTCGATTAACGCTACCGCCTCTCGCGCCGCGTCGTCCGGTAAGCATAAGAAAACATAATCCGCCGCGTTGAGCATTTTTGCTCTCGCGGAGGCGTCTTTCCGCAATTCGGGTGCTATTTTAAGCAATTCGATGTCGGTCTTTTTTTCGAGCCGCTCGTGTATTTTTAATCCGGTGGTTCCCGCTTCGCCGTCAATAAAGAGTCTTGTCTTATTCTTCATTATTAAAGTTACCCCTTCTTCCTATACACTTTTCTAATTTAATTTCGTCGTATATGTCGTCGTCAAATTCGGCGCAAAATTCTTTGTATTTTTCGATAGGGAGGTTTTCTAAAACATAACCCTCTTTTGATTTTATACAAAACTTGATTATTCTCTTAACAATATTGTAGGCGTCGCGGAAGGCTATGCCCTTATTAACGAGATAATCGGCGCAATCGGTCGCGTTGAGAAAGCCCTTAGACGCCGCCTCGCGCATATTATCCGATTTGACCTTTATTGACGCGACCATGCGTACAAACACACAAAGACAGGTTATTACAATATCAACCGAGTTCATTACCGATACCTTCGTTTCCTGCATATCCTTATTGTATGCGAGCGGGAGAGCCTTCATAATTACGAGAAGAGTTTGTAATTCGCCAAACATTCTCGCCGACCTTCCGCGAATTAATTCCGCAATATCGGGGTTTCTTTTTTGCGGCATAATACTCGAGCCGGTTATAAACTCGTCGCCCAATTCAATAAAATCAAACTCCGACGAACACCAAAGGATTATTTCCTCGGAAAAGCGGGAAAGGTGCATCATAATAATCGAGAACGCGCTCACCGCGTCTATACAAAAATCGCGGTCGGAAACATCGTCAATTGTACTTTCTCTGTCTTCGTCATATTTAAAGCCCAATACCTCTGCCGTCATTTTTCGGTCAATAGGAAAGGTCGTTCCCGCCAATGCACACGCGCCGAGCGGACAATCCTTCATGGTTAAAGAATCCGCAAAACAAAGTCTTTCCATATCCCTCGAAAACATTCTCGAATAAGCTATTATGTGTTCGGCGAACATCACCGGCTGCGCCCTTTGAAGATGAGTATACCCCGGCATTATAGTTTTTATATTGCGCCTTGCGAGCTTAGAAAGCTGTTGACATAATTCTGTTAATAATTTATGAACACTATGCAGCTTCGTGTGCAAATAAATCCGCAAATCCGTAGCAACCTGGTCATTTCGAGAACGCGCGGTATGAAGCTTTTTTCCCGGCTCTCCGATTCTTCGGGTAAGCTCCGCCTCAATAAACATATGAATATCCTCCGCGCTTTTGTCGAGCTTTAATTTGCCGCTTTCTATATCCGCGTAAATATCCTCGAGACCTTTTGTTATAGCCGTATAATCGGCTTCAGAAATAATGCCGCACTCGGCTAACATAGCCGTATGCGCGCTATTGACTAAAATATCCGCCTCGTACATTTTCCAATCGGTCTGAATTGAAGAATTAAAATCGTGAACCATATCCTTTGTTTCCATTTATGACCATACCTTTCCGAGCCGCAAAAACTCTACGAAATCAGTCAAGCTCTCGAGCGAAATGAATCCGCTCGTAAGCTCTCTTTCAACCTCATACCTCCCGTCCGCGAGTAACGGCAATATCGCTTATACCGAACCCGATTTTGTCCCAAAATGCGTTCCCGCCGTCATTGTCGTTTAAAACAAAAGCCTTTACCGTTGTTAAGCCTTCTCGTCGCAACGCCTCCACAGAGCTGTTCACTAATTTTCTTCCTATATTCCTTTTACGCAATTCCTCGGTAACGGTAAGACGGTATATTAATCCCGTTCTTCCGTCGTGTCCGCAAAGAACGACCCCTTTAAGCTCGCCGTTTTCTTCCGCCGCAAAGCTCAAGCCTTTATTCCTTTTAAGAAATTTCTCTATATTTTCTTTTGAATCGAGCGCGGTGCATTTGTCACAGTTACAGACGCCTTGCGTATTTTTCCATAACGATATTGCCGCTTCATAATCGTTAATTGTTAATTCCCGTATATTAATCATTGTTGTTCTCTTGTTCCTTATCTAAGATTGCTCTCGATTTTATAGGCAACCCGAATATATTTATAAACCCTTCCGCATCCTTGACGTTATATTCGCCGACCTCTCCGAACGACGCGGTATCCTCATCGTACAGCGAATAGGGTGAGCGAAGCCCCGCTTTTATAATATTCCCCTTGTACAGCTTTAGCCTTACCTCGCCGGTGACCCGCTCCTGCGTCTTGTTTACGAACGCGTCCAACGCTTCTCTCAAGGGGGTATACCACTGTCCGTTATACACGACGTCTGCATATTTCACAGACAACATGGCTTTATAATGCGCCGTTTCTCTATCGAGACAAATCGCCTCTAAAGCCTCGTGTGCAAAATATAAAATTGTTCCGCCGGGTGTTTCATATACCCCCCTCGATTTAATGCCCACTAATCTATTTTCGACAATGTCGAGAAGACCTATACCGTTTTCTCCGCCGATTTGATTAAGCTTTTTTATTAATTCGACGCCGTTTAAGCCCGCGCCGTTGAGCGATATAGGTACCCCTTTATCAAATCCGATTGTTATATAAGCGGGTACGGCGGGTGCGTTTTCGGGGGAAACCCCTAACTCAAGAAAGCCGTCCTTATTGTAAATCGGTTCGTTTTGAAGGTCTTCCAAATCCAACCCCTCGTGCGAAAGGTGCCAAAGATTCATGTCCTTTGAATAGTTGTTCTCTCGCGTAACATTCAACGGCAGATTACGCGCCTCGGCGTATTCAATCGCCTCTTCCCTGCTTCTAATATTCCATATTCGCCACGGCGCGATTATATCGAGTTCGGGGGCTAACGCCTTTATTGCCAATTCGAATCGCACCTGGTCGTTGCCCTTCCCCGTACAACCGTGACATACCGAGTCCGCGTTCTCGCGCAATGCGATTTCTACGAGCCGCTTTGCTATTACGGGGCGGGAAATAGCCGTCCCCAACAAATAATTCTCATACCTCGCCGACATCTTCAGCATAGGGAATATAAAATCGGTGACAAACTCTTCTTGTATATCCTCCATATAAAACTTATCCGCGCCGCTCCTGTACGCACGTTCCTCGAGTCCGCCGTTTCCGCTTTTGACGAGTTCAACAAGCTCGAGCTCGGAATCCTGTCCGACGTTTGCCGCCATACAGATTACCTCGCACCCCGCATAGTTCTCTTTGAGCCACGGAATTATTATTGTTGTATCGAGTCCGCCCGAATATGCTAAAACAATCTTCATCGGTATACTCCTTAACGGATAGATTTTACATTGAACGAATAAATAAGCAAAATAAGAATACATAACATTATACCTCTTTTCCTGTATTTGTCAAGCTTTTTTATTCATATAATCGCATATTATTCAACATAAATTGCATATTTAACGAATATTAGCATATATATTCGGTCGGTTTTATTTTGCTTGACAATTGTTCACGCTCGTGATATAATAAGAAAGTTATTAGAGTCTGTTACAGGGAAAAGAGCTTTTACGGCTCGGAAAGGCATGGTCAAAAACATGAATTTACCTCAAAAATTAGAAATTCTAATACGGAGGAAGGGTATTACAAAAACCGATTTTGCGTCGCTTTCGGGGATTACATACCGCGCCCTCGCCAACTATATATCGGGGGGGAGAAGACCGCGTTCGGGTATATTGGCAAAGATGGCGGTGAATCTCGACACAACGGTTGAATTTCTGCTCAACGACTCACAAAATTTGATTCTTTCGAGCGAGGAGCGATTCATTTTTAATGCGACGTCGCCCGAACCCGCCGTCAACGCGGGTCTCTCGCTTCTTGAAAATACGCGTAAGATTATCGGAGGTAAGGACTTGACCAAAGAAGATAAACAATCGCTCTTTTCGATTATGTCCGAGATTTATTTTGATTCGAAGAATACAATTGAGTAGGTTGCCTAATGCTACTTGACCATGAATTAATGTACAAAGCCATTGAGTTAGCCGAAAAAGCGTTCGCAATCGGCGAAGCACCAATCGGCGCGGTTATTGTTGACGAAAACGGCGAAATAATCGGGAGCGGGTTTAACAAACGCGAAAAGCTTCAATCGCCGATTGCTCACGCCGAAATTATCGCAATTGAAAAAGCCGCCCGTTTCTTAAAAACTTGGCGACTCGATAATTGTACAATATATGTAACGCTTGAACCGTGTCTTATGTGTGCCGGCGCAATGATGCAGGCGCGCTTAAAGCGCATTGTCTACGGTGCCTACGCCGACAAAACCGGCGCGCTTTCCTCCGTAACAAATGTGTACGAGAACGGGTTCGGTTATACCCCTATGGTGAGGAGCGGCGTTCTCGAAAACGAGTGTGCAGAGATAATGTCGCGTTTTGGCGAGGGATTAAGACGATTTACAACGGAGGATTAATGTGGCTACGTTAATGTGTAAAAATGTCCCGATATACTCTACGACAACCAATACCGTTTTAAAACCGAGTCTGTGTCCGATTCGGTTTACATCTGTGAAAGAGTATAACGAGTGGTTAAAAAGCCGATTATACCTAAAATCAAATCGAATTGCCGAAGCGTCGGTATCGACCGCCGATAATATAGATTTAAAAATCAGCAAGCGTAGATTATCTCTATCGGATTGTTACTGGGTCAAGCGTACAAACGACAAATATGCCGAGTTTGAAGAAATTACCCCTTATTTGCATCCCTTTATTGATTATTCATTGAATGTGGGCAAAAGCGGGTCGTCCGTCCCCGACGCAACCATAGGCGGGTCGTTTCCTAAGACGTGGGTAAATTTAGAAGGGGGAGCGGCAATTAATAAAATTATCCCCGACACAATGGTATATAACGAAATGGCGGCTCTTTCCCTTGCTGCGAGGTTGGGCGTAGCCGCCTGTAAAGCGCGCGCCTCGGTCATAGACGACGCAGGGACGACGCGATTTGTCTCCACCGATGATTTTAAGCTTTCATATAAGGTTACCGGCAACTCTATATACATTGATAATATATCCGATTTAACGTGGATGCTTCTTCCGCTCAACTGGACAACGCCGTCGGATTTAAAAATTAACAGAGGACACGATATAGCCGAAATGATTAATTCATATGACGGGATTTTAATGAGCTCAACGGCGGAGCGGGTTATTATAAAAACGCTTTTATTTGACGCAATTGTATCAAATGATGACCGTCGAACAAATATGTCAAACTGGGGCTATTATAAACATTCGGCAACGGGCGCGACGCGTCCGGCTCCGCTCTATGATTTCAACTTAGCCCACGTCAATCAAAACACAATGTACGTAAACTCTGTTATTGACTCGTTTAACTCAAAAGATGTTTACAAAAAAACGGCAAAGGAATATCTCGACAAATGGGAGAGCGGAATTAAAGCTTTCGGCGCGGAAAAATGGTTCGAGAATTACAAACGCCTGACAGAAGGAATCAAATATTAAAAGCTCAGAAAGGCACGGTTATTAAAAAATGGATAAATATAAACGCCTTGCTTCTAATACAATAATTCTCGCCTTGGGTCAATTCAGCTCGCGGTTTCTTGTCATTATAATGATGAGGTTTTATACCGAAATGTTGAGTACCGACGGTTACGGAACCGTTGGGCTTATTATTGATACCTGCGTTATTTTAATGGGGGTTGTCACCCTTTCAATTAACGATTCGTTAATACGGTTCGGTCTCGACAAAAAATATGATAAGAGGGCGGTTTTTTCAATTGGGCTTATAACGGTATTGACCGGGTTGCTTATATTTGGGCTTTTTACCCCGTTAATAAGCACAATAGACACATTTAAAGGATATACCGTCTGGATTTATTTCTATATCGTTTCGGGGAGCATAAAAAGCTGTTGCTCTTTATTTGCGCGTTCTGCGGGTTATGTACGGTTATTCGCCGTCGACGGGCTTTTTACCACGGTTACAAACATCGCCTTTAATATGCTTTTCATGCTCGGCTTAGGTATGGGGGTGAAGGGGTACCTTTTATCGGTCATTTTATCGGACGCGGCGTCAATCGTCTTTGTTTTTTATATGGCTCGGTTAAAAGATTATATACAGCTATTCGGCTTAAGCAGAAATTTGCGTTCTTCTATGTATCGCTACAGCCTTCCGCTGATACCTACTAACATAATGTGGTGGTTAATCGGCGTTTCGGCGGGTTTTTTCATTTCGCATTATATGGGAATAGACAGTACGGGACTTTACAAAGCCGCCTATCGTTTCCCCAATATAATAATCATCATATCTTTGATTTTTTCACAGGCTTGGAATATGTCGGCGATTACCGAGAACAACTCCCGCACAATTGCGCGATTTTACACCAACGTGTTTAATATATTCCAGTCGGTTGTATATATAATGGCGGCGGGGCTGATGCTGACTATTCGCCCGGCACTTTCGATTTTCTCATCGGAAGAATTTCACGAGGCGTACAGGTTTTCGTCAATATTAATCATGGCGGTTGTATTCACCTGTTTTTCGACCTTTGCGGGCAGCGTTTACGTCGCGTCGAAAAAATCAATGCGCTCTATGGTAACCGCAATCATAGGTGCGGCGGTAAACATTCTGTTGAACTTTATACTTATTCCGACGCTTGGCGAAAACGGGCTTTACGGCGCGGGTCTCGCTACCCTCGCGAGTTATCTCATCATATTCGTTGTGCGCGCCGTCGACACAAGAAAAATCGTTTTAATAGACATAAAACTACCCAAAATGCTTCTCAATATAATCATACTGACCGCAATGGGCGTTATTGTGGCGACGGTACAAAACGAACCCGTTTATTATATAAGTCTGTCGCTTTTGTTCTTAATTGCCGTTATTATCAATTTCCGCGCGGGTATTAACGCGATTCATATGATAAGAAAAAAAGAGAATAAAAGCGTTAGTCCTTAGCGATGAACATTCGTTCGGAGTTTTTGACTAAGCTCATTAACGCAACCGCCTGTTTATTATACTCGTCTTCGAGAGTCGCCGTTGTTATAAGCGGGAGAGGGGCGGCGTTTGTTTTGTTTTTTATACCGTCGTTTGCGGCGATAACCGCCCGCCCTTCACAAAGGCTTCTGCCCGCCGCCGCCGCACGAAACCCCATATCTTCTTTTAAGCCGAAGATATTGTTGTCGTTTTTAGGGTTTGCGCGATGCACAAGGCGGAAACAACTATATACAGTCAATGTAAAAAATTCGGATACTTCCTTTGTAAGCTTGGGGTTATTGAATTTACCGAGCAACGAATATATAACATCAATCCCGCCGATAATCATTTTTTTCGCTAAGGTAAGCGAAATGCTCTTTGTCCGCCCCGCTTTATCGAGTCCGAGCTCGTTTGAATCGAGTATATCGCTCTCGGAAATAAAGCTTCCGTCCGAACTCGCCGACCTCCCCAAAAGGAAATCGGTGGATACGCCGTAATAATCGGCAACCCTCACTAAAAAGCTTAAACCGCACTCTCTCTTGCCTTTTTCATAATGGGAAAGCAAGGCTTGAGCAACACCTAAGTCGCCCGCCGCTTGTTTTTGGCTTAACCTGCGCTCTTTTCGCAATAAAGCTAAAATGCGCGGAAAATCGTTATTCATTAAACTTCTCCTACCAAATAAATATATACGCTTTACCATTATACGACATAATTCGGAAAATGTAAATCGTCATTTTCGACAAATTTTTAAATACTATTTACATCAATATTACTAAAGCTAACAAAAGTTAAACAAGAGATAAGTCCAAAGGGCGGGCTTTGCCCGTCCGAAGGACGAATCTTGCCGAAGAGTTAAACAAGAGATAAGTCCAAAGGGCGGGCTTTGCCCGTCCGAAGGACGAATCTTGCCGAAGAGTTAAACAAGAGATAAGTCCAAATAGAAAGAGATTTACACAAAAATGCAAAATTATGAAATTTTTTTAATCCGACAATGCGCGCCCGATAATATCGAACAAATTAAACGAGCGGTTTACCCGAATGTGGGGCGGGTTTACACAGCCCCCGACAAAAATTGTATCTTAACCGCGGGAACAATATACGCGAAACACGATTTTCGCGAGGTTATTGAGCTTCGAGAGTACGATTTTGCCGAGCTTGAGTCGGGCGACGCCCCGGTTTTCACCGCAAGATGCGTTAAGGGCATAGAGGAAATCTTCAAAGACATGAGCCGCTTCGGTATTTACAAATCTGCGGTAATCGCGGGAATGGGTGCAATTGTTACGTTATTGGCGGGGTGTGGGCTTCCCGAAATGCCGCCGCATAAGTTGGAGCTTCAACCGGGAGAAGCTTGGTTAATAAGTATGTCTACGTTTTTATGGCAAAAAGGAAAAGTGTTTGAAATTGTGGGGAGGTTTTGACCGTGAAAAAGCTTTTACTGCATAGCTGCTGCGCCCCCTGCTCAAGCGCGGTGATTGAACGCCTCATTCCCGATTACAACATAACCGTTTTCTTCTTTAACCCAAATATCGTCCCGTATGACGAATATCAAAAGCGATTATCCGAACAAAAGCGATTTTTAAAAGAAGCGCACGATAATTCCATACCGCTCATTGAGGGTGAATATAGCAAAAGCGGGTACATTCCCGCCCGTTGTGAGGAATGTTTCCTTATTCGACTCGAGGAAACGGCGAGGCTCGCAAAAGAAATGCGGTTCGATTGTTTTACCACAACCCTTACCGTAAGCTCAAAGAAGAAAGCCGCCCTGATTAACCCGATTGCGGCGGCATTGTCCGGACGATACAGGGTTGAGGCTATATTAGACGATTTCAAAAAGAAAAACGGCTATAACCGCTCAATTGAGCTTTCGAAAAAGTACAACCTCTACAGACAGAATTATTGCGGCTGTGACGGCAGTTGACAGTTGACGGCAGTTGACAGTTATTGGTGTGCAAATTTTTACCTTGACATTTGTTTTTTTTTATGATAAAATGTCTTTGTCAGCATTTAAAGAAAGAAAAAAAGAAGGAATAAGTGAACATGAACAATCAAAATCAAAACACACATATTAAAACGGTAACCGGCGCGACCCTAAAAGAAACGGCGGAAAAAGGCGGTTGCGGAAAATGCCGCGCATCGTGTCAGTCGGCTTGTAAAACCTCATGTACCGTCGCGAATCAACCCTGTGAACGCTAAAGCTAAACAAGAGCGTAGCTTGACGAGTACCAATGCCAAACAAGAGCGTAGCTTGACGAGTAGCGATGCCAAACAAGAGCGTAGCTATAACAATATCCACAAATACACTCTCGACGGGGATTATTTTGTAGTCGACCCCGCGTCGGGAGCGGTTCACGTTGCGGATAAAACGGCGTTTGACTTTTTAGATAAGGTCAAACCGTCAATTTTCGAAAGGTATGAGGGGATTCCCGGCGGCTGTTACTCGGAGTTGTACGCGCTTTATAAACGCGGGCTTTTGTTCGGCGACGACAACTGTCGCGAACACGCAAAAACGTCAATCGACGCGCCACTTAAAGCGTTATGCCTACACGTATCGCACGACTGTAACCTGCGGTGCGGGTATTGCTTTGCAAAGGACGGGACATATGGCGGCGAACGGCAGACAATGCCCCCCGAAACGGCAATTGCCGCTATAGACTTTCTAGTGAAAAATTCTGGCGAGCGAACCGAACTCGAAGCCGACTTTTTCGGCGGCGAGCCGCTCATGGCTTGGGAAACGGTCACCGCCGCCGTTGATTACGCCCGCGCGAACGAGAGCAGGTGGGGGAAGCGTTTTCGTTTTACCGTTACCACCAACGGTTTGCTTTTAGACGACGATAAAATCGCATACATAAACGCTAATATGAGTAATTGCGTCCTGTCGCTCGACGGAAGAAAAGCGGTTAATGATAAAATCCGTCCCACGCCCAACGGCGGAGGGAGCTTTGACTTGGTTACGGATAAATTTAAGCGGCTTGTTCAAAGCAGAAGCAAAACAGACTCGAATTTCAAAGACTGGTACATACGCGGAACCTTTACGGCGTATAACCTCGATTTTACAGAAGATGTAATTGAGCTGTCTCGGTTGGGCTTTCGCAATATATCTCTTGAACCGGTAACCGGCGACGAAGCTCTCCCATACGCGATTAAACACGAGCATCTCCCGCAAATATACGAGCAATATGAAAGACTGTACCGTATGATAAAGGCGGGGGAATCGGACATAAATTTTTTTCACTTTAATGTGGATTTAGAGGGCGGGGCTTGCGTCATAAGGCGACTTCGCGGGTGCGGATGCGGGAACGATTATCTCGCGGTAACCCCCGATGCGACGGTGTACCCGTGTCATAGATTTGTCGGGTTTCCCGAATGGGAAATGGGAAGTATTAAACAAGAAACGCCCCCGCAGAAAATGAAGGACGAGATTAAAGCCTACTTTACCGAAACCCATATTTACAGTAAGCGCGATTGCCCCGATTGTTGGGCGCGATTCTACTGTTCGGGGGGGTGCAACGCCTCTTCAAATGAACGATTTAACGATTGCAGAATAACCGATTCAAAAAGCGTAGAATGTCTGATGATGAAAAAGCGGTTGGAATGTGCAATCGCACTTAACGCATTAAAAATTGCCAATAAATGTTAATTGGAACTGCTATATGGTAACGCCATGAAAAAATATTTGATTTATTTAGCCTGTGTTTTGGGATTATGTACCGTTTTTGGCGGTCTTTCGCGGTTGTCGAGCGGATTTTCGGAATGGTACGCCGTGACGGTTTATCCGATTATTGTCGGAGTAATCGGTCGCGTTTTCGGCATATTGCCTTTTTCGGCGGCGGAATTTCTTCTTATACTGTTGATTCTCGGCGGTATAACGGAAATAGTATTGCTCATTATCGTTTTTATAAAAAGCAAACATGACAGATATATAAGAAAGGCGGTTCTCGCAAAAGCGGGCGTTTGTATCGCCTGCGTCGCTTCAACAATACTTTTGATATACATAACCAATTGCGGGATTAATTATAACAGACATACTTTTTTATACGACAAGGAGCTGAGCTTTAAACGCAGTATGTCAGATGAGTGGCTCGTATACCTCACCTTACTCGACGAATTTTATACCTTTTTCCCCGACGACATAAGCTCGCAGATTGTAACAGATGACAACGGGGTTTTCGTTCTTAACGGCGATATAAAGGTGACCGCCCCCGCCGCAATGCGTAGCTTAGCCGAAAAATATCCCCGACTCAATGTATACTTCCCGCGCCCTAAGCCGATAATGCTCTCGGAATTAATGACCCACGCCTCCCTGCTCGGCGTATATATTCCTTTAACGGTTGAAGCAAACTACAACCGAATAGCCCCCGACAGTGAAATCGCCTTCTCCGCCCTTCACGAATTAGCACACGTTGCCGGATTTATGCGCGAAGATGAAGCGAATTTTATCGCATTTCTTGCGGGGAAGGAAAGCGGCAATCCCGAATTGATTTATGCGGCGTATCTCGACGTTTTACAGAAGTTTTCTCTTGAGTTGGATAGTGAAATGTACGAAAATATGCCCGACAAATATAAAGTCATGTTGGACGGGTTCATTGCCAAAAGCAACAAAGCGGAGTGGACAGAGGACGGCTTTTTTTACGGGACGGAGCTTGTCCCCGAACAAATCATGAACGATTGGTGGGCGGAATCCTCGTTTTGGTGGGAACGGTGGAGTCGTTCAAACATAGTTATAGACGCAATAAACGACATTTCGACCGCCGCTAATGATACATATTTGAAAATACAAGGCGCGGAGGACGGCGTTGAAAGCTACGGGAGAATGTTTGATTTGGTTATAGCGTTTTATTTATCGGAGTTATAGGCGACAAAACGCCCTCAATCCGCAGTTGTCACAATCGGGGTTGCGCGCTTTACAAACCGCCCGCCCGTGCAAAACGAGACGGTGACAAAGGTGAAGGCTTTCTTTCGGCGGAATTAACCCGCGCAACGACATTTCGACCTTATATGCGTCTTTTCCGCAAGCGAGCCCCAACCTGTTCGAGAGCCGGATTACATGGGTATCGGCGACGATTGCGGGTAAGCCGTAAAGCTCGCCGAGTATAAGATTTGCGGTTTTTCGCCCAACGCCGGGAAGCGTTAAAAGCGAATCCATGTCGTCGGGGATAACCCCGTTATGCTCTTTTATCAAGCGCGCGCAAATTCCCTTAATATCCGCCGCCTTTGTGCGAAAAAGTCCACAGGTTTTTATTGCGTTTTCTATATCTGTAGCATCGGCGTCCGCAAAAGCTTTGAGCGTAGGGAATTGCTTAAACAATTGCGGCGTAACGAGATTAACCCGCTTATCTGTGCATTGTGCGGATAAGCGGGTTGCTATAAGAAGCTCGTGCGGCGACGTGCGCGAATAATTCAACTCACAGCGCGCATGGGGATAAAAGCGTTTTAACGCTTTTAGTATTTCATTAGTTTTAGGAGCTGTATTCTCGGCAATCCCGTTCACGCGAATTTAGCGGCGGTGCCGTAGGCTATACATTCAACCGCGCCGTCGGTGATTGAAGCCGTTTCGATACGTACATTTATTATTGCGTCGGCATTATGCTTCCTCGCGTCGTCAATCATTCTTTGGGTAGCTATTGACCTCGCGTCGTCAAGCATTTCTGTGTAGCCTTTTATTTCGCCGCCGATAATTGTCTTAAAGCCCGCCGCGATATCGCGCCCGATATGCTTACTTTGAACAACGCTCCCTTTAACTAAAGTAATAGTTTGTAATTCTTTCCCCGTAATAAAATCGGTGTTGACTAATACCATAAAAATAAACCCTCCTGTTTTTCGTATATACTATTTCATATATATACTTTTGTTACAATTATATGTCATTCGCCGCCGATTGTCAAGTTAAATTATTTTATAAACGACACAGATATCATTTTAAAGCCCAAATGTATGCCTAAAACGGGACCGACGCGTTGTAGCGACAATTCCGCGGCGGGGTGATTTATTTTGATTATATTGTACAAATCGCTTGCTAATTGGTTGCTTCCGATATAGCTTATGACAATTTTTTTAGGCGATTTTCCTAATTGGAACAAAAGCTTTTTTATAACCTCGCGGTCTCCTCGTACCGTACAATCGGCGACCAACGCACCGTCCTTGCAGAGTAAAATCGGTTTTATATTGAGGAAGGTTCCTATGCTTGAACGCACAAAACCTAATCTCCCGCTGTTCCGCAACGGCGTCATATCGTCTACCGAAAAAGCTATTGTTATTCTGTCGCGTATTTTCGGCAACTCTTTTTCGACAATTTCATTTAAATCCATTCCGCTTTCGATAAGCGATTTTGCTTCTTTGATAAGAAGGTACAAGCCGCCGGCGGTCAAACGACTGTCGAAAACAAATACATTGTTGTCATCAACCTGTTTTGCCGCCGCATTAGCGGTATTGTATGCCCCGCTAAACCTTGAAGAAAGCGTTATGCACAAAACGCGGTTCCCGTTTTTGACCTCTTCTTCAAAACAATTCAGAAATTCGGAAAGATTTACGTGTGCGGTTGAAAGTGCGCCGGACGCCCCCGAGCTGATTAATAAGCTTTCAAAATCGCCGTTTTTGTCAACAAAAGATTCGTCAAAGTTTTGTCCGTCTATACTGTAGTTATTGGGAGCGACCTTAATGTTTAATTCTTCCGCCTCGCTTTTTTTAAAATATGAGGTTGAATCGGTAACAATTGTAATCACCTTATTAAATCCTCCCCTATATTTCTGAATCGTTTATAACGGTGTTCGGTTAATTCTTCGAGCGGCATTGCGCTATATTTTTTAATTGCTTTTGTCAACTCTGTTTTTATATTGTTAATCAATTCCGACGGCTCTTCGGGAATAATTTTTTCGATAATGCCGAGTTCCGACAAATCCTCGGCGGTAAGCTTAAGACATTCGCTCGCCTCTCTCGCCTTAGAGCTGTCCTTCCAAAGTATACTCGCACAGCCCTCGGGTGAAATAACCGAGTAGATTGAGTTTTCGAGCATCCACACCTCGTTGGCGACAGAGAGGGCGAGCGCGCCGCCGCTTCCCCCTTCGCCGATAATAATTGATATAATCGGGGTTTTTAACCCGCTCATTTCTACTAAATTTTCCGCAATAGCCTGCCCCTGTCCCCGCTCCTCCGCTCCTATTCCGCAGTATGCTCCCGATGTATCCACAAAGCATACAACGGGCCTTTTAAACTTTTCGGCTAATTTCATTTGGCGGAGTGCTTTCCTGTAACCCTCGGGGTGCGCGGAGCCAAAGTTACGCATTGACCGCTCCTTCACGTCATGCCCCTTTTCAATCCCGATAACGGTGACGGGCGTCATGTTGAGGTAAGCTATCCCCGCGACAATCGCCTTGTCGTCACCGAAGCGACGGTCTCCGCGCATCTCCATAAAATGCGTAAAAACTCGCCCGATTAAATCCAACGCGGTGAATCGGTTATTTGCGCGGGCGGCGGCTACCCTTTCATATGCTTTCATGCTCCCCCTCCTCTGTGAAATTGTAAAAGTCCGTACAGGTATTTACGCTGATGCTTTCTGTTTACAATATTGTCGACAAACCCGTGTTCAAGCTGGAACTCAGAGCGTTGAAACCCCGGGGGGAGGCTTTTTCGAATGGTTTGTTCTATAACGCGAGGCCCCGCAAATCCTATTAATGCACCCGGCTCGGCTAAGATAATGTCCGCCTCCATAGCAAAGCTCGCGGTAACGCCGCCCGTTGTCGGGTCGGTGAGTATACAGACATATAATAACCCCGCGTCGTTGTGCTTTTTAATCGCGCCGCTCGTCTTTGCCATTTGCATTAGCGATATCATACCCTCCTGCATCCTTGCGCCGCCGGACAACGCAAACCCGATAACGGGTGTTCCGCGTTCAATTGCGCGTTCAAAGGTACGTGTGATTTTTTCACCCGCAACCCGCCCCATACTGCCCATCATAAAATTCGGCTCCATAATGAACAATTCGGTCGGAAGCTTTCCTATTGTACATTCCCCGCAAACAACGCTGTCCCTTTCTTTGCTTTGCAATTGCGCCGCCTTGAGCTTTTTGTCATACCCCGGGAAGCCTAATACGTTTCGCGGCTCCAACGCGGTATCGTGTTCAATAAAGCTTTCCGGGTCCGCAATCATGTGGATTCGCTGACGGGCGTTCATTTTAAAATGATGACGGCAATACGGACAAATTTGCAACCGTATCACCAATTCATCGGGCGAAAGCGTTTTTTTACACTGTGGGCAGGTTACCGTAAGCTCTGCCGACATTTCGTTCGGAATTATTTTACCGTGTCCCTCCAACGGATTTTTTGGCTTTTTAAAAATCATAAGCGCGTCTACCGGCTTCATCTAACAACCCCCTTAATAATACTGTCAACTGTCAATTGTTCGTCAATTGTCAACTATCAATTGTCAACTGTCAACTGTCAACTGTCAACTGTCAACTGTCAACTGTCAACTGTTCGTAAACTGTTCGTCGTATATGTCGAATTAACAAATTCCTCGGCGGAAAGTATCTCTAACTGGAAGGGTGCATTATGCACCACCCCCTCAATGATTAATTCGCACAACGCCGCTTTCATTTTGCGGATTGCCTCGTCTCTCGTTTTAGCGTGAACAATAAGCTTTCCTATCATTGAATCGTAAAAAGGCGGAATGGTGTAGTTTTGGTAAACGGCGGTATCAAACCGCACCTGTGGCCCGCCCGGGATATGCAACATTTGGATTTTTCCGCCCGACGGTCTGAACCCTTGATACGGGTCTTCGGCGTTAATTCGACATTCTATCGCGTGTCCCGAAAACTCGATATCCTCTTGAACAAAATCTAATTTCAACCCCGCCGCCGTTCTAATTTGCCATTTTACCAAATCAATTCCGGTCACCATTTCGGTTACCGGGTGTTCAACCTGTAGCCGGGTATTCATTTCCATAAAATAAAAGTTCCCCGTTTTGTCATAGAGGTATTCGATTGTACCCGCCCCTTGATACCCTACCGCCTTTCCCGCTTTGACGGTCGCTTCAATCATCTTTTTGCGAACGTCGTCGGTTATAATTGCGGCGGGACTTTCTTCGATAAGCTTTTGATTCTTTCTTTGGGTGGAACAATCGCGCTCGCCCAAACAAACCACATTCCCGAAATTGTCGCCGAGTAACTGCATTTCGATATGCTTGACGGGGAAGAGATACTTCTCCATGTATACCGCCCCGTCGCCAAACGCCGCCTTTGCCTCTGCGGTTGCCGCATTATATGCCTTCTCCAATTCGCCCGCCTCGTTGACCAAGCGGATTCCCCGCCCGCCGCCGCCCGAGCGCGCTTTGATTAAAAGCGGAAACCCTATCCTCGCCGCTTCTTTTTTTGCGTGTTCGACGCCGTCGACTAAATCACAACCGGGAATTACGGGAACCCCCGCTTTTTTCATCGTTCTGCGCGCCATGTCTTTATCGCCCATTTTTGTTATTACCGAGTAATCCGGCCCTATAAAAACAATATTGTTTTCGCGGCATAATTTTGCAAATTCGGCGTTCTCGGACAAAAATCCGTAGCCGGGGTGAACCGCCTCCGCTTTTGACGCGACCGCCGCAGATATAACCGCGCTCATGTTCAGATAGCTGTCCTTAGATTGTGAGCCGCCTATACAATAGCTTTCGTCCGCTAAATTTGTGTGTAACGCCTCTCTGTCTGCTTCGGAAAACACCGCTACGGTAGAAATCCCCATTTCTTTACAGGCGCGAATTACCCTTATAGCAATTTCACCCCTGTTGGCGATAAGAATTTTTGAAAACATTTATGCGTCCTTTCTTTTGAGTTCTGACACGTTATACAACATAACTCTCTATTCCTACGAGATATTTTAATATTTCTATCCCGTCAAAAATTGTCGGCTCGCCGCCGAGGATTTTTCCTTTTTCGGGCGGGTTGCCCGATATACAGATTTTGCACTCTTCACACGTACCGGCGTTTTGCTTAACGCTTATTTCAATAATGTCGAGCTTACTCAACTGTCCTATTTTTTGATACGCCGATTTTGAACCGGCGGGGACGTATATTGTATTAACATTTTCGGTGTCCTCAAATAACCTTACGCCAAATAAAGGCGGAAGGGTTCTTCTGAAGGTTATCGACGTCAGATTCTCACAGCTCGAAAACGCCCCCCACCCGATTGTTGTAACGCTGTTCGGGATTGTCACCGTTTTTAAAGCGGTACACCCGCTGAACGCAGAGCTTTCTATGCTCTTTACGCTGTTTGGGATTGTTACCGACGAAAGCTTTGTACAGCTTGAAAAAGCCCCCTGTTCAATAGTTGTAATGCTGTTAGGAATTGTTAATGCGGATTTTAAATCATTTACGATATTTTCAATTTGCGACATTGTATAATCATTGTAATAAGATTCCCCACACTGAGTACATTTTTCACAAGGGACATCTCTTATAATGATAATACGACGGTTTTCAAGATTGACAACGTGATTTGTTACGTTGTCGTTTAAAGAACCTTTACAATAAAAACAATTCATAACTATAATTCCCTACCATTGTTTTCCGTCGGTCAGTCCTACTAAATACTGTAAAATCTCAATTCCGCAGAAGATTGTCGGCTTTCCCGCACCCTTGCCTTGCGGACTTAATATAGCCGCAGAGTTATTTGTCGCTTTGCTTTCTAACCCTACTAAATCTAACAGTATTTCGATAAAACAGAAAATTGTCGGCTCTCCCGCCGCAATTCCCTCTGAGGATAAAATACCGAATTTGGCAGACGGCGGCGTTGCGGTCGTAGACGGAAACGGGGCAGTAGGAATAATCGTGGTCGGGGCGGTTGCCGCAGTTGAGGAAGAGGAAAAAGCAGAAGAAACGGAAGAAACGGTTGCTTCGCCTGTGTCGGACGTAATATGGGGTACGGTTTCGGCGGTTGTAGCCACCGCGTCGGAAGTGATATTTGTGTCGGTGACGGTCGTGATATTCGCCGCAGTCATTGTGGTATTCGGAGCAGTTGTCGTCGTAACACCCGGCACAGTCGTCGTGATATCCGGCGTTGTAGTTGCAATCGGGGTTGTAGTTTCGAGAGGAAGACATTTGCAGGGGTATTCTCCGCAAGATTTGCAAGTTAAATCGGGGTTAACTCTCGGATATACAACCGGATTGATAATAAATGAGGGAATTCTATCCGGAATATATAGACTTACTTCTTTTCCTGCGGGAACATATTTTATTAAATTTCCGTCCCACGCAACCCACCCCTCGGGAACAATAAAATCACTTGTAAATTTTACCACCGCTCCTCTTGCTATGTTACCTTCAGTAAAGCCGACACCGTCAATAAATCCGTTTGTGATTATACCGAGATTTCTAAAATAATCGCCTGTAATTACAGTGTTAAAGTTATTTTGCTCAATAGTCCTTGCGACATCGTGATATAAAGGCGTTTTTGATTTATCTCGTCTGATTAACCATAAACCGCGGTCTCTAAAATTATTTTGAGCTACGGTAACAATATATTTACATTTTTTACAAATAGTTTCTTTTTTTTCGATAAGCTCGCTTTTATTAATAACATCATTACAGTTATTGCAAATATACTCATTACAATACATTTGCCAAATAACGGAATAAGCTGCTCCCATATCAATCGCGGCTTTTATATACATCATTACAGTGTCATTTTGAAAATCGCCAAATTCGGATTCACTAAAACCAATTTCGCCAATATAAAATCCTTGTCCGTTTAGTTTGTCTTTAAGTGTTTTTATATTTTGTAAAAATTGTTGCATTCTATCGTTGTCTCCGACTACGGATAAATCAGAAGCCATTGAATATGAAATATAATCTCCGAGCTTATGTTTATTCAAAAAATTAATGAGCTTAAAATCAAACGGCTTGGAAATCCATATAAGCTCAACTGCCGAATATACGTTTCCTTTTATATTACCGATTTCATTTCTCGCCTTCAAAATACCCTCATGACGCGCTTCAAGATATTCAATATATCCCTTATATGCTCGTTCTTTTTCTTCAGGAATTGTAACTTTATTATCGCATAAGACTATTTCCATTTTTAATTCACTTTCCCAATTTTGCATTATAAATGTCTTTTCAGGGTATTCTTCTAACAAATACTTAGCCGCATTATAATAATTGAATATAACTGTTTCCTTTTCATGTTCATTAAAACCGTTATACCATTCTGACGAATCTTTAGTATCCATATCCACAACAAGTATAAATGTCGTGAAATCCATTTTAAAAACTATATCAAACTCGGTTTTTTTTAAAACATCAATAATATTAGGAACATCTTCGTCATTATAAGGAAGACCGTATTTTTCTTTTGGGTGCATTAAAAATAATTTTAAAACCTTAGAACCCGTTTTTCTTACCGCTTTTGCACCTTCAATTAAAGCGGATTCATTCGTATGAGTATAATTAGGGTCGACAAAGGTAACGCCTATTCTTTCACCAAGATTGCCATAATCCGAAACTGTTTCTGCGGAGGGGATTGCGAACGAAATTATTGAAACAACTATCGCAACCGCAATAAACATCAATAAAATCTTTTTCATAACCTTTTCTCCTTTTAATATTATTTCATAATGGCGAACGACAGTTCGCCCATTACAACCGTTTTTCCGTTAACGGAACCCTCTGCTTTTATAAAATAGAACGCGCCTTTTTGGGCGACTTTATTACACTTAAACTCAATTGTATCGCCCGGCAATACTTTATTTTTAAACTTAACATTTTTCATTCCGGTGAAATAAGGTGTGAACGCGCCGCCGTCGGGGTTATCGTCCGCGACAAGGAGACAGGCGGACTGTCCCATCATTTCGCATAAAATCACACCCGGTACAACGGGGTTTCCCGGGAAATGTCCCCGCAAAAAGAACTCGTCGCCCTTGACTGTATATCTGCCGACGGAGACTTCGCCGACAAGCTCCACCTCGTCAAGTAAAAGCATTGGCTCGCGGTGGGGGAGGATTTTTTTAATTTCTTCTTTGTTCATAACGCTCTCCATGCTACTTTATCATCTTAATTTAAACAACACCTGTCCGTACTCGGCTATGTCGCCGTTTTTGATACAAATGTCTATTATTTCGCCGTCTTGCTCCGCCGTGATTTCGTTCATCAGCTTCATAGCCTCGATAATGCAAAGAATATCGCCTTTTTTGACCCCGCTTCCGAGGGTGACAAACGGCTCGGCGTCGGGCGACGGTGCCGAGTAGAACACCCCGACTAACGGGCTTTTCACCTCTGTCAAATGGCTGTAATCAACCGTTGTATCTTGTGCGGGCGATTGCGTCGCCGCTGAATCGGCGGGTTGTGCCGCGGGGGTTGATACAACCGTCGGTTGTATCGGGAGAACGGCGGTCTGCGTTTCTTTTTTAAGCTTTATTTTTGTATTGCCGTCTTCGACCTCTAATGTCGTCAACCCGTGAGACGATACAATCTCCGCTAAAGCCTTTATATTCTCGATGTTCATTATAATACTCCTATATTTTATTTAATACAATTGCCGCGTTATGCCCGCCAAACCCCAACGAGAGCGACATAGCTTTATCAACCTCTTGTTTTCTCGCAACATTCGGAACATAGTCGAGGTCACATTCGGGGTCGGGTTCTTTATAATTGGCGGTAGGGGGGATTATACCCGTCTGCATCGTTTTAACGGCGATAATAGCCTCAACGCCGCCCGCCGCGCCGAGCATATGCCCAATCATGCTTTTCGTTGAGCTGACCGGGATTTTATACGCCATGTCCCCGAAAGCATTTTTAATTGCGAGCGTTTCGGTTTTATCGTTAAGAGGCGTCGACGTTCCGTGTGGGTTGATATACATTTTTTCATCTGCGGTAATCCCCGCCTCTTCCACGGCGAGTTGAATAACCTTAGCTCCGCCGATTGCTTCGGGGTGGGGTGCGGTGACGTGGTAAGCGTCGTTAGTGTTGCCGTAGCCGCTTATTTCACAATAAATGTTTGCCCCTCGGTTAACGGCGTGTTGGTACTCTTCTAAAACAATCACCCCCGCGCCCTCACCCATGACAAAGCCGTTACGACGTTTATCGAACGGGATTGACGCATTATCGGGGTCGTTGGTGGTCGAAAGAGCCATACAATTGGTGAACCCGCCGACGCTCAACGGGTTGATTGTCGCCTCTGCCCCTCCCGCGATAATTGCGTCGGCATACCCGTATTTTATCGAGCGAAAAGCCTCGCCGATTGCGTGGGTGGCGGTGGCGCAAGCACTTACCACCGGTAAATTTACGCCTTGCGCGTTGTGTTTCATCGCGACTAACGCCGAGCCTATATTCGCAATCATCATGGGGATAAAGAAGGGGGATATTCGCCCCGCCCCCTTAGTCAAAAGCTTTTCCGTTTCGTTGATAAAAGTCGTCATGCCGCCTATTCCCGAGCCTACATATACGCCGAATCTGTCCGGGTTGACTTTAGACGAAATGCCGCTCTCCTCTACCGCCTGTGCTGCGGCGGCTACCGCATATTGTGCAAAAAGGTCGGTTTTGCGAACCTCGCTTTTTTCGATATATTCGAGCGGGTCAAACCCCTTTACCTCCGCCGCAATTCTAACTTTAAAATCGCTCGCGTCAAAGCGGGTAATTTCGGAAAATCCGTGTTTCCCGTTCGATACATTTTCCCAAAAATCGGTCACGTTGTTCCCTACGGGCGTAACGCAACCCATTCCCGTTATAACTACGCGTTTCATATACACATACCTCCGTCAATCTTTATAATTTCTCCCGTAATATATGACGACAAATCGGACGCTAAAAAAACGGCTAAATTCGCCACCTCCGCCGTTTTCCCCATGCGTTTGAGCGGTACAACTGCGTCGACCTGTTCCTTTACCGACTTCGGGAGATTTTCGGTCATGTCCGTTTCGATAAACCCCGGAGCAATCGCGTTACAGGTTACACCCTTTGCCGCAAATTCCTTCGCGACCGTTTTGGTTAAGCCGAGCATACCCGCTTTTGCGGCGGAATAATTGGCTTGTCCCGGGTTCCCCGTAATCCCGCTGACCGATGAAATATTGATAAACCGCCCCGACGACGACTTCATAATCGAACGCGAAAGGTGTTTCGTCATGTTGAACGCGCCTTTTAAATTTGTTTCAATAACCGAGTCAAACTCATCCTCGTTCATTCGAAGTAACAATTGGTCTTTTATTATTCCGGCGTTATTAACCAAAATGTCGACCGCCCCAAACTCCTTTATAATAGTTTCACAGGCGGTTTTCGTCTCGTTCCAGTCAGACACATCACATCTGTACGCCTCCGCTTTAACGCCGTATTCTCGTAAGCGGGAAAGCGTTTCCTCCGCGGCGGCTGTGTTACCCGCGTAGATTAAAGCGATATTCGCGCCGTTTTCGGCAAATTGTAGAGCAATTTGCCTGCCAATCCCTCTTGACGCCCCCGTAACAACCGCTGTTTTATTTTTTAGCATTTATAGCCTCCATTGCTGTTCTATTGTTGATATATCATAAATTTTTACATTAGGGTTAATTTTTGTAATTAACCCGGTTAAAGTTTTTCCGGGTCCAACCTCTATAAAGGTATCGAACCCGTCCGACACCATATTTTCGATAGTTTTCTTCCATAAAACGGGATTGTTTATTTGTCCGCTTAAAAGCGTTTTTGCGTCGGTATCGCTATATACCCCCGCCGTCATGTTCGAATATAACGGTATTTTTGTGGAACTGTTCACCTTCAACAGGTCGGGGTTTTGCTCGAGGAAGCACAGCGTTTCCTCGGCGGCTTTATTCATAAACGGACTGTGAAACGCGCCGCTTACCTTCAATTTCACCGCCTTCCCCCCCGAAGCCTTTACCGTATTCTGAAGCTCTTCCTCGGTTTCCGCGGCACAGGCGACCACCGTTTGCATTGGTGAGTTGTAGTTTACGGGATACGCCCGATTTAATTTTCCGCAAATGTCTTCAACCCGCTCCGCCGATAGTTTTAAAACGGCAAACATAGCCCCCTTGTTTTTTTCGGCGCAGGATTGCATCGCTTTTGCCCGAAACTCTACAAATTTTAAAGCCGCTTCTACACCGTTGAAAAGCTCTGCATAAGCGGCGGCGGGTATTTCCCCCAACGAAAACCCCGCAACCCCATCGGCGATAATTCCCTTTTCTTTTAACGCGGTTGCATAAGCTAAATCGGTCAGGAATAATGCGGGTTGAGTATTCACGGTTATATCGAGCTCTTCTCTTGTTCCGTTAAAACAGAGGTCTTTTATTGGTTCAAAAAGGTTGTACAGCTTTTTAACGCCGTCAAATTTGTCATAAAGCTCTTTCCCCATTCCCGTTGTCTGCGCCCCCTGCCCCGCGAATACAAATGCTATTTTTGCCATTCTGTCGCTCCTTTTAACGCTTTATTTGTTCCCGCGATTATATCCTCGATAATTTCCTTTGCCGTTTCTTCTTTTTTAACGAGTCCCGCTATCTGTCCCGCTAAGAAACACCCCTTTTCATTGTCGCCGTCCACCGCCGACAATTTTAATGCGCCGACCCCCAACGATTCAAGTTCTTCGTTCGATATTGTCGAATCGTATTCTTTTGCAAAAAGTCCGCGTGAAAACGCCGTTTTGAGCGAACGCACGGGGTGTCCGAGACGTTTACCGGTGGTTATTGTGTCTATATCCTTTGCTTTGATAATCTTATCCTTGTAGTTTTGATGAACCGTACACTCGTTTGCGACCAAAAAGCGCGTTCCGATTTGAACCCCCCCCGCGCCGAGCATTAATGCCGCCGCGACGCCCCTTCCGTCGGCGATTCCGCCCGCCGCTATAACCGGAATATCCACCGCGTCACAAACCTGCGGAACCAACGCCATTGTTGTGGTTTCGCCGACATGACCGCCCGATTCGCCCCCCTCGGCAATTACCGCCGCCGCGCCGCTTCTTTGCGCCATTTTTGCCAATCCTACGGAGGGTATTACGGGTATAACGGTTATCCCCGCGTCGACCCACATCGGCATATATTTTGAGGAATTTCCCGCCCCCGTTGTTACAACCTTAACTTTTTCATCCGCGACGAGCTTCGCAAGCTCCTCGGCATACGGACTCATAAGCATAATATTAACGCCGAACGGCTTATCGGTAAGGGTTTTTGCTTTACGAATTTGTTCGCCCACAACATTTGCGGGTGCGTTCCCCGCCGCAATAATGCCCAAGCCTCCGGCTTCGGATACGGCGGCGGCTAACTCCGCCTCGGATATCCAAGCCATACCCCCTTGTAAAATAGGGTAGCGAATTTTTAACAAATCACAAATAACACTTTTTTCCATATTCACCTCATAATTATTCAACTGTCAATTGTCCGTCAACTGTCAATTGTCATCACGCAGGTTCCGGCGGTTAATCCGCCGCCGAACGCGCATAAAAGCAATGTGTCGCCCGCTTTAACTTGTCCCGTTTCGGTCATTTCTGTCAGCAATAAAGGAACGGACGCCGACGATAAATTCCCGTAACGCTCAATGTTACAGGGGAATTTTTCTGCCGGCTGTTTCAATCTTGCGAGTGTATAGTCGATAATGCGCTTATTCGCCTGATGAAGCAAAAAGCGGTCAATTTGTTCGGGGGTTATACCCGTTCTTTCGGTCATCAGCTTTAATTCGGCTTCCACAATGTTCACGACAAATTTGAACACCTTTTGTCCTTGCATATTAAGGTATTCGTTCTGTTTTTTCTCCGCCGCAAACGGACTGTTCCCCGTACCATTGGGCATATTTAAAACCTCGGTATTGGGCGTCGCCGACGACGAAAGATTAATATACTTGACGGATTCTCCCTCGGTTACCACACAAGCCGCCGCCCCGTCGCCGAATAATACACAGGTGTTGCGGTCGTTCCAGTCGACCTTAGCCGACATTTTCTCCGCCGAAACAATCAAGATGTTTTTATATTTTCCGACGCGAATAAACCCGTCCGCCAGCTCTAATGCGTAGATAAAGCCGGTGCAGGCCGCGTTAATATCGAAAGCGGGACAACGCGCATTAATGCGCTCCGCAATGCAACAGGCCAATGAAGGTGTACAGTAGTCGCCGCAGATGGTTGTACATATAATAAGGTCGATATCTTTTGCGGACAGGTTTGCCTTATTAAGCGCGTCGGTTGCCGCCGTCGCCGATAAATCGGTCAGCGTTTCGCCAACGCAGACATACCTCGTTTTTATCCCCGTGCGCGAAACAATCCATTCGTCGTTTGTATCGAGAAATTCGGAAAGTTGGTCGTTGGTGACACATTCTTTCGGAATACCTTTTCCTAAGCCTATAATTTTCATGTTCTAAATAATAACATAAAAACGCTTTACTGTCAATACTTTCCGTAAAAATTGCCTAATCTGTCTCTCGAAGGTTGCTATATCTCTCTAAGAATTGTCGAACCAAGCCCCGACCCGACAATGTTCAAATCGTTTATCTGTATGGGCTTTTATAAGCGAACGCTTTATAACTCCCCGAAAAACGGGCGAATTTCTGCACTTTATGATAACCCGGTAGCGGAATCTTCCGTTTATACTGCCCGCACCGTTTTTAACCGGGCCTAATACCCTTATCGGTATGGGAGAGATTTGCTTTAATTCCTCTTCGATAATGTTGATAAAAGCTTTTGCCGCTTCAACGGCTCCTTTTTCTATAACATTACAAATCTCCGCGATACATAAATCGCAAAAGGGCGGAAACAATAACGTCTTTCTTATCGCCGCTTCTTCATCAAAAAAGCCTCGGTAATCCTGTCGCGCCGCTAATCGCAGTACATAATGGTCGGGCGTAAAGGTTTGCAGAAATGCGCGGCCTTTTTTATCGCCTCGACCCGACCGCCCGACAACCTGTGTTATAAGCGAAAACGTCTGTTCATAGCCGAGATAATCCCCCGCATAGAGCGAGTTGTCAATTAATAAAATCCCGACTAAGGTCACATTGGGGAAATCTAAGCCCTTCGCAATCATCTGCGTTCCTACCATTATGTCGTATTCGTTATTGCCAAAGCTCCCGAACCCGCGCTCATACGCTCCTTTTGTCATTGTTGTGTCGGCATCCATTCGTAAAATCCTCGCCGTCGGGAAAAGCTCTTGAAGCTCGTCTTCAACGCGTTGCGTTCCCGTTCCGTCGCTTCTTACAAATCTACTTCCGCATTTGCCGCATTTGTTTGTGTTATATTGTATAAACCCGCAATAATGACAGCAAAGATTATCGCCCGTTTTATGATAAGTCAGCGCAATCCCGCAATTCGGACATTTTGCGACCTCGCCGCAGGCGACGCAACAGACATAGGTATAATATCCCCGTCTGTTCAAAAGAATCAACGATTGTTCGCCGTTCTCGAGGTTTTGCCGCAAGCCTTTTAAGAGGGCTTCGCTAAAATTGCCGTTATTGCCCATTGTCCTTTCGAGCTTCATATCCACAATATAAACGGAAGGAAGATTGTTTCCCGAATATCGGTTGGTCAGTTCTAAGAGGGTGTATTTACCGATTTGGGCTTTTTGATAGCTGTCCATTGACGGGGTAGCCGAGGCTAAAAGCAAAAGGGCGTTATGCTTAAAGCACCTTTGCTTAGCTATATCGCGCACATGATAACGCGGGCTTCGTTCCGATTTATAGGTTTGTTCCCCCTCCTCGTCTATAACAATAATCCCGATATTGTCGAGCGGGGCGAACACCGCGCTTCTTGTTCCTATGACGATTTTTGCTTGATGAGCGCGTATTCTTTTGTATTCCTCCGTCCGCTTGCTCATAGAAAGCCCCGAGTGAATAACCGCCGCATTATCGCCGAAAAAGCCTTTAAAAATTGCAATTGTTTGCGGGGTGAGCGATATTTCGGGAACCAATATTAACGCAGATTTGCCCGTTTTCAAAACGTCACCCGTTAATTTAATAAAAACAGATGTTTTCCCGCTCCCGGTAATCCCGTGTAAAAGCGCGCACCTCGCCTCGCCCGATTTGAACAGATTTATTAAGGAGTTAAATGCCGCCTCCTGTTCATCGGTCAAGATTATATCCGAGACGTCGCGTCGGTAAATTTGAGCCGCCTTATCCGCGTCATATAATGTAGGAGCCTGCACAAGCTCTTCTAACAAGCCTTTTTTTATAAGCGTTGTTACAACTGATGACGATACCGAGCATAAGTAGCATATTTCCTTGACGCTCGCCGTGTTGTTTTCGAGAGCGTCAAGTACGCTTTTTTGTTTAGGCGTTAATTTGTCCTCGGTTTCGTTTCCCGTAAGACGAACAATCTTTTCTGTTTTATCCTTCGGGAGCTTTCCCGTATTTCGCAAAACGGGGGGTAAAATGCAGCGTACCGCGTTATAATATGTACAAAAGGTGTTCTCCTTGAGCCAAATTGCCAAATTAAGCATTTCGGGGGTCATATAAGCGTCATCGTCTATGACCTCGCTAATTTTCTTAATTGAAGCGGGTTCATATTCTTTTTCCTCAACCGAAAAAACCATTCCGTTAAGCTTTCGCTTTCCAAAACCGAACGGAACGGTTACCCGCTTTCCCGCACTGACGACGGCTTCGAGTTCATACGGAACGACATAGGAATAAAGAAGGTCATAAGAATACAAAGCCTTCTCGACCGCAACTAATGCTATTTTTCCCGTTAATTTATGTAATTCTTGTATATTCATGCTCATGAAAGAGGGTGCTTTAATTCGTCATTCTCTCGATTATGACGCGCTATAATACTCGCTATTTCATCTATTGCCGTCTCTAATACGTCGTTTACAACGCGATAATCATAATGTCCGGCTAAGGCTATTTCCTCTGCGGCGGTCTTAACGCGCAATTCGATTGTTGCCGCGTCCTCGGAGTCGCGGTTAATGAGCCTTCTCCTCAATTCCTCTAACGACGGCGGCATTATAAATATAGCCACAAATTTTGATAACGCGCCCAAATCGGCGAATATCCGTCTTATATTTGCCGCGCCCTCAACCTCGATTTTTAAAATAAGGTTTTGTCCTTTGTCTAAAGCGGACATTACCGTTTTCTTTAGCGTTCCGTAATAATTGCCGCAATAATCTGTATATTCGAGAAACTCATCTTGTTCAATTAATCGCTCAAACTCTTCTCTCGTTTTAAAGTGATAATGTATACCGTTCTCCTCGGTTGAGCGCGGTATTCGCGTTGTCGCCGACACCGAATAAAAAAGCTCGCCACATTCGCCGCCTCGTCGCGCCGCATTGAGTAAGCCTTCTACAACGGTGTCCTTACCGCACCCCGCCGGGCCGGATATGACAATCAACATTCCTTTTTTCATACCGTTACACCTCCGCTCTTGTTATTACTCCACCAACAAAGTCACAGCACTTCTCTCTTGTCTTTTTGCGGTATAGCCCGCGCCGAAAGCACAACATGACCCGAATCCATAACATATACCGATTTGGTTTTTTTGCCACAGGTTGCGTCAACCAAAAAGTTTTTCTCTCTTGCGGCGGCGAGCATCCGCTTCACGGGTGCCGCTTCCGCATATACAACGGCGACAATTCTCCCCGCGTTAATTACATTACCGTATCCTATATCAATCAGTTCCACTTGTTACGTTCCCTCATTTATTAACATTTTCGCTATTTTTAAATCCTCGGGCGACGTGATTTTTATATTTGAATAATCGCCCTCAACAATTTTTACCTTCACCCCCGCACGTTCAAGAACCGCGCTGTCGTCTGTCGGGGTTTGACTGTGATTGGCTCCGATTGCTTTACGGTAAAGCTCTAAATCAAACACCTGCGGCGTTTGTGCGGCGTACATCGTTTCGCGGTCGGGTGTGTATTCAACATAACCGCCTTTGATTTGTTTTACGGTGTCTCTTACCGCAATAGCGGGTATTGCGGCTTTATAAGCTTTTCCGGCGTTTACCATATTGTCAATCAACATTGGGGTTATCAGCGGTCTTGCCCCGTCGTGAACGGCTACAACCCCCTTTGTATAAGAAATGGCGTTTAATCCGTTTTGCACCGACTCGTCCCTATTTTTGCCGCCGGCGACGATTTCAAATAATTTGGTAATATCAGAAGCAAATTCTTTTATTCTGTCGGCGTGATTATTGACCACTATTATTCCGTCAATTGTTTCTGCCGCCTGAAACGCTTCGAGTACGTAAAGCAACACCGGTTTATCGTTAATCCTCGCAAAAATTTTGTCAAAGCCCATTCGCGACGAGCTCCCCGCCGCCACAATAATTGCGGTCGTTTTACCCATAGGATAACCCCCGGATTTCTCAGAGAAGTTTAAAGAACTTATTTATTTACTGTTCCTTAACGCGGCGGCTTATCTCTGCCGGCTCTGTTATTGTTATCGTTATTATAAGGCTGTTGCGCTTGTGCCGGTAACGGAACGGCTTTATAAATAATGATTACGTCCGCCTGTCGCTCTTCATCTTCGGGGAAGCTTGTGATTCTTATGCTGTCGCCCGGTTGTGCCGACGCTATATCCACCATGCCTTCTTGTACATAAAACGCGCTTGGATTATCCTGTATTTGTATATTCGAGGGGTTGACCCCCAAATCCATAAGAATATCCATTAATTCGACAACGCCCATGCCCGCATAATTCGGCATTTTGACAAACTCGACGCCTAAGCTGTATTTTATAGTGATTTTCGTTCCGAACGAAACTATCTCCCCTTGTTTTATACTTTGATAGAAAACCATTCCCGCCGGATAATCGGGGTTATCATTGTATTCCGCTACAAATATAAAGTCCAAAAAGTCGAATCGCGCCTCTCTTGCCCACCCCTCTCTGAATCGCTCGCCCACAAAATTGGCTACCTGCCCCTCCTCCGTTGCGTTCCATGTTTGCACGTTGTTTTCCGAGCCGCTCGCGGGTTCATATCTTGAAATATCCGATATACGCGAAGGAGTGTCGTCAATAATGCCCGACTGAAAGTTTAACAAGCCGGCGGCGGCGAGTATAATCAATATCAAAAAAATCACCACAACCGAAGATACCGCCGTTAATGCGGTTATTGTCACGGCTTTTCTTTTTTTGTCTCTCGCGAGTCTTCGCGCCGTTCTGCGCGCCTCTTCCGCGTCGTCGTCGTAATCGTCATGAAAATCGGGGGTGTATTTCTTTATATTCGGAGCGGTCGGCGGGGTAATATTATTAGTCAACATCGAGGTAGATGTGAATTTGAGCGTGTCGGAGATTGTCGACGAGCCGACACTTAACGAAGCCTCTTGCGCGCCCCACAGCAACCGCGAAAACTCCTCAACCGTTTTGGTTCGCTTATCTGAGGAAAGCTCCATACCCCTCATTATTGCTTTTGAAACGCTCACGGGTATAACGCCGTTAATGAGCATAGGTTCAATCAATCGGTCATCAACCAATCTCGACGGAGCATCCTGCGGCACTATACCGGTAAGCACATTGTATAAAAGCGCGGCTAAACCGTATACGTCTGTCCAGTCGCCGTGTCGCTCGACCCAATTATGCTGTTCCGGAGCGGCATATCCCGCAAAGACCTCCGAATTAATTTTTGAACCGTAAATTCTCGCGGCGGTAATCGCAAAATCGGTCATGTATACCAAGGGGGTTCCGCTCGAAAGGCTTACAAAAATTGTTTTCGGCGAAATTCCTCTGTGGATTATTCCGGCGGTGTTAATACGCGCCAATGTGGTGAAAACGGCGGGGAAAAGCTCCTTCACCTGTTCATGGCTCAATGTTCCGCCGACATTACGCAGATAATCCGCAAGGCTTATTCCCGCGGCGTCCTCGTGTACCGCATAAGCCGTGCTGTTCTCCGAAAATACATCTGTGATTTTCTGTATTCGCGGCGATGAGCCGAAGCTTTGTAACGAGCGGTTGAGTTCTATAAACTCCGACAAATAGGTTTTATATAACGGAAGCTCGCCCGAGTTGACGGTGAGGGGTAAAATGTCCCTCGCGCGCGTGCATAGTGCGTCGGGCATATACTCTTTTATAGTGATTTTTGTATCGGTGAGCGTATCATAACCCGCGTACAACGCACCTTCGCCGTTATAAGTAATCACCTTACCGACAATATATCTTCCGGCTAAGAAGGTTCTCGGATACAGGTACGACGCCAAATACACCCCATTGTCAATCCAGCCGCAATGGGGACACTCGCCCGGAGCATGGGTCAAAACCGCCCCCGGGGGTTTTATGGTCATACAACTCATACAAAGATTCGTTTCTTTCTTCATGATATTATTTTACCCCAATAAATCCCAATTGTCAACATCTTATAATGATATATTTTAAATCTTTTTTAAAAATCGCTTGACAATTTCTGTATTTTACCGTAGAATTATATGTAAATATGCTTGTATAAGTGTTTTACATATATACAGCCTATTTAGTTTAGTCCGGTCTCAGACCGGTTTATATTATAGAAAAGAGGATAAACAATGGAATTTTGGATGTTGATTTACGTCGCCTTGCTTATTCTCAGTGCTGTGGGCGTTGGTTTTTTTATGTTCAAGGCGGGTGTAAAGCACAGAAAAGCCGTCGCTGAGTCCCAAATTGAATCCGCCGAGAAGGAAGCACAGAGAATTGTCAGCGAGGCTGACGAAAAGGCACAGGCAGAGAAAAAGACCGCATTAGTAGAAGCGAAGGACGAGATTTTCAAGTTGAGAGAAGGCGCGGAAAAGGATATTTCCCGTCTGAAAAACGAAATCGAGCGCGAATTAAAGGAAAGGCGCGCAGAGGTATCGAGAGCCGAACGAAGGCTTCAACAAAAAGAGGAGAATTTAGACAAAAAGAACGACAAAATTGAAAAATTAGAGGAATCGCTTTTAAATAAACATAAAGAGGCGGATAAAAAAATTGCTGAGGCGGAAAGCCAGAAACAGGCGCAGATGGATATTCTCCAAAGAATATCGGGATATACTAATGAACAGGCGAAGGCTCATATTTTAGAGCTTCTCGACACAAAGCTCAATCACGAAAAAGCGTTGCGAATCACCGCTTATGAACAAAAAATCAAGGACGAGTGCGACTCTAAAGCGAGAGCGCACATCTCCTTAGCTATATCGAGGCTTGCGTCGGAAACCGTGTCCGAGCTCACCGTTTCGGTTGTTCCGCTTCCCAATGACGAAATGAAGGGGAGAATCATAGGCAGAGAGGGGCGGAATATAAGAACGCTTGAACAGCTTACGGGGGTTGACCTTATTATAGACGATACGCCCGAGGCAATTACGCTCTCGAGTCACGATAAGGTTCGCCGAGAAATCGCGAGGATATCGCTTGAACGACTTATTCAAGACGGGAGGATTCATCCGACTCGAATTGAGGAAATGGTCGATAAGGCGCGCCGCGATGTTGAAAATAAAATTAAACAAGAGGGTGAACGCACCGTTATGGACGCTAACGTCAACGGGCTTCATCACGAGCTTATACGGCTACTCGGTCGCCTTTTCTACAGAACATCTTACAGCCAAAATGTACTGGCTCATTCGCTCGAGGTGGCGCATTTATCGGGAATATTGGCGTCCGAACTCGGTATTGACGCAACAACTGCGCGTCGGGCGGGTCTTCTTCACGATATAGGAAAGGCGTTGACTCACGAAATAGAGGGAAGCCACGTTAATATAGGAATGGACGTATTAAGAAGATACAAGGAGAATCCCGAAATAATCCACGCGGTTGAGGCGCATCACGGCGACGTAGAGCCGAGAACGGTATTAGCGGCAATTGTACAGGCGGCGGACGCAATAAGCGCGGCGAGACCGGGCGCGCGGAGCGAAAGCTATGAAAATTATATTAAGCGACTTCAAAAGCTCGAGGAAATTTGCGCCGCATACAACGGGGTTGAACGCGCATTCGCTATTCAGGCGGGTCGAGAAATACGCGTTATGATTAAGCCGGAAACGGTTGACGACGACGGAATGGTTGTGTTGGCGCGGGAAATAGCCGAGCAAATTGAAAAGGATATGGAATACCCGGGTCAAATTCGTATTCATCTTATCCGAGAGAGCCGCGCGGTTGATTTCGCAAAGTAGTGCTGAACAAGAGCTTGACTGATTTCATAAAGCTTTTTCGGCTCGGAAAGGAACGGTATTAAATATGTCGAAAAAGAACGCAAGCGAACTATTAGAATACCATACTATAGGGCATATATGTCAAAAAATATTAAATTATATCGAAGAGGAAAAATGTACGACTGCACAAGAGGTTGCAGAGTATGTTGCGTATCTTTCAAAGGAAAATGAAAAAAGGCGCGACGGAACGTAATCGGGGAAAGGTATGGTCTTTATTATGAAGACGGAGAGCTTAAAGCCGCAGGGTGATGTCGTTTTTGCCTTAGACATAGGAACAAGAACGGTTGTCGGCGTGGTCGGTCAAAACGAGGAGGACGCGGGCGGAACGGGTTTGTTCCGTATGCTCGACTATGTAGTTGAGGCGCACCCGAAGCGCGCCATGATTGACGGGCAAATCGAGGACATTCGACAGGTTGCCCGCATAGCCTCTCGCGTAAAGGAACAGCTTGAGGAGCGGACAAGCATTAAACTCGAAAAGGTGTCAATTGCGGCGGCGGGACGGGCGTTAAAAACCAAAAGGATTGAAATGGAGTTTGACGTATCCGACGACACAGGTTCCGGAATAACCGCCGATAAAATCCGTTCAATGGAAATAGAGGCGATTCAAAAAGCGGCGTCCGACCTTGCGACCGAGCGCGGCGTTACAACGCCTTATTACTGCGTCGGGTATTCAATCATAGGCTATACACTCGACGGATATAAAATGATTAGTCTCGAAGCGCACCGCGGAGAAAAGGCGGCGGTTGAGCTAATCGCTACATTTTTACCTAATGTGGTGGTTGAGGGGTTGTATTCGGTTATGGATATGTGTTCGTTAAGCGTTACGAGCCTCACCTTAGAGCCGATTGCCGCTATGAACGCAATTATACCGAGGGAAATACGGCTTATTAACATAGCTTTGGTCGATATCGGTGCGGGAACGTCCGATATTGCAATTTCAAAGGACGGGAGTATTATTGCGTATGCAATGGCGACAATTGCCGGCGACGAAATTACCGAGGAAATAATTAAGACATTCTTTGTAGATTTTAACACCGCCGAGGCTATAAAACAAACCTGTTGCAACGGTGATGATTATACCTATCGCGATATATTCGGAATGGAGCGGACTATTACCCATTCCGAGTTTATCGACAAAATCGAAACGAGCGTTGATACCTTAGCCGAAACAATCTGTGATAACGTATCGCGGGCTAACGGCGGCGACTCTCCCGCCGCGGTGTTTTTAGTAGGCGGGGGAAGCCTTGTGAAAGGGCTTCAACAGGCGGTTTCAACACGACTTAATGTCCCTCTCGAACGGGTCGCGCTCGGAAGTAACGAAAGTCTTAAGGGCGTCGATACGGGCGGAAAGGTTATGGGAGCCGAATTTGTGACCCCGCTCGGAATCGCCATAACCGGAGTTATGAACAAGGGTTACGACTTTTCCGTTATAACCTTGAACGATAAGTCAATACGCATTTTTAACACAAATAAAATAACCGTATTTGAGTTACTCTCAATGGCGGGGTATAAATCTGCGGAAATATTAGGGCGTTCGGGTCACAGTCTTGCCTATTTCCTCAACGGCGAGCGTAAAACAATACGCGGCGGCGGATTTGAACCCGCACAGGTTCAAATGAGCGGGAAACAGGTTGCTTTAAGTGAAAAAGTCGCCGGCGGGGATAAAATCGAATTTGTCCCTGCGGTTTGTGGCGAAAACGCTTTTATTTCCCTTAAAGATGCAGTTTTTCCCACAGATGAACCTATTCCCGAGGAGTTGGGCGTAACCGTCAACGGCGAGGACGCGGCATGGGATTACGCGGTGCAGAATCTTGATAAAATAGAAACATTTATTAAAAATGATAATGCTGTTGCGGACGGCAACGCAAACGCTCCCGACAATGCCGACGGGGAATCAACGGCGCAAGCAAACACCCCGGATATAAGCGTTATATTGAACGGCGAAATCGTACCCCTCAACAAAAACGACGGCGGCGTGCCGCACACTTTTGTCGAGCTTCTTAATCATGTTGATATGGATATTCAAAATCCCCCTACCCCTAAAGCCGAATACATCATGGAACTGAACAACGCCCCCGCAGGCTTCAGCGACACGCTGAAGGACGGGGACGAAGCCGTATTAAAGTGGAAATAACCGCTATTTCCTGTCTGTCATTAATTTTTGAAGTCGGCGCATTGCCTCTTCGGTATTTTCTTTTGTGTTAAAAGAAGTCAGTCTGAATCGGTCTTTACCGTTTTGACCGAACCCTTCACCGGGAGTCCCAACGACATTTGCCTCTTTTAAAAGTATATCAAAAAAGTCCCAACTGTCCGTTCCCCACGGGCATTTAAACCAAATATAAGGCGAATTAACCCCGCCGGTAAAGTCAATTTTAAGCTCGGACAGGGTTTTTGTTATTATTTCGGCGTTAACGCGATAAATGGCTATATTACTTCGGATTTGTTCTTGTCCTTTTGGCGAGAATACCGCTTCTGCGGCACGCTGAACGGGATAGGACACGCCGTTAAATTTGCTCCCCTGCCGCCTTGACCATGCGGCGTTGGCGTCGGTTATCGTCGAGCTTAGTCCATCGGGTGATTCGAGCGCGATTTCCTTCGGCACGACCGTGTATCCGCATCGCGTTCCGGTGAACCCCGCCGTTTTTGAGAAGGAACAAATCTCAATGGCACATTTACGGGCGTTTTCTATTAAGTAAATACTGCGCGGCTTGTCGGCTTCGGTAATAAACGCTTCATATGCCGCGTCATAGATTATTACGGCATTATTTGCGATTGCATAATCGACCCACGCCTTTAATTGTTCAAAGGTGTATGCCGTGCCGGTCGGGTTGTTTGGCGAGCATAAGTAGATTAAATCGCTTTTTTGTGACATATCGGGCATCGCCGCGAATCGGTTGCTTTCGTTTGAGTCGGCGTATTGTATCTTTTTTCCGCTCATTATGCTCGAATCGACGTATACGGGATATGCGGGGTCGGTAATTGTTACGACGCAATCGGGGTTAAAAATATCGCTTATGTTCCCCGAATCGGACTTTGCCCCGTCGCTGACAAATATTTCATCCTCCGGTACGTTCGCACCAAAGCCTTTGTAATACTCGGCAATGGCTTTTTTTAAAAAATCGTAGCCCTTTCCCGAATCCTCATATCCTTTAAATGTTTCCTTTACCCCCATTTCCGCGAACGCTTTCTCCCCCGCTTCAACCGCAACGGGAACAAGAGGCAGGGTAACGTCGCCTATACCCATTCTGATAATCGGGGCTTCGGGGTTATTTTTTTTAAATTCGCTAATCCGCTTGCTTATTTCGATAAAGAGATAGCTTTGCTTTAAATCGAGAAATGTTCTGTTTATTTTTGCCATAGGTATGTTCTCCTTTAATAAAGATAATAGTTACATAGTTATATAAGGGAACATCTAAAAACCTCTTCCGGCACTTAACGAATGAAAAATTCGCCATATTTCGTTGATTTTTCTTTAAATATCAACGGATATTCGCAGAAAAATCGCCTCATCTGACGAAATTTTCATATCGTCAATTACTCGAAACAGGTTTTTAGAAGTCCCCATAATTGATACAGTATATCATATTTACCGTTTTTTGTAAAGTTGTAAAGGTTAGGTTTATGAAAAAAATATTTTTTATATTTATCGCGCTTTTTTTAGTTTCGGGTTGTTCCGATATTGTATATCCTCCGCACGGTGTATCCATAGTTGATATGGGAGAGGACGCCGACGAAAAAAGTATTAACCCGAGCTCGGCTTCCGATAAGTACAGGCTTAAAAAATTTGACTTAACCGAGAAAAGCTTTAAATGGGAGCATGACGCGGAGCAACAAAGGGTATTTGACGACGATTCGTTGAGCGTTACCTTAGAGCTCAACTCGTCACAGCATTACAGCATAGGAATTAACGCCGCCGCAGTTTCGGGAAACCCCGTTGTGGTATTGGCTACCGTTGCGGAAAACGGAGAGATAACCGAATATGGCGCGTTTTATGTGACGGCGGGAGAAGACGCCGACGAGGTGGATAACTATTATTATATTGAGCCGGTATATTTTGCGGAGGGGGAAACGGAACTATTCTTCTTTGTTCACCGCGGCAATATAAGGCTGGATAAGGTGTCGGTAAAAAACACAACGGCGATATCGCTCGAAAGATTCCGCACGTCTGTATCGTTGAGCAACCCCGCGCCTTCTGTCGAGGCAATTGTCGCTTATGAATATCTTAATCAGGTTTTCGGGAGTAAGGTGCTGACCGCGCAACATTGTACCGTTAACACAAACGCCGAGATTAACGCCGTATACAGCGCGACGGGCAGGGAGCCGGCGGTTCGGTTCGGCGAAGCCTCCGGCTTTTTTTCTGCGGCTTCGGACAATGACGATAACGCCGCCGCCCCCGATAATCAAGAGGTGACCCTTTCTAAAAAGTGGCACAAAAAGGGCGGTTTTGTCGGGTACACATGGATGTGGGAAATTGACGACGGTCTATTCTCATTGAGCGACGCGGTAAGCAACACGGAAAACTCGGGGATTGAGCTTATGGACGCGGAATATATTGACGAACTCATTGCCGTCGGCGAAATTTCCGATTCCTGCGGAAGGATTATGCACGATATTGATATAGTGGCGGGTTCATTATCTCGACTTATGGAGGAAGGGATACCCGTTCTTTTTAACCCGTTGCCGGACGGGGGGAGTAAATTAGACTGGTGGGGGCAATCGGGGGGCGAGGTGTATGTCCGTCTTTGGAAACTTATGTATGCGCGGTTGTCCGATTATCACGGGTTGAACAACCTTATATGGATTTGGAGCGGCGGAAATCATCAATATTACCCCGGCGACGACCGCGTTGATATCATCGGCGAAAGCTCGTTCCCCAAAACCGCAACCGGCTCGGAGGCGGTAAAGCTCAACTATACCGAGCATTACAATTTTGACGCCCGCACACGGAAACCGGCAATGATTTCGCGCAGCTCGGGACTTCCCTCACCCGATTTAATGGCGCGGGATAATGCCGGGTGGCTCATTTGGTCACTGTATAAAGGTGATTTCATTATTGATGGTCGCGGCGAGGTGCTTAAGTCGGTAAAAAATATGCTCGATAACTTCTACAACCACGAATTAACGATATGTCTCGACGGATTAGAATAAATTATTGGTCAATATTAACAAAAAAATTAGTAAAATTTAGTTAAATTTTCTTATAAAGATATAGTTGTAAATTTAATATCTATATGTTATAATGATTATATATCTTAGAATAAAAGTAAGGTAATTAATTAACGGGGGTGCATTGTGGCTTTATATTCTTATGTTGCAACCGACGCAAACGGAAAGGTTTCGAGAGGCAAGGAGACCGCCGAAGACCATCACGAGCTTATAGCGAGGCTCAAAACGAAACAGCTTTTCTGTACATCGTATAAGGAATTGGGCGACAGAGTCAAGGCGGTTAGTTATACATACAAGACTAAGGGCTTGGCTTTTCTGTGTCGGCAGTTGAGTTCGATGCTGGTCGCGGGTATAAGCGTCGTCCGCGCGCTTTCAATCATGGTTTCTCAGGAACAGAATAAAAAGGCAAAGGCTTTGCTTACCGAAATATATGAACAGGTACAGATGGGGCGTTCTCTTTCGGAGGCGATTGCTCAAAAGCCGGGGGCTTTCCCTAATTTGTTCACAAGTATGGTGTCGGCGGGTGAGGCGAGCGGTAATCTCGATATGATTATGGTGAGGGTTGCCGACCATTACGCAAAAGAGAATAAAACAAACAATAAAATTAAAGCCGCTATGATATACCCTATTATACTCGCCATTTTAATGGTTGTGGTTGTTGTCGGCTTATTTACATTAATTTTCCCTATGTTTATGGAGATGTTCGAAAACGCGGACGATATTCCGCCGCTTTCGAGAGTTTTGGCGGCAATAAGCGATTTCATGGTCTCTTATTGGTATATTCTTATAGGCGGTACCATCGCGTTTGTAATTATTGCGAGGACGCTTTTAAAAACCCCCGCAACGAGGTTTCGGTTTGACAAAGCGATTTTGCGTATCCCAAAAGCGGGAGAGCTTTTGGGGATTATATATACGGCGCGCTTTGCGAGAACAATGTCGAATTTGTTTGCTTCGGGCTTACAGATGGTTGAATGTATCGAAAAATCCGAGCAGACCTTGGGCAATTTGTATATAAGCGAGAGATTTAAAGAGGTTGTTGAAAACGTAAAGCGCGGTGAGCCTTTATCACAAGCGTTGCTTAAAATAGGCGTTTTTAACCCGATATTTATTGCAATGGTGGTCGTCGGCGAGGAATCGGGAAGCTTAGATTCAATTCTTTCTAAGACCGCCGATTATTACGACGAAGAATCCGATATGGCTATTACCTCGCTCGTAAGCATGATGGAGCCTTTATTGATTATCGTATTGGGCGGCGCGGTCGCGTTGGTATTGGCGGGTATATTCCCCCTCATTTACGGTTCAATGGACACAATGGGGCAAGGGTAAGCAAAAAGAGCGAATAATTATATTAAAAATAAACGTGAGGATAGGGGTATTACTGTATGTTATCATTTGACGTTACCGACAAGCAAATAAAATTAGTTAAGGGGTCATTATCGGGGAGTAAAATACGTATTAACGATGTCGAAACGCGAGATGTTCCCGAGGGCGCGATTGTAAACGGGTATGTAAATGAAATTGCACCCATTGCCGCGTTAATCACGGAAATGTTGGCGGCTAAGAAGATTTCGGATAAAGAGATTATTGTTTGTATCAACTCGGGCGCGATTCTTTACAAAGAGCTTGAGGTTATTAAGCCTAAATCTCTGAAAAGCACCGCCGCAATTGAAGCTATGATAGTCACCCAAATGGGAATAGCCAACGATTATAACGTGTCCTACTCAATAGTCGGCGACGGTTCTAATGACGCCGAGGGGAATCAGACAATAAAGGTAATGGCTACCGCCTGTCCCCAAAGAATGGTTGACGGATATCAAATGCTTTTTGGTCAAGCGGGGTTAAAGCTTAAACAAATAAACATCAGTAATAACTGTATAACGCGGCTTATTATGAATACACCTAGGCTTAAGGACGCTATGCCGTTCCTGTGTATTCAGGTTGATGACGATTTCGTTAATATCAATCTCTATGAAGAGGGACAGGTTTCGATTTCCCGCTACATAAAGATTGACGCCGCCGATTATGAAGATAATCCCGATTATGTCAATATCGCGGTTTTCGACAACCTTTTCCGCATGATTCAATTTATCGGGCAAAGACCGGACGCAAAGCCGTTAAAGCAAATAATGTTTTACGGTATGATTAAAGACTTCGTCGCCCTTTCAAACTCGATTTCTTCCTTTAATATTCCGGCGCACGTTTTGACAATGCCGAATAATATTGTTAAGCTTTGTGAGGTTGACTTTTCAAAATATGCCAATGCAATAGGCGCGTTTTATAAAGTTGACCCGATTATGGAACAGGTGAACTTGCTCCAATCGACCGCGGTTAAATCAAAAAAGAGCAGCGGTTCGGCGTTTCCCCTTCAAATGCTTTTAACCGCCGGTATATCCGTGGGCGTTGTTTTTGGAGTTTACTTTGTAATTGACCGCATTAATAAAGGCGTAGAAAAACAAATTGCCGAAATTAATCAAAAAATAATCGAAGGAGAATACGACATAAAGCGTAACGAAATGACATTAATGCGGGACGTTCTGTCAAACTTTTCCGAATATAAATACTCGGTGAAGCTCTCGAAGGTTATGTTCGACTTTCTCCCTCGGGGGAATTTGCCTCAGATAGAGCAACAGTTAAGAAAATGCGTGAATATGGTTGCCGAGAATCCGGAGTGGGGCGGTAGTTTTCACGCTTTCGGCGACATCGCTTGGAACGGGTACGATTTGAGAATGACGGTTTATTGCGGCGATGTTATTTTCCCCGCGGATTTTGTAAACGCGATATATGAGGTCGGTTTCTTTGAAGACGTCATATACGAAGGGTTCAGAACGGTACAAGGGAGCGAGGTAACCGACGTCTTTGACGGCACGGTTCCGACCGGTGCAGTTACCGCGTTTGACCTTTCCATGAGAATAAAAGGCGGTCATATTTTCGAAGAAGAAGGCGTCAAATACGGCACAAGCGGAGATTAAGACAAGTGGCAATCTTATATAATTATTAAGGAGTATATATATAATGACTTTAAGCAGAAATGAACAAATCGCGGTTTTTATATTGATATTTATTATAGTAGCCGCTGCGGGGGTAATTTTGTTTATATGGCCGCAGTATAACAGCATTAAAGACAATAAAGCACTTTTGGATTCAAAAAAGGCGGAGTTTGTAAGATTAGAGGACGAACTCGGGTTTTCCAAATTTGAAAAAATGGAAAAAGAAATTGTTGAAGCTTATGAAGACGGAAGAGACGTTTCCGAAAACTTCTACGAAGAAGAATTGACCGCTTATAACGCAGACAGACTCGTTCGAGATGTTTTACAGGGGGTCGGGCTTAATACCGATAACCTTATCGTTAATCAGCTCTCAACACACAGCTTGATGCTTAGCATTTTTCGGGATACCGACATATCATATCCTATAAAGGATTTGGCGACAATCGGGAACGCCGACGATGTTTCCGCCGCGAGCAATGACGCCGAAGCAAGCGGCGAAGAGGGCGAGAACAATGCAGACAACGAAAATAACGACAATGACGAGGCAGCCGCCGCGGAACCCGCCGCCGCGCCCGCGCCGGTCGCAGTAGCCCCGTCTGATGATGACGACGCCGATTTAGAAGCAATGGTCGCGTATTTGATGAACGCGCCGCGAGTTGGGGCGTTGGACTATTACGAGCAGAATATGGCGAATCCCGCAAAAGCCGTCTATGTCGTTACGGCAATGAGAGAGTTTTTATCAAATGAGTCCGAGACGGTAGCTATGCAGAGCGTTCAATTTGAAATACCGCTCACAAAGGAAGAGGCGTTTGCCCTTTCAATGTACGTCTATAACCTTCCTAACGCTTCGTATATCACAAGCATTACACATCGCGAGCTTGACGGAACTACGAACGCAGACGGCGAGGTTGTAAACACGGCGGGCGGGAAAAGGTTGTACACTGTAAACATGATGTTCTTCATCGTTGAACCTATGGAAGAGCCTAACTTCACCTACGCGACGAGATTTAACTGGAGCGTTGGCGCGTTAGATTAAGATAATAAGCGTTGTATATATGTCATTACCGAAAGGAGCGTATTATGAAAAGAAATAATTTTAGAGGCTTAACAAAAGTTAAGAAAAGAATGTTTTCAAAGCGAGGGAGCGTTTTGTTCATCGTTTTGGTTATCATGTCGTTTATGATAGTGCTCGCTTCGGCGGTGTATTTCGCCGTGCAAAACGGCAGAAAAAGCATTGTTATGGATTATTCCGATTCACAAGCGTTTCAGACGGCTAACGACGTTTTAAACGCTATGGATAAGTATATCCTCGTTTATGACCCGAGGGCGGCGGGTGCGACGGTAGACGAAGACGGCGGTGTCGCGCTCAACGCGGCTATTTCAAAGCTCAGAACAAACTGTGGGCTTAGATATGTCCCCAAAATCGGCTCGCCGGGTTCGGAGGACTGTGAAGTTAAATCCCCCTGTTTAGAGGTTCCGTTGCCCTTTGACTCGACCTATTCCTCCGGTGCAAAATGTGGGGTTGTTTGCGGCGCGTCGGTTTGGAGGTCGCATCCCGATAAAACCCTTAAACAATTAATCGACGACGGCGACTTAATCGAAGGCGAACACTATCTCACGGGCGAGGCGACCACCAATACGCTCGGCGGCGGCGGCGACGACATCAGCGTTATCATCTTTGTCAATCGTCACGGCGATATCGTTATGGAGGTTACTGTCGAATATAACGGAAGAATCGTCACCACATCGCGTTTCTATGACGTGGGTGAGCAAAGAGCGTTCGCCCCCAAATGGCTGTCCCCCGATTTTAAAGCGGGTGCCGGCTTACATTGGGAATGGGTCTCTTCGAAAAACCCCGACCCGAATTGGGGTTCAAACACGCGCGTTAATTCCGGAAGCTTTTTGTACGGGAAATGTTGGGTTGAGGATTCAAAGGACGGCTGGGCAAGGCGACAAGCCGCCGGTACAATGTGTCGCTCAAAATCCACCTGTCGCGACCCCGGCGCGGCAATCTGTCCCGACGCGTCTATCGGCGGTTGTTTCTGGGATAAGAATAAGGAGAAAAGTCCCGCCGTTTCACCGCCTAACGGTGAAAAATTTGCGAGAACATACCCAAAAGCCGAGTTTACGTATAATGCCGACGGTACGGTTAAAGACAGTCTGTGGCAGGACGCAATTGATAACGGTATGATACCCAATATTCCTTATGAACCCTCATTAAGAGGCGAACTCGTCGGCGGCTGTCACGATGTTGCTTGGCCCGCTTGTCCTATCGGTAAGGGTTGGTGGGTTTGGGTCGACAAGGACAATGCCCCCGCTACTACAGACACCGATTGGGGCTTCCTACCCGAGGCTATGGATAAAAGGAAACAGTGGATAGGCATAGAAAAGCCCTCGGATAAAAACGTAGATATTGATTATAAATTCTCGTGGAGTACCGATTGTGACGGGCCGAAATTCGGCGGTAGCTGTATTGCGCCTACTACTAATAAATGGAGAATCGGGCGTATTGACGGTTGGTCACCCGAGCTCGACCGTGAGGATGATATAAAAAAGGTAAAGGTCAGAACTTGTGAAACCTGCGGCAATCTGTTTGATAAGGTTCACCCCGACCAAGCGCACAACGCGCCGGGGGTTGAGGTTGATGTCGACGGTTGCATATGCTGTCATAAGTGTTGGAAACTTCCTGCGGAATGTATATGCAAGGACGATGACCACGATAAATGCGACAGATGCGGTAACTATCCCTGTAATTGTTACGAGAGAAACCCCGACGGTACATTTACGTTTACGCCGCCGGGAATATACGACGAAGACGGCGAACCGTTCTCGTGGTTCCAAAGAGCCGCGTTCCACTCGACCGGCGCGGGAAAAATAGGGGACACCCTCGATAATGTTGCAATAAGGGGCGTAAACGCAACGACACATTTTGACACAACCTGGGCGGTGTTGGATAAAACAAGTTCTAACGGAAGCTACAGAAGCGATATTTCCGCAAATCATAATCTTTGTATCGGTGATACGACGATAGAAAACCCGACTGTGTTTAATAAAACCTTAGGAATAACGGTCGGCAAGAACCTTTACATCGGTAACGGCGGCAACAGCGGCGTTAGTGTTCAAGGTGATAACGGAGTAGTCGGAGGAGACGGCGGTCATCTGTTCTTCAGAGTAAGAGGAGACTTTTACGGACACGCACAAAATAATAAAAACTATGCCGTAGGAAAATCTACCTATTGTATACTCGGAAATGTTTATTCAAAAAACGCCAACTTCAATAATAACGTACTCAGCGGATTGACAATGTACGTTAAGGGTAAGGTTTTTAATTCAAATAATGTCGAAATAACATTACCATACGGTAATGTCAAAAAAATGATAGAAGACTGTAAAATTAACACCGACCATTTGTGCATAGGTGCTGATTGTAAGGTTAATTCTACGCTTCACACCTGCGGCGTTTGTGAGCGTTGTGTAGATTTAACAATAACCTGGTACCTTGGCGACGTTTCGACCGATTTACTTTGGCCGGTTGTAGCACAGAGCAGAACCTTGGACGTCGTATGGAACGCCCCGAACAGCACGGTTACATCGAGAGGTGACTGGGGCGCGGTATCCGGGAATCCTTTAGAGAAGTACGGTATAGCCGTAAACGACGAAATAAAGAGAAGAATATTCTATATAGACCACGATACCACCGTCAGCAATAAGGACGCCACCGGTGCAGACCAAAACTCGGTCAATATGGTAATTATTGATACCGGCTTAGGGGATAGCGAGAACGTGGTGAATGTCCGATTAGGCACAACGGGTACATTTAACTGGAACCTCGGTACCGGTCAGACGACCCGCGTTGCCGTTATGGTAATCGGCGACGGAACGGCTGTGCTTGAAATTCCCGACGCGGTTACCTATCAAACCGGCGCGGGGTTGTATGTCGGCCCGTTTAATATGGCGGTGCTTGCGGATACCACAAACACAAACTGGATTGGGAGCAATAATCTCGACGGCAACCGATTAGGAATCATGTCGCGTGCTTCGAATCTTCGCGGCTCGGACAGTGTTGCTTGTGTTACAAACTGCTCCGGCGGTAGCGCGCAAATGTATAACGGAAGTCCGTTTAATAATCAAAGGTGTCAATGGAGCTGTTGGTTAAACGGTTTATTGCAAAGGAACGGCTCGGGAAAAATCCGAAATGATTTCGATACAACGAAGGAAATAAGACCGAGGAATCACGATTCGGAGCGTCCGTTAAATATGAACATTTATTTAGTGTATAACGGAACCGGTGAAAATAAAATACAGCTTAAAGCCGAATCGTTCTATGCGGGAAGTATTTATTGTCCGCGTATGGTGTTTTATCACGACGATACAAGCAACAATGCGGTTGTGCATTTCGGGAGCATTTTTGCCTCGGAATTAAGAATGAGAACACAGTGTTTCTTTATAGCCGTACTTCCGGGCGGCGATGCGGAGCCGTCGTTACCGCCGAGACCGTTACCGCGCGAGGAAGATGACTACGAAGTACCCGACCCGTCCGGCAACCCCGGCGTAAGCACCAACGGAAGCGGAACGGGCAACGGAGCATTTGACGACCTCGACGGCGTTAACAGCGGCGAAGGTCAAAGCAGACATTGACGGCAGTTGACAGTTGACGGACAGTTGATAATTGACAATTGACAGTTGACAGTAATCAGATAATATAATCGTGGGAGGGTACAGTTATGTTAAAAAAATATAAATCAAAATCGGGGTTCGCGCTTGTCGAGTGTATAATTGCGATTGCTGTATTCACGATTATGTCGTTGATGATAGCAATGCTGATAAACGCTTCGATTCAAACGCACAGAAGCAATATTGAGGAGAACCGCTCGATAAAAAGCCAAAAAAAGGATATATCGCGTTCGGGTACAAATGTTGTAAACCGCGCAACGTCGGGCGAGATGATTGTCATAGAATTTGACGGGATTTCCGACCCGGTAGCCTATAAATTTGATGCGAGGATATCATCTAAAAAAAGCGGTAAAGGCGGTCTCGAATTAACCGAATATTTCACCGATGTCAGCAGTATCGACAGACAGGAAATCGGTGCAGAGAGAACAACCGCGTTTTCGCTCTCTAAAAATGTTAAGGATGCGATTGTGACAAAGCGTACCGCGGGAATTGCCGTAAAATCGCCGGACAAAAATGTTTTACCGAATAAGGTTACTGCAAAATGGGGCGGGCAGATTTGTAACGAAACGCACGGTCTTGCTACGGATATATGCAATATAAACGGAGTATGCACTACGAGCTGGGTTTTAGGAACGCCCGAGGTAGCCACAAAGAAGCTTTTTGCGTATCGCATACCCGACGATAACGCAATAACCGATATAAACAACCTTCCCGCGCTCGTTATGGGAACGGTAAAAAGCGCGACATATGACGACTGGCGATTGAATAAAGGGGACATGAGTCTTCGCGGCTCGCTCCCTCTCGGCGTTCCGTTGTATGCGAATATGTTACAAATTGCGGTAAATAAAGAGATTAACCCTTGTTGTAATGTTGTGGGTTGCACAACGCATAAGCCCGACCAAATTATATTGCACATTCCTACGGTTGTAAAGGGCGGCGGTAATGTTGTCGGAATTGTCGTGAGCGATAATATAAAGGACTTGGTTTGGCTCGAAACGGTGAAGGATTATACGCCGAATCGCGACTATCCCGGAACCGGCGTTAAGTATCCCGGTCCGGCACCCTCCGGCGGCCCGCTTTTTCAGGGGACCGCTAACGAGCGATATGATATAATAATGGAAAGACCGCCGGGACAAAAAAAGTTTAACGTGTACAATATAGCGATAATAACGACCGACCATATATCGGTTTCCGGAGACGGCGGCATAACTAACCCGAGCAGAGGCAACTTAGATTTTTGGCTTAATTTAGGAGAGTATGTTTGCCAAAAATGTGCGAGCATACATGATTGGGACGCGGCGTGTTAATTGAAACAAATAGGGAGGATACTATCATGAAAACTAATATGAAAACAAAAAGCTTATTAAAGCGACTAAAATCAAAGAGAGGAATGACGCTCATTGAGGTCATTATAGCTGTGGTAATATTCACTATGATTACCGCGGCGGCATTCTCTATGTATCAGCCTATTTCCGAAATTGCGGGGTCGGTGCGTACCGATAACGATATGCAACGAATCGTTACCGCGTCCGAGAACTATATAGCGCGACAATTGCGGAACGCGGTAGAGATTAAGGTCATTAAAGCCGACGCATGGACGGACGCGGCGGTAGATATGGCAAATTTCACCGTAGGAAGAACGGCTGCGGGTGATGACCCGCGCGCACTCATTATTGAAGAATCTTCAACAATCGGTACGCGCATATATGACGTTCGCCTTAACGACGTCGGGGGGCCTATTCCCGCCGATATAGAAAAGTTTAGGGTGTTTAATACCTCTTTTTACTCCGACATTCTTCTTGACATAGGGATTGATTTAAGCGAAAACGACCCCGCCCTGCAAGAACGCGACAGAACCTTTTTAGAGCTTACCACTACCGCGAAACGTGACGCAAAATTCGGCATGAAGAGTTCGGCACTCGCGGCAGAAAGAACCGACAAAAAGGTTGGCGGTTATAACGGCGAGGCGAGCATATTGTTATCCTGGATTGGCTATGTTGACGGAAGCGACAAAAATGCTTTTACCGATACCGCCCGCACGCTTAATAAGGCGAGCATAACCGGAGCGGGAAACACATGGATTATTCTTTATCATAATAATATTGATATGGACAGGAAGCAGCCCGATGTTTTTGTTCCCGACAAAAAATGCCCCACCTGTAAGCATCATACGGTCGGCGCGCCCGGCGGAAGCACTTGCGATTTATCGACCTGTCCCGAGACGCTCCCTTGTTGGAGTCCGAACTGTCTCGATATTTGCGTTGCGGTTTGTAACGTCGGCTCGGGCATAATGCACGCAAAGGACGACCCCGCAAAACCGTTGGATTGTTATTTTGACGGTTGTCCCAACTGTCTCGCAGACCCGGGCGACCCGGAATACGGTCTCCCCTGTTACCCATATTGCGGGTACGGCTGTCAGCTTCCCGATAAGCCTACCTATGCGAACGGTGTATTTGGGCGCGGATGCGGCGATGTATACCCCGCCACCCCTTGTAACTCCGAGCTTTGCTGTGAATGTGGCGATACATTTAACTGTGACGTTTGCAGATATCGTTGTCCGAAGTGTAAAAAGCAGATGACGGTGGAAATTATCGGCGGCAGTGAGGTCGTTATATGCCGCAAATGTTGTAAATTCTGTGGAGAACCCCCGCATTTGGGACATCTCCCGGGGTGTCAGGTTTCGTGCAGCGGAACGCATACCGAAACCGTTACAACCCCCGCAACCTGTTACTCTGAAGGTGTTTTGACGGTTACTTGTACCATACCTTCTTGCGCGGCAAACGGAACGGTCGTTATTGAAAAGCTTCCGCATAAATTTAGCGGACACTATTATAAAAACCCCGATGACGTTTCATCGCATATAAGATATTGTGAAAATTATTTTGACCACGATTGTAAAGGACTCGAAATAGAGAGTCATGAGTGGACTTATACAGAAGGCGGTAAGGTTTGTAACAAGTGCGGCGAATCGGATAACGATATTTACGCGCTTATTTCCACCTGTACCTGTATTCTTCCCGAACCTGCGGTTAATGACGAGGGCGATGAAGAACCCGCGGATAAGTCGCATCTTTGTCCGCGAACGGTTACTATTGTCAATGAAAGCGGAGCGGACAGCGCGAATTGGCGAACGCCCGACGTTGATATTAACGAGTCGGGCAATGTCAAATTAGTCGAGGTCGAGGGCGAAGAAAAAAGCTCGGTCAGCGTTAAAAGAGGGGACGACGATAAGATTGTAGGAACATTTTCCGTCTTCCCGACTATAGGAAAAGGCACAGATAAATTTGGGTTCTCGGGAACTATTTTAATTCAAAATAATTCGTCCGAAGAATTTTATATCGTTATAGACGTCCTTAACTGCACCCATGAATGGGGGGCATATAAGCCGGTATCCGACCCCACCTGTGAAAAGAAATATACAACAGAGCGGGTTTGTAAAATATGCGGCTTTAAGGAAAGACGCGAGGAAGGCGAGCCTTTAGGACATAAGTTTATTGCGGTAGTTAAGTCGGACGAACCGGAAAATCCGAGGGTTGAGGTCGAGAAAATCGACGGCGACGCTTCTCTCTTTGACGCGGAGGAGTTTAACGGTTGGATAAAGACATTTAACGCCACCTGTACCCTTGCTTCAAGATATGAGCGCGTATGCGTTCGCGAGGAGTGTTTGAAGGCATTTACGAAGGAAGGTACAAAAGAAGGTACCGTCGCGCTCGGACATAAATTTGATGACGAGGTCGAAAGTCTTTCAACCGTTATCAGATGTTGGGGCGGGTTTAAATATTTCAGTTGCAGTAACGCCGGCTGTAACGCTCCTCCAAACCAAGTAACCGTCGAGCCGGAGCTTCCGGAGTATGACGAAGGCGACGAAGATTTAAGAAACGAAACCGGCGAGCCAACCTGTACAACTCCCGGCGGCTTTGAATACCTTTGCAAACATTGTGAGGGTAAGGACGATGTCGGTGCGCCTCTTTCATCACACAGAAAGCCCGGCGATACCGAAATACCGCCATTGGGTCACGATTGGCTTCCTTGGAAAACAAAGGAAAACGGAGAGGTGTCTTGTTTAAGTGACGAGATACTCATAAGAACCTGTAACCGAGGCGGCTGCAGCGAATCGCAAAACAGCACGCAACCCCCCGAGGACGGCTTTGAGGGCGAACAACCCGTTTTCGCGACAAAGACGGGTCACGGCATATGTCCCGCGTTTACAGAGGAAAATATAAAGAATGAACCCGGCTACTGGAATGTTACGGGAACCGAAGGCAACTGCGGCGACCCGGTAACCTATACCTGGGTATGCCCTCTTTGTAACGGCGACGACGTCGGAGAGGACGAGGCCGGAAATAAAGAGAAATATGAAAACGAGATAACCGCCGAGCATAACTGGATTTTGACGGAGTGGTTTAAGTTAGATGACGAGTATCATATGAGGAAGTGTTCTGCTTGTCAACAGCTTGTTGAAACCGCCGATAATCCTAAGATTGCACACGGCAACTGGGTATCCGTCGATACTACCGATGCAACCTGTTACGCGGTCGGCGAGATACTCTACAATTGCGGAAGCGAGTGCGGCGCGACAATGACGGAAGAGATTCCCAAAATAGCACACACATGGGGCGATTATACAAGCGTCGGCGATGGCGGACACGCTAAGAAGTGTACCGTTTCCGCCTGTGGAGCAATGGACGATGAAGTTTTAGCGCACGTTTTCCCCGACGACTGGTCGCCGGATTCGGCAAATTGCTTTAAAAAATGTGACGATTGTGAATATATTACAACGCAGTCGCATACCTACTCATCTATGTGGATACCGATTATTACGGGTGGAATAAGCACAACCTGCGGAAAAACCTGTGACAGTTGCGGAAATGTGTTGACACAGGCGCATAAGTTCGGCGATTGGTTAGACGGCGTAAGATATTGCGGCAACGCGAGTATCCCTACCACCGAGGGTTGCGGTTATGAGGACGAAAACACCGAACCCTGTAAGCCGCTCCCCGCCCCTTCATTTTCTGTTGAACTATTAGCTCGTGCCAATAATCCAAATTGGGTTGACAGAAAGGGTAACACGGTAGAAATCACAGGAAACGGGACTTATACTTCAACCATTACCGGAGTAAGTGATACAGGTTATCGCTCAATTATCATTGCATCTTCCGGAATTAGTCCCGACACAATTCTCGTCGGAACATCAATAGCGGCTCCCGACGTTTATCATGACTCTAATGTTGTAATAACTGTAAACTCGGTTACGGTGAACGGAACAGCGCGCGCGCATACGTTCCCGGCAAATAGTCGTTTTATAAGAATACAACCGGGTAATGGTTTAGATAAACGTGCTTTGGCTGTATTATGGTATGACCAATGGTACGATGGCGGTCCCACACACGGCGGAAACCAACCGGCGACTTTCTGGCAACGTATGGGCGGTGCAATGTCCGGCACAACTACATCTATAAGTGTCACTTTCACCATTTCCGGCGTGGCACAAGAGGAAACACACGACTTCACGAGCGGTATATGGGACGTGGACGCTTTAGATAATCAACACAGACAAAAATGCAGAAAATGCCCTGCATACAGCGCGTGGGAAGCTCACACCTTCACGGGTGCTTGGGTACCTAATCCCGGCGAATGTAGAGAAAGACAATTCTGTAAATGTGGAGCGCACACCGAGCGCGCTAAAGACCATACCTATGGTTCGTGGAGCGATATTGACGGCGAATGTAAACAAGAATGTACCTGTACCGTATGTGGCATAAAGGATTATCAAGATGTCGCACACAGCTTCGGTGATTGGGTTGTAACTACCCCCGCCGATTGTACAACGAACGGCGTCGAAACCGAAACCTGTGACAATTGCGGCGAAGCAAATACCCGCCCGATTAGCGCATTGGGACATTTGCGTACAAAAGACAATTGGACGTCAACTAATGACGAGGGTTCAATCCGAACGAAGATTTGCGGCAGAGACGGCTGTGACACATTATTAACCTGTGCGCCGAGCGCGAGCGGAAGCGGCGTAACGCAGGTAAGATTCGCTCATGACGGTAACCCGTGCGGCTACTGCGGCTACTTGCTCGAGAAATGCGGACGGTGCGGTTGCAGAACCTGTTACGGTGAACCTTACGGAAGAATCCCCGGTTGTGAGGACGAAGACGGTACCGATTGTACCGCGGGCGGCGCGGGCGGTTGCGGCAACCACAGCTATCCTGCATGGGCGGCGGTTAATACCGGTGATTTCCTGCCGAACGGACAACAGGCGAGAAAGTGTAACAACTGTAACAATTACGAGTTCCAAGATGCGTTTACCGTAACATTACAGACCGGAAATGTAACACGCGATAACGCTATGGTCACTGTTACCTTTACAATCAGAAATAACTCCGGTAGTAATATTGAGGGAAGAAGATTAGTTTTAGATGTTGAGTTGTTACCCACAGACATCGGAACTATAACGAATGTTGACGGGGGCAGTATCGGAGCCTCACGCAGCGGTAATAAATCGCTTATCCGTAAAGGCGGCGGCGATACCCTAAATAATAACGCCACCAGAACTATAGACGCAAGATTTACTTTCAGCAGTAACGCGAACGCAACAAACTTTGTAAATGCGTACAACGCCGCTACAGATAAAACATCGGTTATCGCAATTTACGGATTGCGCGTAACGCAAGCGGGTCAAGACGGAGCTTTGGTTTGGGAAACGCACGATTGGGAAAAATACAGCGGTATTACACCTCCGACATACTGCAGAACTAAGTTTGAAGCGGACGGAAAGATTGACTGTTGCGAAATCGGCGTTCAAGAACACACCTACGGGGCGTTCTCGCCTGTGAGCAGTCGGCATGAAAGAAGCTGTACCCGTACCGGCTGTACCGCAAAAGACTCTCACGCGATTTCGTGGAACTGGACGGTAGTGACAGAGCCTACTTGTACAACGGCGGGAAGTCGAACGGCAACCTGTAGCGTAACCGGCTGTACCGAAACCGAAACGGGAACGATTGCTATATTGCCGCATACTTGGGGTGATTGGACTACAGTAACTGCGGCAACCTGTACGACTACGGGAACTCAAACGAGACCTTGTACAAGGGCGGGCTGTACCGAAACCGAAACGGGAACGATTACCGCGTTAGGACATCAACGTACTGCAGGAGGTTGGGACGGTGATGGTGACACAAGAACGAAGCAATGCGGCAGAGCCGGTTGCACAACAACATTAACCTGTGCTCCTTCCGCGAGCGGAAGCGGCGTTACTCAAACACAGTTTGCTCATAATAACAATCCTTGTACTTTCTGTGAGTATGCAGCGGCATTGTCTGCTACAGCAACATTTGCACAAGTAGACCAAGGTCAACTTATTACGATAACAAATACAGGTGCTGCCGCAATAACGAGTTGGACATTAACAGTTAACAGAACAAACGGCGACTGGTGCAACTTGCATATGAATGCTATGTGGAGTAACATTAATAATACTGTAACTCTCATCGGAGGCGGTACCAGCACATTTGTTATAACTAACAATACAGGACAACACCAAATTGCCCCCGGAGGAACTGTGGTTATATATCTGCAAAATGGTAATATCTCGAATGTGTCTGTTATTGTAAGCTGATACTTGCAAGTATTTACAAACATCAAACCGCCGATTACGGTCGGCGGTTTGAATAAGGCGAAATTGTGGTATAATATAATAAGAAAGAGGTGAGCGTTATGGATAATACGGTCGGAAGATATTGTACTATTGAAGAATCGTTAAAACAGTCTTGTATAGAGATGAAGCTTATGCGCGAGGGTAAACTACCGAGTAACGGCAGTTGGCGAGAAATGTTTCGCAGAATCGAAGAGGAGGCGAGAGCTGAGGAAGAGGCAGAAGAAAGAGCAAAAAATGGAGAGCAGTGATGTATTGCGTAGAATTTACAAAAAGATTTGAACAGGACATTGACTATTATCGTAAAAAGAAAAAATATCATCATATTGAAGATGATATAAGTTCAATTATAGATAATTTAGAAAATGGTGAATTAATCGGTAATGAAATTTCCGGAATAAATCTTGAAATGAGCGGTCACACCTATAAAGTGAGAGCGGTAAATACCGATACAAAATCCGGAAAAAGTGATGGATACAGAGTTATTTATTATGCGGTACAAGATGATAAAACAGTATTTCTTTTAACTATTTACAGTAAAAAAGATGATATAAGAATTCCCACAAATAATGAGATTATCGGAATAATTGAACAGTATTGTTAATACCGTCAAACCGCCGATTACGGTCGGCGGTTTGAATAAGGTGAAATTGTGGTATAACAGTACAGCAGGGTATAAAACAAATAAAGCGAAAGGAAACACAAATGGAAAACGAGCTTTTAAAACTAATTATAAGCAAGCTTGACAAGGTTGATGGTAGGCTTGAAAATATCGAAACCGACATTGTTGAAATTAAAGCCGACATTGTTACGTTGAAAAACGACATGGTTGAGGTAAAAGCCGACATTGTTACGTTGAAAAACGACATGGTTGAGGTAAAAGCCGACATTGTTACGTTGAAAAACGACATGGTTGAGGTAAAAGCCGATATTGTTACGTTGAAAAACGACATGGTTGAGGTAAAAGCCGATATTGCGGGTATTAAACAATATGCCGAGGTCACAAGAAACGCAGTAGTTGACTTAAAGAAGGAGCAAAAGAAAACAAATGCCCGTCTTGGCATAGTAGGTGCCGATATTGTTGAAATAAAAGAAGACGCAAAAATAACGCGTTCTGTTACCAACGACATTCTTGAGTGGTCAGAAATGATAGGAAGTATTAATAATTTCAGAATAACCGAAATATGACGAACAAATAAATCAAACCGCCGATTACGGTCGGCGGTTTGACGGTATTAAAGACGCATTGGCGGGGCATAACACAGATATAGGAAGTATGAAATCATGAACAGATACGAAGTAATAGGAATGTTTACCGCAATGGAGGCATTGTATGACACGAAACAGTATGAAAAATTAGGCGAAGTCATCAAGAAAACCTTAGCGGCGGCAGAGGGGAAAAGCTTTAAGTCTGATAGTAACAAAGACGATGAGATACAAGCTACAGACTGATTTCAATGCCCCATAAACGACAAATACCAACCGACAATTTCGCCGCCGAATAAAAAGCCACAGGCGATTCCGAACGCTAAATACGGGCCGAACGGCATAACGGTACCTTTTGGGGAAGGCAACCGGGAGGGTTGCGCGTTTTGCTCGAGTGTATCGGGCATATTCGATTCATTGTTGTCGTCGAAAACGGTGAGCGATTTGCTTTTATCGGTTGCTTTGATAATAATACCGCCGATTGCCCCCACGAGAATGGCGATAAACGCGGCGGGTACAATGTTCCGACCGAGAAGAAGTCCCGCGGCCGCCATTAATTGAACATCGGCACCGCCCATTGCGCCGAAGAAGAGGAAAACGGCAAACGGGACGGAAATGACGACCGCGCCCAATAGGTGTTCGTACCACGGCGACATTGCCTCGACAACTCCGAATAGAGGCAGAACAATTGCGACTATGCCTAATGCGGCGATTGTAGCGGGACACCAATACTCGATTTCCCCCGTATCAATGTCGAAAAAAGAAAGGCATATTAAAACGGGAAACAATACTACGGCGACGGCTAAGCTAAAGCTTACCCCCAAGGTTAAAAATGCGGCGACATACGATAAACCGCAAAGCGACTCAACGACGGCATAGCGCGGCGAAATTGCCGCTTTACAGTGGCGACATTTTCCGCGAAGCAATAACCAGCTTAATACGGGGAAAAGGTCGTACCAGGCGATTGTACGGTTACAGGACATACAGCGTGAACGCCCTTTTACGAATTGTTCCTTTTTAGCGGTTCTGTAAATTACTACGTTCAGAAAGCTTCCGATAATTGTTCCGTACACAAACAGAATAACAATGATAAAAATTTCAAAAGGCATAAAATAAGCTCCTTATATGTTAATGTTTACTATTATAATAACATAAAAGAATGAAAAATGCAAATAATCGAGGAAAGAAGAAGGGTAATTATAAATGGGTCAAAATATTCGTATAGGCGAACTGCTTTTAGACAGCGGTTTCATTACAAACGACCAGCTTAATACTGCATTAGAAAAGCAAAAGGAAATGGGGGTAAAATTAGGCGACGCGCTTTTGAGCCTTGGCTTTGTTTCGGAGACGCAGCTTGTACACGCGCTTTCCGAGCGGTTAAAGGTGCCGTATGTTGATTTGTCTACCTCGGATATTAATGTTGAGGCGGTCAAGAGGATTTCCGAGGCGGAGGCGCGAAAAAACATTTTAATTGCTTTTAAACAACAAAACGGGCGATTATTTGTCGCAACTAACGACCCGGTTAATTTCTTTGTATTTGAAGACCTTAAAGTTAAAACCGGTATGGAAATTCACCCTATGCTTTCCACAAAAACCGGTATTTTAGAAGCAATTAATAAGGCTTATTCCGATTCGGAACAAGAAGAGGTAATGAGCGATATAGACAAGGAATATGACGCAAGCGCAGAGCTTCTCAAGGCGCAGGAAGAGGCGGCGGCGTCCGATGAACGCGTAGACAACGCGCCTATTGTTAAGCTCGTAAACACGCTTGTGGAATCAGCATACCGCTCGAATGCGTCCGACATACATATTGAACCCTTTAAAGACAGAACGAGGATTCGTTTCAGAATAGACGGCGAATGTTTGGAAAAAATGGTGGTCAAGCCCGCCGTTCACTCATCGCTTGTCACCCGTTTGAAAATTTTGGCGGGTATGAATATCGCCGAAAAGCGTATACCGCTCGACGGTCGTTTCGGCGTGAAGATTGACGGAATTAACCTCGACCTCCGTGTATCGAGCGTTCCTACCGTTTACGGTGAAAAGGTGGTTGTCCGTCTCCTCTCGACGGCAGACGAGAAAACGAGGAAGGTGACCGACCTCGGTATGAGCCAGTATAACTATCAAATGTTTAAGCAAATAATCCGCTGTCCGCATGGGGTAATGCTTGTTACCGGGCCGACCGGTTCGGGCAAATCCACAACGCTTTATGCGACGCTCGGAGAGCTTTCAAAAATCAACAATAACGTAGTAACCTGTGAAGACCCCGTGGAGAAGAAAATCGACGGCGTTAATCAGTGTCAGATGAACGTAAAAGCGGGATATACCTTTGCGATTGCATTACGCGCAATTTTGCGTCAAGACCCGGATATAGTTATGGTGGGTGAAATACGCGACGGCGAAACCGCAGATATAGCAATACGCGCCGCAATAACCGGACACTTGGTTTTATCCACCCTCCATACAAATGATGCGGTGGGTTCAATTTTGCGTCTCGTAGACATGGGAATCGCACCTTATATGGTGGCGTCGTCATTGGTGGGCGTTATAGCGCAACGTCTCGTTAAACAGCTTTGCAACGAGTGCGCGCAGGAAAGAATACTTGACGACCCCGCCGATTTAAAATTGGTCAGCCAAAACGCCCCCGTGAAAATAAGAGAGGTAAAACACGACGGTTGCAGAGCCTGCAGAAACACGGGGTATTTAGGAAGAACGGCTATCTTTGAAATTGTTATTCCGAGCAATGCGATTAAAGAATGTATTTCAAAAAACGGAACTGCCGACGAAATCGGTCAATTGGCAAAACAAAACGGAACAAAGCTTTTAAGAGATAACGTAACCGAGATGGTTTTGGCGGGTAAAACGACAATGGACGAATTGGTTAAGGCGACTTACACGGTTTAAACATGAATTAATTTTTAAAGGAGATATTTATATATGGGCAACACGGTTGATATCAACGCTATTCTCGACAAGGCGAGAGACATAGGCGCGTCGGACGTACATTTTACGGCGGGACTCCCCCCGATTATTCGTCTGCACGGCAGTATCAGAAAGCTTCCCGAATATCCCGATTTCACAGAGCCTATGATTGTCGAGGTTGTGAATCAAATTACATCAGAGGTACACAGGGAGATTATTAAAGCCGGAAAAGACTCCGACTTCAGCTATGTTACGGCGGCGGGCTACAGACACAGGGTTAATGTGTTTCATCAGAGGGGGTATCACGCGATTGCTATTCGCTTACTTCGCAACGACATTCCTACGCCGAACGACTTAAAGCTTCCTAACGTAATGAGCGACTTCGCCCTTCGCCCGCGCGGACTTGTGCTTGTAACGGGGCCTACCGGCTCGGGTAAATCGACAACGCTCGCCGCTATGGTTGACCATGTAAACCGAAACAAAAACGCGCATATTATAACAATAGAAGACCCGATAGAATATCTTCACACCCATAAACAGTCAATGATAAATCAACGCGAAATAAACGTCGACGTCGGCGATTTCGCGCTCGCCCTGCGCGCCGCTCTCCGTGAAGACCCCGATGTTATACTTGTAGGGGAAATGCGCGACTTTGAAACAATAAGTGCCGCTATAACCGCCGCAGAAACGGGGCATTTAGTTATGTCGACGCTTCATACAACGGGTGCCGCCGAAACGCTCGACCGTATTATCGACGTTTATCCGCCCAATTCTCAGGGACAGTGTCGTTCACAGCTCGCCGGTAACTTAGTTGCGGTAGTTTCACAAACGCTTGTTCCTACGGCGGACGGAAAAGGGCGCGTTGCCGCTTTTGAAATAATGGCTACTAACGACGCAATAAGCGCGATGATTCGCGAGAATAAAATCTTCCAAATTCCGTCAGTAATAACTACGGGGCGCGCCTCGGGCATGAGAAGCCTTGACCAAGACCTTGCGCGGCTGACCCGAATGGGAACCATTACCGAAACCACCGGTCTCGAAAGATGTCAAGACCCGAAGGAATTTAAACGATTCCTGTCGATGCCGATGTGATGGCAGTTGACAGTTGACAATTGTCAGTTGACAGTTAGGGTAAGGATAAATCCTTACCCTTTTTTATACCGCTTGCATTATTTGTAAAGATGTGGTAGAATAATTATCATAGATAAAGGAGACTTATTATGTTAAAAGATATTGAAATCGCAACCTCTGCAAAGCTTAAGCCTATAACCGAAATTGCCGAATCGCTCGGGATTGTTGAAGATGAGTTCGAACCATATGGCCGTTATAAGGCAAAGATTACTTCGAATATCCCAAAAGTAGCCGAAAATTTTAAACCGGAGGATTCGAGTCGGCTCGTTCTCGTTACCGCAATTAATCCGACGCCGGCGGGCGAGGGGAAAACAACCGTCAGTATAGGGCTGGCACAGGCACTTTGTAAAGCCGGCAAAAACGCCGTTCTTGCTTTACGCGAGCCGTCGTTAGGCCCCGTTTTCGGTGTGAAAGGCGGCGCGGCGGGCGGCGGCTATTCACAGGTGCTTCCAATGGAGGACATTAACCTGCATTTCACCGGCGATTTACACGCGCTTACATCTGCGAATAATCTTCTTTGCGCGTTGCTCGATAATCATATACAACAGGGGAACGCTTTGGGAATCGACCCGCGCCGCGTGCTTATCAAACGCTGTCTCGATATGAACGACCGCGCATTAAGGAATACCGTCGTGGGCTTGGGCGGTAAAGCCGACGGCGTTCCGCGACAGGATGGATTTATAATCACGGTTGCAAGTGAAATAATGGCTATTTTGTGTCTTTGTGATGATTTAGAAGACTTAAAAGCGAGAATCGGACGCATTTTAACCGCTTACACCTATGACAATAAGCCGATATTTGCCAAAGACCTTGACGCGACCGGCGCGATGGCTGCGTTGCTCAAGGACGCTATTAACCCAAACCTTGTACAAACTATTGAAAACACACCCGCTATTATTCACGGCGGCCCGTTTGCTAACATCGCTCACGGCTGTAACTCGGTCAGAGCGACAAGGCTCGCTTTGTCCTTAGCACAGAAATCGGGAAGTGACGGTTATGCGGTTACCGAAGCGGGTTTCGGCTCGGATTTGGGCGCGGAGAAGTTCTACGATATTAAATGTCGGTTGGCGGGGTTTAAGCCCGCTTGTACAGTGTTAGTCGCTACGGTAAGGGCGTTAAAGCACAATGGCGACGGCGTTCTCGAAAAAGGAATAATTAACCTAATCACACATATAGAAAATCTAAAAAAATTCGGCGTACCCGTCGTCGTTGCAATTAACCGATTCCACACGGATACAGAAGAAGAGTTGAGTTTTATAAGAAAAAGCTGTGACGAATTATCGGTCAAAGCGATAACAACAGAGGTTTTTGCAAAAGGCGGCGCGGGCGGTCTCGAATTGGCAGAGGCGGTTATAGAAACCTGTAACAAGGTTAAAACGAGCTATAAACCCATTTATGATGTAAAGCTTTCCGTTAAAGATAAAATTGGAAAGGTCGCTAAAGAAATTTATCGCGCCGACGGGGTTGACTATACAAAATTAGCGGAAAAGGCTATTACAGATATAGAAAATCTTGGATTTGGAAACCTTCCCGTATGCGTAGCAAAAACGCAATATTCTTTTTCCGACGACCCGACAAAGCTCGGTCGCCCAAAAAATTTCCGTATAACCGTACGAGATTTGCGGCTATCGGCGGGGGCGGGGTTTATTGTTGTGCTTACGGGCGAAATCATGACGCTCCCCGGGTTGCCTAAGGTTCCCGCGGCAAACAATATTGATATAGATTCTGCCGGTAACATAACGGGTTTGTTTTAAATGGACGCATACGAAAAGCTAATTAAAACAAATTCGGTCGACGACACAATTAAATCCGGTGAAAACTTCGCAAAAAGCCTAAAAAGCGACACCGTTGTTTTATTTTACGGCGATATGGGTGCGGGAAAAACTCACTTTGTAAAAGGAATGGCGATGGGGTTGAGCATAACCGACAATGTAACGAGTCCTACCTTCTCTTTAGTCAACGAGTATTTCGGCGAGCTTTCTAAACTAATACATTTTGACCTTTTCAGAATAAAAACCGCCGACGATTTGTATGCAATTGGCTTTTTTGATTATATTGGTAAAGGCAAACAAGAGATAAGCCCAAAGGACGGGCTTTGCTCGTCCGCAGGGCGAATCTTGACGACGGATAGAGGTATAATCGCGATTGAATGGGCAGAGAATGTTCCCGAGCTTAAAAATGAATTAACCGAATACTACACGGTGAAAATAGAAAGAATCGCCGATAATGAAAGGAATATAACCATTGCTTATTCTCGGACTTGAAAGCTCGGCGGTCGCCGCCTCCTGTGCAATTACACAAGACTCAAAGATTTTGGGCTACGCTTGTGTAAACGTAAGAATTACCCATTCGCAGACGCTTATTCCGTTAGTCGAAGGTGTGCTTAAGGCAGCGGGATTGTCGCTCGATGATATTGACGCATTGGCTGTCTCGAACGGCCCCGGTTCGTTCACCGGGCTCCGTATAAGCGTAAGCGCGGTGAAGGGTCTTGCGCTTGCGCGAGGGCTTCCCGTCTGCGGCGTTTCAACATTACTTTCGTTAGCGCACAATCTTACGGGGCGCGATGTAATAGCCTGCGCGGTAATGGACGCCCGCCGAAATCAGATTTACAACGCTCTGTTTGACATTAACGGCGAGGACATAACCCGTCTAACGCCCGACCGCGCAATATCGTTAGACGAGCTTTCCGAAGAGTTGGCGGATATTACCGAAAAAGAAATTGTTTTAGTTGGCGACGGCGCAGAATTAGTCGAATCACAATTATACCTTCCCGTAGCGGCGGAAATTATCCGTTATCAAAACGCCGCGAGTGTATGTCTTTCCGCAAAGGATTTTATAACTGCAAAAGAGTTAATGCCCGTTTATATAAGAAAGCCGCAGGCTGAACGAGAAAGAGAAAACAAGCAATAATAAACAAATGTAAAGGAAGGTTTTTTATGAAAAACGAAGAAAGAATTTTATCCATACTCGAAGGTATGCAAAAGGAAATGACAGGGATGCGCGGCGATATTACAGAGATGCGCGGCGATATTACAGAGATGCGCGGCGATATTACAGAGATGCGCGGCGATATTACAGAGATGCGCGGCGATATTACAGAGATGCGCGGCGATAATATAGAGATGCGCGGCGATATAGCAGGTCTGAAAAAAGAAATGGCGGGTGTGCAAGAAGGAATGAAAAAAATGAACACCCGAATGACAGATATGCATAACAGCATTTGTAAGATTGAAATTGAACACGGTGAAAAATTAGGTTTATTATCCGATTCTTTGCCTATGACGAAAATTGTTCTTCAAAAAGTCGATAAGCTTCAAGATACGGTCGATAAGCTAAAATTCGGCGACGACGTCATTAAGCTCGTAAATATAATTGAAAGCAAAAGCAAGGAGAAGTGAGAATGATTATAATAGGCTCCGACCACGCGGGATATGATTTAAAAGAATTTTTAAAAAAGAATCTCGAAAGGATTAATATGCCTTATGTCGATTGTGGGTGCGACGGGTCAAGCGTCGATTATCCCGATATCGCCGAGAGCGTATGCAGAAAAGTGTTAAAAGACCCCGATACAAATAAAGGCGTTATTATTTGCGGAACGGGAATCGGCGTTTCTATAACCGCCAATAAAATAAAGGGTGTTCGCGCCGCGTTATGCGCCGATTATTATTCGGCTAAGTATACAAGAATGCACAATAACTCTAACGTCATCTGTTTAGGCGGGCGCACTTTAGGCGAGGGGTGCGCTTGGGAAATGCTTGATATATGGTTAAAAACCGAATTTATCGGCGGGCGTCATAACGCGAGGGTTGACAAAATAACCGCTATTGAAAGTAAGGAGTGTATCGAAAATGAACAATGATAAAATTCACGTTTTGACCCACCCTCTGATTCAACATAAAATATCACTCATGCGGGATAAAAACGCCGGCGCGAAGGAGTTCAGAGAGCTTACGTCCGAAGTTGCGTTATTGATGACTTATGAAGCAACGCGGGATTTGCCTTTGAAAAAGGTTCAAATAGAAACACCGGTTGCCCTTGCCGAAACCAACGTAATAACGGGGAGAAAGGTCGCGCTTATACCAATATTGAGGGCGGGTCTCGGAATGGTTGACGGAGCGGTAAGCCTTATCCCCGCCGCAAAAATCGGACATATTGGTATTTGCCGAAGCTCGGACAGGGATAATCACATTAACGCAAATGTCGACGAATATTACTGTAAATTGCCTTTTGACATAAAAGAACGCGATGTTATAGTCATGGATTTAATGCTCGCCTCGGGAAACTGTGCGAGTGCGGCTATTTCTAAGGTAAAGGAAACGGGCGCAATGTCGATTAAATTTATATCGGTTATCTCCTGTCCCGAGGGGATAAATAATCTTCGGGATAATCACCCCGACGTTGAAATTTACACCGGCGCGCTCGATAAAGGTTTAAACGACGATATGTATATAATCCCGGGCTTTGGCGACGGCGGCGACAGAATTTTTGGGACGAAGTAAAAATAATTCTTTATGTGCAATATTAACAAATTTTTTACATTTTTTTTGTGACAATCAAATATTGATTTACTCTGACAAAAATGTTATAATGTATATGTGTAAATTATTTTTAAGTTAGAAGGAGGATATATTCATGAAAGCTAAAACAAAAAAAGCAATTATATTGCTTGCCATGTCTTTGATTATGCTTTGTCTGCTCGCAAACAATTGTCGGGAGGTTGACGGCAGTAATTTGATTCAAACGCATGAAGGTGTTAAAAAAAGGGCGCACGAGCTTAAAGAACACGAGGCTTTACCGGATATCGAAATTGAAAAAGAGTTGAGAATATTATCGTGGTACAGCTTGGACGAGGGTTCGCCCACGGCGGAGCTGTACAAAGCTAAGTATTGGCCCTCAATTGAAACCGAGGTTAATGAAAAAGGCGACGAGGTTGAGGTCGACAGAAAAATTTTCGAAATACTTAATACATCGTATGAAAACCGTTATACGCGTCTAACCTCGTTAATTATGTCGGGGGATTCGCCCGACCTCTTCTTGTTTGAAGAGCGCGGCTTCCCCTACGGGGTTTTCAAAGACCAGTTTTCGCCTATAGACGACCTTATTGATTTAAACGCGCCCGAGTGGGAGCCGACAAGGGACGTTATCGACCTTTTCCAATGGGGCGGAAAGAATTATACGGCAATAACCGAATTGAACAACTCGTCCGCACTTTTGTACTATAGGAAGAGCGTTATTCAAGAAGCCGGCTTAACCGACCCCGCAAAGCTTTGGGAGCAAAACGATTGGACGTGGGACACCTTCCGCAGTATGTGTCAACAGTTTTCAAAGCCCGACGAAAAATGGGGAATTATCGGATATTATATTGACGAAGCCGCCATTCTCTCTACCGGAACGGGAATAATTTCAATCGAAGACGGCTTACTTAAAAGCAATATGGACGATTCTCGTATTGAACGCGCAATGGATTTTCTTCACGAATTGGCAACTAAGGAATTTAGATTCCCCTATCACGAAAAAACAAATTATCAAATTCAACCCACACAATTCAGAAGCGGCGAAGTTCTCTTTTGGAACGACGGCCCCTGGAGATATCAGGAGACACTCGTTAAAATAAGCGAAGCGGAACAGTGGGATGACGACGAAATAGGAATAGTGCCGTTCCCCCGCGACCCCAAGGCGAGCGAATTTTTCCACCGCGGAAAACAGGACGCTTTAATGCTTGTCGCCGGCTCGGAAAACAAGGATGGGTTCAGAGCTTGGACACAATGCTCGATTATCGCTAATTTTGACCCCGAAATGAAGAAACAGGGGCGCGAAAAAGCGAAAGAAGACTATAAGTGGACAGACGCGCATCTCGACACATTAGAAAAAATAAGAGACTTATCGCCCGTATGGGACTTTAAAAACGGTATCGGCGCAGATATAAGCGACCCCGTATTAGATTCTCCCGTCGAAAATCTTTCAAAGCCTATCATTGTTTTAGGTGAATCGTATACAAAAATGCGAAGCGAATACAGAGGTGTAATTGAGGCACGTCTCGCCGAAATGAACGCATCGGTAAGTTAAGTTTAGAGTTAGTTAGTTAAAAAAGCGGGAGCGTCGGGCTCCCGCTTTTTTATCAACTATATTTCTTATATCCCGGGTGTCTTCCGGTTATACCGTATCGCGCTCTTAAGCTACAAAGCTCTTCTATATCGGGGCGGGCAATCTCTTTTGCGCCGCCGAGAATGTTCGCGTTTATAACAATCTTTGCCGAGTGTTCAAGCGTTTCCATACGATGAAAAGCCGTTTTTAAGTCACAGCCTACCGTCAACGCCCCATGATTTTGTAGGAGCAGGGCGTCGTGAATTTGCAAAAGCCCCGCTATTGAATCGCCGACCTCATCTGTTGAGGGGGTTGCATATTTTGCAACGGGAGCCGAGCCGATTGTTAAAACCGTTTCCATAATCGAATAATCGTCGAGAGGCTTTCCCGCCACGGCAAACGCCGTTGCACAGGGCGGATGGGCGTGTATCACCGCGTTCACGTCGTCGCGTTCGGCATAACAACGCAAGTGCATTTTAAACTCCGACGACGGCTTGTGTTCAGAATCGCTGCAGGTATTTCCCGAGGCGTCGATTTTGATAACATTTTCGGGGGTGACGTCGGACTTGCTTATTCCGGAGGGGGTAACTAAAAAGCTATTATTGTTTAGCTTAACCGAAAGGTTTCCGTCATTTGCGGCGACCCAACCGAGCCACCACATTTTGCCGCAAGCTACGGCTATTTGCTTACGTATTTCGTTTTCACTCATAGTTGTATTTGAATATTTTGAAGGTTTCGAGTAAGGAACAGTATTTGTCTATAAAGCATACGAGCCACGCTTCTTTACAGGTGGGGATATTGATGAGCGTCATAGGCCACATATGCTTTCTTATTATATTGCGTTCTTTTTTGTTTAGCGAAAATTGACTGTCTGCGTTTTTTAAAGCAATTTTAGGGTGTTTAAACCCGTGAAGCTTATCCCAGTCATCGTGCCAGTCGTAAAGAAAAAAATCGTGTAAAAGCGCGCCGCGAATGAGACTTCGAAAGTCCACCTTAATACGCATTTTCCGCGCAAAACGACAGCTATATTCCGCAACGGCGACGCTGTGCGAATATACCGATACATCGCCGTGTTGTACATATTCCTTTGCTTTTAACATTTCGGGGGCGTCGAGAATCTCCGTTATGTCGTCTTTATACGACATTATATGCTTCATCATTCTAACTCCAATTCTTTTTCTTGTTTTGCTGTTTCGACATCTGTACCGTTGTTCTCGGGTTCACCGTTAGGGCGAAGTCTGCGAATTGTTTCGATATTCTTTTTAATGTTTTCGTTTATATTTTTGAACACGGCGTCGCGAAACTCGCGAATTTGTCGCCGTTTACCCGTTTTAAGAAGATTTTTCATTAAAAATTCGCGAAGCTGTTCATACGAAAGTTTTTTGAGGGTTTCTTGTATATTGACGTGTCGTTTAATCTGTACAATTGCATCAAACCCTATGATTAAGGTCATAACCGCGCTTAATGCCGCGAGCAGATACATATTTAACGAAAGGGTAAATGTCGAAACAACATCATATAAAAAAAACGTCATAAATACAGAACACACACCCCAAAAAAGCGAGGAAACGAGCGAAATCCTATTTTTATATGAAAACTTATTTGTAATTTTAAGCGCACTGTAATCCCAAAGTTGTTTCTTAAATGCCCGTTCGAGAAAGCTCCCCGCCGCATATTCGAGGGTCGTGGCGGATAACGCACCTACTACAAAAACTAAAATTATATTAATATACGGGTTAGGGTAAAAAGCTTTTAACGGAATCCCTATTAAAGAGAAAAGTATGCCGCCTATTCCGTAAATAGGAATATACGGGCCGGTTAAAAAACCCCGATTTATAAATCGCTTATGGCTTACCGATTCAATCGCGCTTTCTAAAACCCAACCCATTACGTTATATAAATAAAATAAAAATATCCAATATAAAAAAGTCTCTAAAAACATCTGTTCGCTTATTTTACCTTTTTATTATTTATTTTCGCGTTTATATATGACGGGTCAACATTGACCCATTTACCGCCGCGAATCTCGGCAAGACCTCTTTCAAATTCGGCGTCGAGGTTGAGCATAATCTGCGCCTTTATAAGGTCGCCGTCGTCGCCGCTCTCAATGAGCCTTTCATATTCCTCTTTGTCAAACTCGTAGAAAATATCGAGAGAGTTCACATCTTTGTCGGCAACAACACGAAAAGCGACCGCGCGAAATTCGGCGCGAGATTGTTCAATAACCGTGAAAACTATAATTTCACATTCTGTTTTTTTATTGTTGACAAAGGTGTCGGTAAATATTACTTTTTCGGGCGCGCTCTTCATAACCCTTTCATAAACGGCATTAACCGCATCTGTCATCAACGAGTGTTCAGACGAAATATCCGTTCCGTAAAAATAATTCTTCACGATGAACCCGCCTAAGACCGCACCGATTGCGAGCATAATCGGAAGGAGTATTAATATTACCTTTAAGTTTGCGCGCGGCGAATGATACCTCGAGAATCCGAAATTGCTGTGGTCTCCGATTTGTGCGTCGCTCCCGCCCGCATTGTCGCCCGCCGCCTCGGAAAAGTCAATGTGCGACGGAACCTTCATGCCTTCATCTGTGACAGATTGAAAAGGCGATTCGCCGGGGGTTGAAGCGTCGCCGAGCGGAGACGTTTTAAGTTCGGGGTCGGGCGGCGGTAAAACCGGCTCGTCTTCCGTTCCGAACAACTTATTGATTTCATCATTGTTATTTACAGCCATTTTCCACACCTCTTTTGAAAGTAATACGTAGAATTAATCCATTATATCACATTTTTTTTATTTTGTCAAATATTGTTTTACTTGTTTTTCTTTTTCCGAAATAACAAGAAATGTTCCCGTTATTTTTTTAAACTTGTCAGCATAAGATTAACAAGAGTGAAGAAAAACCCGTAGAACGGATTTATTCCGTTCGGAGGTTTTTCGTAACTTGCCGAAGAAGATTAACAAGAGTGAAGTTTCTCAAAGGAAATAAAAAACATGATTACAATAAAGAAAACACCATTTGAAGAGGCGATAGAATATCTCGGTTGTCTCAAGCCGCAATTAGCGGAGTTAGCGCGAAGTACAACCGATAATGTAAGCGAGATACGCCTGAGAGCGGGACAAGCCGTAACGCTCGAATGTAACGATAAGCGCGTTAAAATAAACCATACGGTAACGGCGGAGCATATTAAAGAGTGTTTGAAGGAATTTTGCGGACACTCTGTACACAGCTTTGAAAAACAATTTAAGGAAGGGTGGTTAACTCTTCCGGGCGGGCATCGCGCCGGGTTTACCGGCACGGCGGTATTGCGGGACGGAAAAGTAGACAATATCCGCGATGTTTCATCTGTTAATTTGCGAATTGCGCGACAACGCGTCGGGTGCGCCGAGGATTTATATTCGCGACTTTGTAACAGCGAGGAGAAAGGAGAATTTGACGGGCTTCTCATTATAGGAAAACCGTTAAGCGCGAAAACAACCGTATTACGCGATTTATGCCGCCTTATTTCGGGTAGATATAAAATTGCGTTAATTGATGAACGCTCCGAGGTTGCGGCGTGCGCCTTCGGAACACCTACACTTGATATCGGCGAAAATACCGACGTTTTGAACAACTTCCCTAAAGGAGAAGGAATAATGACCGCTTTACGGAGTCTTTCTCCCGAATATATAGTCTGTGACGAAATAGGGTGGGAGGTCGGCGAATTGTCGGCTATGGTAAATTGCGGTGTGAAGATGGTTTTAACGGCGCACAGCGGGGGGCTTCGCGAGGCATATTCATCAGAACGAATCAGGGCGTTACTATCAACGGGTGGGATTTCCCATATAGCCTTATTGGGCTCGGGAAAAAATATAGGGAAGGTTGAATTCTATGGAACTAATAAACAACACGAAAATAATAACGGCGGCGATTTCGCTCATAATGGGGACGGGGCTGGGTCTTTATTTTTCATGCCGATTAAAGAAGCGGGAGGAGTCGCTCCGTGAGCTTACACAGGTGTTCAGAGAAATGGCTCTTTTAATAAGATACCGCGCCTTGCCCGTTTCGGAGCTTTTTAACGAGCTTTCGCGTTATGAATTTATACGCCGCGTATCCGAATGGGGAAACGCGGGGCGCGAAAACTGGGTATCCGTTACAAACGAATTGACAGAACTCGAGGACACCGAACGCGGCATTGTAAAATCGGTAGGTATGTCGTTAGGAACGAGCGATATAAACGGACAGCTTTCTATGCTCGAGGTCAATTCACAGCTTCTCGCGAAACAGGTGGAAATAGCCCATGAGCAATACATCAAAAAAGGCAAGCTATATCGTTCGGCGGGGATTTTAGCGGGATTATTTGTAGCGATTTTGGTTATATAGAAGTTCCGCTTGGCATTTGCGTTTTATTCGCAGACAAATTTTGTGTCAGACAAAGCGTTTTTTGTGCGAATATACGCTTATATTTAAGCAAAAATCAACGAAGCATAACGCAAAATTTACAAGATGAAAGTGTAAATGTTAAGCGGAACTGCTATATGAGGTAAGATTATGGAGCTTGATTTAATTTTTCAAATAGCGGGGGTGGGAATAATCGTCGCCGTGCTTTCCCAATTATTGAAGCAATCGGGGCGCGAGGAACAATCCCTCATGGTAAGTATTGCGGGCTTGGTCGTTGTGCTTTTCATGGTCATAAGAGAAATAGGGGTCTTATTCGATACAATAAAGAATGTGTTCGGATTCTGACGCGACAAACACGTTCTTGAGGAGGTGTAAATATGAACATATTCCCGTTAATCGGCGCGGGCTTAATTGCCGCAATGATTTCGCTTGTGCTAAAACAGTACAAGCCCGAATTCGGAATGTACATTTCGTTAATTACCGGGATTATTATACTTATTGTAATAATGAAACAAGCGTCCCCCGTAATTGAAACGATTGAGGAATTGATTGCCGCGGTAAGCCTCGACGTTGTATACGGCGCGGCACTTCTCAAAGCGTTGGCAATATGCTATATAACACAGCTCGCGAGCGACACCTGTAAAGATTCCGGTGAAACGGCAATAGCGGCAAAAATAGAAATGGGCGGAAAGTTAGCAATTGTCCTCGTTTCTCTCCCGCTGTTTAAAGGTATTGCGGATACGGTAACTAATCTTATTAATATATAACAGGAAGTTAAAAAAATGAAAAAAATCATATTATTTATACTAATTGTAATATTATTTCCGCAAGCTTTCGTTGCTGCGGAGGAATTTGTTCAGGACTTCGGACAAGATGAAATTCGCGAGGCGTTGCCGGAAACTGCACAAGAATATATGGAAAACATAAAGCCGCTCGAATTAACATTTAGCGCGGTTGTATCGGAGATATGGGAGCTTTTGAAAAAGGAAGTCACAAAGCCTTTAAAAATGCTTGTATCCTTAACGGGTGTGATAATACTGTGCGCCGCCGCCGAAACCCTCAGAGCTTCGGGCGAAAAGGCGGGTTCAAATTCTCACGCGTTTGAAATTGCGGGTGTTTTGGCGGGGGCGGGAATTATGAGCGCGTCAATTGCCGAGAGCGTAACGCGAACGAGCCAGACGCTTACCGCGGCGGCGGCGTTTATGCTGACATTTATTCCGATTTTGGCGGGGATTATGGCGGTTATGGGACAGGTCGTTTCGGCGGGATTATTCAACACGTCTGTATTGCTCGCCGCCCAATTATTCTCACAGGTTATGGTGACGGCGTTAATGCCGTTATCCGCGTCAATTTTAGGGGTGTCAATTGCGGGCGCGGTAAGTCCCGATTTGAAAACGGAGAACCTTGCAAAAACGGTCAAGACGGTCGTTATATGGGTGTTGGGTTTTTTGGCAACGGTGTTTACCGGACTTCTCACGGTACAAAGCCTCGTTTCGGGAAACACCGATACCGTAACAATGAAGGCGGTAAAGTTTACCGTTTCGGGGGGCGTTCCGATAATAGGCGGCGCAGTCTCTGACGCATTAGGCGTCGTAAACGGAAGCGTCGCCGTTCTTAAAAGCAGTACGGGTGCGTTCGGTATAATTTCAATAGTCGCGGTTTGTCTTCCGTCGATTATATCCGTCGTGTGCTTTCGAATTGCGTTGAGCTTAGCGGGGGCGGTAAGCGATATGTTCGGTTCGGCGAGATTAAGCTCGCTTTTAAAAAGCGGAGAAAGCGTTCTTTCTGTTATTTTGGCTATGTCGGTTTGTTTTATGTTGATTATGCTCGTATCTGTCGCGCTTATGATAAAAATAGGAAGCGGGGGGGGATTATGAGAGAAATTTTACTGAACATTTGTATGACATCAATCGCATTATGCTTGTTTAAAATGCTTATTCCCGAAAATTCGCTTAAGAAACAGACGGATTTTCTCGTCGCCTGTTTCTTTTTAAGTGTTTTGGCGTTTTTTTTCACGAGCGGACGGGTTAATTTTGCGGAGGAGGCAACCTTCATTATAGAAAATATCCCATATGCGGATTTTAACGAGGAGTATGTCAACGCGCAAAAACGAGCCGTTGAGCGCGAAACACAAGCGAGCCTCTTGCGCGTTTTGAACGACGGGGGGATTTTTCCCGAAGAAATTTATGTAATCGTTAATATTTCGGATAAGTACAGCATATCTATTAATGAAATTAGGCTTGTGCTTGTCAGCGTCAGACAAGAAACAGACGGGGGCGATGAAACGGTTGAACCGGGGGATTCTCATACAGATACAGAGAGCGAACCAAGCGAAAAAGAACTCAACGAGCTTAAAGAAGCCGTTAAAATTGTCCAAAAGGAGGTAGGCGGGAACATACTTATATCGGGCGAGTTTAGGCGAAAGGACTATAACCAAAATGAATGACGAAAGCAAAAGAATCAAAATATTCGATTTCAGAAATTTGTTTAAAAATCAAAAAACGATGAAAATAATTGTTTACGGCGGATTGGCTTTACTATTGTTGATTTTAATAAGCGAGATGTTTTCGGGAATAACGGGCGGCTCACAAAAAGATTCAGTCGGCGACGATTATATCGTAAATGTCGCCGATTATGAAACACAGCTCGAGAGAGAGTTGAAACGAACCCTTTCCGCAATTGACGGAATAGGCGAGCTTACAATAATGGTCACATTAGACAGCCTTTCCGAAACGGTTTATGCCGAAAGAGGGGCAAGCGTAAAGACCGTAATAACCCCAAAGGTTCGCGGTGTAGCCGTCATTTGTGACGGCGGCGGCGATATCATCGTTAAACAAAAGATTGTTGAGCTCGTTTCGCGAGTTTTTGGAATCGCAACAACACGAATAAGCGTTACTAACTAAAAGGAGAAAATTAACATGAACAAGGCAATGAACAAATTCAAAAGGCTCAGAATAAACATGATAATCGGAAAAAAGCAGATTATTATAGCGGGACTGTGCCTGCTTTTAGGGTTAGCGGTGTTTGCTAACTATTCGGTCACAACCAACAGAAGAATTGCTCCCCCCGAAAACGAAACGGGCGAGAATCAAGAAGGCGCGGAAAACGGTGCCGAGGCGGATAAAGGCGTGAACTACGGCGACGCACAGTTTGTCTCGGGCGGGGAGATTGTCGACGATGACGTTTCGGCGTTTTTTGCTCAAGCAAGACTCTCTAAGCGCGAAAGTCGCGACGAAGCAAAAGAGTTTTTACAGACGATTATTGCCGGCGGCGACGTCCGCGGAGACGAGATTCAGGCGATTGCGTATGAGGCGGCAACATTAGGCAATTATATCGAAAGCGAAGCAAGAGTTGAAGCGGTTTTACGCGCTCAAGGATTCTCCGATGTATTGTGCTATATATCGGAAAGGGGGACTAATATAATAGTCCGCACCGACGGCTTGACCGCACAATGCGCCGCAAAAATTAAAGACGCGCTTTTGTCCGAGGTAAACGTAGCCGCCGAAAACATTACAATTGTTGAAGTAAATTGAACAAAACTTATAATATCCCTTGCACTTTTACAAATTTTGTGGTATACTATTTTTTATTAACATAGTATACCACAAATATTTTTAAGAAAGGACGGCGCATGAAAACAAGAACAAATACTATAGCGGGGAGTCTTAAGATATCCAATGAGGTTGTCATAAAAATCGCCGAGTTAGCGGCTATGGAGGTGACGGGGGTGTCGGTTAAGGGCGGACATCTCGACACACAGGACAACGCGCTTTTAGTCGCAAATCGCTTGATTAACCCGATAAAGGCGACCCTTAAGGGCGAATCCGCAGAGATAGATGTAAGCGTAATAGTAATAGCGGGATACAAAGCAGTTAAGGTCGCAGAATCAATTCAACAAAGCGTAAAGACCGCCGTGCAGAATATGACCGGTATTGCCGTTTCAAAGGTTAATGTACGAATTTCGGGGGTGCGCCTACCTCCCGCGGCGGACAAAAGCTCCGACTTTTTCGCGGAGGATACCGAAATTATATGAACAGACGCGAAAACAGAGAAGCGTTATTTTTATTAATGTATCAATCGTTGTTCAACGATGATTCGCTTTCGGAAATTGCCGAAGCAAATATAGACGAATTTGAACTTATTGCCGAATCCGACGAATTGGACGCGCTTATAAAAAAGGCAGAGGCGGTAACGGCGTTTGCCGAAAAATCGGACGATATTATTGCCGAATACAGTAAAACCCGCAAGCTCGAACGTATACCGAGGGTCAGCGTTGCGATTATGCGGGTGGCTTTGTATGAAATGGATTGTGATGAAGATGTCCCCGATAAAGTAGCCATTAACGAAGCAATTGAGCTTTGTAAAAAATACGCAGAGAAACAAGACTGTGTCTTTGTGAGCGGCGTTTTGGGGAATTATTATAGGGAAAAAAATGGAACAGAATAATCAGGGGTTGACCGTGACCGTTTCACAGGTTAATAAAAAAGTTTCCAACCTTTTAAAAAGCGAAAAATCTCTTTGTGATATATACGTTAAAGGCGAAATATCTAATTTCACCAATCATTATAAAACGGGACATTTTTACTTTACCTTAAAAGACGAGTCGTCGTCTATAAAAGCGGTGATGTTTAAGAACAGCGTTGACGCGCTCAAATGGGTTCCCGATAATTCGAACGAGTGGAACGGCATGAAGGTGACAATACGCGGCGACGTGCGCGTTTTCGAGCGGGACGGCTTGTTCCAATTATACGCCTTCGATATTCAACCGGAGGGCATGGGCGCGTTGTACATTGCCTTCCTTGAATTACGCGATAAGCTCGAAAAAGAGGGGCTTTTTCTGCAAAAGCGACCGCTCCCGCGTTCACCGCGCAAAATTGCCGTAATAACCGCCGAAACCGGCGCGGCACTTCAGGATATATTAAACATTTTGGGAAGGCGCAACCCTTTGGTTAAGGTTGTATTACTGCCCGCCCTGGTACAGGGGGTAAATGCCGCCGCGTCGATAAAAGCCGCGCTCGAAAAAGCACAATCGACCGACGCCGACGTTATCATATTAGGCAGAGGCGGCGGCTCGCTCGAGGATTTAAAGGCGTTTAACGATGAAGCTCTCGCGAGGGCGGTATTTGCAAGTAAAATCCCGACTATAAGCGCGGTCGGACACGAGGTCGATTTTACAATAACCGATTTTATTGCCGACCTTCGCGCACCGACGCCGTCCGCCGCCGCCGAATTGAGCGTTCCGGATATTGCGGACGTGTACGAATACCTGAATACTTTAAAGCGGGATATGCTGTTCAGGACAAAGAGAACGATTTCTCTTTATAGCGAGCGTATAAACGCAGTGGGAAGAGAAATTAACGCAAAGTCGCCGTCTGTGCGGCTCGCAAATTATGAGGCTCAATTAGAAAGCCTTAATAAACAATTGAAAATTTCGTCGGAAACGGCGTTAAACCGAAAAAAGCAACAGTTAGTTGCCGAAATGAAGCGTATTGACGCATTAAGCCCTTTAAATGTTTTAATGCGCGGTTATTCTATTGTTACCGATTCGCGCAATAATAAAGCGGTTGTTAACGCCGACGACGTTGACATAGGCGATATTGTGGGGATAAAGCTTCATAAGGGTAAAATTTCTGCAGAGGTGAAGGAGAAGGCATGACCGATAAAAAACTAACCTTTGAACAATCGTTGACGCGGCTTTCCGAAATATCCGCTCTCATGAACGATACCGAGCTTCCGTTAGAAGAATCGCTCAAGCTGTATGGCGAGGCGGTCGGTTTAATCGACATATGCAAGCGGCGAATAGAAACGGCGAGGCTTACTATAGAAAAAATCGAGAATCAAAAGGGGACGGAAGATTCCCGGAACGGAAACGGGCAATGACGTTATTTAATCAACGCATGAACGAATATCGTGAATTAATTGAAAAAGAATTGGAGCGGGCGTTACATTTTCCGGAAACCGATTATAAAGTCGGACAAGCGATGCGCTACAGCACGCTCGGCGGCGGAAAACGCATACGCGGCGCGCTTACCTTAGAGTTTTGTCGCGTTTTCGGCGGCGATGTAAAAAAAGCGGTTTGTGTAGCCGCCGCAATTGAGCTTATCCACGCTTTTTCTTTGGTACACGACGACCTCCCTTGTATGGACGACGACGATTTTCGCAGGGGGAAGCCTTCGTGTCATAAAGAGTTCGGCGAAGCGACGGCACTTCTTGCCGGAGACGCATTATTGGCAACTGCGTTCAACACAGTATCGGCGGCGGCGTTTTTGCCAAAACCCGAGGGGCTTAAACCGCAAAATGTAGTTTCTGTTATATCGACGCTTTCTAACGCGACAACGGAAATGATTAAGGGACAGCAAAAGGATATGGAACTCGAAAAATCAACAAAAACGGTTTCGGAGGAAGAGCTTCTCGCTATGTACAATCGCAAGACCTGCGCGTTAATAAGCGGGGGGTGCGTCTGCGGTGCGCTTTGCGCCGACGCACCCGAAAAAGCGTTGCATAACGCTCGCGGGTATGGGTTCGCCATGGGATTGGCTTTCCAAATAACCGACGATTTGCTCGACCTTAAAACCGAGAAAGCGGGAAAGAAAACCCTTCCCCTTTTAATAGGTGAAAAAAAGGCTCGCGAATTGGCGGGTGAATATAACGATACGTCGATTAAAATTGCCGAAAAGCTTCCGAAAGGTGATTTTTTAAAGGAATTAGCGTTGTCGCTTATTGAGAGAAGGATTTGAAATTATAGCAGTTTTGCTTAACACTTGAATTTTACACCGGATTTCGGTATATATAAGAAGAAGGATTGGTAAAAAACTTGAGCAGATTTATTGACAATAACGCATTATGGGTCGCCCCAATATTCAGTTTTGTGGTCGCACAGCTTTTAAAATACGTTGTGTACGCCGTTCAGTATAAGGTGTTCAGAAAAGAGCGGCTCACCGGCGCGGGGGGGATGCCGTCTTCTCATTCGTCGGGGGTTTGTACATTAATTGTTGTAATGGCGGTCAGAGAGGGGGTTCACTCGCCTATGTTCGCTATCGCGCTTATATTGGGGCTAATCGTCATGTATGACGCGGCGGGAGTAAGACGGGCGGCGGGAATACACGCTAAGGTAATCAATATGTTAAAGGTCAGTATTGATGAATTAGACGGCGAAGCGGCAGACGATAAAACAGATGATAAGCCGTTAAAGGAATTTGTAGGGCATACTCCCCTCGAGGTGTTTTGCGGGGCGATTCTCGGCATTTTTATAGGGTTTATGTTTAAATGATTGATTATACCGCTTAACTATCAAATTTAACACATAATTGCGGTCTTTTTGCCGCCATACTGCGTTAGAATTTTCTTAAATATAAGCGTATATTCGCGAAAATTTTGCCTTGTCTGACGACAAAAAACCTCGCAAATCCAGTGTCAAATCTAATAGTTAAACGGTATATAAACGAGAAAGAATGAAGCTTATATGATTTTAAATAAAAATATTTCACCCGATACATTAAAAGGGTTGTCGGAAAAAGAGCTTCGGCAATTGTGCGGCGAGGTAAGGCGATTCTTGATAAAAACCGTATCGAAAACGGGCGGGCATTTAGCCTCAAATTTAGGAACGGTTGAGTTGACGGTCGCTCTGCATACCGTCTTTTCCTGTCCTCGGGATAAAATTATATTCGATGTCGGGCATCAGTGTTATACCCATAAGCTGTTGACCGGTCGATTTGAACAGTTTCACACCTTGCGAACCGGCGGCGGAATCGGAGGATTCCCGCGCGCGTCCGAATCGGAGCATGACGCATTTATCGGAGGACACAGCGGGATATCGGTGTCGGCGGCATTAGGCATAGCCGAGGCTATGCAAAAGGCGGGCGACGCTCATAAAGTAATTGCAATCGCGGGGGACGGCGCGTTTACCGACGGCGGGATTTATGAGGGGATAAATAACGCGGGGAAAAGCGAGTCGAATTTGCTCGTAATTTTAAACGATAACGGAATGAGCATATCTAAGAACACGGGGGCAATTGCATCATATTTGTCGCACCTTCGTTCGACGCGAAAATATCATAAGGCAAAAACAAATGTTAAGGCTTTTCTCGAAAAAAACAAAATGGGTGAGGCGGTAAGCGACGCCGTAAGCGTGACAAAGAAATTTGTTAAAAACGCAATATATCAGAGTAACTTTTTTGAGAATCTCGGGTTTAAGTATTACGGGATTGTCGACGGACATAACCTTAACGAATTAATTGAGATATTCGAGCTTACGAAGCTTATTAATTCCCCCTGTCTCATTCATGTTAAAACAAAAAAGGGGAAGGGCTATAAACCCGCCGAACGCAATTCGGGCGAATATCACGCCGCCGCGCCCGCCGATTATTTCACCGATAAACCCGTAAAACCGACAAAATCCGCAGAATCATTTTCCGATGTTTTCGGTAAGGAGATTTTGCGCTTAGCGGAACAAAAAGAGGGCGAAAAAATCTGTTTAATAAGCGCGGCTATGAAATACGCGACCGGCTGCAATTATTTTAACGCCGTTTTTCCCGAAAGGTTCTATGACTGCGGAATTGCCGAGGGACACGCGGTAACCTTTGCGGCGGGGTTAGCGAGCGGGGGCGCGTTGCCGGTATTTGCGGTATATTCGACTTTTTCGCAAAGAGGCTTTGACCGCTTATTACACGATTGTGCAATCGAGGGGCTTCATGTAGTCTTGGCGATTGACCGCGCGGGAATGGTCGGCGAGGACGGCGAAACGCATCAAGGTTTGTTTGACGTCGCCATGCTTTCCGTAATCCCCAACGCTACGATTTTCTCCCCCGCAAATTCGGGCGAGTTAAAAGAGTGTTTGCGTAAAGCCTTGTATGATGTTGACGGGCTTGTTGCCGTTCGTTATCCGCGCGGTGAGGCGATTTTGGGGGAATATCACGGTGAATACAGATTATTGAGCGTTAAAAGCGACAGATTAATCGTTACGTACGGTCGTTTGGTCAAATACGCTCCGAGCGACTGTGATATATTACAATTGGTTAAGATTAAACCGCTCCCCGAGGAGGCAATCCAAATCGCGCTACAATATAACGATATTGTGTTTTATGAAGAGGGGGTTGAGCGGGGGGGAATCGGCGAAGCATTTTTGCTCGAATTAACGCGGCGCGGCTGGCACAGAAAAAATTCACGCTACGATATAAAGGCGGTGAATGGGTTTATACCGAGCGGTAGTGTAGAATCACAATTAAAATCCCTCATCTTGTCTTAACCTCGCTTTTTTCTTTTCAATGACGGCAATAGCAAACAAAGTATCGGAAAGCAAATCGAAAAGAACGGCGAGCATTTCGATTTCCTCGACGCTTTTTCCTTTAGCCATTATTGAAGCGGCGGCATTAATTGCGGCGGCTAATTCTGCCGAATCGCACGAATTACACGAATTAAACATGATAATATATTAATATGATAAACAGATTAGATAAAGAATTATACAGACGAAATTTGGCAAAAAGCAGAACGACCGCCGCCGAATTAATTACAAATAATGCCGTAACGGTAAACGGCTCGCTCTGTAACAAGGTGTCTCAAGCGGTAAATGAAGACGATATTATCGAAATAAGCGATAAGGTTATCGACACATTACGCTATGTATCGCGAGCCGGGTTAAAACTTGAACAGGCGGTTTTGCATTATAATCTCGATTTAAACGGGAAAATCTGTCTCGATATCGGGGCAAGCACGGGGGGCTTTACCGATTGTATGCTCAAATACGGCGCAAGGCGCGTTTTTGCGGTCGATGTCGGAACGAGCCAATTAGCCGACTCCTTACGGCGTGACCCTCGGGTTGTTTCCGTTGAACAATGTGACATAAGAGAATTTATCGCACCGGTTAAAGCGGAATTTATCGCGGTCGACGTGTCGTTTATCTCGGTAAAGCTAATCCTCCCCAAATTGAAGGAGCTTGCCGATAACGGAGCGGACGCAGTAGTTTTAGTCAAACCGCAATTTGAATTAGGGCGGCGACACAAAGGGGTTATTACCGAGAGCAAAGTCCGCAACAAAATCGTTGACGAGGTAGCGACATTTGCAAAGTCGAGCGGGTTGCTTGTGAAAGGTCTGTGCGAGTCGTCGGTCGTCGGTAAATCCGGCAACCGCGAATATTTAATGTGGTTGGGTATTGATTAAATGAAGGTATTTATACTTGTAAAACAAGAGCTGAGTCATAATAGTGATGCCGATACGGTGTATGAATCGGTTTTAAAAAAGCTTAAACAATTTGATATTGAACTCGTCGATGATATAACCGATTGTGACGCTTATATCACAATCGGCGGCGACGGAACTATTTTAAAGGCGGGGGCAGAATGTGCCGTTTATAAGAAGCCGCTTTTGGGGATTAATACGGGGCGACTTGGTTTTATGGCGACCCTTGAGAAGGACAGCCTCGACAAATTGGAACGCCTTAAAAACGGCGACTTTAAAACAAATCGTCGTATGCTAATCGAAGCAAGGGTCGGCGAAAGACAACCGCAAATACTTCTTAACGACGTTGTGTTACACAGGGGGGCGGTTGAGCGACTTCCCGATTTTTCCGTAACGCGCAACGGAACCGAGGTCATTAGGGTAAGGGCGGACGGAATTATTATAAGCACGCCTACCGGCTCGACTGCATATTCATTGTCGGCGGGGGGCCCTATTATTGAGCCGGAGTTGGAGTGTTTCTTGGTAACCGCATTATGTCCGCATACGCTTTTTAACCGCCCAATGGTCTTTTCACCGAACGGAAGCCTCGAAATTTCGGCAAATAATGTCTCGGTATGTATGGACGGCGGCGACGGAATAATTCTTAAAGAGAACGAAAAGGTTGTAATAACAAAATCCGAATACTGTCTCGAGATTATCGACATAGACGGAAACAATTTTTATAACGCTATCCACAATAAATTGATGAATCCGCTAAAATGAAAACTGCGCTATAACCAAATATAATTAATTAACAGGAGCATAATATGGAAAAACAAGAAAAATACAAAAAGGGTATGTATCATGTTGAAAAGGCGGCAAAGTGGCTCGAAATCGGTATTGCCGTTATAATACTAATAGTTATTTTAATTAAAATAATTGAGCTTATGTTTGATGTCGTCGGCGTGGATTTTAACATCTTGAGCATGGGGTTTCAAGATGTTCTTTCGACAACGCTCGGGTTCGTTATCGGCGCGGAATTTGTGAAAATGATGTGTAAGCATACCTCGGAATCGGTGGTGGATTTGTTGCTTTTCGCGATTGCGCGACAAATAGTCGTCGAACACTCGAGTATGCAGGAAACGCTAATCGGCGTTATAATAGTTTCGGGGTTGTTTGCGGTTAAAAAGTTTTTAATCAGAGCGCATAACTCGGGCGACGTTTTTGAGGCGGAAGACAGTAAGCAAAGATGAAGAAAAAACGATTACAAGAAATTCTCGATATAATAAAGGATAAGGAAATAACAAATCAAGAGACGCTCGTTTCCGAGCTTCGGGGGCGCGGAATTGTTGTTACACAGTCCACCCTTTCCCGCGATATGACACAGCTCGGGCTGACTAAGGAGCTTTCGGAAAACGGTATAAATTGTTATACCGTTCCCGATAAGGCAAGATTTGTAAAGCTCAGCGGTATGTTTTCACAGGCGGTAAAGTCAATTAACGCGGCTATGAACACGGTTGTAATAAAAACATATTCGGGCATGGCGTCCGCCGTTTGTTCCTCATTAGATTTGAAGGACATTCCTTTGATAGTCGGAACGATTGCGGGCGACGACACAATATTCGCCATAACGCGTTCGGAAAAGGACGCTAATGAATTAACGGTTAAATTAAGGAAATTACTGTGATGTTGAAGGAGCTGTATATTGAAAATCTTGCGATTATTGAAAAAGCGGTAATAGGCTTTGACAAATCGCTCAATGTTTTCAGCGGGGAAACCGGCGCGGGTAAGAGTATACTTATCGGCGGGATAAACGCAGTCTTAGGCGGAAGGGTTTCAAAGGACATAGTGCGCGCCGGTGCAAATAAGGCGACCGTAACCGCGCTTTTTGACAACTTTCCCGATAATGTCCGCGAAAAGCTAACTGAATACGGTTACGCTTCGGATGCTTCGGAAGCCTCGAAAGCTTCAGACGATTGCGAGTTAATCCTCACACGCGAAATATCCGACACAGGAAGCTCCACCGCCCGAGTCAACGGTAAAACAGCCACCGCCGCCGTCTTAAAGGAAATATCGGCGGGGTTAATTGATATTCACGGGCAACATCACACGCGAATGATTATTTCCCGCGACGCACAGCTTGAGCTGATAGACAGCTACGGCAAAATCTCGCTTAACGAGTACAAGGATACCTTTCGGGAATTTTCGAGGGTGTCCAAGCAAATAAATACGTTCCAAAAGGAAGAGGGGCTTAAAAACGAAAAAATCGAAATATTGAACGCAAAAATCGCCGATGTAGAACCGTACAAGCTCCGTTTTGGGGAGGAGGAAGAGGTTTCGCTCGAATTAGAGCGGTTGCGTAATATTCAAACCGTTTCCGAAACGCTCAACGGCGCGTATGTAAAGCTTTCGGGTGATTCGGAGTCGGAGACGGGCGCGGTCGATTTACTTAATCTTTGTAAGCTCGGGTTGAGCGACGTCGCGAGGTTTATTCCCGTATGCAAGACATTAAAAGAACGGGTTGATGCGGCTCATATTGAGCTTTCCGATATAAAGCACGAGCTTTCGGTCGTCATCTCCGACAATTGCGGAACGGGCGGCGCGGAAATAAGGGATAAGCTTTCGGCATATGAGGAGCGCATGAGCGACTTTCTTCGCTTAAGGCGCAAATACGGCTTGTCCGTTGATGAGCTTATCGAAGCAACCGCCGCATGGCGGGAAGAACTCGAGGCTTTGCAAAACGGCGATGATTTTATCCAAAAACTAACCGATGAGAAAAAACAATTGGGGGATAAGGTTAAGCGACTCGGCGGCGAATTGAGCATAAAACGGAACCGGACGGCAAAAAAGCTTTCGGAATTAATCTGTAAGGAGCTTGAGTATCTCGATATGCCGGGGACTCGCCTCGTTTTCAATTTAACCGGCGATAAGGTGACCATAACGGGAATGGACTCGGCAGAGCTGTTAATATCGGTCAACAAGGGTGAAGCACCTAAGCCGCTTTCCAAAATAGCATCCGGCGGCGAATTATCGCGCATTATGCTCGCAATTAAGGTCGTTTTTGCCGAAAGCGACGATGTACCCGTCATGATATTTGACGAGGTAGATGCGGGAATAAGCGGTCGCGCGGCATATAAGGTCGGGTTAAAGCTTGCGGAGCTTTCAAAGGAGCGACAGGTTTTGTGCGTTACGCATTTGGCGCAAATCGCATCAATGGCAGACAACCACCTTTTAATTGAAAAATCGGTCGGCGCGGGAGAAAGAACCTTTACAAGCGTGAAAAAAGTAACCGGAGAACAGCGTAAGGTAGAGTTGGCGCGGATTATATCGGGTGACGAGGACGAGATTTCTTTGGCGAACGCCGAGAGATTATTGGAAAAAGCAAAATCTCGGACTGTGCGTTCACAGCCCGAGATTTGAAAACTTATATTCATTTGTCTTTTGTCGTTATTACTTTTTTTCGGTCGCCGCGGGTTCTGCGGGTGCCGGCGCGGGATTTTTGCTCGATTTTATCTCCGCTCCCCACGCATCAAACAATTCAAGGGTTCTCGCTTTGGTTTGATAGCTTATATCGGGTAGTTTTCCCGCCGTTCCCAACGCTTGATTAAACCCTTTTAAGAAGGCGTTTTTCATTGTTTCGAACATCTTTTCATCGTTACCCGCAATTGATTTTGCAAAGGTGAAAAGTCGTTGCGCGGTAGCCTCAACGCCCCAATAATCGTCATAGTCCTTTGAGGTCGCTTCGGCTTTATTATAAGCCGAAAGAGCGAACGCGCTCGGTGTGTAAGAGGTGTTGTCGGCTATGTTCTTCCAAAAATTGACCCCCGATTGTTTCTTAAAGTTCTGACTTACATAATCGGCAACAACTGCGTTTTTCATTTGAATAACGCTTTGTCCCTTGTAGCCGCGAATCGCCGCTTCATCGGTTCTTCCCGGTGCATTTTGGAAATTTCTGTTGACGTTTACCGAATCGGCGTCAAATTTGTCGACGTTATCGGTTGCGAGGGTATTGGCTTTTTCCTGTGTCTTTTCCGCCGCATTTTTAGGCAGATTACTGTGATGTGCGTTAGGCTGATTGTTAATTAAATTACCGTTAATAATCATTGTGCTTTTTCCCCTTTCAAGTTATTGTCCTAATTATTATCCTTACCATATTTTTATCGGTTGATAAAATCAAAACTTTAACAAAAAAGGAATAAAATGAATAAAAAGAATTTACAAAACTTACCTTTTATAATTACAATGTCGCTTTTTGCGGTCGCTTGTATCGTCATAACACTATTCGCCGTTAAGCGCGAGCCGCAATATGTGCGAGTTTTAGAAACGCAACAAAAACCGCCCGACACAACCGAATCGAGCGGCGTTATTACAAATGCTGCGGAAATAAATAAAATCAATATCAACACCGCGAACGCCGAAGAGCTTATGACGTTAACGGGCATAGGCGAAACCATCGCGGAGAGAATTGTTGAGTACAGGCGCGAACGCGGCGGCTTCTCGAGCATTGATGAAATAATGGAGGTGTCGGGAATAGGCGAAAAAGTTTTCGAGAATATCAAAGCTTGTATTATAGTCGATTAATTTCAATATGGGTTTGAGTCGTTTCAAGAGGATTGAAGAAGCCAAAAAAGTATTGCCGCTACAATCGCAATTCCCGCAATTATAAAAATCCATTTTATCCTTGTTGAGCGGGTGCCGACTATCGGAAGCTCAACTAATCCGGCTTTGTGCAGAGCCATAGCCGCCGGCTTAAAAATAATCATTGTTAAAATTGCGTTAATCCCACCTTTAAAAAGGTTAAAAGGTATGAAAATCGGAATTAACATTCCGACAACGGCTTCGCGGGGAATCCCCCTGTAAAAAGGAACGGCAATGTAATTCCACAATGTCATGATGAACGTCATGACAATTACGCCGACGGTTAAGCCGATTATCGCGCCTTCGAGCGTTTTGCGCCTACTGTAAATAAAGCTCGCCGCGAATACAAATGTCCCGCTCGATAATGCGTTCGCGGCACACCCGAACAGCTCGGTGTCGCTTACCGTGAACATTTCAAGCAACGGGACTATGACCGCTACGCTAAGCGCGACTAACGGGCCGTATAAAAAACCGCCTATTAAGATTATTACATCTTTAAAATCAATTGTTAAAAAAAGCACGGGTATTCTGAGTATAGCCATCACCGTATATGCCATAGCGCAAAGTAAAGCGGCGGCTACTAATTTTTGTGTTTTACTCTTGGTCATTAATATATTGTTTCCTTTCATGTTGAACGCCCTTGATTTACGCAAGGGCGTTTAGTTTTATTTGTATCATAAACAGACGCCTCTAAATTGGAGAACCGTATACTTCTATAACATCAAACCATTTATATGTCGGACCTTTAGTCGGAGCAACGGGAGTTTTCTCACCGCCTACATAAATCTTGAAATTGTCTTTAAAGCCGTATTGAATCGGGAACGCGCCGAATATCTGCCCCCCGATAAGATTATTACTTCCAAAGTCATACGCCGCCGCAGAAACAACCGCAGGTGTCGCAAACTTAGAATAATAAACCATAGCCACCCTAAACTGGCTGTCGAACATTGCGTAATAATAACCGACCTCTCCGTCGTTCGCCATATAACCGAGAATTTCATCTAACATAGTTCCAAAAATACCGTCATTAGTGGAACCCGACGACGGAAACTCCGCAATATCGCTCGCCGCCGCGCTTTTGCCTAATGTGGCGGTTGAAAAGGTTCCGTCGTTATCCATTGTTGCGAATAAGTAAAATTCAAGACCCGACTGTTCCGCGATAGGGGCAATATTTGACGGGAATTTGACAATCGGAGAGGAACGCCTTCTTGTTACGCCGTCGATGGTTAAAAAAAACTCGCTCTCGGTGTTATCGTCCTCCATAGTGTTTAAAAGCATACTCTGTAACGCAAAATAAAACCCCCTTGCGTTTTCGTTTTGTCTGTTCGCCTCTGCCCTACGCTGAGACATTATAAAGTTGGGAACCGCAACGGCAGACATTATAGCAATAATCGACACAACAATTATCATTTCAATCAGCGTAAAGCCGCGTTTTCCGTAAAGCCCTTTATAATTATTTAACATAAGAAAACACCTCCCCTATTGATATATAGTCATTATATCACAGGTTAAACGAAAATGTCAATTGTTTTTAAAAATTTATTTATAATTCTTAATTTTATTCCCACGTTTTCCAAATATTCGGTTCATTCCCTATAGTCGCGCTTTTCCCGTTGCGGACAATGGGTGTTATCAATAATGTGGGACATTCGAGAAGCTTTTCAAACTTCCCTTCATCGGTCAAATGCTTAAACAGATGATATTCATTAGCCCTTTCATCAGCCAAATTGTCGAGACCGACGGCGTTTATGACCGAGGTAAGCTCCCCTTTACTGAGACCTTTATCGAGGATATTAACCGAATGATACTTTATACCGCGCTCTTTAAAATATCGTTCTGCTTTTTTTGTATCAAAGCATTTACTCTTACCGAATATTTGTATATTCATCGCAACAACCCCAGCTTTTGTTTAAATTTGATTTTATCGAGTCCCGCGGCAATTGTGACAAATACCGCCGCGCTCATTGTCGCCTGTATAATGTCGCCCCAAATCCCCCCGACGGCGCAAAAAAAATCATACATAATACATGACGCGACAAAATATCCCGCAATGAGCATTAAGCCGGCGGGGATTGTCATTAAGACATTTCGTTTTATGAGTATTTTCTCGCTTTTTCTTGTAAAAAGCATGGTCATTAATGATTTTATAAATAACGTCGGTATAATATACTGCGGGTAGCCCGACAACAAATCCGCCAATGCGCCGCCGACCGCCGCCGCAGCAGGAGCATACGGGAACGGAAGAATACAAGCGGCGAGATATATTATACAGTCGCCGGGGTGCGTATACCCGACCGGCGCGGGAATCTTCACCGTAAAAGTCAGTACGCAGGTCATTGCCGCGAAAACCGCCGCCGTTATATACAGCTTCATAGTACCCTTCACGGAAACCTCCGAAAACTCATCTGAAATAAACCTCGCTCAATGATTTTAGTTTTTTCAAGGCGGCGGGTTTAAATTCACCTTTTTTCATTCGCCAAACCCAGTTTCCGCCCGCACCCGATTTTATTGTCCCGGGGGTGTTCATTCTTGCCGAATCGTCTAACCCTAAAACGTCCTGCATAGGAATAAGCACAATGCCGGCGGTTGAGGCGTAGAGGCTTCTTATACAAGCCCAATGCGCGGGTTCTAAAAAGCCCGGTTTTATATAGTTTTTCGCCATACTCTTAGGCGCGTTTTTTGCTTTTAAAAAGCCGTTTACGGTGGAGTTATCGTGCGTCCCCGTGTAAACAACCATATTTGATTTATAATTATGCGGAAGGTGTTCATTGTCTTGATTTTGATTATTAAACCCGAATTGAAGAATTTTCATTCCGGGGAACCCGGTTTGTTTCAACAATATTTTAACACTATCGAAAAGCTCTCCCAAATCCTCCGCAATAATAGGGAAATTTGCGAGCGTTTTTTCTTTTTTAACCGCGTTAAACAAATCCATTCCCGGCCCGTTGAGCCATTCGCCCTTAACCGCCGTTTTTTCACCGTATGGAATTGCATAATAAGTATCGAATGCGCGAAAATGGTCTATCCTTATTGTGTCATAAAGCTCGGACGCTTTTTTAAACCGCTTAATCCACCAGTCGAACACAAGCGGCGCGTCCCAATTGTAAAGAGGATTCCCCCACAACTGTCCCGTTTCGGAAAAATAATCGGGGGGAACGCCCGCGACCTTTGTGGGCTTACAATCGGCGTCAAGTAAAAACAACCCGGGATTTGTCCATACGTCGGCACTATCAGGGGACGCATATATAGGTATATCGCCGATTATTTTAACCCCGCTCTTATTTGCATAGCGGCGAAGCTTGTTCCATTGGCGGTGGAAGAAGAACTGTGTAAACTTCCAAAATTCAACCTCTTTACCGATTCCGTCTTGTTCGAGAAAATCCTCAATTGCTTTTTTATCGCGCAATAAAAGCGGTCGAGACCAATTTGTAAAAGCGACGTTTTTGTTTGATGTCTTTATCGCCATGAATAGTGCGTAATCGTCAAGCCACCCCGCCTCTTCACTGTTAAACGCCAAAAAAGCTACATCGACCGCGTTTGTTCCTTCTGTAAAGGTTTTAAACGCTTCCCTCAATAATTGCATTTTAACCGCGGCGACTTTTTCAAAGTCCACAAATGAAGGGTCTGCGCCGAAGTCGGCTTCTTCACAGCTTTTGCGCGTTAAAAGCCCGTTTCCGACCAAATCATCAAGGTCGATTAACAACGGCTCTCCCGCAAATGCCGAGTAGCTTTGATAAGGCGAGTTACCGTAGCCGACCGGATTAATCGGCAAAACCTGCCAATATTTTTGTCCGCTATCGCGTAACGCGTCGATAAACTCCTCCGCGTCCTTGCCGAGAGTTCCGATACCGTATGGTGACGGTAACGACGTTATATGGAGTAAAACTCCGCAGCTTCTGTTGATATTGTTCATTTCGGTATAACGCTCCCCTTGTACGACATTAGCTCACTCATCATAATCAATTTCGTTATCATCTTTTGCAAAGAAATCGTCCTCGGGGTCTTTTGATTTTTTACCGGTTTTGGTACGCGCTTCCGGTTCTTCGTTAAAGTATGAATTTTCAACCAACGATATAGCGGTATCTTCAATTAAACGCAGATAAGACAATTTTTGAAGCCACTTTTTAGGCACAAAGCCCGCGCCGTGATACGCGCCGAGAAGACCGCCGCACATTGCGCCGCAGACATCGCTTCTCCCGTCATGATTTACAGCGAGTCGAATTGCGTTTTCATAGCTGTCCTCAAATAGGGCGGCGGCAAAAAGAGCGACCCCCAACGCTTGCGCGGCGTTATCGTCCGTTCCTATGCGAGAAATTGCGGTAAGCGGCGATACATTGTCGTCGGAAACGTATCTGCGGACTTTTTCTATAACGTCGACCACCTCTTCGTTATTCTTATATGTTTTAAGAATGTCGAACGCTTTTTTTATAGCGTGGTCAATAGTCGCGCCGTTGATTAGCTCGGCAATTACCGTCGAATAATACCCCGCAGATAAATAGGAAACCGGGCTTCCGTGGGTAATCGCGGCAAAGTCCGCCCCCGCACGAAAGGCGAGCTCTGAATCATAATTAAAAAACAAACCCGCCGGTAAAACGCGCTTTACCGCGCCGGTGTCCGAATAACCGTTCAATGGGGAAACAATCTTTCCGTAAACCGAATTGCGGATTCTCGAAAGCACATCTATGTTGACCGGTTCGATAAAACGCTTTTGATACATTCCCTTAGTTTTGATTAGTTTCGAGCGGTAAGCATTAACATTTTTGTCAAACAGCCACGAGTATTCGTCGCCCGCAATTGTCTTCGTCTGTGTGTAAAGCCAAAGCTGATATGCGTACAAGACATATTCCGTATAATTGACCCCCTCTTCCTTTTGGGTCATCGCCGCCCACAGAATCCCGTCGGTTGTGAAAAGCGTTAATTGTGTTGCGTCGGTAAAAAGCGCGGTATTTGTTTTCGCGCTCACCGCTAATCTGAGACAACCGTTTTTTTCAAAACGATTGCATATCTCCATAAATGTAAGCTCGCGGCAAGGAAAGCCGAAAGCGTCGCCCACCGAAAACCCGGTGTACGCCCCTATAAATCTCGAAGCATGGTCCATTTTTCAAGCCTTTCGTATATATATTATTTGTGATATTTCCTATTATTCTGTATAGACAAAGCGCGATAAATTTGTTCTAAAAGCATTACCTTTGCCAACCTATGCGGAAAAGTCATTTTTGACATAGAAAATTTTTTATCGGAAATTTCCTTTATCTCTGTCGGAAGACCGTCCGACCCGCCTATAATAAAGCAAATGCCTTTTTTCTCGGAAAGATAAATTTTTTCTAAAGTAGCCGAAAACTCATCACTCGAAAAAGAGTCGCCCTCGATACACAAAGCGAATATATACGCCCCCGACGGAATTTTTTGCAAAATCGCCGAATCGTCCTTAACGTCAATTAATTTTACCTTACCGAACGCCCCGATTCTTTTTGCATATTCGTCAACCGCCTCCGCAAAATAACTTTCCTTCAACCGCCCGACAGAAATGACCGTAAAATTCACTATTCGCCTTCCCCGTTCATCTTCTTATTCTTTTATTTGGGGGGCGTTTTCTCGCCGCCGCTAACCTTCTTCTGTGTCTGTTAATATAGTTCATTATAATTAAAACTATTATTGCCGCGCCGAGGAGAAGTATTAACGGGATAAACCACTTTTGCCCGAAAAAACCGCTCAATCTGTCGCGGGCAATTGCGCCCGATGTTTTCGCAACCGCGTCACCCGCCATAAGCTGAAGCTTTACGAGCGATTGTCCCGCTATTTGAAGCTCCATTGTTCCGAGTACGTCCCCCTTGGCAATCGGCGCGCTGACCACCCCTTCGCGAATATCGCACTCACACTCTTTATCTGTATCGGCGTCCGTGCTTCCGCAGGAACATTCGTCCGACGCTAAGCTTATTATTGGGTTAATCGCGCTGTCTGCGTCAACGCTGTTCGGCAGAAGCGTCCAAAAATCCGAATCTATCATAGGAAAAAGCTGTACCTCATCTGCCGAGCCGTATAAAACCTTAATCACGGCAAGCGGGTCGGTAGTTCTTATGATACAATCGTTCTCAAAAGACGAAAAAGCCCAACCATACAGAGCTTTATGGTCGTTAAACGCATGATGAAGCCCCTGTTGGTCGCCCTCGCGGTCATATTTTAAGAGCCACGGCGCGCCCATTGTGACAATCATGTATCTGTAGTTGTCTCTGTCGACATTTCTGTTTGCGACCGAAACTAAATTTGCGAGTCCGGGGTGTTCGACCCATTCGCCGTTGCTCCTTGTGTAATAGCTGTCGAAGCCGCCCGTTTTAATCCCCTTTGCGAATTGATAATAATAAGACGATGTATTTCGCAAGAGCCAGTTTGTATTAACCACAACCCCGTCGGGGTTATATTGGCTAATCGGAACCGCATATTCGACGGTGTTGACCAATTCGGGGAAAAAACTGTGTTTCTCGTAGGCGTACTTTGTGATTAAGAACATATCGTATGCGGTTGAGTAATTCTCCGGCTCAAATAAACCGTGCGCGTTGCTGAAGTGTGTGTTTTCCGCGCCGAGCTTTGCGGCTAAGTCGTTCATTTTTTGTACAAAATTGTTTATACGCTCCTCCGGCTGTCCCTCGCCTATGTTGTACGCTAATATATTTGCCGCTTCACAGCCCGACGGAAGCATCATTCCGTATAAAGCGTCGCGTATGGAAATATCATCATTGAGGTCAAAGCCCGCAGTTGCCGCCTCTTGTTTATTAGGGTCGCCGCTCATAAACTCCGCCGTAACAAGCTGTGGGTATTCGGCTTTTTTCTCGAGATTCTTCTCATATTCGAGAACCACCAAGGCGGTCATTATTTTTGTTGTAGACGCCGGCCAAAGCCTTTTATCCGCATTTTTTGAATAAACGGCAACGCCCGTATCCATGTTGTATACGTATACCCCGTCGCTCATTATGTCTCTGTCCGGGTGAATCCCCCCCAAGACGAATATGCCGTCGCCCGTTTCGCTCCCGCCTTCGTCCGAATTGGCGTTATCGGCGGCGGCAAAAAGAGGGAAACCCGCTTGTCCGCAGATAAAAACGGATAAAACAAGTATAAGCGGGAAAAGGATTGTCGAAAAATTTTTTATATTTTTTCGCCTGAACATATAGACAAATCCTCCTTAATTGTATATAATGGGTTGTGTTATTATTTTTTCATAATACATTATAACAGATGTTAAACAAAAATAAAAGCTTTTTTTTACATTGTAACCAAATTTTAATTTTTTATAAGTAGGAGTGGTAAAGCGTTATGGCAATATCTGTTGAAATAAAAGGAAGGAATAGTCATAAAAAATGAAGACTGACCAAAAATACGCATTCGAAACAAAAATGATTCACGCGGGGTATGAGGGAGACGAAACACATTCGGTTGTTCCGCCTTTATTTCAAACCAACGCATATTATTACGACAGCGTTGAACACGCGCAAAGCTTGTTTGAATTAAAAGAGGCGGGGAATATTTACACAAGAATAACCAACCCCACAAACGCTTTTTTTGAGGAGCGGGTTGCCGCTCTCGACGGGGGCGTCGGCGCGCTTGCGTTTTCATCGGGACACGCGGCAATGTTTAACGCGATTGTCAACCTTTGTTGCGTGGGTGACGAGGTTGTATCGTCGTGTAACATATACGGCGGTGCGGTTAATATGTTCGGCGTTTCGCTTAAACGGCTCGGAATAACCGTAAGGTTTGTCGACCCGGACGACCTTTCCGCTTGGGGGGCGGCGGTATCCGATAAAACGAAATTGTTCTTCACGGAGCTTATAGGGAATCCTCACGCAAATGTATCCGATATAGAGGGGATTGCCGAAATCGCGCATAAAAACGGGATACCGTTTATGGTTGACGGAACATTTTGCTCCCCTTACTTATGCAGACCGCTCGAATTCGGCGCGGATTATGTTGTACATTCGGCGACAAAGTTTTTGTCGGGACACGGACAGGTTATGGCGGGCGTTATCGTTGACGGCGGCAGCTTCAGCTTTAAGGATAATCCTCGTTTCCCCCTGTTTAATCAACCGGACGTTTCTTATCACGGGGTTGTTTTCGCGGACACGGGGGCGGCGGCATTTATTCTGCGGCTTCGTGCATTAATTATGCGCGACCTCGGCTCCTGTCTCGCGCCTTTTAACTCGTTCCTTATAATGCAGGGGATTGAAACCCTTTCGCTTCGCATGGAGCGGCATTGTGAGAACGCGCTTAAGATTGCCGAGTTTCTTGAAGGTAATGAACAGGTCGAAAGGGTCAACTACCCCTCTCTTAAAAGCAGTAAATATTATGCTTTGGCAAAAAAGTATATGCCAAAGGGCGCGAGCAGTGTATTTTCGTTCAGAATTGTCGGGGGGAAGGAAAGGGCGGCTAAATTCATTGACTCGCTTTGTCTCATTCAAAACGTATCCAACCTCGGGGATATACGCACCCAAATTTCCCACCCCGCAACCACAACGCACAGCCAAATGTCGGCGGAACAGCTTAAAGCGAGCGGGATTGACGGCGGCGATATCCGCATTTCCGTCGGTCTCGAAAATATCGACGACTTGATTAATGATATGAAGAATGCTTTCAGAAGTTGTATTCAATAACGCAACACACCCGTATTTCAGCTAATTTTGAAAATGGAGAAAGGACGAACCACCATGCCGCAATTCTCATTGTGTTTTATGCCGGGTGGGGCGACACGGTCATAATAAATGATTTATGTTACGGGCGATACCCACGGCGATTTAAACCGATTTAAACACTCGTTGCTCAAGGGCTTCCGCAAAATAAAAAAACGCGATTCCCTTATTATATGCGGCGATTTCGGGTTTATTTGGGGGGGCGGGAAGGAAGAAAAAAGACTTCTCAAATGGCTCGGGAAAAGGCGGTACGACGTGTTGTTCGTCGACGGGGTTCACGAAAACTTTGACCTTCTCGAGGAGTATGAAATCGAGGAATGGTGCGGGGGGAAGACCCACAAAATAAGCGGTAAGCTTAGGCATTTAATGCGGGGAGAGGTTTTTGAAATATCCGAGAAAAAAGTTTTCACGTTTGGCGGCGGTGAAAAAAGCGAGGACGATTCAAAGAGCATAAGCGCAAAATGTAAGCCTACCCCCGAAGACTTTGAACGGGCAATTAATTCGTTACAAAAGCATAATTATGAGGTCGATTACATTATAAGCTATGAGCCGCCGACAATGATTACCGAGTTTTTGGCGTTAAACGAAAACGTCAGCGATAATTTGAGTCATTATCTCGACGAAATAAACCAAAAGACCGATTATGAACGGTGGTTCTTCGGGAGACATCATATTGATAAAATAATACCGCCAAAGTATTTCGCGTTGTTCAATAACGTAATAAGCACAGAATATGACCCTTTAAGTAAGGTAAACAAGAGCTAAAAAGAGGGAATTTATTTCCCTCGTTTAGCTTGACGAAGGTAAACAAGAGCTAAAAAGAGGGAATTTATTTCCCTCGTTTAGCTTGCCGAAGGTAAACAAGAGCTAAAAAGAGGGAACAATAATTATATATATAAGGAGAAACAAAATGGCAGATTTTAATTATGAGGTTACGGCAGAATTGGGCGTTATTTCCGAAAACGCAAAAGGCTGGCAGACTAAGCTTAACATGGTAAGCTGGAACGGGGGGGAGCCTAAGTTCGACATTCGCCCTTGGTCTCCCGACGGCGAGCGTATGGGCAAAGGGATATCGCTCACCGAGGAAGAGATGAACCAATTGATGGTTCTTTGGAACGACAGGGGGTCGGAGGACTCATTTGAATAAAGCTAAACAAGTGATAAGCCCAAAGGACGGGCTTTGCTCGTCCGGAGGGCGAATCTTGACGACAGGTAAAGCTAAGAAGCTGTGTTCATAGACGAATCGTTAAAATTCGCCGAAAGATGAGCGGTGATGTCTATGAATACAGCTTCTAAGTTAAAATATTTTCTATGGGGCGAAGTCTCGAGCGGTTTGTTCGGCACAGTCGATACAGACAATCGGCGTCGCCGGTTTTAATCGTGTTATATTTGCCGCTTCCGGTAAAAGCCGCGCGAATACCCAATATCTGTAAAACTTGAATCGCTTCGTCACAAAAAGCGTGATACGGGAAGGCAAACAAATCGGGTGCGACGCCCGTCTCTTCAATAAATCGCGCCTGTAACCTATTAACGTCGCGCCCGAACAACCTTTGATAATCAAAAAGCTCTTCATCGGGCTTTCGTTTACTTCCTTTTCTTCCGTTTTTTATAAAGTGCATGGAATAGGTGTGGTTGCCAAATTCAACCAGCCCGGAATCGCGCATTTCGCGAATCATGCCCCAGGTAATGTGTCCCGCCTGTATATCCTCATAAAAATTCGCGCTCCATATATCGGTGTGGTCGCCGATTACGGATATTACCGCCTTTGCGTTGTATTTTTGCAGGAGAGGGAAGCCGTTGACATAGTTGTTATAATAACCGTCGTCAAAGGTCAGCATAATCGGATTCGGCGGCAAAGGGCGGGCTTCGTTTACAAAAGCGATTAAATCGGATATACCAATCGTGTTGTACCCGTTTTGTTTCAAAAAGAAAAGGTCGCGCTCGAACTCGTCGGTCGATATATGATGTTCTCCTTTATTTTCCGTCAAAAAATGGTACATAATTATGGGAAGCTTTACAGAAAGCTCGTCGGATTGTGCGTTGGGCTGTGTTTGATTCGATTGTTGCCCGGTTGATTCGGCGTTGACGCTCAGAGTCAGTATTGTCGCGGCAAGAAAAGCCGTAAAAATTTTCTTTAACATTTGTATATAATCCCCTTAATAAAGCTTTAAAAATTCTTATATACTATAGTATAAACAGAAAAGGAAGATTTATCACAGTATTTTATTAAGAGCAACTTGCACAATTACCCGTGAATATTTTTTAAAATTTATAGTGATTTTGCGAATTGACAATTCGTCTCGATATAGTATATACTTTTAAACAGTGTTGTGTACGAGGTTTTCAAATATTTGGTTGGCATGATTAGTTAAATAGGAGAAACAATAGTCTTGTACCGCCTCGGAATCGCTTTTTAAAAAGGGTTAAATAAAATTTGAAAAAAAGTTGAAACTTTTTTGAGAAAACCGACGACTACTACTTGTAAGGCGAACGAGAGAGGACAAAACAGCTCAACACAAAACGGAGTCTGTGGGATATACAGACAATATAAATTAATCCCCAACTCTTGACGCAAGAGTAAGAATAAAACAAACTTTGAGAGGGCAACGGCTCATGACACCCGCTCAAAACAAAACTGGAGGTAAAACTAATGAAAAAAGTATTCAAACTCGCGGCACTCATCACAATGGTAGCGATGATAGCTGCAATGGCAATGTTACCCGTAATGGCAGAGGGAGAACCCGAAGAAACCGAAGAAACAACCGTTGAAACAGAAGAACCCGGCGAAACCGGTGAAGAAGAAACAACAGTCGAAGAAGAAGAAGAAACAACCGTTGCAGGCACAACCGGTGCACCCGCTGCAGAAACCGCAAGCTATCCTACTAACGAAGACGGTAGCGTTGATATCGGCGGCATGACAATCAAATTCAACGAGGACGGCACAAAATTGTTAGTAGTTACTAACAAATCGCTTCCTTCCGTAGTATTTGGCGCGGCAGCTACAATCACAGGCGTTAAAGGAAAACCCAGCTATGGTCAAAACTTCTTGGGCGCGTTCCAAGATGCAGGTACCGGCGGTATCGCGGCTAACGAACCTTTCGCGGCTGACGTAGAAATCTTAAACTGGGACGTAAACGACGGTGTTACCGAAGTTACAGTTGACGGCGTATTCTATATTAAAGAAAACACCGGTATCCCCACAGGCGCAAAATTCACAGTAAAATATATCGGCGAAGTGGAGACCACAGAAGAAACTACAACTGCAGGTCCTGTACTCCCCGGTAGAGTTCCCGGCCCTAACAGCAACTATCCTCAAGTTACTACTGCTGCTCCCGCAGCCGGCGGCGTTCCCAGAGGCGGTGTTGTATTAGCGATTATTCCTACAATGATTGCTGCAGGTGCTGCTATCGTTTCCTCGAGAAAAAGGAAATAATTTAACGAGAGTAATTTCGTTAAAAACGCAAACACTTAAAAAGGTATCACGCGGGTCGTGATTAATCTGCGACCCGCTTTTTACAAAAAAAAAATTAAATTAAGAATATTTGGAGGACAATCAAATGAAAAAGGTATTAGCATTAATCATGGCAGTAGCTATGATTGCATCTCTCGCAACAATCGTTGGCGCAGAAGGCGTACAGCCCGAAGCTCCCGCTCCGTCGGCTCCCACACTCAGATATGTAAGAGTTGATGAAAACTTTGGTAAGTGGAATGGTTCCGGCGACGTTTCTTGCCGCATTGACACGGCTCCTTGGAGATTTGAAAGATTAGACGAAATGCTTTACGGCACACTTGCTGACGGTTCTTGGGGATTCATCGCATACTCAAGAGTTGCAAGCGCAAACTGGTCTGTAGAAGGCGCAAGAACAGTTATCACTCTTAACGAAAATTACCTCAAAACTTTAGGAACCGGTATGCACTGGTATGAAGCTGAGTTCTGGGTAGACGACAAAGGTACTGTTGTAGAAATCGCTGAGAACATTCTTCTCGAAATCCCGAAGTTCCCCGTTGCTCAAGAACAAGCTACTGCTGCTCCCGCTGCTGCTCCTGCTGCTGCTGCCGGTGGTGCTGCTACAGGCGGTGCTTCGACTGACGTTCCCCGTGGTGGTGTTGCTCTCGCAATCATCCCTACATTCTTAGCTGCAGGCGTTGCTCTTGTTTCTAAGAAAAGGAAATAATAAAAAGCGCGAAAACTGAAATGTAAATGCGGGCAATGGGTTTTAAAAGCTCCATTGCCCGTTGTTTTACAACAAAGCGTTTTGCGGAGGTGCGTCGGAGCAATCCGGCGCGTTTTTATCCCCATAGTAAACTATAATAAACTATAAATATGTAACATTTATATAATTTGACCTAATAACATTTGTAAATTTTGTTTATTTTGTCAATTGAAAAAAAAGCGAATATGCTTTATAGTATATGTATACGTTTTTACAGGCTTTGCCTGATTACTATGAAGGAAATTATTACTTGGAGGATTTAACACATGAAATTAAAAAGAATGCTCGGTATTATTGTCGCTATGGCTATGGTTTGCACACTAATATCGTCCGTAGGCGCGGCGACGCTTACGAGGTCTATTCAGGGGCTTTCAGATGACGGAAAGACGGCGGGCGAATACGATAAGATTCACGTTTCCGGTTCGAGCGTTACGGACAAATCAAAGGCAATCTGCCCTAACGCAATTAAATCGGTAAAATTTGTTCTTTCGTCGACGACCGACTGTAAGCCCGACCCCGACGATGCAAACGCGGCAGAATGTCAAGGAAAATGTGTTGCTGTTGCCGTAGGCTCAAGCATTAACGATTGGGACGAGAAACAGTTCTGTTTACTTAAGGACGGTGGAGAGGTTACATTTACCTTCGATTCAAAAATCGAATATTTACAGGTAGCCGCCGCTTTCTTTGGTCTCAAAGGAACACAAACAGCGAACATTTCTATTCTTGATAAAGACGGTGCTGAGCTTGCTCTCGGCGCGGGTTGTAAAGAAGAGGGTTGCCAAAACGTGGCTAACTGTCTCGGCAATCTTTCTGCGGAAAGCACAACTGCCGCAGGTGAAGCAACTACTGCTGCCGGCGGAGAAGCTACAACTAATGCACAGGGTACCGGTACTGCCGCGGCTAACGCTACAACTGCCGCAAGCAGTAACAATAACAACAACAGCACAGGTAGCGGAACAACACCGCTCAATACCGGTGTCGGCGGCGTTATGGCATTAGGCGGAATGGCTGTTTTAGCCGCAGGTGCGGTTATCATCAGCGGAAGAAAAAGGAAATAATTTTTAAAAGGCTAAAAATCTGTTTTCTTACTTTCAAAAATACAATTATTAAAAAATACCGTTTTTTTTACAAAATCGGTATTTTTTTCTATTTTAAGGGCAAACTCTTATTGTAAATAATGTAAATAATTACAAATCAGTAGGAGGAGTTAAATATGAAAAAAATTTTTGTTGCCCTGATTATATCTGTTATAGTATCGTCGTTCATTGCGGGGGCGGGTGCAAGTACGTCGGTTGTGTACAGCGATACAAACAGGAATATCACAATTCTCAACGGCGAATTTGCCGGGTACAAGTTTGCCCCCGCCGACGACGTAGACCCGTCACAAATTGCTAAGATTAAGTATTATATTAAGGTAGAGACGCCGATTGAGGACTTATCCGGAACAACTATTGAACTCGCGTATAACTCGGATACAACGGGTTGGGTCAACTTGGAGCATGACCTCGAGGACGGGTTAATTACCGAAATGGACGTTGAGTCGGAAATAACGGAAGACGATTTGTTTGAGGCGGGGTTAATTAATTGGAACGAGGGTGTAACCGGGACATTTTCCTTAGAATTGCTTGATGAAAGCGGAAACGTCATTGGCCCGTCCGCAATCGGTGAAGCGCCCGCAGAAGAGACAACTGCGCCCGAGGTACAGGAGACCGCACCCGAAATAACGCCGACGGTGACACCGGCGGCAACGCCCGCAATGAGCGAGCAAACTGCAGAAGAGCCGATACAAGGCGGGAGTATTACAAAGTCCCCCAATGTAAGGGACGAAAACGTATACGCGACAACCCCCGCGATTGTGCCGCCCTCGGCAAATGCCGCGCGAACCGGCAGAACTAATATAATTACCGCGGCGGTAATGTCTGTTATTTCAATCTGCGCCATTGCTTCAATGCGAAAAGCTAAGAAGTAGGTCATACGAGTTAAACAAGTGCCGTGAAAATTAGCGGGAGAGGAAAAAGTTTCCTTCTCTCGCTAATTTTTACATATATTTTATATAAAAATCTACTTGACACCTTATAGTATATATGGTATAATTACCGAAAAAGGCTGTATGCGAACGCATACCGAAAGGTGGAATTAATTTACATGAAAAACAAAAAAGTTATATCGCTTTTGCTTACATTGGCGATAATTCTCGGCATTGTACCTATTGCGACAATCAGTTCGGACGAACCCTCGGTGTCGGTACAATTGATGGCGCGAACGACCTATAATGAAAACTCGGCATTAAGCGAGAAAACAGTTAAGGGTGACCCTATCGCAATTGATGATGACGGAGATTACAGCGTTTTACTTAGTGATTTAAGTAGCCGTAGCTTTACTGACCTCGCGATTCGCTCGGTTGGTACCGAATTTGGCAGCGGGGCAGGACAACTCGGAACTTCGACCGCCGCTCCCGAGGAGTTTGAAGACGTAAAAATTGAAATAACTTCAATTGAAGCGACGGGTACGACAATTTCTCTAAAAGACTCTGTTGGAATTCCTCTTGTGAGTACCGATACGGTTATGCAAAATCGTGTCGCAGTTCAGTTGTGGAATGCGTATTATGCACAGGATAACCGCATTGGTACAAGCACCGGTATTACTAATCCAAACGTAGGTAAATGTAACCAATGGTATCAAGACCCGAATTGTGTTTGCACAAGCACAACTTGGGAAAGCTGTCCGAGAGAAGTTTTCGCGCTTGTTTTCCCGAATGCGACCACTTCAATAAAAGTCAATTTCACAGTCAGCGGTTTAAACGAATCTTCTGAATGTGACGTATGCGGTCAATATACCTGCGTCGACCGCGAGTGTGTACCGGCGGGCGCGGTTCCCGTAAGACTCATTGCGAGAACGACCGCAAACGGTGGTAGCGTTCATAAAGGCGACGCCGTTATGGTTACGCCTACCCCGAACGACAAAATATACACCGCAACAATGCCGTTACCGGGCGGCTCGAAACAAATTGCGAACTTCGCGCTTCGCGCCCCCGGAATCGAATGGGGTTCCGAGGGTGACGAGGTTACAACCGCCGTTAAAGTGCCGTCTGCTTTTAACGCCGCAACGGTTACTATTATCTCCGTTACCGCAAACTCCGGATTAGACGATATGGAGCCGAAAAACGGAACAAATCTTCCGTTTATTTCACAAGGCAACCCGATATTAGACGGTTACGCCGATATCCAATTCTGGAACGCTTGGGACGTCAATAACGCCCATGTTCAAGGTGTTGACGATGTTGACGGCGGCGAATGGGGCGGTCGTATGCTTAGCTTCGCCGCTTCAACCGAATTGATAACCGTTAAATTTATGGTAAGCGTTGACGGTAGCGGAACCTGTGAAGACGGAACCTGTAAAAAACCGGAATGTCCGGTTTGCGTAGAAAACTTCTGCCCCACCTGTAAAGACCCCGAATGTAACGGTTGCTTGGACGTCGTGTTACAGGCGAGAGTCATTTGGGCTGGCGGCTATGAAGGCAACACTGATACCGGTTGGGACGATTTCCACGAAAGCGAAAAAATTAATATAAAAGTAGACGATACAAATAAAACCTATAAACAGACAACAACTATTCTACAGCGTCACCTTCCGACCTGTACATCTAACGACAAATGCTGTGTACTTGAAGCTCTTTCGGATATCAGAGTTGGTCAATACGGTACAATTTCGGGAGATAAGGAAGATGAAATTAACCCGGGCGGCGCGATAAAGAATATCAACGGCCCGTTCAGAGAGGTAGCTTTCACCGTTAAAAAGGTTGAAATTAACGAAGAAAACGCGCCTTTATTAGACCATTATGTTCGCCCCTGGTTCATAGCGAGAGACGACGACCCCATATGCTTAGCAGACCATCCCGACCCTAATAAGAAGTGTTACCACGGTGTCGGCGGACATTGTACACCGGAAGATTGGTTATGTCCGCACGATGTACAAGAAGGATTTGCGTCGGCGTCTGTGTACAACGCTTGGTGGGAGCCTCATCAGTTGTTGAAGCTCGGCGCGGGAACACAGGTTGAACATGACTTTTGGTCACAATCGGGCGGTGCTAATATGATTAAATATAAGCCCGGAACAAACATCACAAAAATAACGGTTGAATATTCTTTATGCTTTACCGAAAAAGATGCAAACGGCGAATACAAAAAACGCTGTGACAGATGTAACGGTTGTGATAAGCTCAACTGTGTAAACTGTGGCGGGTGCAACTGTACGGTATTTGACGCGCATCAGGTTTGCGGTTGCGCGCAATGCTTCCCTAAAAAATACAGAGAAGATTTCACAAAAAGCGGTATAGACAGAATTGAACACGGAAAATGTGAACTCTGCGGTTGTAAAAAATGTTTCCCTCCTAACGGCAAATGCGGCGTCGCGGGTTGCCCGACGTGTACAGACGTAACAACGACTCCTCCGCCTCCCCCTCCTCCCCCGTCAAAATGCGAAGCCGGCCCGGGAAAAACCCCCTGCTTAGAATACGATTGTCCCATATGCAATAAAGACAAGGAATGGTTAATATTAGGCGGTATTCTTGGCAATGACGATGTAACAATCTTTGACGCTATGGAAATTCTTATGTACCTCGTTAAGGTTAGCGATTGTGTTATCCTTAAGGGCAACGACAATGTAACGGCGGAACAAGCGATGAAAGCCGCTATTATAAGCCCCGAGGGTTTTGAAGCCGGAGAGCCGACAATATTCTGTTTTATTGAAGTTCTTTTGTACCTCGTTAAAATGGACGGAATTGCAATCACCGGTAAGCATATTGCCCCCGCGCCTAAAGCTGAATAAGAGCGGAGGTGTCGGTGGCTGTGCCGCCGAGCAGTCCGCTTGACAAAGCCTAAAGCTGAATAAGAGCGGAGGTGTCGGTGGCTGTGCCGCCGAGCAGTCCGCTTGACAAAGCCTAAAGCTGAATAAGTAAGCAATAAAGCATAATAAAAAATCCCCGATATATTCGGGGATTTTTTTATGCAGTATTTTTGTAGCTCTTGTTTAACTCTACTTTAATTCAACGGTTGCGCCCGCGGCTTCAATCTTCGCCTTGAGTTCGTCAGCTTCCGCTTTTGAAACTCCTTCCTTAATAGCCTTAGGAGCCGATTCAACAAATTCCTTAGCTTCTTTTAAGCCTAAGCCGATAACGTCTTTAACCGCTTTAATAACGTCCATTTTCTTTTCGCCGAAGCTCGCCAAAATAACGTCAAACTCGGTCTTTTCTTCAGCCGCGCCGCCGCCGCCGCCCGTCGCCGGGCCCGCCGCTACCATAGCCGCCGCCGAAACGCCAAATTCTTCCTCAAGAGCCTTAACTAAATCGTTAAGCTCTAATACCGATAGATTCTTTACTTCTTCTATCATTGCCGTAATTTTTTCAGACATAATAATTCTCCTTTAAAATATGTGTTTTGAATTTTATGCGGATATATCCGCGTTTACTTTTACATTGCTTAATTGTTGCTTATGCGGCGGAATCGTCCGCAGGTGGCGGCTCTGAACCGTCCGCGCCTTTTTTTGCAATCTCGCTGAGTGCGATTGCGAGTCTTTGCACGGGCGATTGTAACATGAACAGAAGCTTCGACACAAGAACTTCCTTGCTCGGAAGCTTAGCGTATTCGATAATTGTATCCGCGTCAACCGCTTTCCCCTCAATGAACCCCGCTTTAATAGAGTACACGCCTTTAGACGCCTCAACCCGCTCGTGTATGATTTTGGGCGCGATGATGATATCTTCTTTGGAAAGCGCGATTGCCGTTTCACCGGTGAGGTGTACATTAAGCTCTGCGAGACCCGCCTTTTCAAATGCGCGGCTCAAAATTGAGTTTTTTACAACAAAATAATCAACATCTGCTTTACGCATTTCTTCGCGAAGCTTTGTATCATCGGCAACATTAATCCCTTTATAGTTCGCTAAAACGCCACAGGCGGAGCCGTTCAGCTTTTCCGCGAGTTCATTAACCTGTTGCTCTTTTTGCTTTAAAATCTTATTACTCGGCATATTCTTACATCTCCTTTCATATAAAGTCTGTTCCGTAAAAAAACCTTCTCCCGAACGGGAAAAGGGTATAAATACATAATAACCCCATTCCTCGGCGGGACTTCCGGGAATAAAAAAGCTTTATCCCCCGCCCACTGTCTTTAGAACAGCAGATGTATAATAACATGATTTTCCGCTTTTGTCAAGTATTTTTTATAAATATTTTATAAAAGTTGATAAAAAAATATTGACAAGCTGCTTTTTTTATGATATAATTCACTTTATTGTTATGAGATGTTGCGAGATGTTGTGAATTATATGTTAATGTCGAGTATATGTTCTGTAGGCATATATTGCTTGTTGTTGAATAAACCGTTCTTATTTGCTTCTATGGCGCAGTAGGTAGCGCGCATCCTTGGTAAGGATGAGGTCATCGGTTCAAATCCGATTAGAAGCTTTTTTATTTTGCTATAATAAATCGGTTAAATCGTCTTTAGCGAGACAAGGCGGGTTTCCCGCCGCGGTCGAGGGGGTTTGGGGCGTAGCCCCATTATAAAGCGAGAGGTCATCGGTTCAAATCCGATTAGAAGCTTTTGCCGCCTAAATTATCGGCGTTATTGTCATAATTGCTGTCAAAAACAGCAATTTTTTATTGCGCCGAACGGTGTCGATGCAGTGTCGATACAAGATGAAAAAGTGTTGACAAACGAGGTCGATAGCAGTATAATAAATATAAGAACAACAGCATAGAAAAGAGGTGTTTGTTATGCCGCGAAAAATTGACGGTTTACGCATGACCATGGTCGATGCAATGGAAAAATTCCCCGATGAGTATATTCTTATGTGCATGGACGGGGAAAGCGATTCGCCCAGAACCGGAGAAGTCTTGTATGTAGGGGATAAAAAAGAAGAACTCAAAGAATTAAGAAACCTTGAGGACAGAAATAACTGCGGTGTGTTTGGCGGCGTGAACTTATTGCCGATGTTTGGGGGAATAATGGCTGATGGCACAAGTTAAGTTTACTGCTCGTGGCGCAGTAGTCATTGAAGTTGCAATGAAAAATGCATACAGTTTAAAAAAGTACCCATACTCTTATGCAATTCTTCAATTGGACTTTTGATTACATGAACGGTATGTGCAGATTTCACGGAATACCACGGAAGAAAGGCATACAGCCCGACGGAGAGCAGTACATTCTTTCCTTGGTAGGCGAAGAAAAATAAACCGCCACTTTTAAGTGGTTAGGAACTGTAAATAAATAACTTGATTATTTGCGAACCGGTTCCTTCAAGGAGTATACATAATGAAGCTTAAGGCAATATCTTTACTTATTATTGTATCGGTTTTTGTATCGGGCGTTTTCATAAACGCTTATGCGGACGAGCAATACGATTTTACTATTTTTGACGGATTAAATATATTACAACATATAGCCGGAATGGAAGAGCTGACCCCCGAGCAAAACGCCTTGTATGATTTTTTCGGCACGGGAAATATTGATATTTTCAATTTTGTTGAAATATTGAAGTATCTGTTGGGAATGGATAACGAGGTGGGGAACCCCCCTAAGCTCATACCCGAACAATGGGAAGACCCGAGGACGGCTGTCGACCCCGGAAGACCGACAAAACAGCGGGATTCGGTTCCTTTCGGCGACGTTATTACTGCGGGACATTTAAGACAGATGGGGTGGGTAGAATCGGCACTTACGCCGACGCTTTTAAACGATTTAAACAAAACATTAAAAACCTTCAATATCACAACCGTAAATCGGGTCAGGCATTTTATAAGCCAATGTTCACACGAATCGGGAATGGGGCGTTGGACGAGGGAGCTTGCGAGCGGTATGGATTATGAATTTAGAGAAGATTTAGGCAATATTCTGCCGGGCGACGGCCCCCGATACAAGGGCGCGGGATATTTACAGATGACCGGGAGGTGGAATTATCAACAGTTTGCAAATTATATCGGCGACCAAAGGGTTATGGAGGGGGTCGATTATGTTGCCGCATACTACCCTTGGTTAAGCGCGGGTTTTTGGTGGCAGAACGCTAAAATGAACGCATTTCTCGATACAAACCCGACCGTTGAACAGGTAACGCGTAGGGTGAACGGAGGATATAACGGATTAGCGGAGCGACAACGGTTGTATGATTTAGCGGTATTAGTTTTTAGGTAAGATACGGAATTACCATTAGTTAAACCAACCGACTGTGGAGGATTCGTATGAAGACGCGTATAATAGCTTTACTTATTATAATGTCTGTATTATTTGCGACAATTCCGACGAGTGCCGCCGAAATCGAAAGGCACGAGTATACAATTTTTGACGGATTAAATATACTGCAGCATATAGTCGGGCTTGAGGAGTTGACCCCCGAACAATTTGTGCTGTATGACTTTTTCGACAACGGGAATATTGATATTTTTAATTTTATAGAAATCCTTTTGTACTTAGTCGGCGTAATTGATTATCCCGGCGACCCTTTGTATATAAAAACCGGCATTACCTCGGGACATTTAAAGCAAATGGGGTGGTTTGACGACGCGCTTACACCCGAATTAATAGAAGATTTGAACAATACGCTAGAGCGATTTGACATTATAACACCCGGGCGTGTTCGACATTTTATAAGCCAATGCACCCACGAATCCCTTCGCGGCAAATATACGAAAGAAATTGCGGACGGCTCGGACTATGAGTCGTGTTCATTTGCGATTGTGCCGAATCCTTGTACCATTTTCACTCGTTGCGCGGGAAAAAAACTCGGCAATACTCAACCGGGCGACGGTATGCGGTTTAAAGGGGCGGGATATTTACAAATGACGGGGCGGTACAATTATCAACAATTTGCGGATTACATAGACGACCAACGGGTTATGCTCGGGGTCGATTATGTCGCGGAAAACTACCCTTGGATGAGCGCGGGCTTTTGGTGGCATAATAACGGTATGAATGAATTAGTCGACGGCGGCACAACGGTTGAAGAGGTGACGCTTAAGGTAAACGGCGGTCTCGCCGCTTTATATGAACGACAAAGGTATTATAATATGGCGGTCGGGATATTCAGGTGAGAGATTAACAGGGGTGTTTAACAATTTAACAATTTCGATTGACAAAATAGCCGAATTAAGGTATAATATTATTATTGTGTTAATATTACGGGGAGGTTAGTTTTATGCCTAATATAAGACCGAGCGCATATTTACAGAATAACTATAATGAAATTTCTGAGTTTTGTCATTCAAAAATGGAACCCATTTTTATCACAAAAAACGGGCATAATGATTTAGCTGTTATGAGTATTGAAGCCTATGAGAAGTTTTGTGGACGATATGAGCTATATAATCTAATTGAAGAAGGACTCGAAGCAGAAAGAAATGGTGATTTTAGCGATATTAATGAATTTTTTTCTGAATTTATAAGGGAAATTAAATAGAATAAATGAATTATAATATACGAATTATGTCCCCCGCAAAAAAAGATATAAGAGAAATTCATCGTTATATATCCGAGGAATACTGTAATTCAACCGCCGCAACGCGGCGTGTTATTCTGATTTATAATAAAATACAATCACTTAGCCAAAACCCCGCTCGTTTTCCTCTTGTGCAAGATGATTTTTTATCGGCAAAAGGAATTAGAGTTACTTCAGCCGAAACACAAAAGATATTTTACATTATCCGCGAAGAGATAAAAACCGTATCTGTTATACGAATTTTACACGGTCGCAGAGATTGGTTGCGTATATTGAAGCAAGATGATGATTATATTGAATAGATAATCGCCGTATAAAAACGGCGATTGCTTTTTTATATTACGGTATTTACCCGTTGTTTACCGCATCGTAGAACTCTCGGGGCAGGTCATTCCTGTCGGAATCATAGCTATCAGTTTGACCACACTTTTCCGAATCGCAAAAATACTTGAAATCCCCGCGTGGAAATTTCTCGATTTTGATTGACTTTTTCGCAAAAATGTGGTTTAATGGTATGTAGCGAAGTATAATACATTAGGATATAAAAGCGTTTATGAAACCAAAATATTCAAAACAAGCCAAAAGCTATCTCGACAAACAACAGAAAACATGGGATGACATTGAAGAAGATGACCCATTACCCGATGAAATTTTAGCGTTTGAAGAATATCGCAATGAGGGGTGATTTTGCATGAATACAGCGACAATCGAAAGAGAGGATATTATGACCGATTATCAATTCAAATCAATGATTAAAATGGCAATAGGTATCGTAGACGACGCAAAAACCAAAGAAGAAGCCTCAAAAAAATTAAAAATGCTTTTACCCGAAAACGAACGCAATAGTATAAATACACAAACCATGGATAAGAAGGACTGAACTATGCAAAGCAATCTACTCACGAAAGGCGTCGAACGCACACCGCACCGTTCCTTGTTAAAATCGCTCGGAATCACCGATTCCGAAATGAATAAGCCGTTTATTGCCGTTGTAAGCGCGGCGAGCGATTATGTGCCGGGTCATATGCACTTGCACCAAATTTCAAAGGCGGTTAAAGACGGAATACGCAACGCGGGCGGCGTTCCTTTTGAATTTTATACAATAGGCGTCTGTGACGGACTCGCCATGAACCATAAGGGCATGAGATATTCGTTAAGCTCTCGCGAATTAATAGCAGACGGTATTGAGGTCATGTTGACCGCGCATCCTTTAGACGCGGTTGTATTTGTCCCCAACTGTGATAAAATTGTACCGGGAATGTTAATGGCGGCGGCGAGATTAAATCTGCCGTCAATATTTGTCAGCGGGGGGCCTATGCTCGCGGGTACGGTCAACGGTAAAAGGGTAGGACTTTCGGAGGTATTTGAAGCGGTGGGAAGGTTTTCGAGCGGCAAAATAGACGATAACGACATAAAAGAGTTCGAGGACAACGCCTGTCCCACCTGCGGCTCATGCTCGGGAATGTATACCGCTAACTCGATGAACTGTCTCACCGAGGCGTTGGGGCTTTCGTTGCCCGCAAACGGAACAGAACCCGCAGTAACCTCGGCGCGTCTTCGACTCGCAAAGGAAACGGGCGAATTAGCCGTATCGACGGTGTATAAAAATAATATCAGACCGTCCGACATAATGACAAAGGAAAATTTGAACAACGCTCTCGCCGTTGATATGGCAATCGGGGCGTCGTCTAATACGGTGTTACACCTTCTCGCAATAGCGAATGAAGCGGGGATAGACTTAACGCTTGACGATATTTCCGAATTGAGCGAAAGGATTCCGCAATTGTGTAAGCTTAACCCGGCGAGTAGTATCTTTATTGAGGATTTAAACGCGGCGGGCGGGATTCAGGCGGTTATGCGCGAGTTGTCAGAGGGCGCGGGCTTGCTCGATTTGAACCAATTAACTGTGAGCGGAGATACGCTCAAAAAGCGACTCGAGAGCGCGAAGTCCGCAGACGGCGAAATAATAAGAACAATTGATAATCCCCACCGAAAAACGGGTGGGTTGGCGATTCTGAAAGGCAACCTCGCCGAAAAAGGCGCGGTCGTTAAGCGCGGCGCAATTAACGAGAGCATGATGATTTTCAAAGGGGAAGCGCGGGCTTTTGACTCGGAACAGGATGCGGTCGACGCAATTCTTTGCGGCAAAATAAAACCGGGACAGGTTGTTGTTATAAGATACGAGGGGCCAAGGGGCGGGCCGGGTATGCCCGAAATGTTAGCTCCTACGGCGGCAATAGCGGGTACCGACTTAGACGGCTCCGTCGCGCTTATTACCGACGGGCGGTTTTCGGGCGCAAGTCGCGGGGCGGCGGTCGGTCATGTTTCGCCCGAAGCGGCGGCGGGGGGATTAATCGCTTATGTTGAGGACGGCGATATTATCTCGCTCGATATTCCGGCGGGTAAAATTGAGCTTCTTGTTGAGGATTCTGTTATTGCAGAGCGAAAAAACAACAAGGTTGTTAAAACCACAGACGGATTAACCGGTTATTTAAAGCGATACGCAAAAATTGTTACATCGGCGCATACCGGGGCAATACTACAGGAGTAATATACTCCTTAACGAATAAATCTCACACCGCACGCACAAGCACGTTCAATGTAAAATTTATCCGTTAAGGAGTCAAGATGGATAAACCGAAACCAAAACCGACACATCTTCACCACGGACACAGACAACGAAAAAGAGAACAGTATCTTAAGAGCGGAATAGAACATCTCCCGGAGCATGAGCCTTTAGAGTTTTTACTGTATTATGCAATTCCGCGCGGCGATACCAACGCTACGGCGCATTTACTTATAAAAGAATTCGGCTCTCTCGCCGGTGTAATGAATGCCGATTATAACGAGCTTATGAAGGTTGACGGGGTTGGGCAAAACGCCGCGGCTCTTATTTGTTTTACACGAATGTTTTCAAAGCTATATGTAAAGAAACAGGCGCAGGAAGAACTCGAAACGCTTTTTAATTCTGACCGGTTAAAAGAGTTTTGTTCCGCGCTTTTTGTCGGCTCTGTTGAAGAAGAGTTTCATTGTCTTTATCTGACAGATGATTTAAAGCTCATAGCACACGAGAAGATATGTGACGGGAAATTAGGCGACGTCAAAATTCCGTTAAGGAAAATCACCCGTTCAATTATCGAAAAAAATTGCAGCCGTTTGGTAATAACGCATAATCACCCCGCAGGGAGCTGTATCCCCTCCCGCGCCGATGTCGATTCAACAATAAGCATACGCGATATTTATATAAGGATGGAGGTTGAGTTAATCGACCACATTGTAGTCGGCAGAGACGGTATAACTTCAATGAGAGAAGCCGGGTTTATGGAATTTAGATAGGTTGCTGTTAAAGAGGCTGCAAAGAGTAAAAATAATTATTGACAAAGCTACGCATAATGTGATATAATCAACATTGTACAAGGGTATACCTTCGCGGTATGCGGTTGGCTGAACTTCTTTCGGGCAAAAGTTCAACGAAAGGAGGTAATGCTCATGGATATGGTAGTAGAATTACTTAAATTATATGTGCTTCTGCAAATTGTCATAGAAATGAAAAAACAACCGCCTGTCCAAAAGTAGTTGTTTTTTCGACTAAATTTTGTTCAGCTAACCGCTTACACGGTATGCCTTTGTTCGTTTATCCTTGTGATTACATTGTACCACAATGTAATATTTAAGTCAAGCGTTTTTGGAGAAATTTATGAACAAATTTGAATTAAAATCACAATTTTCACCGACCGGTGACCAGCCTCACGCTATTGACGACTTAGTGAACGGCATTTTAAACGGCGACCGCGAGCAAACCCTTATGGGCGTAACTGGTTCAGGTAAAACCTTCACAATGGCTAATATAATCGCGAGCGTCAATCGTCCGACGCTCGTTTTGGCGCACAATAAAACCCTCGCCGCCCAATTGTGCGGCGAGTTTAAAGAGTTTTTCCCGAACAACGCCGTCGAATATTTTGTCAGCTATTATGATTATTATCAGCCGGAGGCGTATATCCCCGGAACCGATACATTTATTGAAAAAGACTCGGCAATAAACGACGAAATTGACCGCCTTCGACACTCGGCTACGTTCTCGTTGGCGGAAAGGCGCGACGTTATTATCGTTGCGAGCGTATCCTGTATATTTTCGATAGGCGGAGCGGAGGAATATCGCTCTAATGTTATCTCATTGCGAAAGGGTATGGAAATATCGCGAGACGACGTTATGCGTAAATTAGTCGGGATTCAATACGAGCGCAACGACGTCAACTTTACGCGAAATAAATTCCGCGTTCGCGGCGATGTGGTTGAGGTATTTCCCGCCGGAAATCCGGTAGAGCGAGCGTTGAGAATTGAATTTTTTGGTGATGAAATAGAAAGAATTTCGGAAATAGAGGTTGTGTCGGGAAAGCCGCTCAACCAAATGAGTCATGCCGTGATTTTTCCCGCTACTCATTATATCGTTGATAAAGAGCGGCTCGAGAACGCGCTCGAGGATATTCGCAAGGAGATGGAGGAACAGGTTGAGCTTTTCACAAATTCACACAAGCTTATCGAGGCGCAAAGAATTGCACAGCGAACTATGTACGATATGGAGATGCTCCGCGAAATAGGCACCTGTAAAGGAATCGAGAATTATTCCCGCATATTGGCAGGAAGAAAACCGGGAAGCACCCCCGTTACGCTTATTGACCATTTTCCCGACGATTACCTACTCATGGTTGACGAGAGCCACGTAACTCTTCCACAGGTGCGCGGAATGTACGGCGGAGATTTCGGTCGCAAAAAGAACCTTGTCGATTACGGGTTTAGGCTTCCGTCCGCTTACGACAACCGCCCTATGAATTTCGACGAATTTTACAAAAAAGTGAATCAAGTTGTTTTCGTATCGGCAACGCCGTCGGCTTTTGAAAAAGAAAAAAGCGCGAGAATCACCGAACAGGTTATACGCCCGACCGGATTATTAGACCCAAAGATTACCGTAAAGCCGGTTGAAGGACAAATAGAGGATTTGCTTTTTGAGATAAATAAGCGCGCGGAAAAAAAAGAGCGTGTTTTAATAACCGCGTTGACCCAAAAAATGGCGGAGGACTTAACGTATTATCTAAAAAAATTCGACGTTAAGGTGACCTATATGCACTGTGACATAGACACAATGGAGCGTATGGAAATTATACGGGATTTGCGGTTGGGTGAATTTGACGTTTTGGTGGGGATAAACCTTTTGCGCGAGGGTCTCGACCTCCCCGAGGTGTCATTAGTCGCAATTCTCGACGCGGACAAGGAAGGCTTTTTACGAAGCGAGACCTCGCTCGTTCAAACAATAGGAAGAGCCGCCCGCAATGCAGACGGCGAAGTTATAATGTATGCCGATTCGGTGACCCGCTCGATGGAGGCGGCAATCCGCGAAACAAATCGCCGCCGCGAAATTCAAGAGGCTTTTAATAAAGAAAACAACATCGTTCCTAAAACAATAATCAAAAATGTGCGCGACGTTCTCGAAATTACACGCAAAGACGACTCTGATAAAAAAAGCGGCAAGGGCAAAAGGAAAAAGCTCACAAAGTCCGAAAAAGACACGCTTATCAAAAAATATACTGCGCTTATGAAGGAAGCGGCAAAGCTTCTCGATTTTGAACAGGCGGCATACTACAGAGATATGATAGTCGAATTGCAAAACTAAACTGTCAACTGTCAACTGTCAATTGTCAACTGTCTCTCCCCCAACTGCACAATTCTTCATAAAGCCCTATATAAAGCTTTGCGGATTTTCCCCAACTGAAATCCGCTTTCATCGCCCTATTCATAAGGGCGTTCCATGCTTTTTTGTCGTCGTAACATTCGCGAGCGCGTTTAAGCGCGTCGAGCATATGATGGGCGTTATAATCGTGGAACGTGAAGCCGGTTCCTTGGTCTTCGCCACAGTCGATTATCGAATCCTTGAGTCCGCCCGTCGCCCTTACCACGGGGATTGTACCGTAGCGAAGCGAAATCATTTGAGCCAAACCGCAAGGCTCGCTCCAGCTCGGCATCAAAAACATATCCGCGCCGGCGTATATCATTTTTGATAAATCGGGTACATAACCACAGGTGAAGGAGACCCGCCCGGGAAAACGGTTTTGCATATCGTGGAAGAACGTCTCGTATTCGTTTTCCCCCGTTCCCAATATAATCATTTTAAATCCAAGCCCCATGATTTCGTCGAACACCCCCTTGATTAAATCGAGTCCCTTATGCTGAACAAGGCGGGAAACGATTCCTATAACCGGCTCGTCGCCGGTGTCGGCGGTGTTTGCGTCGTCAATCGGGAGCCCCGCTTTTTCAAAAAGCTCGGCTTTACAGGTTTTTTTGCCGGTTTTCTTCTTAATCGAAAAGGTTTCGGCAATATCGCGGTCGGTTGCGGGGTTATACTCGTCGACGTCAATCCCGTTGAGAAAGCCGCAGGTTTTGTATTTTTTATTTGCTAAAGCGCGGTCGAGTCCGTGCGCGCACCACGCTTCGCCTATTTCGTCGGCATATGACGGGGAGACGGTCGTTATTTTATCGGCGACCTCAAATGCCCCCTTCATGAAGTTAACGCTTCCGTCATATTCAACCAACGACGCAAGATGACGCGGAATACTTATAATATCCTCGAGTATATCATAGCCGTATTTCCCTTGATACTGAATATTGTGTATGGTAAATACATTGCGTATATTTCTCATATCGTGTTGATAACGATAGTATATATTAAAATAAACCGGGATTAAAGCACATTGCCAATCGTTTGCGTTTATGATGTCGGGAATGTCGCCCGTTTGTTTAATCGCTTCCAAAACGGCGCGGGAAAAAAACGCAAATCTTTCTGCGTCGTCGAAATAACCGTAAAGTCCGTAATCGCGCTTAAAATAATACTCGTTATCCAATAAATAATAAGTTACCCCCGCTATTTCCGTTTTAAACATTCCGCAATATTGACAACGCCACCCGACCGGAACGTAAAATTGAGTAACGAACTTAATATCGTCTTGTAGCTCTTGAGGAATTGAATTTTTATAATAGGGCATTATAACCGTACATTCGACCCCCTCATTGACCAACGCCTTAGGAAGCGACCCCGCAACGTCTGCGAGTCCCCCCGATTTTGCAAAAGGCTGTGCTTCACTCGCCGCATATAAAATTTTCAAAACGCAATACCCCCCTAATTATTTAACTTAATACTCATTTTAACATATTTTTCTAATAAATGCAACAAGAATTATTAATAAATTATTGACTTTATAAAAATTTTTATATATAATGGATATTAACAAATAATTTTTATAATTTTTAAGGAAACCGATGATGATGAAAAAAAGAAACCCGATTATGAAAGCTCTTCTCGTTTTATTAGTATGTTCATTAGGTTTTTTTACATTCGCGAGTTGTAAAAAAGCCGGCGCGCCACAGGGGAATATGAAAACGGTAAGCTCGCTTAAGCCGGGGGATACTTACGCAGTAATTAAGTTTGCCGATTTTGAAGGCGAACTGACCTTTATTCTATTTGATGATATCGCGCCTACGGCAATATCCGAGTTTACGACGTCCGCTAATAATCGCTATTATGACGGAAAAACGCTTCATCGCGTTTTGAAAAACACGCTTATTCAAGGGGGCGCGCTTAACATTGACGGAAGCGACAGCACAATACCGCCCGAAGAAATGTTCGATATCGAAACCCACAATAACGCGAGGAACTTTTTCGGCGCGCTTTGTTTCGCGAGCGACCCGGAAAACGGTAAAAACTACCGACAATTCTTCGTAGTTACGGAAAATGAACCCGTTGACGTTGAGGCAAAGGCGGCGGAGCTTAAAGAAGTTTTGGATAAAGCACAGGAAGACGATTTCAGCAAAGAAGAGCTTTTAGAATATACCGCGCTTTTAAAAATGCTCGAAGGGTTTCCGAACGCCGTCAAGGAAAGGTATGCAGAGCGCGGCGGACTCCCAATGCTTGACGAAACGGTTACCGTCTTCGGACAGTTAATCTCGGGGTGGGAGCTTTTAGAAAAGATTTCCGCCGTTGAAGTCGTTGCAGGAAACGCGATTGATGACGAAAACCCCATTCTCGGCAACGGGAAAGGATTAAATTCTCGCCCTAAAAGCAACATTTTTATTGAAACTATAAGAATTATCACAATCCCTACGGGTGATGAAGAAGAAACAGATTAATTAAGTAAATTATGGGTTACGTATAAATTTACCTTCGATTCCTATAATAATATAGTAAAAATGATGATTTTATTAAAAAACCCTTTATTTCTTTGTAAAATTATGGTATACTCTTTTAGTCTTAAATGATAATATATACAGAGGTAAGCGAATTGGACAAATTTATTATAAACGGCGGTAAACGTCTTCGCGGAAGCGTTAATATAAGCGGGGCGAAAAACGCCGCCGTTGCTATAATCCCCGCGGTGATTTTAGCGGACGACGTTTGCGTTATCGAAAACGTACCCCAAATTAATGACGTTACTATAGACTTACAGATTCTTCGTCACATAGGCGCCGATGTAAGACTTTTAGATAAATCCACAATAAGAATTGACCCTAAACATATTAAAGACACGGTTGTTCCTTATGAATTAGCGCGTCATATGCGGGCGTCGTATTATTTTTTGGGAACTTTACTTTCTAAATTTAATCACGCTAAGGTTTCGATGCCCGGCGGGTGCGATTTAGGCGACCGCCCGATTGACCAACATTTAAAGTGTTTTAAGGCTCTCGGGGCAGAATACACAATTGAACACGGTATCGTGGAGATATCGGCGGACAAGCTGATAGGAACGCAGATTTACTTTGATAAGGTTACGGTCGGCGCGACAATTAACGCTATGCTCGCCTCGGTAAAGGCGGACGGCTTGACCATTCTCGAAAATGCCGCAAAAGAGCCGCATATAGTCGATTTAGCCAATTTTTTGAACTCAATCGGCGCGAACATTATCGGCGCGGGAACCGACGTAATAAAAATCCGCGGCGTTAAAAGGTTTAAAGGGACGCATTATACTATTATTCCCGACCAAATTGAGGCGGGGACATATATGATTGCGGCGGCGGCAACCAAAGGCGACGTCACCGTAAACGGGATTATTCCCAAGCACTTGGAACCCATAACCTCTAAGCTTCGTAAGGTCGGCGCAATTATTGAAGAGCGCGACGAGAGCGTGCGTGTGATAGGGAGCGATTCTTACGAACGCACAAATCTGAAAACAATGCCGCATCCGGGCTTCCCCACCGATATGCAACCACAGTTTGCGGCTTTACTGACCCTCGCTAAGGGGACGAGTATTTTGACCGAGGGCATATTTGATAATCGGTTCCGTTACGTTGACGAGCTGCGTAGAATGGGCGCGGATATATCGGTTGACGGAAAGGTTGCGGTAATTGAAGGAATTGAGCGGCTTACCGGCGCGCCGGTAAAGGTTGCCGATTTGCGCGCGGGCGCGGCGTTGATTATAGCGGGGCTTTGTGCCGACGGAATTACCGAAATTGAAGAGATACAGCATATAGAGCGCGGTTACGAGAACATGGACAAAAAGCTCCGCGAATTGGGCGCGGATATTGTGAAGCGGAAATTTCCCGACGCGGTGGATTCGATAGCTAAAATTGTTTAGAGGGAGTATAAAATGTTTATTGCGCCATTATGTAGCGGAAGCTCGGCAAACTCTACCTTTGTAGGCGATAAAAAAAACGGTATTTTAATTGATGTCGGTTGCAGTTATAAACAGCTTTGCGAATATTTGTCGCTTCACGATACAGAGCTTTCTGCAGTAAAAGCGGTACTGATTACCCACGAGCATATCGACCATGTTAAAGGCTTATTCCAATTCACTAAACATAACAATACGCCCGTATTCGCTTCTGCGGGTACCTGTGGGGCGATTTTGAAAAAAGGGTTTATGTATAACCCCGAAAGACTTTTTACTACAGAAAGTATTTGTGACTTTATTTCCGATTATAATATTAAGGCGTTTGAAACGCCGCACGATTCGGTTCAAAGCGTTGGGTACACCGTAACGCTCTCGAACGGCTATAGAATCGCTTATATAACAGATTTGGGCGAGATAACCGATGAGGTACGCTCCGCAACGCTCGGCGCGAATTTTGTTTTAATAGAATCAAATTATGACCCCGTATTACTGCGAAACAATAAAAAGTATCCCGCTTTTACAAAAGAACGAATCCTTTCTCGTATAGGACATTTGTCTAATAAGGATAGCGCGGATTACATACAAAAGCTCATTGAAAACGGGGCGACGCGGGTTGTTCTTGCACATTTATCCCGCGAGAACAATACGCCCGAAACGGCATTTGCTCATACCGTCAGCACACTCGCTTCGGCGGGTCTGAAACATAATTATGATTATACGCTCGATATAGCGAATGTTTGTTCTGCCGGCGAATACATAGCTGTTTAAGAGCCGAAAGACAATAAAAATAACTTTATTAAATTAAGGGAGAGAATACATGAAAAGAAGAATCAAAATGCTTGCGCTTGTCGCAATGGCGGTAGTATTTACGGGCTGTGAATATACACCTAACGGGTTCGGCTCCGGTTGGAACGTGTTTATAACGGTGCTGGGAATTGCGGCGGGAGCGGTACTGCTGTTCTTTATCGGCTATGGGATAGTATCTGCGGTTTATAAAGGTAAGGACGTTACCGTAAAGGTATTGAGAAAAAAAGAAGCCAATGTTCTGCGCGGAAACATGATGGGGAGAAGCTCCCCCGGATACAAAGGCTCTGTTGACCTTTCACGCAAGGCGCGCCGTCAAAAAGGGCGTATTCGCTACAGCAAGGTTATCGTCGAGCTTGAAGGGGATACTAAAACGCTCAAGTGTAACGATAACGTATTGTTGGATAAGTTGAGGGTTGGTAAACAGAATAGAATTAGAATTAAGTTCGGTGAAATTGTGAAAATTTTGAGATAGTTATAAAATAAAAATCACTTCGTTTTTTGCGAAGTGATTTTTTTCGGGTCGTACGTTATTCAATCATTTCGGGAATATTCTGTGCCGTATGTATTATACGATGTATTTCCACGATTCCGCGATTATCGAAAACTTTATAAAAAAGCACATATTTCATAACAATCGCACGCCTGTAGCGCGGAATTGGACGAAAAACCGGATATGAATAAGGAAAATCTTTAAGCTGCTCAACCCGCACATCAAGTTCGTTTAAAAAATTTTTAGGCGTAGACGGATAAAATTGTGACAGGTATTCTACGATATCGTTATAATCTTTCACGGCTGAATCCATGAATTTAACGCTATATCTCACAAATTTGACCTCGCACGTTCAAAAAAGTCCTCGCTCGAAATCCATTTTGTGTTGGGGTTTTCAGAACGCTCCTCTGCTTTTTTCAATTCACTGTTCAGTTCTTCAATGCTACGAACAGACACGCTTTCGGGGGCGCCACAATTATCCGCGTCAGAAAGGAATACTCCGCCGTCACGCTCTTGTACTCTTACTTCTTTACAAGGAAAGAACTGCATAAGCTGTTCAGGTAAAGCATTAACATTGATAGTCATATCATTCATTATCATCACCTCTGTATTCATTTTACCACACCCGCGACAAAAAAGCAACCCCATTTTCGTGGAGTTGCTTTTTGCAAACGTCAAGCAAACTGCTCGGCGGTAAAGCCACCGACGCCTTTGCTCTTGTTTGATTTAATTATGGTGTCAACATCGTGCTATCTTTCCGGGTCGTCGCCAACCAAGTATTGTCGCCGCAGATGAGCTTAACTACTGTGTTCGGGAAGGGAACAGGTGGACCCTCATCGCTATAAACATTGACTAAAAAGGAACTGAAGAAAGTTCCTTGAAAATTGAATAGCATATACAACAAAACAAATTACTCTTGAGTTTCTGATTAAATTGACTTATTTCTACGCAATCAACTGTCAACTATCAATTGTCAACTGTCAATTGCCGTTAGGTTAAGCCCTCGACCGATTAGTACTCGCAAGCTAAACGCCTCGCGACGCTTACACATTGAGCCTATCAACCTTGTGTTCTTCAAGGGGTCTTACCTGATAAATCAGAGGGATATCTTATCTTGAGGATGGCTTCACGCTTAGATGCTTTCAGCGTTTATCCAAACCGTACATAGCTGCCCGGCTGTGCCGTTGGCACGACAACCGGTGCACCAGAGGTACGTCCATTCCGGTCCTCTCGTACTAGGAACAGCGCCTCTCAAATATCCTTCGCCCGCGACAGATAGGGACCGAACTGTCTCACGACGTTCTGAACCCAGCTCGCGTGCCACTTTAATCGGCGAACAGCCGAACCCTTGGGACCGAATACAGCCCCAGGATG
>WRHO01000002.1 GCA_009783205.1 Oscillospiraceae bacterium
TTAATGATACCACGGTGAGTTTAATTTGTCAATGCACAAATTGGTAGAAATTTCTGTGGATATTTTAGTGAGAATGTACAAAAAGTGGGCATTTTTGGATAAACTTAACCATATAGCAAGGTGAGTTAACCATATAGCGTGGTTTTGCGTTTGCGCGGGTGGGTTGTGATGTTGTGTCGGTAAATGATAAATATGTAAATTATTTTTCGAAATAATGTTGCAAATCCCCCCGGAATGTTGTATAATGCTAAAGCGTGTCTTTTTTATCATTATTATTCGGGGGGGTAATGCTATGGCGGGGAGCAACTCAAATAAGCTTTCACTTTACGGGTTTAATAACCTTACAAAGTCGTTGAGCTTTAACATCTACGATGTCTGTTACGCAAAAACTGAGCGGGAACAGCGGGACTATATCAAATATATAAACGAACAGTACAACTCCGAGAGACTTACCCTTATTTTGACAACCCTCACCGAAATGATTGGCGCGCACGTCTTGAACATTTCGAAGCAGGACTATGAGCCGCAAGGGGCGAGCGTTACCCTATTAGTTGCCGAAGAAAATATGCTGAAGAACAAATTAGGCTCTACGGTGGTGGAACATTTAGACAAGAGTCACGTTTCGGTTCACACCTACCCCGAATATCACCCCGAGACCTTTCTCGCTACCTTCCGCGTGGATATAGATGTTTCGACCTGTGGCGAAATAACGCCGCTTTCGACATTAGACTTTTTAATAAGCAGCTTTGATTCGGATATAATAACAATGGATTATCGCGTCCGCGGCTTCACCCGTGATATTTCGGGCGAAAAAGTCTTTATTGACCACGAAATAACATCTATTCAAGATTATATAGCTAACGAAACAAAAAAGCGTTATGACGCGGTAGACGTAAATGTGTATCAGTCGAATATATTCCACACAAAAATGCTTATAAAAGATATAGAGCTTCAAAACTATCTTTTTAACGCCGATGTATACGAGCTTCCGCCAAAAAAGCGATTGGATATTACGAGCAATTTACGGCGCGAAATGATTGAGATTTTTTCGGGAATAAATATTTATAAGTGAACCGTAATTATGAATTTAAACCAAAACTGTACCCCGATAAAAACCGCGCTCGAAGAATTTCAATTGCGGCGGGTAGTCCCCTTCGATGTTCCGGGGCATAAGCGAGGACGCGGGAACCCAGAATTGACGCGATTTCTCGGACAATACTGTATGAACGCAGACGTTAATTCGATGAAGCCGCTCGACAACCTTTGTCACCCCGTTTCGGTCATTGCCGAGGCAGAGCGATTAACCGCCGACGCATTCGGCGCGGCAAATGCTTTCTTTATGGTGGGGGGAACTACCTCGTCGGTACAGGCTATGCTTTTTTCGTCCTGTAAAAATGGCGATAAAATAATACTACCGCGTAATGTACACAGAAGCGTTATAAACGCAATGGTGTTAATAGGCTGTGTTCCGGTTTACGTAAACCCATGTTTAAATAAAAACCTCGGAATTTCGCTCGGAATGGAGCTGTCGGTTTTGAAAAAAGCCGTTGCTGAAAATCCCGATGCAAAGGCTATTTTAGTGAACAACCCGACCTATTACGGAATTTGTTCAAATATCAAAAGAATCGCAGAATTGGCGCACGCCGCAAATATGCTCCTTTTAGCCGATGAAGCGCACGGAACACATTTTTACTACGGCGAGGATTTGCCGATAAACGGCATTAAAGCGGGCGCGGATATGGCGGCGGTCAGTATGCACAAATCGGGGGGAAGCTTAACGCAAAGCTCGATTTTATTGTGCGGAAAAAATGTTGACGCAAGTCACGTCAGACAGATAATTAACCTTACCCAATCGACCTCCGGCTCATATTTGCTTTTATCGAGCCTCGATATTTCGCGGAAAAATCTCGCGCTTAACGGAAAGGATATATTTGCGAGGGTTGTAGGGCTTGCCGAATATGCGCGTGAAGAAATAAACAAATTGGGCGATTATTACGCCTATTCGCTCGAGCTTATAAATGCAGACAGCGTTTATGATTTCGACACAACAAAATTAGCGGTACACACCCTTAACGCGGGTCTCGCGGGAATAGAGGTTTATGATATTCTTCGCGACGAATACGATATTCAAATAGAATTCGGCGACCTCGGGAATATTTTAGCATACATCTCGGTGGGCGACCGCGAACGCGACTTAGAACAATTGGTCGGCGCGCTAAAAGACATAAGACGGAAGTTTAAAAGACCCGTCACTTCAAAAATGTTAAACTTAGAATATATTAACCCTATCGTGAAAATGTCTCCGCAGGAGGCGTTTTATGCCAAAAAGACAACCCTTTCGATTGCCGCCTGTATCAATCGTGTCTGCGGCGAATTTGTAATGTGCTATCCGCCGGGAATACCAATCGCCGCCCCGGGCGAGCTGATAACGCGCGATATAATCGAATACATTTTATACGCAAAGGAAAAAGGTTGTTTCATGACGGGTACAAGAGATGAAGCGGTCGAGAATATTATGGTTGTCAACTGAGAGGGGGCGCAATGAACTTTTGTTTGTCCCTCGGATTACAAAGGTGTAAATAACAGACAAAAACGAGTCTCATTATTCTACAAAGACGGATTTGCTGTTATATCGGAATTTTTGTCACAACTTGGATACTTTTGTGATATAACTATTCCAAAACGATACAGACGTCATTTAGAGACGCTTGAATAACAAAACTATGAAAGGGAACTACAAATAATGGACTACCCCGCTAATTTTATTCACGATATAATAGAAAAGGACATTTCCGACGGCGTTATAACAAAAATTCATACCCGTTTCCCCCCCGAGCCTAACGGCTACCTGCATATAGGGAGCGCGAAGGCGATTCGCATAAATTTTGAAGCCGCAAAACGGTACGGCGGTCTTTTTAATCTTCGCTATGATGATACAAACCCCGAGCGCGAGGAAGAGGAATATGTGAAAGCTATACGCGAGGACATTGTTTGGTTGACGGGTGAGGAACCCGCGGGCGGTGTTTTTTTCGGCTCGGATTGTTTTGAAAAGTGTTATGAATTTGCCGTTAAGCTTATAAAAGATGAAAAGGCATACGTCTGCGACCTAACGGGCGAGGAAATGCGGGAATATCGCGGAACGCTTACACAGGCGGGGAAGGAAAGCCCGTACCGCAAAAGAAGCGTTGCGGAAAATCTCGACCTTTTCGCCCGAATGAAAGGCGGCGAGTTTCCCAACGGCGCGTGTACGCTTCGCGCAAAAATCGACATGACCTCCCCAAATATGAATATGCGCGACCCCGCTATTTACCGAATTAATCACACCCCGCACCACAGACAGGGGGATAGGTGGTGCATATATCCGCTCTACGACTATGCCCACCCTATTCAAGATGCATTAGAGAATATCACACATTCTTGTTGTTCAATTGAATTTGAGAATCATCGTCCGCTTTATGATTGGGTGGTGGATAATGTTTTTGATAATCCGACAAGGGAGAACCGCCCGTGTCAATTTGAGTTCGCGAGATTGAACATGACGCACACCGTAATGAGCAAGCGTTATCTGCGCGAATTGGTTGAGACGGGGTTGGTTGACGGGTGGGACGACCCGCGTATGCCAACGCTCAGCGGGTTGAGGCGAAGGGGGTACACCCCGTCGGCAATTGCGGATTTTCTCGACCGCGCCGGTTATTCAAAGGCGCAAAGCGTTGTCGCCGTGGATATGCTCGAGCATTGTATGCGCGAAGAACTCAACGCTTCCGCGCTTCGTAAGGTTGCCGTAACCGAGCCGCTTTTGGTAACAATTGCTAATTTCCCCGACGATAAAACCGAAACCTTCTCGTTACCGAATCACCCGGGCGACCCCGCTTTGGGAAAACGCGATATGCCCTTTACAAAACAAATCTATATAGAACGCTCCGACTTTTCGGACAACCCCCCGCCTAAATTTCATCGGTTAAAGCCAGGTACGGAGGTAAGGCTTATGGGTGCGTATATTATCAAATGTGATGAGGTTGTTCGAGACGTAAGCGGTGAAATTGTCGAGCTTATTTGCACGGCGGATATCGAAACCGGGAACGGGGTTCCGACGGACGGGCGAAAAATAAAAGGAACGATTCACTGGCTCTCGGCGGCACATTGTATCGACGCGGAAATAATGCAGTACGGAAGATTGTTTACGGAGGAAGAGGTGGGCGAAAACTATGCCGACTTTTTGAACAAGGATTCCGCAAAAAAAATAACGGGCGTTAAATTAGAAAAATCGCTCGAATCGGCAAAAGCGGGTGAACGATTTCAATTTGTACGCATGGGATATTTCACGCCGGACACAAAAAACGGCGGTATATTCAACAGTATAGTTGATTTAAAGAGTAGCTATCGACCCTCTTGACTTTTTGGAAATTTTATGATATACTGTATGTAATTACTACTCTCATACTGGATAGGAGGGCTATATTACGTGGTATACGAAAAATCGTGCGGCGCGGTAGTTTATCGCAAATATCACGGAAACACGGAGATATTGCTTGCTAAACACGTTAAGTCGGGGTATTGGTCTTTCCCGAAGGGTCACGTTGAAGAAGGGGAAACCGAAGCGCAGACCGCCGCCCGCGAAATTATGGAGGAGACGGGGGTTGACGTATTTATAGATACCGGGTTCCGCGAAACGGTTACATACAGCCTCAAACGCGACATTAAAAAAACTGTGGTTTATTTTGTGGCTAAGGTAAAAAAGAACAAAGATTTAATCCCGCAAAGTAGCGAGATTTCCGAGCTTCGTTGGGTGGAGATAAATAAAGCTCCTAAGTTTTTGGTGTTTGAAAACGACCGAATAATAATAAGTAAAGCAAAATCTTTTATAGCACTAATGAAAAATTATTGAAAAATTATTAAAAGTATAAGGGCGATTATGGGTACAGGTCCCGTGCAAGGCTGTGCCGTGAACCATGTCAGGCGGGAGACCGAGCAGCATTAAGCGGATTTCGGCTTGTGCCGCGGTAAACCTGTACCCATAATCGCCTTTAGGCAACCTCAAAAAATATCAGGAAACGGTAAATTAGCATGGATAATTGTTTATTTTGTAAGATTATTTCGGGACAAATCCCATCAGACAAAGTATATGAGGACGAGGACGTTTTGGCGTTTAGGGATATAAACCCCGCCGCGCCGACTCATGTATTGATAATCCCTAAGCGGCATATAGACGGTGCGGATTGTCTTCTTCCGGAACACGGTGATTTAATTGCGAAGTTAATCCTCACGGTTAAGAAGGTTGCCGACGACCTCTCCCTCAAAAACGGGTGGAGAATGGTGACAAATGTTCTCGGCGACGGAGACCAGACGGTGCGACACCTACATTTTCACCTTCTCGGCGGAACAAAATTGGGTGATTTCGGTCGCCGTAACGCAAGTAATGCAAAATGAATCGAGCGAAAAAGCGCGTCCGATACGCAACAAATCTGCGGTAATAGGGTTGAGCTATTGCGCCGGTATTGTCGCGGCGGCGTTCACGGGAGCTTTACCCGCCGTGATAATCGGTGCTTTATGTATAATCGGGGCGTTCACTTTAGGCGTAATAAGAAAAGCCGCGCCGCTCGCCTTAACCTTATTTGTTTTTGGGGCGGGCGGGTTGGTGTTTACCGTTTATGATATTAATATTCGACAACCGATTTTTGAAATGTCGGGAAAAACGCTCAATATAACCGGTAGAATAATTGAGAAAAAGGAATCGGGGTATGATAGGGCGACCTATGTCGTTAAAGCGAATATTGACGAAGTTTCAACAGCTACTAAGCTTTTATTGACGGCACCCGATGCTTATACAATCGGCGCAGGCGACACAATTTCTGCCGAGGTAACGCTTTCGGAGCTGCGCGATGTCGGGGTTTTTCCCGAGCGTTCATATTATCTTTCGAGAGGAATATTAATTAAAGGCGATACCGACGGCATAATCCCGATAAAACAAAGTGCGGTAACGCCGCTCGATTACATTCGTGATTATAATGCCTTTATATGCAGTAGGGTCAACGCCGCTTTCCCCAACGATGTCGGGGGGTTGCTTCGCGCAGTTTTTTTGGGCGACAAATCGGGCTTACCGGCAAAGCTTATGCGGCATATAAAAATTGCGGGCGCGGCGCATTATACCGCCGTTTCGGGACTTCATATAACGATGATTACGCATATGTTTATGTTAGCGTTCGCCCTCACCCCTTTCAGAAACAATCGTCGCGTAAAATTTTCTGTATTAACCGTTACCGTCTTGGTTTTAGCGGTTTTCTTTAATATGTCGGTGTCGGTTGTCCGTTCGGCAATAATGCTTATAATCTTTTACGGTGGGGAGCTTTTTATGCGAAAGGGCGCGACGTTAAACTCGTTAGGGGCGGCTCTTTTTCTGATTGTGTTGTTTTCGCCGTATGCCGTCTTTGACGCGGGCTTGATTATGTCCTTCTCGGGAACCCTCGGCGCGGGAGTGTTGGCGCCCGCTCTACTCGACGTCAAGATTCGCCCGTCGGACGAGCAAAGCCCGTCCCTTGGGCTTATCTCTTGTTTAGCTCTCATAAAACAAGGTTCAAGGAAATTAAACAAAATTGTCGAGGGGTTAATTGTCTCGAGCTGTGCGGGGTTATGCGTATTGCCCGCATCGGCGATATTTTTCAAAGGGGTAAGCATATTGTCGCCGTTGACGAGCGTGATTATAATGCCGTTTTTTACAATTGCGGCGGGTGCAATGATATTGTTCGCGTTACTTGCGGCTTTACCGTTTTCGCTCGGACAAGCACCGCTTTTAGTTGCCGGAATTGTATCAAAAATAATTAACGGACTCATAAGCTTTTTAGGTAAGCGTTCAATTGCTTGGATTTCGTTAGATTATTGGTTTGTACCGTTTTGGTTAGCTTTTGCAATTATCACCGTTTTTGTAATATGGTTGATTTATAAAAACCCTAAAAAAGTAATTAAGGCGGCGAGTTTAGCGGTGGCGGGCTTGGCGTTAATGCTCTGTGTATACAGAATGAATGTTGTTAATTCGGGGAAGGTGTATATAAGCGTCTATTCAGACGGAACCTCGGCGTGGGTCGGCGTTGAACAATACGGGGTAAAAACGCTCATTGTTACCGAGGATACCCCAAAAGCCGCCGAGAGTCTCGCTATGGAGAGCTCAACGCCCGCGGTTGTCGCGCTTTTGCGGTCAACCCGCAATAATAGAGCGGCGTTTCTTGAGCTTCCCGCTTTGAAGCATATACCGCCCGATGATTTTGAAAAATATGACATTAGCGGGGTGTTTACGCTCGAGATTTGCAAAAACGAAACGACGCTTATAATTAACGAATACAATTATAAGCTGTTGCTCACACCCGCGTCAAACGATAACGCACCAAATGCCGACGTAACCGTTGCATACAACAGGGTTGTGAACAAACGAAGCTTTAACTCCGATTACACTATATACGCTTCGAGGAGTGTTCCCGCAGAATCGACGCACGAAAAAAACGCTTATTATGAACCCGTATACTTAATTTTGGAGAGGTATTAAAGGCAACTTGATTTCGCAGGAGCTTTTTGCGGCTCGGAAAGGCACGGTTATAATTATGACTGAGGAAATGCTTAACAAAGAAATAAAACAAAAAAGCCTTCGACAGATATATTATATATACGGGAAAGAGGGGTTTCTCGTAGAAATGTACGCTAAACGGATTCGCGATATTTGCCTTTCGGACGATGACGACGGACTAAGCTCGGTTAATTTCACAAAATTTACGGGTAACCCCGATATTTCGGCATTTGCCGAGTTTATAGAGACGGTACCGCTCTTCGCGGAAAGGCGGGTGGTTATGCTTAACGACCTCGACGTTGAAAAATTGGACGCGGGGTCGTTGGACGATTTGATGAAGGTTTTATCGACGGTTGACGACTGTGCTTGCGTCATTATTTACTTGACGGGGATTCAGCCGGATTTAAAAAAAGCTAAAACAAAAAAGCTTATAGCCTGTATCGAGAAAAGCGTCGGGAAGAAAAAAGCGGGCATTATCAATTTCGAGAAAATGACCGAGGCAAAAACGGCGGATTTGGTTATAAAAAGAGCCGCACGAAACGGCTGTTCCGTTTCCCGAAACAATGCCGAGCTGTTGTCGCGGTTATGCTTGCGTAATCTCACTTTAGTAGCGGTCGAAACGGATAAGCTTTGCGCGTTCGCCGATTATAAGGGCGAAATAACAAAAAAGTCAATCGAAACGCTCACCGCGCGACAACTTGATTCCGGGGTGTTTGCATTAGCGACAGAAATTACATCAAAAAGGGGGGCGAACGCTATGTTGCTTCTCGACGAATTAATGGAACAGGGGAACCCGCCGGTTGTCATTATGTCGGCGTTATCGACGACATTTATTGACTTCTACCGCGCAAAAATCGGCGATTCTTCGGGAAGACGCGCAGAACAAATTGCAAAAGATTTCAACTATCCCCCTAATCGCACCTGGGCGGTGGGTAAGGCAATTGCGGCGGCGACGAGGATAACCGCCACAAAGCTTCGCGCCTGTGTCGGTATACTGTGCGATACGGATTATAAGCTTAAATCCTCACCTATTGACGACAGAATTATTATGGAAAGGGCAATCGCGAGATTATTGACATTGTGTTGACGTTGTGATACAATTAATGAAAAATGATAAACTCAAAATTAAACAGGCGGTCATTGTTGAGGGAAACTGTGACCGTGCTGTTTTAGAAAGCGTAATAGACGCGGTAATCATTCCCGTTAACGGCTTCGGTATTTACAAGGACAAGCAAAAGTTAGCGTTAATCCGCCGTTACGCAGAAACGGACGGTATAATCCTACTGACCGACTCCGACAATGCGGGGCGGCAAATCCGCGATTATCTCAAGAACCGACTCAACGGCTGCAAAATTGAACATTTATACGTGCCGAATATGCTTGAGGTTGAGGACACAGAAACCGACATTTTAAGAAAAATCTTTGCCGAGTTCGACGTGCGGCGCGCCGAAGTTACCGAGATTTCCGAACCCGCCGAGACCTACAGTCGACAGCGGTTGTTTGAAGACGGATTTATCGGCGGGGACGATTCTTCCAAAAAGCGTAAAGAATTATTAAGGCAAATGAACCTCCCCGAGAATTTATCGGTAACGGCGTTGCTTGACGTATTGAACCGTTGCGGTACACAAGAGTATGAAGAATATACAAAGGATATACAATAAATGGTCTTTTCGAGTCTGACATTTTTATTTTTATTTCTGCCGTTATTTTGTTTGGCGTATTTAGCCGCCCCAAAATTTTTGAAAAACGCCTTCTTGTTTATAGGGGGGTTGATTTTCTATTCATGGGGCGAGCCTTTTTATGTTTTTATATTAGTCATTTCTACTCTTATTGATTACAGTCTCGGCGTTTTAATGCACAAATTTGATGATAAGCCGATAATTCGCAAAGTCGCGTTAATCGCCTCGTTGGTTATGAACCTTTCGCTTTTGGGCTTGTTCAAATATGGCGGCTTTATTGCCGAAAATATCAATTTATTGGCGGGGCGCGAGCTTTTCAATATAAACCTACCCCTCCCGATAGGGATAAGCTTCTACACCTTTCAGACCTTGTCTTATACAATCGACCTGTATCGGCGGAGAATCGCCGTTCAGAAGAATCCGCTCACCTTTGCGGCGTTCGTCACAATGTTCCCGCAGGTTGTGGCGGGGCCGATTGTGCGTTATGAAGACGTCGCCGAAGAATTGGACAATCGAAGAATCACCCTTTCTATGGTTTATGAAGGGATATGCCGCTTTGTCATCGGCTTAGGCAAAAAAGTCCTTATCGCCAACAACATAGGTGTTTTGTGGGCATCTGTCAAGGACATGGCTGTCGCGGGGGAATACTCGCATATGTCGACTGCGGTCGCCTGGCTCGGTATATTAGCGTTCACGTTTCAAATTTATTTTGACTTTTCGGGATATTCGGACATGGCAATCGGTCTCGGCAAAATAATAGGGTTTAAATTTCCGGAAAACTTTAATTATCCATACTCGTCGTTGAGTATATCCGAATTTTGGCGACGGTGGCACATTACGCTCGGAAACTGGTTCAAGAGCTATGTATACTTTCCTATGGGCGGAAGCCGCAAGGGTAAAGGCAGAACGCTCATCAACTTAGGCGTTGTATGGCTTTTAACGGGAATATGGCACGGTGCGAGTTGGAGCTTTATCGCGTGGGGCGTATTCATGGGGGTTATGATTATTCTGGAGAAGCTTTTCCTCGGCAAGGTTCTCGAAAAACTCCCCTGGTTTATATCCAACGTCTATGTTATGCTTTTCGTTACGCTTATGTGGGTATTGTTCGACCTTCCGAACCTTTCGGGTGCCTTAACATATATAGGCGTAATGTTCGGACAAGGGGGGAACGGGCTTTTCTTAGACCAAAAAGCGGCATATATGATTATCAACTACGGCGTTATGTTTACAATATGTATAATCGCCTGTTCCGAGCTTCCGAAAAATGTCATAGCTTCGCTTAATACGCGCTTTCCCGCCTTAGTTGCTTACGGAACAATTCCGGTTGTATTAGCAATATTTTTGAGTTGTACGGCTTATTTGGTCAACTCCAGCTATAACCCGTTTTTGTATTTTAATTTTTAGCTAAACAAGAGCTAAAAAGAGGGGATTTATTAATATGAAAAACCTACACAAAATTATCTTAGTCGCGCTTTTTACACTTATATGCTTCGCGCTCCCCGCGGCAACATTTTTCCTTATGCCAAAAGAAGCGGCTCCGTTTTCGCAAAACGAAAATAGATTTCTTTCGGCTTTTATTAAACCCGACCTCGGGGGATATGCAACAACCTTTTTTAATAAATCCCCGAACAATATAAAGAATAAACAGTTTATGAACGGCTTCGACGCATGGTTTGCCGACCGCTTTTTATTGAGGGAAAATTGGATAGTTTTGAAAAACGAACTCGAAATGTTACAGGGGAAAACCGAAATAAACGGCGTTTTTATCGTTGACGACAAAATGCTGCAATCGTGGCGCGATGACGAGCGCGGGTTAAACTCCGACATAGATTTGACGCTTTCCGCAGTTGATGAATTTGCAAGAAAAATGAACGACGAAGCTCAAGCGCAAAGCTATATAATGTTAGTTCCTACGGCACAGGAGATTTATGTAGATTTACTCCCGGCAAATTCACAGCCGGGGAATCAGGCGGCATTAATTAAACATTGTTATGATAATCTCGAAACCCTTACCTCTATAGGTGTAATGACCTATCTCTCCGAAAACTCGGACAGATATATTTATTACAGAACCGACCACCACTGGACAACCTACGGCGCGTATTGGGGATATTATGCCGCCGCGATAAATATGGGAATAACGCCGTATGAATTAGGGCGATTTAATGTTGAACACGCCGCTTCGAATTTTAGAGGGACGCTTTTTTCCAAAACGCTCAGCTTTCGCGTAACCCCCGACGTGATACAATTTTACACGCTATCGTCGAACTCGCCCTATTCCCAAAATTCGCTCCGTCTGCGGGTTAATAACGGGCGCGAAGTCACAGAATATGATTCGCTTTATCTGCGCGAGTTTCTCGAGCAAAAAGACAAATATGCGGCGTTTATGGGGTTGAACTCGCCCATTATGGACGTTTATACGGATATCGACAACGGAAAATCGCTTTTGCTTTTTAAAGACAGCTTTGCACATTGTATGATTCCTTTTTTAGCAAATCATTACAGCCATATAACCGTCATAGATATGCGATATATAAACGCCGCTCTTGAAGAATATATAAAACTTTCCGACTATAAGGAGGTTTTGTTTTTATACTCGGCGACGAATTTCGCAGAGGACAACGACTTGCGAAAGTTATATTAATCCTAAAAAGAAAATTTTTATTCATAAAATACCCCCCGACAGCAAGTCGGGGGGGTTATTTTTATCTTTCGTTTTTCTTTCTCCGCCTGAGTAAAACCGCCACAACCAACGCCCCTAATGATATCATTGTTCCCGTTATAATAATGCTGACGTTAGTTCGCGGGTTGGTGTCTAAGGTGCTTGTTGTTCTCGTTGTATCGGTTGTTCTCGTGGATTCGGTTATTATTGTCGAAATAAACGTGTTGGTAAACAAAAGCTCGTTACTGTTTACAACCGAACCGGTCATAACACCGTTGACCTCTTTAAACTCAACCTGTAAATCGAGAACGGATTTATCATAATTGACGCCAATCGCCTCGCCGCCAATCTCCAAGATTTTGAGCTTATACTTTTTACCGCCCTCAATATTACAATAGAAGTTGCCGAATTTTACATTTCCGCCGGCGTCGTTTGTACCTACCGAAACAATCTTATCGTCCTCGTCAACAACAACAAAGCTAAACATTTTATCTAACATTGCGTTATTCTCGAGAATTTTCCGTCCCGTAAAGGTAACCGGTATACTTTTATCGTCCCACTTGTTGTTAAACTCGATATAATCCTTACCGTTCGGAACGCTGTATTTAACCTCGCCCTTGAAGAAACCGTTTTCCTCTCTGACTATTACGGTAACGGGATAAACCTTTTCGTCATATTGATGTCCGCCGCCGCTGTTGACCTCGGATACGGTGTATTCGTAAACGCCCGCCTTTGTATAGAAGATACTGCCGAATCTAACGGTACCGTCGGCGTCGTTTATACCAACCGAAACAATTTTTCCGTTTTCATCTTTTAGCACAAAGCTGAACATTCCCGCTTTCATAGCCGCACCGTTCAACGACTTATGCACAACAAACATTAAATCAATCTGTTCAATAAACGAAGGCGGTCTGACCGGCCCCGGTCTTATTAAATCAATAAACGGGGGATAATCGTCCGGCGCGGTCGATACATATGGGGACGGAGTAATAACGGGCGCGGTTGTAATAAAGGGTATATTATTTGTCGTACCCGTCGGTGTTGTATCAATAGGTTGTTTAGATATCGGTTCCGTGCCTTTAGGTGTTGTCGTCGGCTCGGTTGACGCTACAGAAAGCGTTCCCGTCGTGTCCGTATCCGAGGTATCGGTTCCGGGCGTCGCCGGCTCGGTTGTATCGGTTCCGGGCGTCGCCGGCTCGGTTGTATCGGTTCCGGGCGTCGCCGGCTCGGTTGTATCGGTTCCGGGCGACTCCGATTCGGTTGTATCGGTTCCGGGAGACTCCGATTCGGTGTCCGTCGTTGTCGTAATTTCTTCTGTTGTTGTTTCTGTTGTTATCGGCTCTGACGTAATCGGTTCTGACGTTATCGACTCTGCGGTACCCGATTCCGTCGTGTTTTCATCGGTTGTGTCGGAAGTATCGTCCTCGGTTGAGGTATCGGGTGCGGTTGTATCCGTTTCTGTCGTGTCGTCATCGGTTGAGGTATCGGGTACGGTTGTATCCGTTTCCGTTGTGACATCGTCGGTTGACGTATCGGGTGCAGTTGTGTCCGTTTCCGTCGTGTTTTCATCGGTTGTGTCGGTCGTATCTTCCTCGGTTGAGGTATCGGGCGCGGTCGTCTGCTCCGGTTCATCGTATATATTAGTGAACACTATTTCATCATCGTCCACCTCGGTGAGGTCGGCAAAGACTTTTTTACCCTTTAATACACCATTGTCGTTTTCGACTACAACCTTAAAGCAATACTCTTGAGCGTCATAGGTGATATTATCATCATCGCCCTCAATTTCGCGGATTCTGTATTCATATTCTCCCGCTTTGTCATATACTATCGTTCCGAATCTCACCTTGCTGTGGTCGTCTTCATCATCGGGGGTATAATTCTTTTGGCGCAATACCTCCGTCCAGCTTCCGTCATCGTTTTTCTTTTCAACCACAAACACGAACATTCCGTCCTCAAGTGTTTTTCCTTCGAGGATTTTGTTAGCGTTAAACGGAACCCGCGCGCGCTCGGTTACATACTGATTGTCGAACAAAAGTCCGCTTTGAAGTGCCGAAGGGCTGTTGACATCTATGGCGACCAAGTCCTCCGTTGTATCCTTGTTCATTTTTGCCGTGATGTTGCCGCTCGCGTCAATCGTGACCTCGAGATAATACACAGACGGGTCATAGGTCATATTTGCAATTTTGCCTATTGTTTCCGAAATGCGGTAGTAATGCGTACCTTGAGCATAATATTGAATAGGTGTAAACGCAATTTTACCGCTCGAATCCGGGACGCCGATTGACACAAGATTGCCGCCGTTTTGTGCAAAGCCTTTTCCGGTGTCATAAACCTCAAAACGGAAAATATCGAGCGAAATACCGTCGTTTCCTTCAAAAACCTTTGTACCGGATAGATTCAGCTTTGTGTCAACGGTACACTTTTTATTATGGAAAACGGGGTCTTGTTCGGTGAGGTTTTCTTCATATTCCAACACATTATCGCTGTTAAAATCGGACACTGCTACCGAAAAGCTGTACACCGTGTTATCGTATATGGTGTCGGGGTCGTTTCCGTCAACCTCCATAATTTTATAGTTGTATATTCCCCTTTGATTATAATAGATAAGCGGGAATTTTACCTCGCCGTCTTCGTCGTTTACGGCGGTAGAAATAACGCTTCCGCTGCTGTCCGTTAATACAAAGTGAAACTGTCCTTCTTTAAGCGTCTCGCCTATAAGCTCTTTTCGTACCGTAGGCTGATAAGCAATAATTCCGTCGTAATTCGTAAACTTAATTGTTTTATAATTCTCTTGAATCTCATTGTTGTTTATATCATAAACAACTCTATAGGTGTAGGTTACGGTCAAATCTATGACATTATTCGAGCCGTCGCGAACCCTGTTGACGGTGACATCAAAATAGTACAACGAATTATCGTAAATATACCCCGACAAATTGCCGTCTATTTCCCGCGCTTTATAGGTGTAGGTTCTGCTGTCCTCCGCATCGTCCCACCCCTTGTCCGTGAACCAAAGCGAGCCGAAATTAATCATTGCGGGGGTTCCCGCAGAGTTGACGCCGACGGCGACAACATTATCGCTCATGTCCTCGATTACAAAGCTGAACATATCCTCGTCAATAAAGTCATAATCGTCTTTTAAGGAATTGTAGAGCCATTTTTCGCCCGTGATTGTAACCTTCGCGACATTATACGGTTTATCCCCGTCCTCTTCAAATTCGTTGACGAATACTATTTCTTTATTCTTACTGTTGTCATAAATAATATTTGCCACGAGAACGCTCTTTAACCCCATAATACCGGGTTGTGTTTCCGCCGTTATAACCTCTTCGGTAACCTCAACCGTTATTGTGTGAGGGGTCGGGTCATATTTGATATAAGGGTTCCAATTCCCGCTGTATTCATGTGTGTCGGGGTCGTACACCGGCATAACCTCTTTAACTATGAAGCTATAGGTACCCGGTGCTTCAAAGTGTAGCTTAGAAAACTCTATATCTCCGTTTTTCTTGTTGGTTGCCGTTGAAACGGTGTTACCATGTTCATCTTTAACAATAAAACTGAACATACCCGCTTCGAGTTGACCTTGTATAGAGTTACCGTCGGGGTCATTAAATTGTTTTCTTCCGTTGATTACGACGTTAACCGGCTCGGCATAATGTGCGTTAATAAAGCAAACATTGTATTCACCCGTTATGTCTAAAATGCTGTTGTCGGGTTTAAACACGTTTTGGTTAAAATCTACGTCGTCGTGGTCGTGGTCACATTTACACTCGCCGTCGACGTCGCCGATATTGTATATTTCTAAAACAATATCGTCGTTAGCGTCCGTATACCTGCGAACCGTTACCGTTTCAACGTGAACGATTTTATCATATACAACTCCGGGAATACCCGTATCGACCTCTGTAACCCTGTAATAAAACTTTCTTAAGTCGTAGCTCGGGTTTGCCGGGTCTGTATACGCGGCTCCGTTAAGGAAATCTTCTTCCGTATAGGTAATCGGCGAGAAAATAATTTCGCTGTGTCTTATTGAATTAACATTACCGTCCGTAGGAACCGCGTTTGAGCCGACAGCCACAATTCCCGTCCCCTTAGATGACAAATCCTCGTTTAATTCCTCCATAATAAAGCTGAACTGTGTCGCGCCCACATAAACGACGTCGCCGTGTCCGTCCAAAAAGCTTTTGAGACCGTTAAACTGTACGGTGACGCTCGCCGGAACAACCCCTCTGTACTTGTTGTCAAACTCAAGCGTTGATTCACCGTTATCGGCGGTTATATCAATAAGACTTCCCCCGTCGTTGATATCAACCGAATCAATGACGAGTTCATACAATTCTTCGGAAACCTTTTCTTCAATAACCCTCACCTCTATCGTATACACCTTATCCGAATAGGTATATCTCGAAAGACCGCCGTTTACCTCGGCAACGGTTAATGTATACGACCCCGCCGCCACAAACTCAATAGAAGAGAAGTCTATTGCTCCGGCATACACCCCGCCGTAACCGTCGACATCGTGAACGCCGACCGTATCTGCGCGGTTTGTTCCCGTCGAAAGTATATTATCGTATACGTCGGTTACCGTAAACATAAATGCTCCGGCTTCTAATCTTGTGCCGTTTGAAGCGTGGTCTTCTTCATGTGTTACGGTGAAATTCTTTGTTCCCTTTAACGTAAGCTCAACCGGCTTAAGCTGAACGCTTTTATTGGTTATATCGACCGTCGCCGTTTCGCTCCCCGTTAAAGGAATATCGTCCGCACCTTTTCCTATTGTCACCCCGCCGCTAACCGTTCCGTCTGCATTTAATACGGAAATTTCACCTATCGAAACGCCGTTATTGTATATTATTTGCGCCGTTGACGCGGCGTAACCTTCTTTTGCAGAGGTTTCGATAATCTGATATGTTCGCGACGGACTCAAAAGGTTAAAGGTCAAAACGCCGAACGAGTTTGTCGTTCCGCGGTCGACGCAGGTATCGACCCCGTTAATCACAGTCCACAGCTCAAATTCAACCCCGTCGAGCGGAACATCTGTATCCGCGTCGAGCTTTGTTATCTGAAGCTTTGCTTTCGGGAGAACGGTACCGCCGCCCCCCGCAAGGAATTGTGACGTACTCGCTTTACCGACATCTTCGGTTATTCCCTTACCCTGTAAAAGTGCTTCGTTTTTATACGTACCCGCAGTAACCGCGAAACAGGTGTATTCTATAACGACGCATTTATCATAGCCTTCTTTTGTAAACGCAATGCTCAAATCGTTTGTCGTAAGCTCATAGCTCCATTCGATGCCCTCCGCCTCTAAGTCGGTAATTTGGTCTCCTTTAGTAATTATTCCGCTATTAGAAACCAACCCCTTGTAAAATCTTATAATATCTTGGTCTTCGCCGCCGGTATCGAGCTTTAAGCCCTCGGGAATTTTGTCCGAAACGGTACAGCCCTCGGGAAACTCGCTGTTGCTCGAATCGGGCCCGATAATGAGACCGTTTCCGTTTACGCCGACGGTATAGGTTATCTTATTGTTCCCTTCAACGACCGCGCTTTTTGAAATGGCTTTATTGTTAATTCCGGACACCTTTGCGGTATATGAATCCTTAATACCGTCCGGGCGTTCGATTTCAACGGTATTGCTGACCGTGAAGGTCTTATCCGTTTTAAAGTTCGGACATTTCTCGGTATCGACATATGTCTTTATTAATATATAGTATCTTTCCTTAAAGACCTCGTCCTCCGCTTCCTCTCCAAATTGTATTTCGAGGGTTTTATTGCTGTCTTTAAAGGTTACGTTTATATCCAATTCCTCATCGGAACCGCGCGGGTCTTTGAACTTATCAAAAACGCCGCCGGTCGACAAATTATTTGCCCGATAGGTATATGTGTTTGTTTCGTCCTTGAACATATATTTGTCATAGTCATAATAGCTTACATAGGGATAGCTCTCCTGGAAAATGAAACATTCCGGATTTTCGCCAAAGTTCATATAATCGGGAAGCGCGTCGGTGACCTTTGTTCCCTTAGGCATATTGATTTTATTCGAGTTTACCGTAATCCACCAATTAATTGAGTTATCCTCATAATTGTAGGTATAGCTGAAATAGTTAGGGTCGTAGCCGTAGGTATACTGTGATGACTTTGAAATGGTGTTACTGCTGATATAAACGCTGTTATAATCCCAATCCTTGTATCTTTTTAATATCTTTGTAACGCCGTCCTCTACAATTGTTTCATAGTCGTCGGGGTTGTCCCACGGGTCGGGTTCTACCCATATTTTTGCGAGCAAATCTACCGAATTATAAAAGTTATAATACTGTCCGTTTTTCTGCAAATATCCCGCGCCGCCGCTACTCGTATACTTGTCCTCCGAATCCTCAAAGAGCCAATATTTTACATAAAACGACATTTTTCGGGTGTTCTCGATTTTTATATCGAACCCACATTTTCTCGAGTCTTCATCATCGTGTATATAAACGACCTCGGTCACATAATCCAATGCGTCGAGCGAGCTTTCATAACCGCTGTGAATCTCGACCATTTGGAAATTAATCTTATCGAATAAATCCGCCAAATCGACGCCGCTCGTATCCGTGAATGTATAAATGTCACAGTCGCGCTCGTCGTCGTATACGAGGTCGTCCTTAATTAAATCCCACAACGCTTCGGGGAGCTTCATACAATCTACATAACGCTCGTTATAATATTGGTCATAATAGAGATTTCCCGAGCTGTTGTAATAATATCCGAATCGGTCTGTTAAAATTGCTTCTTTAAAGTCGAGCTTATTAGGGTTAACCGATATTCTCCAGTCTACATAGTACGGGTCGCTGTAATTAATATTACCGTATTTTACAACGAGGTTGTTGTCTACATAGACGTCGTTTACATCATAAGTAAATTCGGGCAACGGGTCCTTACCTTTTATATAGTCATAGGTAATCTTTGCTTTATTTCCGACCGACGACCCCTGAACATATTCGCCGTTACTGCTGTTTTTCAAGAATACGTCGGGGTTATCGGGGTCAATCATCGTTTGATAACTGATGTTATACTTCCCGCTGTAGCTGCCGCCGTTTGCCGAGAACCATTCTCCGAACGCCATTTTTTTCAAGCATAGCTGACAGCTTTCGTTTGTACAATAAGGCGTACCGGGAACAATATTGCTACACTGTTCCCCGAAATAATATCCGTCAAAATAAATCTTAAAGCCCTTTGCGGTTTCTTCGATTAAGACGGGGTTGGTTTTAAAGCTGTTGTAATTGTTATATCCCCAATAATAATAAGGGTTATTTCCGTTATAATATTCGTAATAGTTATATGCCCAATAATCGCGAGGGTTATACCCGATGCTTGTCCAACCGCCAAACTCGTCGAGATAGTCTTCGCTCAAGGTAGGTGAAAGCTTACTGAAAAGCCAATTGTTGTAAAACGCGTTCCAGCTTGCGTATCCGTTGGGCGTGTTTTTAAAGGTGTCGAGATAAGCGTCCTCATAACTGCTGTTTGAATAATAGGAGGAGCTTTTCAAATCCCAATAATCCACCGAGTCCCAGTTAATGTTTAGGCTTCCGGGGACTAAAATCATTCCTTCGGGGAGATTATCCGAAAAGACCATATCGTACAAGCCGCCGACGCCGCCGGAGGCGGGCATGGTTATTTGCGCGTTCCAGTAATATGTGTTATTGCCGTTTCCGTTTGATGAAGAGCCGTTATAGTATTTGCTTATAACCTTTTTCTTGTCCGGCGGAACAAAAAAGTCAACAAGACCGTAGTCGATTTCCGTGTCGTCGCCGTCGTATAAATATACCTCGTTCCGCACCTGTGTGTATTCGTCATATTTGTCGCCCGTAAACTCCTTTGCGGAAAGCTGTGTTGTGAAGGTTATCTCTATTTTATTGTTGTCCGAATCGTCAAAATTGACCGCTTTTTCCGGAATCGTAATCTCTATAACGGTGTCGTTACCCCTGTCGAACATTTTCCATGTAAAATCGGGAATTGTATCGGGGTCTTGTCCCTTAATCCGCAATGAATCGGGGACATAGCCGTGAATCGTTCTGTCAAAATAATCCTCAACCGTAAGGGGGAATAAGCTCGGGTCTTCGCCGGGGTCAACAACGAGCTTCCACTCATAAAACCAACCGTCTTCTATAAACGAACCGGTTTTTTCGATACTCGCTACCGGGTGGTTGTTCAATATATTGACCTCTAACGGCGCGGACATACCGGGAAACTCTATGTTATACTCGTCCTTATTCTTGCTTATGCTTTTGTCGATTTCACAGGATAGGAACAAGAACGCTTCGTTTACCTCAACGTCGCCGGGCCACTCGCCGCCGTCTCCGTACCAATAATCCCCGCAGAACACCAAATTAGCCTTCTTCAGCGCGGGGTCAACCTCAAACTCGGCAAATTTGAACACACCTATACCCGGTACCTCGGCAAAAACGTCTTTTGTTCCCTCCGCCGTGGCGATAAACAATTCGTCAACCTCTAAGTTGACGGCGTATCTCCCGCTGTTTTTTTCCATTTCTGCAAATATAAAATCGCCGTCAAAAACGGAAATGTTAAACTCACAGTACATTATAAGCTTTTCTGTAGTATATATCGTATCGCCGTTTTGGATAACTCTGTCGTCCAAATCGTGCAACTCCCACCGTACATTTGAGGCAACATCGGTTAAATCCAACGTGTCGGCGGAAATTTTAATTTTATTATAAACAACAAAAAAGCTCAAAACGAGCGAGAATATAAGTAAAAACGATATCTGCTTTTTCCAGTTTTTGAAAAAGCTTACCGCGACGAGCTTTGTGCTTTTTTCGTAAACACTTGTCGACTTTGCCGCCTCAATGCTTGTCGCTTCTGTACTCGCCGATTCCGCAACGGAACCCGTCGGCTCAAAACGAGAGTCCCGCGACGCCACAATCGGGGTCGCTAAAATATCCGCCCTTTCGGGTTCAAAGGCGTGAGCGTGTGCCGCCCCGCATTTTCGGCAAAATATCTCCTCTTCGTTAATGACCTTAGTATGGCATTGTTTACAGTAATAGTTCATTTTCTACCTCCCAGCATAAAACGCGTGTGTACTCTCTCGTACCGTCCGAGAAATTATAACGAATAACATACAATAACCTACGGAGTTATTATATCACGCAAAACAAAGCTTGTCAACAAATTTTTATAGATTTTTTACAAAAAAGTCTCCTTTTTTATTGACAAATTTGAGCAAATTTATTAAAATCATATATATTGTTTTTTTTCTTGTGAAAAAACACATTTTAGAGGGGGTGCCTAAATTATGCACAAGAATATTCTGTCGTTATTAATCTCAATACTGATAATAACAATAACGCCACGATGTACAACCTCGGCGGCATCGCATAACTCTGTGACAACAATCCTTGAGCCTTCGTTAAAAGCCGCCGAAGACTATCCCGACTCTTATCCGAACGGGGTATATCCGATTATGGGTTCTTCCTTAGTTTTGGTAAGAAGCGATTACGACGATATATCGGGAATTTATAACGGCAAAACGGGCGAGCGTATTACCCCGGGATATTTTCACTTCAAAACCGACCACGATGAAGAGATTGATTTTTATATTTATACAAAAGACGGTATGAAGGTTGTCGATTATTCGGTTATAATGGTTGTCGACAGATATGAAAAACACGAGGGCGGCGGTGAAGAATATGAACTGCCGGTATATAAATACGGGTTTCTGCACCGAAGCGGAGTAATCGCAATTCCTTTTGAATACGATAAAGCGGAGGATTTCAGTAACGGACTCGCACAGGTTGCGAAGGACGGTAAGCGCGGTTTTATCAATATATTCGGCGAGGCGGTAGTGCCTATTGAATATGATTACGATTATGAACGACAATACCTGCGTTATGAAAACAGATTTTCTGAAGGAATGGCGGCGGTCAGCAAGGACGGGAAATGGGGGTTTGTTGATAAAAGCGGGAATGTTGTTGTGTCGTTGGAGTATGACGCGGCTGAAGCCTTTGGCGACGGAATGGCGGCGGTATGCAAGGACGGAAAATGGGGGTTTATCAACGCGGGGGGAGAGCTCGTTGTCCCGCTTGAATACGCAAGTGTAAACGAATTTTGCGACGGCGTTGCAACGGTTAATGTGGGTGATTCGCTTACAACGGGGTATGAGTGGTCAAAATGGAAAATGGGGTTGATTAATAAGAAGGGTGAGCTTTTACTCCCCGCAGAATATAATTATATCGGTTATTTTAATGACGGCTTGGCGGAAATTTTAATAGGAGACAGAAATTCACTGTCCGGTCGCAAGGGCTTTATCAACACAAGCGGCGAGATTGTAATACCGATTGAATACGATGATTTGCGTAGCTTTGAGAACGGCTTGGCTATGGTATGCAAAAAGGGGAAATGGGGCTTTATCGACACAAGCGGCGAAATTGTAATACCGTTGGAATGTGATTGGATTTGGAGACTCGGCGATGATTTTTATGGGGTTAGTATCGACAAAACAAACAGAAAAAGCGGTATAAAAAAAGGCGTCGGCGTTTTAAATAAAGAGGGCGAGTTTTTTATCCCGACGGGAGTGTACGACGAAATCCATCCTTTTGTGGACGGCTTTGCTATCGTCGGCAAGGGGCGCAACAACAAAATAGAGTACGGTATAATCAACACAAATGGCGAAATTGTTCTGCCGATTGAATATGACTCAATGGGCGGATATTTGAGCAAGAATTATACGGACGGTCTTTTGACGGTCAGAAAGAACGGTATATCGGGAATACTCGATACAAACACAAGGTTCATTATTCCCTTAGAGTACAATTATAACCTCGCATACCTCCCGGTAAAAGACTTGGCAATCGTCGTAAAAGATGACAAAGAGGGTATTATTACCCTAAACAATGAGGTTGTGCTTCCGCTCGAATATAATCGCATTATATATGTACACGGCGAGGGAAACACACACTATTTTTGGGTCAAAAAAGACGGCTTATGGGGGGTTATATCCGTATTTGGGAGTTATGTCGAAAGCAACCCGAAAACGGGTATAAAAGTGTTGCCGATATATATAATACCGACAACATTACTCCTTTTATACGCCTTTGTGAGTCGTCAAAAACACTTCGGCAAACGAATCAAGTTATTTTCAAACACTTTCTAAACCCCTTTCATCTAACCACAATATTAACCAGCTTATCGGGGACGACTATTTCCTTAACAATGGTCTTTGAGTCTAACGCCGCTCCTAAGGCTTCTTTTGCGCGGGTCAGCACCTCTGTTTTGTCACAGCCCGTCGGTACAACTAACTTTGCGCGGACTTTTCCGCAAACCTGTACAACTATTTCAACCTCGTCGTCCTTGCACAACGCCTCGTCATACTTAGGGAGCGATTGTTCGTTTAAAATTCCAAACCCCGCCGCCTCAAACATTTCCTCGGTTATATGCGGCGCGAACGGATTCAATAATAAGAGGAAAGACCGAAGCTCGGCATTATTAATTGCGCCCGTCGCGTATATCTCATTAATAAGCGACATTAAAGAGGCAATTGCCGTGTTAAATTTTAAATGTTCTATATCATAGGTGACTTTTTTGATGGTTTTATGAAACGATGAACAAAGCTCCTTCCTATAACTGTCAACTGTCAACTGTCCATTGTCAACTGTCGTCAACCGGCATAAATTCCACACGCGGTCTAAGAAGCGTTTACAGCCTTTAATCCCCGTCATGCTCCATGGCGCGACCTTTTCAAAATCCCCCACAAACATTTCATACAGTCTAAGTGCGTCCGCGCCGTAATCGCGAATAATTTCGTCGGGGTTGATGACGTTGCCGCGAGATTTAGACATTTTCTGCATATCCTCGCCTAATATCATTCCGTGCGACGTACGCTTATTGTACGGCTCTTTAGAAGACACTATACCTATATCGTATAAGAATTTATGCCAAAATCTCGAATACAATAAATGCAGCGTTGTATGCTCCATACCGCCGTTGTACCAATCGACATTCATCCAATAATCGAGCTTTTCCTTTGACGCTAAAGCCGTTTTGTTGTACGGGTCACAATAGCGGAGAAAGTACCACGAGCTTCCCGCCCATTGCGGCATTGTGTCGGTTTCGCGTTTTGCCGCTCCGCCGCACTCGGGACAGGTTGTGTTGATAAAATCGTCTAATGCCGCTAACGGGGACTCGCCCGTATCCGTCGGCATATATGTCTCAACCTCGGGAAGCATTAGAGGAAGTTGACTTTCGGGAATCGCCACCCACCCGCATTTTTCACAATGAACCAAAGGGATAGGCTCACCCCAATATCTCTGCCGACTGAACACCCAGTCGCGAAGCTTATAATTAATCTTCGGCTCGCCTAATTTTTGTTTCGACAGGTATTCGGTTATTTTTACCTTTGCGTCATCTACGCTCATACCGTCTAAAAAGCCGGAGTTGACCATAATTCCCGAGTCACAATCGGTAAATGCCTCTTTCTCGATATCTCCCCCCGATACCACCTCAATTATCGGAAGGTTGAACTTTTTAGCAAACTCCCAGTCGCGGGTATCGTGTCCCGGAACCGCCATAATTGCGCCCGTTCCGTAGCTCATTAATACATAATCGGAAACAAATATGGGAATTTCGGTATTGTTGACGGGGTTGACCGCGCAAACGCCGTCTAATTTCACCCCCGTCTTTTCTTTGACCATTTCCGTCCGCTCAAAGTCGGATTTTTTTGCGGACGCCGTCTTGTACTCAAGAATCTCGCTATAATTAGAAAGCCTTTCCTTCCATGCGTCTATATAAGGATGCTCGGGAGAAATGACCATATAAGTCGCTCCGAACAAGGTGTCGGGGCGGGTGGTGAAAATACGCAAAATATCTCCCGCGGTTGACGTGAAATCCACCTCCGCGCCGGTGCTTCTTCCTATCCAGTTAATCTGTGACGTCTTAACCCGCTCGGGATAATCCACCTCTGTTAAATCGTCGATTAAGCGTTGCGCGTACTCGGTAATTTTTAACATCCATTGGCTCTTGACCCTGCGTACAACCTCACTGTGACAGCGTTCACAGCTTCCGTCAACAACCTCTTCATTTGCTAAAACGACCTTACAATCGGTACACCAGTTGACCGCCATTTCCTTTTTATACGCCAACCCCTTTTTAAACAATTGAAGAAAAATCCACTGAGTCCATTTATAATACTCGGGGTCTGTGGTGTTTATTTCTCTTGACCAGTCGAACGAAAACCCGATTGCCTTCGCCTGTCTCGTGAAGTTTTTTACGTTGTCGGCGGTTACCTTAGCGGGGTGGATTTTGTTTTTTATCGCAAAGTTCTCGGTGGGCAACCCGAATGCGTCCCACCCGAACGGATAAAGCACGTTATATCCCTCTAACCGCCTTTTGCGCGCAAGAATATCCATTGCGGTATATGGGCGCGGGTGTCCTATGTGCAACCCCTGTCCCGAGGGATACGGAAACTCCACAAGGACGTAGAATTTCTCCTTATCGAAGTTTTCGACGACCTTAAATGTTTCGTTCTTCTCCCAATAATCCTGCCACTTTTTTTCAATTGATGTGTAATTGTACTCTTTCATTTTTCCTGTTATCTCCTGTATTTATATTGTATTTATATTGATAAAAGCAATTCGCGTAAAACCTTACCCGCAGTTGCCGCACAAACGCCGCTTGTATCATATGGGTGGGAATATTCGACCAAATCCGCGCCGACAATGTTTGCGCCGCAAACATATCTAATCATTTGAATAAGCTCTAAAAAGCGAACCCCTCCCGCCTCCGGGGTTCCGGTTGCGGGAAACTCGGACGGGTCAAGAACGTCAATATCTATTGTCAAATAGACCGGGTTATCGCCCAAGCTATTAACGACGTCAAATCCTTCTGTAAAATTCGGGAGAAAACTCGATATTGTGGGCATAGCATATTCTTTTGATAAATGAATATGTTTTTCGCCCCACTCAAACTCTTCCCTCGTTCCCGAGCGCACTCCGAAGCTGTATATGCGGTTATCCCCCAACACCTCCCAACACCGCCGCATGACGCAGGCGTGTGAGAGCTTTTCGCCGAGATACTCGTCCCGCAAATCAGTATGCGCGTCAAAATGTATAAGCCGCAAATCGGGGTATTTTTGGCTACAAGCTTCTATTGCGGGCAGAGTCACAAGATGCTCTCCGCCGAGCATGACCGGTATTTTATTATCGTTTAAAATTTGCTTTTGGGCTTTATATATCGTTAAAAGCGTTTTTTCGGTATTGCCGAACGGAAGCTCTAATTCGCCGGAATCGAAAACCTTAATGTCCGTAAGCTCTTTGTTCAAATACGGGCTGTAGCTCTCGAGTCCGTAGCTTTCGGCGCGAATGACCTTTCCCCCGAATCTCGCACCGGGACGATATGAGGTTGTCCCGTCAAACCCCGCGCCGAATAATACAATGTCAGCATCTTGGTAATCGGAATCACAGCCTATAAAGCGGTCGGAAGTGATTTGTTTGTTTAATTCTTTCATTTTCTGTACTTACCTTTCCGAGCCGCAAAAAGCTCTCTTTCAACCTTCAGTCAAGCTCTCGAGCGAAATGAATCCGCTCGTAAGCTCTCTTTCAACTTACTCTACCTCTCTCAACATTTCCTCGACATAGCTCGGCAGGGCAAATGCACCCTTATGCAAATTTGTATTGTAATACCGAGTTTTAAGTCCTAATGCGTTCCAAAGCTCGGGCTTAAAATCGTCGGTCGGGTGAAATTTTTTGCTCGCAAAACCAAAGAGCCAGTGTCCGGAGGGGTAGGTCGGTATATGCGCCTGATACACTCTGCTGATTGGGAACGACTCAACTATGCGCTTATGGGCGCGTTTCATCGCGTCGGCGTCATTTGCATAAAACGGGCTTTCGTGTTGATTTACCATTATACCCGTATCGGTGAGCGCGTTGTAACAGTTGCCGTAGAACTCTTTTTTGAACAAGCCCTCGCCCGGACCGAGGGGGTCGGTTGAATCGACAATGATTAGGTCATAAGCGTTTTCGCAATTGCGTACAAATTTTAACCCGTCTTGATAATAAACGCTCAATCGCGGGTCGTCAAAGCTCGAAGCCGTCTTTGGCAAATATTCTTTACAGACCTTTACAACGAGCTCGTCTATCTCAACCATGTCTATTTTCTCGATACCGTTATAACGACAAAGCTCGCGAACCGCGCCGCCGTCGCCCGCACCTATCAGTAACACCTTCTTTATATCGGGATTTACCGACATAGGCACATGAACAATCATATCGTGATAAATAAACTCGTCTCTTTCGGTCAACATCATATAACCGTCAAGGGCGAGAAATCTCCCAAATTCAACAGAGTCGAATACATCTATTCTTTGTATCCCGGAATTATCCGAAAAAAGCTGTTTCGTGACTTTAATCGAAAATCGAACCGTTTTTGTGTGATATTCGCTGAACCATAAATCCATTTTAGAAACCAAGCCTTTCCGTGCCGCAAAATTTTGTTTAAAAGAAGGTAAATTTATCTTATTTATGTTATTATTACTATAACACGATTTTTTTGAATTTGCAATACGAATACGGGAACATTATTATTATTCTTTTTATAAAATCAAAAAAACACTTTACAAATACCAATATTAGGTATATAATAATATAAGAGATTAACAAAGGAGGGCTTTCAATAATGAAATTAGCATGGGCGGCTTTCGGTGTGGCTACTCTCGTTGGGGTAGGCTATATCATAGGTAAAAAGGTAATAGAAAAAAGAAACGGGGAAGACGACTTCTACGAATTTGACGCTTCGGACAATTTTGACGAAGCCGACGAAGGCGAGAATAATGAAGACGGAGAAAACCCGGACGTTTACGCAAAGGCTAAAGGAAAAGAATACGGAGAAAAAATCCGCAAAGCCTCAATGTTCGCCGTAGGAGCAATAAAAACGAGCGCGGATAAATTAGGTGAAACGATTTCAGACATAAAATCAAAGGATATGGTAAAAAAAGGCGAACAAACCGTTGACGCGGTAAAGGAAACCGGAGAAAATATCAGAAATGATATAAAACGCGATTTTGAAGATTTTAAAGGTATGGTATCTTCAATTGAGGAAGATGTAAAAGAATCCGATTTGTTTGAAACTGCGGAAAATTTGACAGAAGATATCAAAGAAGAGGTCAAGAATGTGTTCGGCACAGACCGCTCTGACGATTATAAGGAATGACCGGTATCAATTAAAGTAAAAAAGCCGCACTTGCCGTTTAAAGCGTGAAGTGCGGCTTTTTTATCACAACTATATAACCTTAATCATTATCCGAATCTTTTTCATTGTTGTCATTGTTATCGTCGTCATTTGCGTCGTCTGCTTCTGCTTCTGCTTCTGCTTCGATTTTTTCGCTTTTCTCCTCCTGTTCGGCTAAGAGGATATCCTCCTCATTTGCCTCTTCAACCTCTTCAAGCTCGGCAGAATCGTCATGCTCGGTGCGCGTAAAGGTCACAACTCGCCCCTCGGGTGAAAGCCGCATAACCCGAACGCCCGTAGCATACCTGCTCATTACCCGCAAATCGTTGGCGCGGATTCGAATAATAATCCCGTCGTCGTTTATCAAAATAACGTCATCATCTGAATAAAGCGTTCTAATCCCGCATACATATCCTTTTTCGTCGTTTACCTTATAATTCATAAGTCCGAAGCCGCCGCGGTTTTGCTTACGATAGCTGTCTAATGCCGCCCGCCTTCCCATGCCGCGGTCTGTAACGGTGAGTATGGTTGAGCTTTCATCATAAACCTTAGCCGCCCCAATAATATAATCTCCGTCGCGAAGCTTAATTGAACGCACACCACGCGCAATTCTCCCCGATGCGCGGACAATTGATTCTACAAAATGAATCGCTCTGCCGTTTCGGGTCGCAACAATTACCGAGCTGTCCCCTTCGGTCAAATGTGCCGACGCGATTTCGTCTCCGTCAACGAGCGTAATTGCACGCAACCCGTTTTTTCGGACATTTTTGTACTTAGAAAGCGGCGTTCGTTTAATTAAACCGTTTTTTGTTACGCACACGAAGAATTTATTCTCGGCAAAATCGGACGTTTTCATCATAGCGGCAATGCGCTCCTCCGGCTGTAGTTGCAGAACATTTACTATATTAGTCCCCCGCGACTGTTTCGAGCCTTCGGGAATCTCATAACATTTAAGGCGGTACATATTTCCCATATTTGTAACAAATAAGATAAAATCGTGACTCGACGCCAAGAACATATCCTCAACAAAGTCCTCATCACGCTGTTTCATACCCGAAACGCCTCTGCCTCCGCGTTTTTGAAGGTTATAGGTTTCTACGGCTTGTCTCTTTATATAGCCTATGTTTGTATAGGTCAAAACGCTTTCTTCTACCGGAATCAAATCCTCAATATCGACCTCACCGCTGACCGCTTCGATAGATGTGCGGCGTTCGTCGTTGAATTTGCGACGAATCTCGTCTAACTCATCTGAAATAACCTTAAATATCGCGGTTCTGTCTGCGAGTAATGTCTCAAATTCGCCCACCTTTATTTTTAATCCCGCTAATTCTTCTTCTATGTCTATTCTGCCTAATTTTGTCAATTGAATAATCCTCATTTGTGCAATAGCGTCCGCCTGTGCTTCGGTTATACCGAATCGTTCCGTTAAACGCAATTTCGCTTGTGCGGGGTCGTCGGACGAGCGAATAATGCTTATTACCTCGTCGGTATTATCAACGACGACCATAAAGCCTTCGAGTATATGTGCGCGGGTTTGCGCTTTCTTTAAATCAAATTTTGTTCTTCTTACAACAACCTGTTCCTGAAAATCAATATAATGCTCGAGCATTTGTTTGAGATTGAGAATACGCGGCTCGCCGTCAACCAAAGCGAGCATAATAACGCCGACGGTCTCCTGTAATTGGGTATAGCTGTAAAGCTTGTTCAATATAACATTTGCGTTTGCGTCTTTTTTCAACTCGAGAACAATTTTCATACCGTTGCGGTCGGACTCGTCCCGTAAGGTTGCCACACCATCGAGCCGTTTATCGCGTATTAATTCGCCCATTTTCTCCTGCATACGGTCAATATTTACCATATACGGTATCTCGGTTATAACAATACGGGTGTGGTTCTTTTCTTCAACGATGTCGGCTTTTCCGCGAAGTATTATTTTACCCCTTCCGGTATAATATGCCGAGCGTATTCCCGAATGTCCCATTATAATTCCGCCGGTGGGAAAATCGGGGCCTTTCACTACCGACATAAGCATATCAATCGGTATTTCTTCACCCGATAACAACATTAGCTGTAGCGCGTCGATAATTTCACCCAAATTATGCGGAGGTATATTTGTAGCCATACCTACGGCTATTCCGGTTGAACCGTTGACCAACAAATTTGGAAAGCGACAGGGTAAAACGGACGGCTCTAATTGTTTTTCATCATAGTTAAGAATAAAATCGACGGTGTCCTTGCCTATATCCGCGAGCATTTCTGCGGATATACGAGCGAGCCTCGACTCGGTATATCTGTAGGCGGCGGCTTTATCGTCGCCCATCGAGCCAAAGTTACCGTGTCCTTCTATAAGAGGGTATCTTAACGAAAAACTTTGTGTCATACGTACTAATGCGTCATAAACGCTTTGGTCGCCGTGAGGGTGATACGAACCCAAAACGGCACCTACCGTCTTAGCACATTTGCTGAACGGTTTATCGTGAGTCAACCCCTCTTCAAATTGTGTGTATAAGATTCTACGGTGAACCGGTTTTAAGCCGTCGCGTACATCGGGGAGGGCGCGGGCAACAATAACCGACATTGAATATTCAAGGAACGAACGCTTCATTTCCTGTTCAATATCAACCTGTACCAATTTTTCGTCTTCGTGAAGCTTTACCTTATCAATATCTCTTTCAAAGTCCATAATCTGTATATTCCTTAATAATTAAATAATCATTTGATATTATAACATTTTTTGGAATAAATGTCAAGTATAAATAAAATTTACAAAAATTGTTGAATTTTCTTCAACAATATGGTATGATGATTGTATATGCCAAAGTAATGAAACAAAAAGAAAACAAAAAGGACTTTAATATAATGAATTCATTTGAAGAAATTTTCAATTTAATGAAAAAAAATTTAGATATTACCGAGGTTGCGAGAAAATCGTGGATTGACCCTATAAAACCGCTTAAAATGAACGGAAATACCGCTTTTCTTTATGTTCAGGCGGCTTTCGTCAAACAAATTATTCAAGAAAACTATATTCATATATTCAAAAAACATTTTAAAGACATTTTAGGCTTTGAGGTTGATATAAAGGTACAATGTGATGAAGACCTTTCCCCGGAGCAAAGACTCGTGATAAATCCTATCCCCGAATTAGAGGACGATAAGCTTATTGTAGAAAGGCTTACACAATCCCTCGAGAGCAGTAATTATCAACATACCTTCGACACATTTATTGAAGGGGCGAGTAATCAATTGGCATATGCCGCCTGTAAAGCCGTTGCCGGGGGACAAAAACAAAATAATTACAATCCTTTATATATATACGGAAACTCGGGATTGGGAAAGACGCATCTTCTTTCGGCGGTGAAGAACGAAATAAACAAGAATAATCCCGAATTAGACATAAAGCTCGTCCCCGCCGATAACTTTATAAACGATTTTGTCAATTCTATAAGAATAGACAATATGGCGGATTTTAAAAATAAGTACAGAGGTGCCGACGCCCTCTTGGTAGACGATGTACAGCTTTTTTCGAGAGCAAAGGAAAGTCAACATGAGCTTTTTAACATTTTTAATGAGCTTCACGGTAACGGAAAACAAATTATACTGACCTCCGACCGTCCCCCTAAGGAAATAAATAATCTCGACCAAAGATTAAAAACGAGATTTGAGTCGGGGTTAATTGCGGATATAGCCGTTCCGGAATTTGAGACGCGATTGGCTATTATACAAAGAAAAGCAAAGCTTATGAACTTAGAAATGAGCAATACTATAGCCGAATTTATTGCCGAGAAGCTAAAAAACAATATTCGTCAATTAGAGGGTGCTATTATTAAAATGAACGCTTTATCGGTGGTTACCGGAATTACCCCCACAATGACTATGGCGCGAAACGTAGTAGAAGAAATCATTGACGACGAAAAGAATATTCCCGCGCCGTTAACGGTTGAAAGGGTTATAAACGAGGTTGCGAGTATATACGGAATCTCCGAGGACGATATACGTTCAAAAAAGAGGAGCGCGGATATATCGACCGCGAGACAAATCGCAATCTATGTCGTTCATAAAATAACAAAGCTCTCATATGTGGAAATAGGAAAAGAATTTGGGAACAGAGACCATTCTACCATTGTATATGCAATTAATAAGGTTAAGGACATTATTGTGAAAGATAAAGGATACAGAGACACTATTGAGGATACTATAAGGAACGTGGAAAATTTATAAAAAATTTAACAAAGTTTTTGTTTTTCAACCGGCAACCTTTCAACATTTTAAGAAACGCAATATTTATCAACATTTTCAACATAGTTTTAAACATCATAAACTAAAAATTTTTCTGCGGTACAAAAAGAAAAGCTCGACTTTTCTACACTTCTAACATTACTATAACTACAACAAATAAATATATATGATTTATTATAAATAATTCAAAAAATTCAAAATCAAAGGAGTCTTTTATGAAATTCTCGGTGGACAAAAATTTTTTTTACGAGGCTGTGTCATCTGCTTCAAAGGCTTGTGCCTTAAAATCCGCGCTTAATATACTCGACGGTGTGCTTCTTAATTTAACCGACAATGTATTAACCGTTACCGGTTATGACTTGGAAATAGGTATAAGGGTATCAATAGAGGTTGACGGTCAAAATGACGGTAATGTTGTTACCGACCCGCGATTACTTTCCGAAATGGTGAAGAAAATGCCGGGTAATATTGTTAATTTCGAATTGATTGAGGGTAAAAGCATTAAGATTACATCGGGGAAATCAAAGCTCAGTCTCCCCTGTAAATCCGGAGAAGAATTTCCCAATATAATAGAAATCCAAAAAGACGTATCCTTTGATATAAGCGAAAAGCTTTTAAAGGAAATGCTTTTAAGGGTGGGGTTTGCCGTTTCGAGAACGAGTCAGGAACTCGAATGTATAAAAATGGAAATAGAAGATAACACTTTTTATTCGGTAGCAACAGACGGAAACAGATTAGCCGCAAAATACTGTAATATACAAAACGAGAATATAAACTTCACCATTCCGGATAAAGCGGTTTCTTCTTTGATAAAGAGCCTTTCCGATTCGGGCGACGATGATGCAACGGTTAATATTGCCGTCGACAAGAATCAAATATGTGTGTCTAAGAGAAACTATGTATTAATTTCGAGATTACTCGAAGGAAAGTTTGTTAATTACAGAAGGATTATTGAATCGGATTTTCCGCGCGTTTTAAAATTAAACCCGCTCGAATTGATTAAATCAATGGACAGATGTCTTCTTTTAATGAGCGATAAATTAAAAATCCCCGTAACCTGTTCCATAATAAATGATATTATGAAAATATCGTGTAAGACAACCCTCGGCTCAATTGATGAGGAAATACCTATTGTAATAAAAGAGGGTGATTTTACAGATTTTAACATTAATTTTAATCCTCGATTCATGTTAGAGGCTTTGCAAAAGGTTAATACCGAAGAAATAATGATAAGCTTTGACGGAGTATTAAAGCCTTTTAAAATTACACCGCTCGACGATAACGGAGATTTTATATTTGTAATAGTACCGATAAGAAGCGGTTGAAGGCGAGTGCCGGGAGAGGTTTTCGGAGGTTGCCTAAAGTGAGGTAAAAAATGACAGAAGTTTATATTAAACCGCCTTTTATTAAGCTTGAACAATTCTTAAAATTTGCGGGAGCCGTTTCAACCGGCGGTGAAGCTAAAAATCTAATTTTTGACGGCTTTGTTACCGTTAATGATGATGTTTGTTTGATGAGAGGGAAAAAATTATTTGAGAATGATGTGGTTAAGCTTAATAATGATGTGTATATATGTAAGTTTAAAGTTTAAATAATGATACTGAAAAAAATAAGGGTTAAGAATTTTCGTAATATAAAAGCCGCCGAATTGGAATTTGGTTCAGGGGTTAATGTTTTTTACGGCGATAACGCACAAGGGAAAACAAACCTTTTAGAAGCCGCGGCAATCGTTTTGGGCAAAAACTTTCGCAATATTCGAAAAAACGATATTATTCCGTTTGATAACGATAAAGCTTTGACAGAGATTGATTTATTTTATGAAAACGAATCGGTTTCTTCAAAGCTAAACCAAATATCTTATCGCGCGGATAGTGAAAAAAGCAGTTTGGAAATTAATTCGATTCCGATAGAAAAAGCAAAAAGATTATACGGAAAATATAAATATGTGACTTTTATACCCGACGAGCTTGAAATAATAAAGGGTTACCCCGCATTAAGAAGAACTTATTTAGACAATATTGCGATTATGCAAAACGCCGTTCACAGAAATTTTTTAAGTGAATATAAATATGCTTTGAAGCAAAGATGCGCCGCTTATTTTGAACGCAATCCGGTAATGGACAAAATGCTCGATATATGGGACGATATTTTAATTAAACAGGGGATTAATTTAACCTACGGAAGATTAAAGTATCTGTGCTTAATTGAAAAGTATACCCCAAAGATATATAGAGAGCTTTCGGACGGCGAGGAATTGGGCATATGTTATTTTAGCGACATATACGGTGAAATATCATCGGTTGATAGTAATAATAAAGAAAAATTATACAATATGTATAAAGAAAAATTGAGGGCCTCCGCTTTAGTGGGACAATCGGCACAAATGCCCGGGGCGCACCGAGACGATATTTTGTTCACTATAAATGGAAATTCTGCACGAAATTATGGCTCACAGGGACAACTGCGAAGTATCGCCGTTTCTCTTAAATTGGCAGAAGCGGAAATAATCCGCGAATTTAATAAGGAAAATCCAGTTGTTCTTTTAGATGAGGTTTTGAGCGAATTAGACGAGAAAAGGCGACGGTTTATTATAAAACATTTTGTTAATTCACAAGTTTTTATTACATCGTGTAATGTTAACGATTTAATCAACGATATAGAAAATATAAGGATATGGAGCGTGAATGAAGGAGATTTTTCATTATCTTCATTTGGGGAGTGATGTTACCGTTCATAGTGATGATTTAATAGGAATATTTGATATAGAACGTGTAACGGTCAAAAAAGCCGTCAACGAGTTTTTAAAAGCCAAACAAAAAAGCGGAAAAATATATTATGTATCGCTCGACCTTCCGAAAAGCTTTGCGGTTGTTTCGGGCGGCGAGGACGAAGATAAGGTTTACGTTACAAATGTTTCGACGCTTACTTTAAAGAAAAGATTGAAAAAAAGTAAATAATATGGTAAAATTTATCCGTTAAGGAGAGGTTTGAATAAAAGCTGGCAGGGGTGGCTCTGCCGCCCCGAAGCTGGATAGGTTTTTATTCGTAGAGGTTTTGTGCCTCGGAAAGGTATGGTTATAAAAATGGACGAAAACACAAAAAACACCGAGAATATAACCCAAAATATTGAGGAAAAAACCGTTGAAACCCTTGAGAATAAAGACAATCATTATGAGGATTCAAATGTCGGCGAGATTCAAGAAATAAATAAGCCGGGTGATTTTTCGCGTGTTGAAGGCGATTACGGGGCGGGAAATATCGAGATTCTTGAAGGACTCGAGGCGGTCAGAAAGCGTCCCGCAATGTATATAGGAACCACCGGGCCGAAAGGCTTACACCACCTTGTTAATGAAATTGTGGATAACGCTATTGACGAGGCACTCGCGGGATATTGTACCGAAATAAATGTTGCGATTTTACCGGGAAATGTTATCGAGATTTCAGATAACGGAAGGGGAATACCCACCGGGATTCACCCGACCGAAGGAATCTCTGCGGCAACCGTTGTATATACAATACTTCACGCCGGCGGCAAATTCGGCGGCGGCGGGTATAAGGTTTCCGGCGGGTTGCACGGTGTCGGCGCGGCGGTGGTCAACGCTCTTTCCGAATGGGTTGAGCTCGAGGTGAGCGACGGCAAAAATGTTCATTATCAAAAGTTTATAAACGGCGGAAATTATGAAGAACCTATGAGGGTAATAGGCGATACAGACAAAACTGGAACAAAGGTTCGTTTTAAGGCGGATAAAGCCATATTCCACAACGTAGAATATGATTATACGGTCATTCGTGAAAGAATGAGGGAACAGGCATTTTTAAACGGAGGCTTGATTCTCAATACTGCCGATTTACGCGACGGAAACAATAAAAAGGAACACACCTTTTCATATGACGGCGGTATTATAGATTATATCGAATGGCTGCAAAAAAAGCGCGGCGCGGATTTGTTACACTCCGACGTTGTATATTTTAGCGGATTGATTGACGATATAACGGTGGAGGTTGCGTTTCAATACAATAATGATTTTAACTCGGAAACGATTCGTTCGTTCGCCAATAATATTCACACTATTGAGGGCGGAACGCATGAAATTGCGTTCAGACGCGCCATAAGTAAAGTTGTCAACGATTTTGTAAAGAAACACCGCGAGGAAGAGTCTAAGAAGCCCGGTAAAAACAGAGCAAAGAAAAAAGCGGGCAACAACGGAGAAGAAACACAGACTCAAAATATTTCGGGAGAAGCAATCCGCGAGGCTATTAACGCGGTAATAAGCGTTAAGCTACCCGAGACCGAGTTTGAGGGACAGACAAAATCAAAGCTCGGCAACCCCGAGGTTGGGCCGGTCGTTTATAAAATTGTCACAGAAAAGCTGACCTATTATTTTGAAGAGAACCCCGAAACGGCTCAAATAATTGTAACAAAGTCGATTAATTCACAGGCGGCAAGAGACGCGGCGCGTAAAGCTATGGAGGCGAAGCGCAAATCTGTCACCGACGGGGTGGGCTTACCCGGTAAGCTGTCCGATTGTTACAGTAAGGATATAGCGAAGACGGAGGTTTATATTGTGGAGGGGGACTCGGCGGGCGGAAGCGCGAAACAGGGGCGCGACAGCGAGTTTCAAGCGATTTTACCGTTATGGGGAAAGATGTTGAATGTTGAAAAAGCTCGCGCAGACCGCGTTTTTTCGAATGAAAAGCTGATTCCCGTTGTTAAGGCTCTCGGCGCGGGAATAGGCGAGGAGTTTGATATAGAAAAGCTTCGTTACGGAAGAATTGTTATTATGGCGGACGCCGACGTTGACGGCTCGCATATAAGAACGCTTCTTCTTACCTTCTTTTTCCGTTTTATGCGACCGTTAGTTGAAAACGGAAAGGTTTATATAGCACAACCGCCTTTGTTTAAGGTGTATAAGGGTAAAAAGTTCAAATACGCTTTTGACGAGGAAGAGCGCGACGCTTATATAAAAGAGTTCGCGGGAGAGAATAATTCTAAGGTAGATGTACAACGCTATAAGGGGTTAGGCGAGATGAACGCCGACCAGCTTTGGGAAACCACAATGGACCCCGCGACCCGCACAATGAAAAGGGTGGAAATCGACGACGCGGCGAGCGCAGATGAGATTTTTTCGATTTTAATGGGCGATAAGGTTGAACCGAGACGTAATTTCATCGAACAAAACGCCAAATCGGTTGTTAATCTCGATGTGTGACGGACAATTGACAATTGACAGTTGACAGTTGTTTTGAGGGGAAAGGAACGGTTAATATTATGAATACTCCCGAACGTAACAACAAAAATATTGATAAAATGCACAATTTGGGAAAGGTGTACAGCGAGAGCGACGAGGACAAGGGGCGCGAGAACGATTCCGCTCTCGAAAACGCAACCCGCGAATATCCCTTACCGACCGCGCGCAAATTCGCGTGGGTTATATGCGGCGGGTTCTGGTTGTTTTGTTTGAGCGGGCTGTTGTTTCGGGCGGACTTAAGCGCGCTTTTCCCGTTCCTTTTGTTATCTTTGGCGGCGGCGGTGTCGCTCCAAATCCCCGTTTTTTATGTTAAAGGGAAAATATTCGATATTGTTGTTGCGGTTATTTTTTCTTTAGGCTGCGGCGTATTTGCCGCGAGTATGCTCTTTGGGAGATAATGCAGATAATAGAGCTTAATGGAGTTTTAATGAAGATAGATTATGATGTTTCCGTTTCGGAAACGGAGGTTGCGTTTATTCTTTTTTGGAAGAAGTATCGCATGAAAAGCGCGATACTTTATTCAATCGTATTTGCAATAGCGACGTTTTTGTCAATTAATATGATGATAAACGGCGATATGGTTATGGTCGGCGGGATAAGCGCGGGGTTGGCTATGGGATTATTAGTCAATCTTTGGCTCAAGCCGCAAAGAATAAAAAAACGACTCGCTATGGCTCTCGAAACAATGGGCGACGAAAAATATTCCGCCGCTTTTAACAATGACGCTATTGAGATTCAAACCATAACCGAGACCCCCGACATTGAAAAGAATGAGAGTGGGAGTGATAACGAGAACAATGCCGAGGTCGAACAAGGTCAAAAGCCCGACAAATCGGTATACTGTATATCACAGGAAGAGCTTTGTTCAAAAGAAACGGCGGAGATGTTTATATTGTATATAAACAAACTCTTGTTTCACGTTTTTCCGAAACGATGTATGACGGAAAAGGATATAGAAGAGCTTCGTACTTATTTTAAGGAAAAGAAAATTTGAAAGCTAATAAAGGTTCCTAAGGCTTTTAATGAAAGGATAATAATAATGCTCGACATTAAATATCTTCGCGAGAACCCCGACGCGGTAAAAGCAAATATAAAAAAGAAGCATCAAGATGAAAAGCTGTGCTTAGTTGATGAGGTGATTAGGCTCGACAAGGAATATCGCGACGGGCTTTCAAAGCTCGAGGGCTGTCGCTCGGACATGAACAGAATTTCCAAAGAAATCGGCGGGTTTATGGCACAGGGGAAGAAAGAGGATGCCGAAAACGCAAAAGCGTCGGTTGCGAGTATAAAGAAACAAATTCCCGAATTTGAAAAAACGGTCAACGAAAAAAACGAACAGATTCGCGAAATAATGCTCAAAATCCCACAAATTATTGCCGATGATGTTCCTTTGGGGAAGGACGATTCCGACAATGTTGAGGTTGCCCGTTACGGCGATATAAAAGACAAGGGCTTTGAAATACCCTATCATGTAGAGATAATGGAAAAGCTCAACGGGATAGATTTAGAAAGTGCGCGAAAGACTTCGGGCGCGGGGTTTTACTATCTTAAGGGCGATATAGCGCGGCTTCATTCGGCGATTCTGTCATATGCCCGCGATTTTATGATTGATAAGGGGTTTGTTTTTTATATTCCTCCGTTCATGATTCGGGGCGAGGTTGTGACGGGGGTCATGAGCTTTGCCGAAATGGAGAATATGATGTACAAAATAGAGGGGGAAGACCTTTATTTAATTGGAACGTCCGAACACTCTATGATAGGTAAATTCATAAACGAGCTTTTGGACGAGAGCCAACTGCCACAGGCGTTGACGAGTTATTCCCCGTGTTTTAGGAAAGAGGTAGGGGCGCACGGAATAGAAGAGCGCGGCGTCTATCGAATACATCAGTTTGAGAAACAAGAGATGGTGGTAATCTGTCACCCGGAAGAGTCGAACGAATGGTTTACAAAAATGTGGCAATATACCGTCGATTTTTTCCGAACGCTCGACATACCCGTAAGAACGCTCGAATGTTGCAGCGGGGATTTAGCCGATTTAAAGGTAAAAAGTATTGACGTTGAGGCTTGGTCACCGCGACAAAAGAAATACTTTGAGGTCGGGAGCTGTTCCAATTTGGGCGACGCACAATCGAGGCGGCTCGGAATACGCGTCCGCGGAAACGCGGAAAACGGCGGTCAAAAATACAATCCCCACACGTTGAATAACACCGTGGCGGCACCGCCGAGAATGTTAATCGCGTTTTTAGAAAATAACCTTAACGAGGACGGAACGGTGAATATCCCCGAAGCGTTACGGGTTTATATGGGAGGGAAATCTTGCTTAGAATAACCGATTTACGAAAAAAGTACAAAAATTATGAGGTTTTAAAAGGTTTAAACATGAATCTCGAAAAGGGGAGCGTTTACGGCTTCCTCGGCAAAAACGGCTGTGGCAAAACCACGACAATGAATATTATCTGTAACATTGTTCCTAAGGACGGCGGGACAATCGGGTTCGAAGCCGGCTCGGGGCAAAGACCGAAAATAGGATATCTGACCGAATCCCCCGCATTATACGGGTTTATGAACGGTTACGAGTATTTGCGATATATTGCCGCCTGTGCCGATTATGAGCTCGATGTTGAAAAGCGCATTGAGGAAGTGCTTGAGGTTACCGGAATGACCGAGGGGGCGAGGCGCAGAATAAAAGGCTATTCGAGAGGAATGAATCAGCGGTTGGGAATTGCCGCCGCGCTTTTTGACCACCCGGAGCTTTTGATATTAGACGAACCCACCTCCGCGCTTGACCCGGAGGGAAGGGCAGAGGTTATGAACATAATCCTCAATTTGAAAAGCTCGGGCGTTACGATTATTCTGTGTACGCATATAATCACCGATGTCGAGCGGGTAGCCGATAAAATCGGTATAATGAAAAACGGAATAATCGCGGAAGAGGGGTCGATTGATTCGATTATGACAAAGTATCGTAATCAATCTAAAGACATAACGGTACGGCTCGCCGACCCGCACCCCGATACCGCCGCGCCCATGAGAATGTTACCGTCGGTCAATTCGAGTAATTATAACGGAATGAACGGCGTAGTCACCTTAGGCTCCGACAATATTGATTCGTTATACAATGAACTGATAACCCTCATATATGAAAATAAAATCAAAATTTCCGAATTAATTGCACAAAAAACGACCCTCGAAGATGTGTATTTTGCAATAACGGGATTAAGCGGAAGGGACGGGGTGCGAGCATGAATCAAATAAAAGCGGGTTTAAAAAAGGAAAGCTTTTTCTTTTTAAGAAGCTTTAGACTTATAGGAATGATTGTCGTTTTCTTGGGCTGTTCGCTTTTTATTCCGTTAATGTTCGGGGCTATGAATCTGATGGGTGACGCTTTTGATACAATTCCCGAGGCACAAGAAAGCATACAGGAGATATACGGCGAGAATTTTGACGTCGGAAACCTTTTCGGTATGTTTGAGGGAGACGGCGGGCTGATGATGGCGTATACCGGAACATTAGAAATGTTCGGTACGGCATCGTTGGGTTCAATACCGTTGGCGGCGACAATTGTGTTAATTCTTCTTACGGGAACCGCGGGACAAGAGCAAAAGAAACGCTCGATTATTCTCCCGCAGACGGCGGGATTAAAGGTTACGGGGTATGTTTTACCTAAGTTTATAATGTATCCGCCTATGATGTTTGCCGCGACCTTAGTATCAATTTTTTTGGTCAACGCGGTCAGTCACGGGATTTTCGGTGTTTCGTATTCCTTTGAGGTGGTGTTGCTCACCGGCTTACTCGCCGCAACCTCAATGGCGTTCATTATATGCTTATACCTTTTTTTAGGGTTAAGCCTTGCACAGCCGGGCTTGTCCGTTATATATGTATTAGCGGGACAGACGATTTTCACTTCTATGATAACGCTCGTATTTGAAATAGACAGATATACCCCGTGGAGCTTGGTCGGAATGTCTTATAGAATAGTCAACAACTACTCGGCGGGTATAAATATCTATGAAGGGATAGAGCTTTCGAGCATATTGACGACAATAGGAATAACGCTTATACTGTGTGTTTTATTTATGATGTTCACGCTTTTTGCGTTGACGGCGAAGCGCATGGATAATACCGCCGACGAAATATATTAAAATGTTGAAAGAGAGCTTACGGGCGAATTTATTTCGCCCGAGAGCTTGACCGGTTTCGTGTATGTTTGAATTTTTGTTAAAATTTATGATTTCGGCGGTTGTGTTTTTGTTGTTCTATATAGCTGTATTAGCTTCAATAGCGTTGATTTCGTCGGGGCTTTTGGCGATTCCCGTCGCAATTGCGGTGATAACCGGGTTATTCACCAACGTCGCGTCGGATTTGTCGCCGTTATCAATGTTGTTGACGGGGATTTCTTGTATATCGGCGGGGTTGGCTATGGCGTTGGGTATAATCATTCTCTTCCCGAAACAGCCGAAAATTTGGTTAAAAAGATAAGTGGAAGTGCTGTATGAATATACGAAGCTTTATCAGAAAGAGCATTGATAATCAGAAAAAACTTCTTTTTATATTAATCGGCGTATCGTTAATATCGGGGGTTTTGGCGTTAGCGGTACAATTATTATTTGGCGAATCGAGCGTATATCGCGGCGAAATATATATTGAGCTGAACCCCGACATACGACCTATAGTAAACATTAATACGGCGGGAATACCCGTTGAGGTTTTGACGTGGGACGGCGACAGTATAAAAGCGGTTTGTGTATCCGAGCTTCCGCTGATTATTGAAGAGTCTGAAGAATTTGGGCGAGAGGTGACAATTAATCAAGATGACGGGTTTGCCGTTTCGATATTTACGCCCGATTTATTTCGGTACAGGCTTACGGTCTTTTTGCCGCGCATAACCGATTACAAGGAAATAAACGTCAGCACAAATTCGGGAGATATAGATGTTATTCTCCCCGAGCATATGTTGGTCGCGCTTAGCGTAGATACTGTAAGGGGGCTGTCGCGTATAACCCCCGGATAGAGGCAACATCTGAAGAAAAAGGAGAAGTATAATGCTTTCAATAGTAATACCCGCCTATAACGAGGGCGAAACGATAAACATAGCCGCAGATACAATTTCGGAAATTCTCGAAAAAGCAAATGTCGATTATGAAATTATATTTGCAGACGACGGCTCGAGAGACAACACCTGGGACAATATATGTAAGAGGGCGGCGCGGGAAAATTCGAGAATACGCGGGGTGCGCTTTTCCCGCAACTTCGGGAAAGAGGCGGCAATATTTGCCGGACTCGAAGCGGCGGCAAAGGGGGGCGACGAGAGCGGGGAAAACGGTTGCGACTGTGCGGTGGTCATAGATTGTGATTTACAACACCCGCCCGAGCTTATATTAAAAATGTACGAGCTTTGGAAAAAAGGGTATGAGGTTGTTGAGGCGCGTAAATCGAGCAGAGGGCGAGAAAGCCCGCTGTATAAGCTTTTTGCAAAGACGTTTTACCGGCTTATGAAATCGTCGTCGGGGATTAATCTCGACGGTGCGAGCGATTATAAGCTTCTCGACAGGAAGGTGATTGATTCTTTAAACGAATTGCCCGAAAGACTTACTTTTTTCCGCGCATTATCGGCTTGGGTGGGGTACAAAACGGCGGTGGTGGAATTTGAGGTTCAACCGCGGGTTCACGGAACGACAAAGTGGAGCTTTTCGAAGCTTTTCAAATTCGCCGTCTCGAACATAACCGGGTTTACTAATTTCCCGATGCATATGATGACCGCTATGGGAATTATCTTTATGATTTTTGCGGTTGTTCTCGGAATACAAACCCTCGTGAATTTTTTCTCGGGTTACTCGGTGGCGGGGTTTTCGACGGTTATACTTTTATTGTTGATTATCGGCTCGCTTTTGATGTTGGGTCTCGGAATAATCGGTTATTATCTAAGTAAAATTTATGAGGAAATTAAGTTCCGACCGCGTTATATTGTAAACGAAAGCACTAATAAGGCAACAAAAGCAAAGAAAACAAAGAGCACAAAAGGAGAATAATATTAAAAATGAGCAAGTTTAAATTTAAACCAAAAAATCCGATACCGGCTATAAAAAGCTTTTTCGGAACAAAGGAACAGATATGGCTTTCGTTTCTGATTCCTTTTGCTGTAATGGCGGGGGCGTATATATATTTTAAGGTTTATCCGTTCGGTGAAAAATCTGTTCTTTCGCTCGATTTAAACGCACAATATGTATTTTATTTTGCATATATGAAGGACGCGTTATTCGGCGCGGAAGATGTTTTGTATTCGTGGAGCCGCAACCTTTCGGGCGAATTTGTCGGCATTATCGGGTATTATTTGTTCAGTCCGTTTAACCTTTTGGTATGGATATTCCCTCTTTCGCATATTACCGAAGGCTTGTTGTTGATGTTAATGACAAAAATAGGCTTTATCGGCGTCACAATGTCGGTTTATTTGAGCGTCGGTCGCGGGTTCAGAAAGCATACTACCGTGTTGTTTTCAATAATGTATGCGTTGTTGTCTTATAACATTGTTCAAACAATGAACCCGATGTGGCTCGACGGGGTAATGGCGTTGCCGCTCGTCGTAATGGGAATAGAACAATTGTTGAAAAAAGGCAAGTATAAGCTTCTTGTATTCTCTCTCTTTTATTCGTTCGTAACCTGTTTCTATATAGGCTACATGGTTGCGATATTCTCGGCGTTGTATTTTATATATTACGCTTTGACCTCGCGCAGATTAAACGTAAAAAGCAATCTTATTCTTCTTCTTAAAAGGGCGGGGCTTTTTGCGGCGGTGGCGGCTATATCGGTTCTTTTGGCGGCGTTCATACTCCTTCCGGTTTATTCCGCGCTTTCTATGGGTAAGTTTACCTTCTCAAATCCCGATTATTCAATCCGCAACAGCTTTAGTATATTTGAAATAACCCGTAAGCTTTTTGTCAACAGCTATGATACGGTCAGAATGGACGGTATGCCGTTCTTATATGCGGGAATAATGTCGCTTATTCTCTTACCCGCATACTTCTTATGCGACAGAATACGCCGCGCACGTCGATTCGGCGGGGTGGTGTTTATCGCTATTTTGATATACTGTATGTCAATTGTTCCGGTGGACATGATGTGGCACGGGGGACAGGTTCCTAACTGGCTCCCGTACAGATACTCGTTCATGCTGTGCTTTTTAATGATATCGTTTGCGTCGGAGGCGTTTGAGTATATACAAAAAATTCCGCGAAAGGTTATCGGCGGGGTCGCGACGTTCTTTTGCGCGTTGCTCGTTTACTGGGAAAGCGTCGACACGGTTAAGCCGGACTTGGGCAACGGGCGCGACGTATTCAACTGGTTCTCGTCGGTCATGCCGTCGGTGCTTTTAGTTTTGATATTTACCGGCATACTGATATTGGCACGAGAAAAGCTTAATAAGCATAATATGGTTACTGCCGTGTTGGTTGCGTTGGTCGCCATGGAGCTTTTTTTCAACACGCAAAACAGTATTGAGAAGCAAAACGAGGATATTGTTTATTCATCGAGAACGTCGTTTAATTCGGTGATTATACCGACTCGAGAGGTCACGGACCGGATTAATAAACAGGATAAAACGCTTTTCAGAATGGAGAAAACTTATATTCGCTCGGCGTGTGATATTATGGCGTTACGCATGAACGGCTCAACGCACAGCTCGAGTATGCTCAACGATAAGGCAATCGCGCTTTTGAAAAACTTAGGCTATGCCGCGCGAAGCCATATGTCGCGTTATTCGGGACACACCCCTTTGACAGACGACCTTTTCGGATATAAGTATATTCTTTCCTGTGAAAATAACAACACCTCGAATATAAAATCCTCTGCGGATATTACCGTAACCGAAAACGAAGATGTTCTTCCGATTGCTTATTTGGTTAATCCTAAGCTTTTGGATTATACCTTTGAATCTACAGAATATGAGGACAGCGTTTTTAATAACCAGAATAAGCTTCTCTCTTATATGCTCGGAGATGAGGATAATCAATACTTTGTGCATATGAACTATATTGATAAACGTCCTCAAAATCTTATTGAGGAAGGCTCGGCAGAGGGGATGGCTTATAAAAGGGGTGACGCGGGGGGCGACTCGCATATCCAATACGACGTAATAGCAGATGAGGACGGCGAGTATTTTATGTACTTCCCTACGCGATATGAGCGCAAGTGTAACCTTTGGATAGCGCGTTATGACGAAAACGACGAAACGAGCTCGGGCGAGTTTTTGGGGGTCGTTTACGAAACCGACAATTATCATATTCGCTCTCTCGGACATTTTAAAAAGGGTGAGAAGTTTATGATGACCTTGTCGCTTACGGGTGATGTTAATAACGTCTATTTCAGAGAGGAGAATATTGTCCGTTTAGACATTGAGAAGTTAGAGGCAGATATCGCAAGGCTCCGGGAGATTAACGCAAGCACGATTTTCAAAGCCCCCACAAAGAGAAAGCTCGTTATTACGACAAACAATGCCGAGGAAATGCTGTTGTTCACATCTGTGCCGATTGAGCCGGGTTGGACGGCGCGGCTTAACGGGAAAAAGATTGATATTATGGATATTTTGCCCGTAACTGCGGGTAAAGACCCCGAAACCAACGTCGATATTAAAGAGGGCGCATTAATGGGCGTAATGATGCCGGCGGGTTATAACACGATTGAGTTTAAATTCTTCCCTAATCGTATGCCGCTCGGTATATTGTTGTCGTTCGTCGGGGCGGGCGGACTTGTGTTACTTTGGTACCTTATCGAAAAAAGAAACAATATGAAAAAGATTAAGGTGAACGGAAAGCTTCTCGAAACGGCAGAGGAAGACGACGATTATCACGGGTTTGATTCCGATTATATCAACATTGAATCAGAATCGGAATATGAAGATTTTGATTTTGATAAAGCGTCAAAAAACGGCGACGGTGAAAAAAATGCTTCTGACGGTTGACGCGGGGAACACAAATATCGTTTTTGCGGTTTTTGAAAAGGACAAATGCGTTTTAGAATCGCGTATTAACACCGATTCGACGAGAATGGCCGACCAATACGCAATCGCGCTCGCCGATATTATGCGGCTTCATAATGTTGAGGCGGGGAAAATAAGCGGAGCGATTGTATCGTCGGTTGTCCCCCCCGTCACGGCGCAGCTCGTCAACGCCATAAAAACGCTTACGTCGTTTGAGCCGCTTACGGTCGGGCCCGGGCTAAAAACCGGGCTAAACATTAAAATCGACAACCCCGCAGAATTGGGGGCAGATTTGGTTTGCGGCGCGGTCGCGGCAAAAACATTATATAACCCCCCCTGTATTGCGATTGACCTCGGAACGGTTACTAAGGTTATGGCGATTGACAAAACGGGGGCGTTAATCGGCGGCGTTTTAGCCCCGGGTGTTGGCGCGGGCTTTAGAACAATGGCGCAGACAACAACAACCCTTCCGCTCGTTGGGGCGGGTGAGTTCAGTAGGGTTATCGGGACAAATTCGCCCGATTGTATAAAAAGCGGGATTATATACGGAACCGCCTGTATGCTCGACGGTTTAACGGAACAGTTTGAGAAAGAAATCGGGGAAAGGTGTTCGATTGTAGTTACCGGCGGATATTCGGAAATAATTGTCCCGCATTGTAAAAGAAAGGTTACACAAAATAAAGCCCTTGTTTCGGTGGGAATGAGAATTATTTACGAGAAGAATAAAGGCAGTTGAACGTGATAAATATTGTTGATATAAAACAAATGTTCCAAAAACGCGCAATACGGTGGGAGGAGCATATTATAAAAAGATGCTTACAAAGAAGGATAAGCATGAACGATGTTGAAGCCGCTATTATGAATGGTGAAATAATTGAGCAATATCCCGACGACTATCCGTATCCGAGTTGTTTGATATTGGGGTTAGACGAAAAAGGTCGTTATATTCATGTTCTTTGTGCGTTAAGTGGTGATGTAGTATGTTTAATAACTACATACGAACCCGACACGAAGGAAAAATGGAATAATGATTTAAAAACAAGAAGGGGGTAACAATGAATTGTTTTATGTGTAAGGGAAATCTTGAAGATAAAAATACTTCTTTTATGACCGATATTGATAACCGTTATTTTATTATAAAAAATGTACCGTCTCAAGTTTGTGAGCAATGTGGTGATGTTTCATATGCTGACAGTATTGCTGTACGGTTGGACGAGATTATAGCGAAAATGGAGTCGGCGGGCGGTGAAATTGTGGTTGTTGATTTTAAAAAATGTAAAAAAAATGAAATAAATGAAATTTTTGTCGAAGTTTTAAACAAAGCATTGCACTCATTATGAGGCGATAGCAATATACGAGGAGGGTATATCAAAATGGCAGATTTAAACAATAACAGTAGCGCGATTCGTCAAAAAACGCTCATGCTGGCACAGCTTGGGGTATTAATCGCCGTAATGATTATATTTCACACGACCGGGATAAGCTATATAAAGGTTGGGGTTTTCTCGCTGACCATTATGGCGGTTCCTATGATAATCGGGGCTATAACGACGGGCAGAACGGGGGGAATGGTATTAGGGGCGGTATTCGGCATAACGACGCTTTTATTACCCGAAACACAAATATTTATGAGCGTGAACCCGTTATTGGCTATTTTATTATGCGTCGGCGCGCGTGTTTTATTAGGCTTTTTATGCGCTATTATATTTGAGTGCTTTAAAAAGTACGATAAGACAAAAATACTGTCCTTCGGCGCGACGGGGCTTTTAACATCATTGTTGAACACCCTTTTTATAATTGGCGGGATAACACTTTTGTTCGCTTCAAACCCGAGCGTTTTACGTGAATTTGGCATGGAGGGTGTGTCGCGGCTAAATTTCTTCGCGATTTTTATTTCCTTAGTAGGTGTGCAGGCCGTTATAGAAGCAACGGTTTGTACAATTATATCGGGCGTAGTTGCAAAGGCGGTAACGGTTTACATTAAATGAACTTTTTTTATTCGGTAGCGAACCTTCTCCCGGAGTACAGGGATTTGATAAAAAACCCCGGCGCGGCTGTGTCGGGGCTTTCCCGCATCCATAAGGCACAGTTCATAATGGCTATGTCGCACGAACAAAACAAATCTCCTCTGTTAGTGTTGGTTGAGACGGAGAACGAAGCAATACGCTTATGCGACGATATAAACACGCTCGAAGCGGCTGCGTCCGCCATTGCGGAGGTGTATCCCGCAAATGACATAAGCTTGATTTCGACCAACACACAATCCCGCGAATATGAACATAAGCGTTTGTCCGTATTAACAAAGCTTTCCCCCCACTCTCAACAATCAACTGTCAACTCTCAACAATCAACTGTCAACTGTCAATTGTCAACTGTCAATTGTCCGTCAATTGTAATCGCTACTCCCGAGGCGGCGTCACAGGTGACAATTTCACGGGAACAATTAACAAGAAGTATAATATATATCAAAAAGGACGATGAGTTGAATGTCGACAGCCTACTGTCTGCTTTGGTGGAAAACGGATATACCCGCACCGATTTAGTCGAGAGCGCGTCACAGTTTTCGGTTCGCGGCTCTGTAATTGATATTTACCCGGTTAATTCGCCGTTACCGGCGAGACTCGATTTATGGGGGGATACGGTGGACGCTTTGACGCTTTTTGATATTGAAAGTCAGAGAAGCGTATCGAAAATAGGTGAAATTGAGATTGCGCCCGCCGTCGATTCTGCAATTGAAACGGGGTCGAGCTCGACATTGTTCGATTATGTTCATAGCGTCGTCGTGTGCGAACACAACGCCTGTGACGAGCAATTTCGCGCCACATATGAACAATTAAACGAGGACATTAAGTTGGCGTTAGAGACGGGGGGGAAGGTCAATGAAAAATATATGCTCGGTAAAGCGGAATATGAACATATTGTTTCGGAGAAGACAATAGCGTATTTGTCGCTTTTTGCAAAGAAACAGGGGGCAATAACGAAACAGGCGGACACGGTTCAAATTGCCAACTGGAACGGGGATTATAAACAGCTTTGTGTGGATTTGAAGGCATATATGAAAAACGGCTATGCCTTGGTTATATTTGCGGGGACGGAAAAATCGGCAAAAAGCCTTGCGCTCGACCTTCGCGACGACGGCTTTCGCGCAGATTATACTGATAATCCAAAGAAGGTGTATTCTAAGCACATATTTGTGACGAAAGGAACGCTTAGCGGCGGATTCGATTACCCAAAGGCGAAATGCGCCTGTATTACACATATAGGCGTAAATCATTCGACAAGCTCGAACGGTGCTTTTAATGCGGCTAACCCCGCAAAACCAAAGAAAAAGAACAAATCGGAGGCAATACGCGCCCTGACCGAAATTAATATTGGGGATTATATTGTTCACGATAACTACGGTATAGGAATATTTGAGGGAGTAACAAAGCTGACCTCCGACGGGGTGAGCAAGGATTATATAAAGCTTCAATATGGCGGAAAGGACGTTTTGTATGTTCCGGTAACACAGCTCGACTTTATTGCGCGGTATATAGGCAATACCGAATCGGCAAATTTAAAGCTGTCTAAGCTTCACACAAACGCGTGGGTCAAGACGCGGGCGAGGGCAAAGAAGGCGGCTGAGGAATTGGCGGAGGAGCTAATTGAGCTTTATTCAAGGCGTATGAGAAGTAAGGGGCATAAATTCGAAAGCGACACCCCCGAGCAAGAGGAGTTTGAGGGACGATTCAGCTATATTGAAACAAAAGACCAGGTTATATGTATTGAACAGCTTAAGAAGGATATGCAGGCGGAGCAACCCATGGACAGGCTTTTATGCGGCGACGTCGGCTTCGGTAAAACGGAAGTGGCGTTACGCGGGGCGTTCAAGTGTGTAATGGAGGGGTTACAATGTGCGTTGCTTTGTCCGACAACCGTTCTTGCGTGGCAGCATTATCAAACCGCTTTACAAAGAATGGACGGCTTTCCGATTAATATTGAGCTTCTTTCGAGATTCAGAACGGCAAAGGAAAAGAACGAGGTTATGAAGAAGCTCGAGGCAGGAATTGTTGATTTTGTAATAGGAACGCACACGCTTGTCGGCAAAAATGTAAGGTTTAAAAATTTGGGGCTTGTTATAATTGACGAGGAGCAACGGTTCGGCGTTACCCAAAAGGAGCGACTTAAAGAAGCTTTTTCGGGGGTTGATGTTTTGACCCTTTCGGCAACCCCGATACCGAGAACATTGAATATGGCGATGTCCGGTATTCGCGATATGAGCGTTATCGAAACCCCGCCGCATGACCGTATAACGGTTACGACCTATGTAACGGAGCATGACCGCGGGGTAATAGCGAGCGCGATTAATAAAGAACTCCGGCGGGCGGGACAGGTTTATTATATACACAATCGAGTCGAAACAATCACCTCCTGCGCGGCAAAGCTACAGGAATTGGTTCCCGACGCAAAAATAGGAATTGCACACGGGCGCATGGAGGAGAAGGAGCTTCTCGGCGTATGGCGGCGGCTTCTCGAGCGTGAGATAGACCTTCTCGTATGCACTACGTTAATCGAAACGGGGGTTGATGTTCCTAATGTCAATACGCTTATAATAGAAAATGCTGACAGAATGGGACTGGCACAGCTTCATCAGCTTAGGGGGCGGGTTGGGCGAACGAATAGGCGCGCATACGCCTATTTCACATATAATCAAGGGAAGGTATTAACCGAGATTGCACAAAAACGCCTAACCGCCGTAAAGGAATTTACACAATTCGGCGCGGGGTTTAAAATTGCACTGCGCGATTTAGAAATTCGCGGCGCGGGGAGCGTTTTGGGCGAGAGCCAATCCGGACATTTATCCGCCGTCGGTTATGAAACCTATGTGCGGTTGCTTGAAGAGGCGGTCAATGAGATACAGGGGAACGAAGTATCGGAAGCGAGGAACGAATGTACCGTTGACATTAAATGTGACGCATTTATTCCCGACAGCTATATATTTAATCAGGCGCAGAGAATATCCTGTTACAAGAAAATTGCGGAAATACGCGACGAGACGGACGCGGAAGACGTCGCCGACGAGCTTACCGACAGATACGGCAAAATCCCAAATGCCGTCAAAGGCTTGATTCAAGCGGCGCAAATCCGCAATATGGCGGGTTCCTTGGGCATTACCGAAATAGCGCAAAATAAAAAAGGCTTGATTCTTTATTGGGAAAGACCGAACATAGACGGCTTGTCAAAGCTTTCCGACGAATATACGGGGCGTATCGAGCTTAATCTGACGGGCAGAATAGGGTTAAGCCTTCGGCTCGACAAGAGCGACGATGTATTAAAAACCGCAACCGGCTTTCTTGAGCGACTGATGACAGTTGACGGTAGTTGACAGTTGACAATTGACAGTTGGCAGTGAGTTGACAATTGATAGTTGACAGTTGGAGTTTTTTGTATTATAATATATTATAATGTTATGGAGAGGAGATGTTTTTATGGATAAGAACAAGAACTTTAATAAAAAGGCGCGGTCTGCCGATATTGGGATTGGGTGGGCGTTAATAGCCGTTTCGATAATAATTGTTCCGGGGTTATTCTTTATATTGGCGGTCGTGAACGGGTTTACAACGAGCCTCTCGACATCTTTAAGCATAATCTTTTTTGGGGTTGTTTTTTGGGTGTTTTGGGTTGTTGCCGGTATAAAAATGTTTATTCGCGCAGAACGTGCAAAAAAATATGTGAAGCTTTTTGGTGCCGCCCCTCGGTTTAAAATGTTAGAGCTTATGAGAAAAACGGGGAGACCCTTAAGAGCCGTTTCTGCAGATATGAACCTTTTTAAAAGACGAAGATATTGGCACGAATTAAGCTTTGACCTCGAGAATAAGGATATTGTCTTTTCCGATTCTTTGTCATCGTCGGTGCCTTTAATGCCGCTCGATAACGAGCCTATGACAATGTATAAGGAGAAAAGAGGGTTTCCGATATATGCACTTGTCGCTTGCGGCGTTACCGCGCTTTGTTTTTCGTTCCATTGGCTCCCTTCCCTCATTATGGGGGTGGGCGGGTTCTTTTTGGCGCAGGGGTTGTTCCCCGCGCCGGTTTATTTCATCGAGACGGAGCGCAAAAGTGTAAAAGCCGTTAAGACAAAGTTGAAGAAGCCCGGCGCAACCGGTAACGAGACACTCGACGAAATGTTGAGCTCCGTTTTTGATAATAAGAAGGAGCTTGTGCGTGTTTCCGGAGCAATTGCGTCGCCTAAGGTGAAGGGGTCGCTCTCGGAAATGCTTAGAGTTCTTGACCAAATTACGGAATATGTTACACAAAATCCCGATAAGGTCAGAAATCTGAGACAGTTTGTAGGTTACTACCTCCCGACAACGGTCAGCTTTTTACAGACCTATGAGGAACTCGAACAAAAGACGGACAAGGGCGAGAATATACGAACCGCCCTCTCGAAAATTGAGGAAACAACCTCAAAAATGACGGGAGTTTTTAAACAGGAATATGATAATCTTTTTTCAGACCGTGTTATGGATATTTCTGCCGAAGCGGCAGTTATGCAAACTATTATAAATGAGAGTAAGTTTTGAGGAGGATTTTGAATAATGGACGATATTAAATTATCATTAGGTTTAGAGGGATTAGAGGGTTCAAAACAACCGGAATCGCCCGATTTAACCGACGCGACAATGCCCGAGGACGGCGCGCCTATCACAATAACGCCGATTGCCCCCGTTACGCAACCCGATTTTACTGCGGTGACCGATACCGCAACGGTAATGCCGGACAGCTCGTCGCTCACAGATGCGGAGAAGAAGCTCGTTGCCGATTTTGCACAAAAAATAGATATAAAAAATTCGGCGCAAATTCTCCAATACGGCGGACAGGCGCAAAAGAAAATTTCCGGCTTCTCGGAACAGGCGTTGGCAAATGTTAAGACTAAGGAGTTAGACGGAATCGGCGATATGATTTCGGGCTTGGTTGTCGAGCTTAAGAAGTTCGAAATTGAGGATACCGGTAAAAAGCGACTTTTCGGGAAGCAACGCGATAAAATGGCACTAAAAAAAGCGGAATTTGCAAATGTTGAGAAAAATATCGACAGAATTACCGGAACGCTCGAAAATCATAAAATCACACTCTTAAAAGATGTTCATATGCTCGACCAAATGTACGAGAAGAACTTAGAGTATTATAAAGAGCTGACTATGTATATTATTGCCGGGCGGCAAAAGCTTCAAGATGTTATAGAAAACGAGCTTCCCGCGCTACAAAAAAAGGCGGTCGAATCGGGTCTCGCAGAGGACGCACAAGAAGCAAACTATTTAGCCGATATGTGTAATCGTTTCGATAAGAAGCTACATGATATTGAGTTAACGCGGATAATTTCGGTTCAAATGAGTCCGCAAATTAGACTCGTGCAAAGCACAAACAATATCATGATTGAAAAGATACACTCTTCAATTGTGAACACTATTCCGCTTTGGAAGAATCAAATGGTGCTTGCGTTAGGTATGGCACATTCACAGGCGGCAATTAAAGCGCAACGCGAGGTTACCGACGTAACAAATGAGCTTTTGCGTAAAAACGCCGACGCGCTTAAACAAAACACTATTGAGGCGGCTAAGGAATCCGAGCGCAGTATTGTGGACATAGAAACATTAAAGCATACGAATCAATCGTTGATTTCAACGCTTGACGAGGTTTTACAGATTCAACAAACCGGTCGCGAAAAACGTCGCGAGGCACAGGTTGAATTGCAAAAAATCGAGAACGAGCTTAAAACAAAGCTTCTCGATATTCGCGACGCGGGAAGACCACCCGTTATTGAAGCTACACCGGAAGATGACGGTGGCTTAAGGTTAGAGGGATAGACAGGTTTCTTAGGAACAGTAGGGATTGTAATTATTGGGGGCGGGATAACCGTCCCCGTAAATATATCGTAAATATATTTTAATTGTTCCACGTAGAACAATATATTGTATTATGTTTTTAGAATCGTATGACATTATAATAATTGGTGCGGGTCACGCCGGTTGTGAGGCGGGGCTTGCTTCGGCGCGTCTCGGCATGAAAACCGCCGTTTTTTGTTTATCGCCCGATACAATTGCAAATATGCCGTGTAACCCGTGCATAGGCGGGACGGCAAAGGGGCAGATTGTTGCCGAAATAGACGCACTCGGCGGCGAAATGGGAAGGGCCGCGGACTTTTCAACGATACAGTCGCGGATGCTCAACAGAGGGAAGGGCGCGGCGGTTCATTCGCTCAGAGCGCAATGCGACAGAGTACAGTATCATCTTTATATGAAGCGGGTAATGGAGAATCAAGAAAATCTGAGTATTAAGCAAGGGGAAATTGTTGAAGTCATTGTTGAAAATAAAAAAGTAACCGGTGTAAAAACGAGATTGGGCGCGAGTTACGGCGCGAACGTGGTTATTATTGCGACGGGGACATATTTGGGCGGGCGAATCCACGTCGGAGAGTACAGCTATGACGGTGCCGCCGACGGGCTCGCGCCTTCAACATTTTTGACGCAATCGCTTGCCGAAATAGGAATCATTACGCGGCGGTTTAAGACGGGAACGCCCGCCCGCGTTCATGAACGCTCGATAGACTTTTCGGGTTTGGGGGTTCAGGAAGGTGATAATGATATAACGCCGTTTTGTTTCGACAGCGGTTCCGATTCTATTCAAAATAGAGTTATTTGTCATATAACGCATACAAATAAAAAGACACACGAGCTTATTAAAGCAAATCTTCATCGTTCGCCTATGTATTCGGGTAGCATAGAGGCGACAACGAGGGGGGCGCGTTATTGTCCGAGCATTGAGGATAAAATTGTGAGGTTTGCCGATAAAGAAAGTCATCAATTGTTTATCGAGCCTATGGGACTCGACAGTAAGGAATATTATTTACAGGGGTTGTCGACATCTCTTCCCGAAGATGTACAGGGGGAGCTAATACGAAGTATTCCCGGTCTCGAGGGCGCAGAGATTATTCGACCGGCATATGCGATTGAGTATGATTGCTGTGACCCGACGGAGCTATACCCGACATTGGAGTTTAAGCGGGTTAAAGGCTTGTACGGGGCGGGACAGTTTAACGGAACATCTGGCTATGAGGAAGCGGCGGCACAGGGGCTTATCGCGGGAATAAACGCCGCAAGGGGATTAAAGGGCGAGCCGCCGTATATTTCGAGCAGAGCGACGTCTTATATAGGGGTGATGATTGACGATTTGGTAATCAAGGGGTGCGACGAGCCGTACAGAATGATGACCTCTCGCGCAGAGTATCGTCTCGCAATTCGACAGGATAATGCCCCCGAGCGATTGTGTCAATCGGGGTACGAGTTGGGTTTGTTGGAAAAAGCGCGATACGAGCGTTTTATTGAAGCAAAAGCGACTATTGAAGACGAGCTTACGCGTTTAAAGGTAACAACCGTTAAAGCGGGAGAGATAGACGGTATTGATAAGCCGTACAAATTGTACGATTTGTTGAAACGACCGGAGATTCCTTATTCAAGCTTTGCGCCGGATAGTATTCCAAAAAGGTTGGTTCAAAAAATCGACATTACAATTAAATATGAGGGTTATATTAAGGTACAAAACGAGAAAATACGTTCTGTCAGCGAGCTTGAACGAAAGAAGCTCCCGACCGATTTTGATTATAGCGATATTCAAGGGTTGCGATTAGAGGCAAGAGAGAAATTGAACCTTCATAAACCGTTGAATATGGGGCAGGCGAGTAGGATTCCCGGTGTGAATCCCGCAGATGTGACTGTGTTGTTGATATGGCTGGCGGCGGGCAGTTGACAATTGTCAGTTGACAGTTGACAGTTTTTTGTTCGTGAAAAGTGGTATTGTTGGGGGAGTGTGCCTCGTCTTTTATTGTACTTTTTCACGAGCAAAAGTACAATAAGAAAAAAAGGTGATAGAATGTTTGACGAATTTATCAAAGCCAATCAAGAAAAATTAGATAAAATAACGAGCTTCATGCTTGAGTACAATAAAAAAGTAAATCTCACTCGAATTGTTGAAAAAGAAGAAATTATCGAGAAACATTATATTGATTCGATGTTGCCCCTAACGCTATATAATGTTCCACGTGGAACAATTGTCCTCGACATAGGAAGCGGTGCCGGTTTTCCGGGAATACCTATGAAGCTGCATCGCCCGGATTTATCGGTAACGCTACTCGATTCGTCGCGCAAGCGAACGGATTATCTGAGACAATTGTTAAACGAGATTGAGGTCGATTGTGATGTGATTACGGCGAGGAGCGAGGAGCTTGCACACGATAAAAGTCAACGAGAGACATACGGGCTTGTGGTAGCGCGGGCGGTCGCAAATCTCGCGTCCTTATGCGAATATTGCTTACCGTTTGTGAAGGTGGGCGGCGTTTTTTTTGCAATGAAGGGCGAAAAAAGCGAGGTCACGCCTGCTGAAAAAGCAATGCGGCTACTTGGTGGAGAGGTGGCAGAGGTGATTGACTACACACTACCGTCGGGTGATAAAAGGAATCTCGTTGTTATAAAAAAGATTCGCGAATGTTCGACGGTTTATCCGAGAAGGCGCGTGAATATAACAAAAAACCCGTTATAACGCGCCCATTGATAATAACGGGATTCGACTTAATAACAAAAAAGCCGAGTAAAAAAAAGAAACAATCGCCGTAAAAAGCGGTTGTTTTATTTTACATTGTCGTATTTGCGGACGAGTTGTCGAAAGTTTTATATAGCCAATATGTAATATATATAGTATAATTGTATTATAGCAGATTGACATTTTGTATACTATATCCTGACGACTGATTTTTCGCAATACAGCGTTGAATTTTGCTTAAATATAAGCGTATATTCGTACAAAATTCGCCTTGTCTTGCAAAAAATCTGTTCGCCAATCTACAGCACACAAAAAGTCAAACCGCTATATAAAAACCGCAACGGGAGGTGTGTTTTATGATATTTCAAAGGCTTGTCCCCGAAAAGACAGACTCGGAAGAAAAGGGGGTGATAAATAAGGTTGTAGAGCTCGAGGTTACAAAAATACTTCCAAACCCCGCACAACCGCGAATTATTTTTGACGATTACGAGCTTTCACAATTAGCTGTTTCGATTCAACAAAACGGGATACTACAACCTTTGACGGTTCGCGCAATAACCGAAGACGAATCAGATTTGTCTTCGGGGACAACGGGGGCAACGATACAGCCGCATGAACAAAAATACGAGTTGATTGCGGGGGAAAGACGGCTCAGGGCGGCGCGACTTGCGGGGTGGGGGAGCGTACCGTGTATAATTATGGAGACGAGCGGAGAAAATTCGGCATTGCTCGCGATAATGGAGAATATACAGCGGTCGGATTTAAACTACATCGAAGAGGCATTTGCAATAAGCCGATTAATAGAATATCTCGGGATTACACAGGAGGAAGCGGCGGTAAAGCTCGGTATAGCACAGTCTACCGTTGCGAACAAGCTGCGTCTTTTGCGGCTTACCGACGACGAAAAGTCGGCAGTTTTGCGATACCGTCTCAATGAGCGACAGGCGCGGGCGTTATTGCGTCTCCCCGGCGGTTTGCGGCTACAGGCGGTTGAGCGAATCAGTATGCAGGGCTTGAACTCGGCGGCAACGGACAGGTTTATAGAAGAAATGCTAAAACCGAAAAAGCCGTCGCATACGAAAAAAACTTTCATAATTAAACAGACGGCTTTGTATATTAATACCTTTAACCACACAATTGAGTCGATGAAAAAAGCGGGAATAGCTTGTGAGGCAAAAAAGAAGAAAACGGATGGTTTTATGGAGTATGTGGTGAGGATTCCTCTGAAATAGTCTATACCTACAATCTATACCTTCAAATGCTTACCCATGCTCATAATAATTCCGGTGCCGCTCAAGAGCGAACCCGCCAAGCAGTTTGCCGCGAGAACAATCCACGAAATTCTCTTGAACTCGATTAAATTTGCGAGGTCTAACGCCCGCCAAAGCGTGACGTCGTTTCCGAATAGCGAAATAATTGAGGTATAAGCAACCTGCGTCAGACCCCACGAGGCGATTCCCGCTAAAATTCCAATAAAAAGCCCCTCGATAAAAAACGGAATTTTGACAAATGAGTTTGTCGCGCCTACGTATTTCATGATGTTAATCTCCTGTCTCCTTGCGAAAACGCTCGCTCTTGAGGAGTTATATATTATTACGAGACAGACGACGACTAATGCTAAAATAATCGCGCCGCCGATGATGGTCAAGGTGTTGCGTATTCCGATTAAAAATTCCGCAAAATCGTGTGGCGCGCTTACCTTTTGAACGCCGTCAATTTGCTGAAAATCGCGAACCGCGTCGGAAATTTTTGTTAAATCGCTTATTGTGACAATAAAAGTGTTGGGCATCGGGTTAAAGTCCATGCGTTCATAGATTAAATCGGCGTCGGGATTCTCCTGTTTAAAATCGACCCAAGCCTCTTCCTTTGAATAAAAGTTGACGCCCGTTCGCGTAGTGTATACGCTACTCATTAAAGCTTCCGATATTTCCGCCGTCTCGGTTTGTAAAAGGTCGCCGTCGGTAAATACCAACACCTCGTTTCGGTCTTCGACGTAATCGAGAACAACATTTATATTTGCGCCCGCGAGCGCGGAAAGTCCAACTAAAAGGAGACTTACCAAAAGAACGCAAAACGACGCAAAGGACATAAGGCGGTTGTACCAAACCGAGTGAACCCCTTTTTTTACAAGAAAAGTGAAATTACTCCATCTCATCGCTTTTCCCCCCCATCGGTATAGAGCCGTCGAAAAAGATTTCCCCGTCCTTTAGGTTAATGACCCGACCGCCGAAATATTGAACCAAATCGTGTTCGTGCGTTACCATAATAACGGTTGTTCCGCATTTATTAATGTCCAATAAAAGCTCAACAATCTCATATGAAAGGCGAGGGTCAATATTCCCGGTAGGCTCGTCCGCAATGATGATTCCCGGGTCGGTGGCGAACGCCCGCGCAATTCCGACCCTCTGCCGTTCGCCGCCGGAAAGCTGTGACGGGTAGGATTTTGCTCTGTCCGCTAACCGCACTAAATTTAATACATACGGAACCCTCTGACGAATATACTTCTTTGCTTTGTCGGTTATACGCAAAACAAACGCCACGTTTTCGAAAACCGTCATATCGGGAATAAGCCGAAAATCCTGAAACACCATTCCTATGGAACGGCGAAATTTCGGAACCTTCGACTTTTTTAGCTTTGATAAATTGTAGCCGTTTACAAAAACCCGCCCCTTTGTGGGTAAAAGCTCATTAGTGAGGAGTTTTAGGAGTGTGCTTTTGCCCGCCCCCGAATCCCCTACGATAAAAACAAATTCTCCGTCATTAATGCGGATATTAACGTCGCGCAAGGCGTCAACACCGCTGTCCTTATAAAAGACCTCAACATTTTTCAGTTCAACCATATACTATTAATCCTCTAAACCAACCAAAATAACGGGTGCAAAAAGATATTAAACAGTCCTTATGTTCCGTTACCCGCCGGGTGATTACTTGAAAGATATTTTCGCACCATTAAGGCAATTTTAAATATAATCGCGTGTTCAAATTCGCGAAGGTCTAACCCGGTAAGCTTTTTTATTTTATCCAACCTGTACACAAGGGTATTACGGTGTACAAAGAGTTTTCTCGACGTCTCCGAGACATTAAGGTTGTTTTCGAAAAAGCGTTGAATAGTAAAAAGGGTTTCGTGGTCTAACGATTCTATCGAGCCTTTTTTGAAAACCTCGCGTAAAAATGTCTCGCAAAGTGTTGTCGGGAGGTGGTAAATCAACCGCGCTATCCCGAGGTTTGTATAACACACAATCGTTTTATCCGTATCAAAAACCTTACCCACCTCAATAGCAATCTGCGACTCTTTAAACGAGCGGGCTAATTCCTTAATTCCCGTTACCGGCGCGCCGATTCCGACGTTGACCTTTGCGAAAAACTCACCCGAAAGGGTGTCCGATATAGAGCGGGCTAATTTTTCGAGGTCTTTTACGGCGGTATTGTTCCTCAATTCTTTGACGAGTACAATATCGCTGTCGGTAATTTTAAAGACAAAATCCTTACTTTTGTCCGGAAAGAGATTTTGAATAATCTCATACGCGGATATGTCCGCCGACGTAACAATACTTATCAGAAAAACAACACGGTTTACGTCCGCGTTAAAATGTAATTCTCTCGTTTTAATCCCTATATCCCCGGGAAGCACATTGTCTAATACAATATTTTTTATAAAGTTACTCTTATCATATTTTTCGTCATAATGCTGTTTAATCAGGCCTAAGGAAATCGAAAGCAACGCCGCCTGTGCAAATGCTACTGCGTCATCACCCTGAACAAAAACCGCATGGTCAAGCTTTCCCGCGTTTCCGAAGGGTTTATATGTAAATCCCTCGCGAGTAAACGCCTCGTCCGACCCCTGTTCATCGCTTAAGTCAACCGCATAAAAATTGCTTCGCGTTCCCGTCTTGTCCGAATCGCTACAGGCGATGATGGTTTCGTTATTGTCAATAACCCCTATTTCCTTGCCCTCGGCGGCGTCACGCAGTTGGTTTATTGCGTTTTGAAATATTTTATTAGACATTTTTAAGACCATACCCTCTCTGAGCCGTAAAAAGCTCAATGAAATCAGTCGAGCTAAAAGTTATACCACTTTTAGGCAACCACCGAAAACCTCTTCCGGCACTCGCCGGCTGAAAAATTCCGCCATACTTCGTTGATTTTTCTTTAAATATCAACGGATATTTAAAGAAAAATCGCCTCGTCTGACGAAATCTTCATCTCGACGAATACACGAAACAGGTTTTCGGTAATTGCCTTTAAACATTCTAACCGAAAATTTAAAAAAAATCAAGCCTTTTTTATTAAAAATGTAAAAATTACATTAAAATATTTTGAATTATTGCCAAAAGCGCGTCAGTCGTGGTATACTGTAAGATACTGTATAGGATACAGTATATGACTTTTTATGGTTAAGGAGCGAGAATGAAAAAATTCTATATAACAACGCCTATTTACTATCCCTCGGGAAATCCCCATATCGGACATTGTTACACCACCGTCGCTTGTGACGCGATTGCGCGCTACAAAAGGTGGCAGGGGTACGACGTAATGTTTTCGACCGGAACAGACGAACACGGTATGAAGCTCGAGGAAAGTGCGCGTAAGGCGGGTAAAACACCAAAGGAATATGTAGACGAAATAGCGGGTCGTTTTATAAAGCTTTGGGGCTTTATGAACATAAGCTATGACCGTTTTATACGAACGACCGACGAAGAACACAAAAAAGCGGTTCAAAGAATATTCATAAAGCTTCACGAAAAAGGGCTTATATATAAGGGCGAATACGCGGGGAAGTATTGCGTTCCGGACGAATCGTTCTGGACACAGTCACAGCTCGTAGACGGCAAATGTCCCGAGTGTGGGAGAGAGGTTATCGACGCAAAGGAAGAGGCGTATTTTATGAAGATGCAGCCCTTTGCCGAGAGAATAGAGAAGCTTCTTACCGAAACCGATTTTCTTCAACCGGCGGCGCGGGTAAACGAAATGGTAAATAATTTTATTAAGCCGGGTCTTGAGGATTTGTGCGTTTCGCGAACAACCTTTAAATGGGGAATACCCGTACCCTTTGACCCCGAACACGTTGTTTACGTATGGATAGACGCCCTCTCAAACTATATCACCCTCCTCGGATACGAGAACGACCGACACGACGATATGGGGTATTGGGGCGGGGACGGCGGCTACGTAATGCAGTTGACCGCAAAGGATATAGTTCGTTTTCACTCGATAATATGGCCGGCAATTCTTATGGCACTTGAGCTTCCGTTTCCGAAACGACTCTATTCGCACGGTTGGATTAATTTGGACGGTAAGAAAATGAGCAAAAGCTTGGGCAACGTAGTAGACCCGTTTATTTTGGGGGAACGCTACGGGGTGGACGCAATACGTTATCAGATATTGAGCGATATGCCGTTTAACGGCGATTTCGATTTTAACAATCGGCTTATGCTAACGCGAATAAACACCGATTTGGCTAACGACCTCGGCAATTTAGTCTCGCGGACGGTCGCTATGGTTATTAAATATTTTGACGGGACGTTACCCGTTTTTGAGCGAGACGATTCAGAAAAGCTACCCTATGACGACTCTTATGACAACGAGTTAATCAATATGTCGACGGCGTTAAGAAAAAAGGTCGACGGGCTTATTGAGGTTCCGCAGCTTGCACAGGCTTTGTCGGAGATATTTGCGGTTATAGGAAGGGCGAACAAATATATCGACGAAACGACCCCTTGGATTTTAGCAAAGGACGACGCAAATAAGCCGAGACTCGCTACCGTATTGTACAATCTTCTCGAGACGATACGAATTTGCTCGTCGTTATTGGCGGCGTTCATGCCGACAACAATGCCGCGGGTTTGGGAACAAATCGGCGTAGGCGAAGCCGACACGACCTATGAAAAAGCGGGAACATGGAACACCGAATACAACTATGTCGTAAAGAAGGGGGATATAATCTTCCCGAGGTTTGATATAGATAAGGAGCTTTCCGAATAAAGTAAAATTGTTAAACAAAAAATTCGCCGTTTAAATTTTAAATTCCCTATTGACAATATGCGAAAACTGTTGTATAATGTGACTGTTGATAAAAATATATAGGTTCGGCGAGGGGGGAAAAAGGTTGGCGGAAATTCGCGTAGGTAAAAACGAATCATTGGAAACCGCGCTCAAACGCTTTAAGCGTTCATGTGCAAGAGACGGCGTTCTTGCCGAGGTTCGAAGAAGGGAACATTATGAAAAGCCATCGGTTAAGCGAAAGAAAAAGTCTGAGGCGGCTCGTAAACGCAAATTTAAGTAAAAATCGTCGGCGTGGTGTTATTTCACCACGCCTTACGTATACTCTTCAGAGCCTGTTTAGGCAATCTCCACGGAAAGGCATGGTTATAAAAATGTTTAAACCGACCCTTCGGCTTAAAAATGTATTAAGTATTGATAAAAAGCTATTATATAAAATAAAGGTGCGCGGACTAATCCTCGACCTCGATAATACCCTCTCCATGGACGGGAGTCCGGCGGCAGAAATAGGCGTAACCGAATGGTTAGACGAAATGCGTCGACTCGGAATTAAACTGATAATTTTGTCGAATAATACCGCGAGACGGGTGTCTCCCTTAGCGAGCGAGTTGGGGGTCGACTATATCTCGTTCGGTTGTAAGCCGTTACCGTTCGGCGTGCGAAAGGCGGCAAAAAAGCTTCAAAATGCGGACGTTCCCCGCGCGCAAATCGCAATCGTCGGCGACCAAATCTTTACGGATATCGCGGGCGCAAATTTGTACGGTATAAAATCCATACTTGTCGAACCCTTTCATATGGAGGGCAATTGGACGTTCAGACTTAGGCGAAAACTCGAAAGTGCGTTTTTCTCCCGCGATTTTACGGGAAAGGGGTCACCATGATAATTTTCGCAACGGCGGGAAAACCCGAAAGCTTCGGAAAGCTTAACTACCCCAAAGACCTTCCCGCTTATTTAAAGGGCTTCGGGCTAAACGGCTTTGAGGTACAATGCGGACGGGGGATTAATATATCCGACGAGGTCAAAAATTTTTTCGGGAATCAGTCCGAAATAAGCGTCAGCCTTCATACCCCCTATTATGTTTCTATTTCGAGCGTCGACCCGGAGACGCGCAACAAAAGCGCGGGGATTATACTCGAATCGGCAAAAACCGCAAAACAAATCGGGGCGAGAAGAATAGTTGTTCATTCCGGCTCGTGTGCAAAAATGAGCAGAAGTGATGCAATGACGCTCGCGCGCGAAACGCTTACAAAAGCGCGTAATATGCTCGACGAGGCTAAGCTTTCGGATATAATCATTTGTCCCGAAACAATGGGGAAGATTAACCAGCTCGGAACGCTCGACGAGGTGTTGGATTTATGCTTAACGGACGAGCGAATGTATCCTTGCGTCGATTTCGGACATTTGAATGCGCGAGAACACGGGCATATTAATTATGATGATATTTTTAATCAAATTGAGAACAAATTAGGTGCGGAGCGGTTAAAAAAAATACACGTTCACTTTAGCAAAATTGAATACTCCGAGGGCGGCGAAAAGAAACATCTGACCTTTGAAGATACCGTATACGGCCCCGATTATGAACCAATGTTAGACCGGGTGTTAGCGCGCGGAGCCGAGCCGTTTATCGTCTGCGAATCCGACGGAACACAGGCGGAGGATTGTGCGCTTATGAAAAAGTATTATTCACAAAGAAGGGGGGAAACATGATTAACGCAAGCTTTATAAACGAATCGTTATTCGACTCGCAACAGGCGGCACTCGTTACCTCCCCCATAAACCGCCGTTATGTAACTGGCTTCGGCTCGTCCTACGGAATCGTCGTTTTCACAAAAACGCGCTCTTTCTTTTTAACCGACTCGCGTTATCATGAAAAGGCATTAAAAGTTTTGTCCGATTCTCCTTATAAAGTCATTTTAATCGACGATTTGAATAATCAGGGGTTGAAGGAACAATTAGAGTACATCTTTATAAAGCATAATATAGAATCGGTTTTAATCGAAAGTCACACAATGACAATATCGGGTCTCGAAATGTACAAAAAGCTTTTCCCGCAGATTGATTTTGTTCAGACAAGCCGCTTATCCGACTTAATTGAGAAAAGACGAGCGGTCAAAACCCCCGAAGAAATAAGCAAAATCGAATCGGCACAACGAATTGCGGAAAGAGCCTTCGAGCGACTTACGTCTAAGCTTAAAACGGGAATGACCGAGAAACAGGTTGCGGCAATCCTCAACTATTATATGCTCGAATTAGGGGCGGACGCATCCGCCTTTGATACAATTGTCGCTTCCGGAAGGAACAGCTCTTTGCCGCACGCGACGCCCACCGATAAACCTCTTGAACAGGGGGAGTTCGTTGTAATCGACTTTGGCGCGGTGGTAGACGGGTATCATTCGGACATGACGCGGACATTGGTAATGGGGAGTCCCACCGAAGCGATGAAACGGGTATACGACGCCGTATGGTCGGCAAATACCGACGCTTTAAAAGCAATCCGCGTTGATATTACGGGAAAGCTTCTCGATAATGTAGCGCGCGCCACATTGGAAGCGTGGGGGTACGAGTCTTATTTTAAACACAGTCTCGGTCACGGGGTCGGACTCGAGGTACACGAAAAACCGTCATTGTCCGTTAAAGCAAAGGGGAGCCTTACACTCCGCGAAAATATGGTGGTAACAATAGAGCCGGGGGTTTATATTCCCGGAAAATTCGGGGTCAGAATTGAGGATATGGCGTTGGTAACAAAAAACGGATGCATAAACCTCACAAAAACTCCTAAGACTTTAATATATATATAGACTTGACTTTTTCCATATAATAGTATAAAATGTATATAAAAGATATAATTAAGGATATTATTAAAGGAACATAAGGAGGTTCAAATATGATTTCAGCAGGTGATTTCAGAAACGGTATTACCTTTGAAGAAGACGGTAACGTAATGCAGGTGGTCGAGTTTCAACACGTTAAACCGGGCAAAGGCTCGGCGTTCGTAAGAGCAAAGGTTCGCAACGTCATAAGCGGCTCTGTGGTTGAAAAAACCTACAACCCGTCGGCGAAATTCCCCCCCGCCTTTATCGAACGCCGCAACATGGAATACAGTTATTCGGACGGCGATTTGTACTATTTTATGGATAGCGAAACTTATGAACAAGAGCCGATTAACAAAAGCGAACTAACCGATAACTTCAAATTTGTTAAGGAAAACATGGTTTGTATGGTGCTTTCTTACAAAGGTAAGGTCTTCGGCGTAGAACCGCCCAACTTTGTAGAATTGGTAATAACCGAGACCGACCCCGGCTTTAAAGGGGACACCGCAACAAACACCTTTAAACCCGCCGTCCTCGAAACCGGCGCGGAGGTTAAGGTTCCGCTGTTCATAGAACCGGGCGAAAGAATCAGAATTGATACAAGAACCGGCGAATACATGGAACGGGCTTGACAGTTGACAGTTATTATTTAAAAATTTAGGAGGTTTAAGATTATGACCATTTCGGAAAAAGTTGCTTATATTATGGGGTTGGCGGAGGGAATGAAAATTGACGCCGATACAAACGAGGGCAAATTAACCTTAGCTATGCTCGACGTATTAAAGGACATCGCCGATGAATTAGAGATTGTTGACGAAACTCTCGACGATATGGCTGAAATTGTCGCCGATATCGAGGAACAGGTTGAGGAATTAGACGAAGAACTTTTCGGCGGGAATTATGACGATTATGACTTTGATGAAGATGACCTTTACGAAATCACCTGTCGCAAATGTAATAACACGGTTGCGGTTGATATGAGTATGCTCGAAGACGGCTCCATTAATTGTCCGAATTGCGGAGAAAAAATCGAGTTTGATATCGACTTTATAAACGGCGGGTGCGACTGCGGCAACTGCGATGAATAGGTTTGGGCTAAGCTTTAGCGAGATACGAAGGTCGTCCGAACAAAATCTGTCAGAGCTTCTCAAAAAAGCGTCTTTACCCGACGGCGACGGGAACATCCGCTTGGCGGCTTGTTGCAACGCGGCAAAATCGGCATTGGGTCTTGTTGCGTTTAACGAACAATTAAGCGCGGCGGTTGCCCTTTATTCAAACAAAATCGTCGAAATGAAAACGGGTGAGGGCAAAACGCTGTCGGCTGTTTTTGCCGCATTTTTGCTAAAATGCGAAGGGCGTAAAATCCACATTTTCACCTTTAACGATTACCTCGCCAAACGCGATTATAATTGGATGAAGCCGGTATACGACCTTTTGGGCATAAAGGTATCGTTAATCATAGAGAAAACGCCGTTTAATCAACGGCGGGAAGCGTACCGTAATGCCGACGTTATATACAGCACGGTCAAGGAATGTGGCTTTGATTTTTTGCGCGACTTCATGGTTTTCGACAATGAGTCGACGGTAGGCAACGCGGGAACGGAGGACGCGCCGCGATTTGACTTTGCAATATTCGACGAAGCGGACAGCGTTTTGATTGATGAAGCGCGTATCCCCCTCGTAATAGCGGGAGATGTCGACGCAACCGTAAGCGATGAGTTTATGAAGGTGTTTGACCATGCAAAACGCTTTGCCGAAGACGATTACGGAATTAACCCCGAAACAATGAGCGTTTTTTTAACCGACAACGGCGTTCAAAAAACGGAGGAACACTTTCATACGGAAAACCTCTATAATGAGGAAAATATCGACCTCCGCTGTAACATGGACACCTGTTTAAAAGCTTTATTTTACCTCAAGGAGAATAGGGATTATGTCGTAAAGGACGGACAAATAAAGCTTATAGACGCTTTGACCGGTCGAATCGCACAGCACAGGCTTTTGCCCGGCCCGCTACAAGCGGCGGTGGAGGCTAAACACAACTTAAAGGTCACCGAAAGGGGTATTGTTACCGGGATTATTCCAATTCAATTCTTCGCGAGACAATATAAAGAAATCGCGGGAATGACGGGTACCGCCGAAAGCTCTGAGGAAGAGTTTGAGCTTTTGTACGGACTCGAGGTTGAAGTAATTCGACCGCACAACCCGTCCGCGAGAATCGACCACCCTTTCATAGTGCATTACGATTCAAAAAACAAATGGAAGGCGGTCGCCCAAAAAATATTGCAAATCCACAAAAAGGAACAACCGGTTTTGATAGGAACGGCTTCAATTGAGGAGAGCGAGGAGCTTGCTCAAGCCTTGCGGGACGCGGGACTCAACTCCGTTTCGGTTCTTAACGCAAAAAATGATGAAATGGAAGCCGAAATAATCAAAAATGCCGGTAAATCGAGCGCGGTAACCGTATCTACGAATATGGCGGGGCGCGGTATAGACATTAAATTAGGCGGCGCGATTGATGACGAGGCAGATTATAAAAAGGTGATAAAGGCGGGCGGACTTCATATAATCGGAACAACCCTATACGAAAATGCGCGCATGAATCAACAGCTTAACGGGCGCGCCGGGAGACAGGGGGACGTAGGCGAAACATCGCTTTTTGTCGCGCTCGATGATGAGCTTATGCTCAAGTATAATCTAAAAAAGTCAATAGGGAAATTAAGATACCCAAAACCGTCGAATGACGAAATAACCTCAAAAAAGGTCAAAAAAGAAATAGAAAGAACGCAAAGAATAGCACAGAGCAGTCTTTTGGAAGAGCGTAAACGCCTTTTAAGGTTCACAATGATTGGCGAAAAACACCGCGATATTATATTTAAGAAGAGGGACGAATATTTAAAAGCAACGGGCGAAGCCGCTTTACCTTATTCGTTGGATATTTGGAAGAATCACGCGGAAAACGAATACAATAAAGCGGTCGATAAATTTGGTGAAGCAAAGCTTCAGGTTGTTCAAAGAAAGGTCATTTTATCCGCGGTCAACGAGATTTGGTGCGATTATCTTGAGTACACGTCGGAGCTGCGTACCGGTATACACTTAAGAGCGGTCGGGGGGCGAAATCCTTCGGAGGAGTACAATATTGACGCGGAGGTTTATTTCGAAAGCTTAGAAGGGCGTTTAGTCGATAAGGTTGTTATGTCTTTGACAAATCTTTTAACGCTCGAAAATGCCGACGATTATGAAGACGCCCTTTTTAAACCCAAAAATGCGCGAACCTTTTTGATGGAGGAGAGCGGAGACGAGCTTGTGCGAAAACCAATTTTGTTAAATATATTTAATATGGAAGAGGAAGTTGAAGAATAAGGAATTATAGGGAAAATATTAAAAGTTATAGAAAAATATACCGCAATCCGGTATATAAGCCTAATGTGAAAGAATTTACCGAGGTGAAGTTTAAAAGAGAGCTTACGAGCGGATTCATTCCGCTCGAGAGCTTGACTGATTTCGTAGAGCTTTTTATAGCTCGGAAAGGTATGTTCATTATTATGAGAATCACAGAAAGCAGAGGGTCGCGTACAACAACCTTATTTGTTGTGGGGAAAATCGACGATGCTGCGGGGCCGCAGTTGCAGAACGAGATTTTCCGGGCGGCAAAGCTCACAAAAAACGTAACACTTGACTTCAACGATGCCGATTCAATCAGCGAGGAAAGCGTTAAAGCCCTGCAAACCTGCAACCGGCTTATTACCTCAAAAAGAGGCGTTTTCCTCATTCAAAACGCGCCGCCGAAGGTTAGGCGCGACCTCCAAAAGGGCAATTTAGGGAGCTTGTTAATGCACTAAAGCTTTACCAAGTCTTGCCAAACAAGAGCTTTAACAAAAACGAGGAGAGCATATGACAACAATAGCGGCTATTTCCACCCCGAACACAATCGGGAGCGTAGCTATGATACGAATTTCCGGCGACGACGCATTTGTTATCGCCGGAAAGGTTTTTAAAAGCGAACAAATCCCCGTTGCCGAAATGCGGGGATATACCGCCGCATACGGAAATATATACGACGACGATGTAAAAATTGATGACGGTGTGCTTCTTATATTCCGCGCACCAAAAAGCTATACCGGAGAAAATGTCGCCGAAATCACCTGTCACGGCGGTGTGTTTGTGGCGAGACGGGTGCTAAAGGCTTGTATAAACGCGGGCGCGACGTTCGCCGAGGCGGGCGAATTTACAAAAAGGGCGGTTCTTAACGGAAAAATGACCCTTACACAAGCCGAATCGGTCATTGACGTCATAAACTCGGTAAGCGAACAATATCTCACCTGTGCAAATTCGCAGAAATCGGGTTCATTGTACCGTAAAATTAACCAAATCGCCGAGCAAATACTAAGCGTTTCTTCGCATATAAGCGCGTGGCTCGATTATCCGGAGGAGGGACTCGACAGCTTTGAGGAAAGCTCGCATATAGGACAGCTTACCGATTGTAGGCTGCGGCTCGAGCTTTTGCTTAAAAGCTACGACATAGCCGCGGTAATGCGCGAGGGAATTGTTACCGCAATAGTAGGAAAGCCCAACGTCGGGAAATCCACCCTCATGAATTTGCTTATCGGCAAAAAAAAGAGTATCGTTACAAATATTCCCGGAACAACCCGCGATATTGTCGAATCCTCCCTCAATATAGACGGGGTTGTTCTTCGGCTGTGCGACTGTGCGGGAATACGCGAGACAAGCGATACGGTCGAAAAAATCGGAATTGAGCTTATGCAAAAACAGATTGAGGAATCGTCGCTCATTATAGCGGTATTTGACAACTCCCGTCCGCTCGAGAAGGAGGATTATGATTTAATAGAGCTAATTCGCGGCAAAAAGAGCATATGCGTTATTAACAAATCCGACCTACAAAGCTCGTACGACTTTGCCGTTTTACCGACCGAGTTCAACCGCATAGTGCGAATGTCCGCAAAAAACGGCTCGGAAGCCGAACGACAAAAGCTCTCCGATGTAATCGTCAGTACCTGTGAGATACATTCGCTCGACCTTTCGGCGGGGTTTATCGCAAATGAGAGACAGCGCGGGTGCGTCATAAAAGCGGAGGAATATCTTTCACAGGCAATAACCCTCATAGAATCGGGCAATTCGCCGTTAGACGCAACCGGCTTTATGCTCGAAAACGCGCTCGACGCGCTCTATCAACTGTCCGGAAAAAGCACGAGCAACGAGATAATAGCAGAAGTTTTCAAAAACTTCTGCGTAGGAAAATGAGAGTATACTACTTAAATAGAGTATACTTTATAATAGCTATTTTTTCCGATAATTATTACCAATTTAAAAAATTTTAAAAAAATAGCAAAAAACACGAAACATTTCACAAAAAAGCCTTGACAAGTCCTTATATTTTTGATATAATTGCTGACATACAAGAAGTGTGTCTAAATTTATGTAAAATTTTTAAGGAGGTGTTTTTCTATAATGAAAACACGAATCAGAACGCGCATTTCCCTGTTATTGGTTGTTGCAATGCTGTTTAGCTTGCTTACTCCGGTAACGATGTTGACCGTAGCGGGCGACAACCCGCCGGAAGACGAGAAAAACCTCGTTTGGGAGGTAGCCGATTTTAACGGCGCAACCACAATAGGCGCAGGTTCAAGCAACCGAAATATTGTGGTGAGCGGAAACGATGAAACCTTAGGTTTCGGTTTGAGTACCTCAACAACGAGCGCAATCACGTTTGTTGATGGCTATATGAAGTATAGCCCCGCATCAAACTATCGAATCGAAATGTACGTAAAAGACGGCGGAACACCCAATTCTTCCGACAGAAACCCGTCAGAAGCGGGTTTTGTACCGACCGTAAGTCAATTGTACCGGCTCGAGTTTGACGCCGAATTAACCCCCGGTGGCGACCCTCTGCCTAAGTGTGAAATGTACTTAGCCGGCGGCACCAGAAAAGACGCTACGAGAATCCCCGGTACATCGACATACTATTATGAATTTATATATACCGAGGGTTTATTTGCTAACGGTAACTCGGGGCAAAACTGGAACTCGAAGGTTTTTGCCGCGTTGCTCCCGTTTAATACGTCGTCCCCCGGAACGGTATATTTAAGCAAATTCAAGATTTTCGAAATTCTTTGTCCCGTTTGTCACGCGGGCCCCTGCGTATGCCCTTGTGCATATGGTTGCCCGACCCCCGGCTGTAAGGGCGAATGTCGTTGCGAAACTTGCAGACAATACCCCTGCGAATACGAAGGAATTGACTGTGACGAATGCGGAAACCCCTTCTGCCAATGCAGATACGCTTGTTTAGATGAACTCTTGGTTCATTGGGACTTTAATAACACCGATTGGGACGACGATTTACCTAAAGCAGTAGGCCCGCAGGATAACCCCGTGAACCCCGGCGGACTGGATGCCTTAGCAAACTACGGCGCAAATGCCGAATTGAAAAAATCAAATATTTACAGACATCATGATGTAAAATATTTCAGCGGTGTTGCCGATTCCGGTAACCCGTACAACAACTCACAAGATTTAAAGCACATGGACGTTGCCGACATGACCACAATCTCGGGAACTACCCCGAGACCCTTAGACACTACCGGCGGTAATTGGCTCAGAACCGGCGGTTGGTCAACTGCCGAAAACTACATTTATATGTCGTTTAACACGACCGGCTGTGAAGATTTAATACTCACGTATGACCTTTTCGCAACGAGTACATCTACACCCGCCGCGTTAAAGCTCCAATACAGCTATGACAGAGACAATTGGATTGATATTGACGATTTCAGCACAAGAGACGCCTCCGGCAATGTAAGCAGGCTGATTAAAAGAAGAGAACATCTTCCCGTTGCGGTATACAACAAGGAAGAGGTTTACATTCGTTGGTTCGGTCAGAGCAACAGCACCAGCGGAAGACTTGAATTCAGAAATATTCAACTCGTAAGCAACTCCAAAAACGCAAATCCTCCCGACCCCGTGGAAACGACATTTACACACATTAACTTAGCACCCGGTAAAAACGCAACCGAAATCGGCTTTGCTTGGTTCACGCCCAAAGGCTGTGTTCCTACAACCGATGAATTTTCAATTCTTCAAATCGCAAAGGCTGCTGACTTAGTAGACGGCAAAATGCCTTCAGACGCGCGCAAAATCTATACAAAATCAGCAACCGGCTCATCACGTTACGACACAAATAAGGTTACCGCAACAAACCTCGCGGCAAGCACCGAATATGCTTATCAAGTAGGCTATGACACCGGTACCGCAGAAGAATGGAGCAAGGTTTATAAATTCAACACCCAAAACCCTAACGGCAAACACAGCGTTATGGTAGTGGGCGACCCACAGGTTAGCGGAAGCGATGCAAACTGGAAAGCTACGCTCGCTTGGGCGGCGGAGAAACAGGCTAAGGACGCGGCGTTTATTCTTACCGCCGGCGACCACACCGAGGACGCAAATAATCATTTACAAGCGGAAGGCTACTCGAGCCCCAATGAGCTCAGAAGCTACCCCGTTGCGGCGGCATACGGTAACCACGACCACCAAATGTCGACCGAATTTACCGAAAAAATAAGATATTTACCCTTAATGTACAACTGGCCCGATAATATGAAGAGAGTACAAGAAGCCGGCGGCTTTGACGGATTCGATTATTACTTCGTTTACGGCGATGTGCTTTATATCATGTTAGATTCAAACATTAAAAACGTAGCAACACACAGACCTAATATTCAAGCGGCAGTAAACGCACACCCCGACACCAAATGGAGAGTGGCTGTATTCCACCACGATATTTACGGCGGAAGCAGACACGCGGGTTCCTACTACGGCGACTCGGCACAAATGCAAAAAGATTGGTCACCTCTGATGTCACAATTCGACATTGATATAGTGTACAACGGACACGACCACTTATACGCCCGTTCGTATTTATACGAAAACAATGCTAAACAAAAGAACCAAATGACCGCAACCTTTGACCAGGATTTGGGCGTTAAAAGCCCGAGCGCGGTTGTACTCCCCAAAGGCACACAATACTTCGCGCTTGCAACCCCCGGAAGTAAGTTCTATCCGTTAGAAGAACAAGAATGGATTGCATACGCAGAAGACCAAAGCAGCTTGCCCGAATTTACGGTAATGACAATCGACGGCGACGACGTTGTTGTAGATACCTACCGCAGAACCAACGACGAGGATTTCAAAATTGTGGAATCCATGACATTGCGTAAAAAAGCCACAAGAGACGATTTAGAAAAAATGATTCCCGGCGCGAAAGCAATCACCCGCGGAAGCATAACCGACGGTTGGGACGACTTCCAAGCGGCAATTGCGGCGGCTGAACTTGTTGTGGATAACGCGGCGGCTACGGATGACCAAATTCACAATATTTATACGAATGTTTATGAAAAATATTTCACCCTTACCTTAGCAACAGACAGAGCTATACTCAGAAACCTCATCACCGATGTGACAAATAAGCTCAAAACGAGTAAAGAAGGCTTGTACGCGGGACAATATGCAAGAGGCTCAAAGGCAATATTAGAAGGAGTCTTGAAAAGTGCTGTTGTCGTAAACGAAAAGAGATATCCTACGGTTGAAGAATCGGCAGAAGCGGTAAGCGCATTACAAGCCGCACTCGCTACCTTTAACGAAGGCGTAAGCACTAAAGCAATCCCGTGGAAATCCACCCACACGATTACCGAAACCGGAAACAGCACAGTTGACTTAATCGGTTGGATGACCGAAACAAAAACAATGCTTACCGGAGACGGCTTCGAAAGATACGACTCAAACCTCACGAAGAAGGACTTCGCAAAGGACAGCAACGACGGTCAGCGTACCGACCCGTCATACGGCCCGTATAACGCAAGCGGCGGACGCGGAAACACAGTTGACGGCGGCGGACACATCTCAAAAACTCATATCGGTCAATGGATTCGTTATGAATTAGATGTTGAAAAAGAAGGCTCCTACGAAATCAAATTAGGCGCGAGAAATGAACAAACCGCACCTCAAACAATTTTTGTAAGAGATATTAACCAAAATATCCTTTCTACGTTCGTTGTTCCCCCGGGACACGAAAGCGAAGTAGAATGGGCTGACGCGGAATTAGTAACCGCAGACAAGGAAATATACCTCGCTAAAGGCAAAAATGTTATCGAGCTTTATTTCAAAAATAACGGCTTATTAGTAACAAATAACGGCAACTACACCGACGGCGCGGACGTTGATATCCTTTCGCTCACCCGCAAAGGTGACGGAACAGCCCCCGCACCGTTCAAGGTGAACGACGAAGAAAACGGAATCTACTACTTGACTTCTTCTCCGTTGCCTCCGTTAGCGGGAAGCACAAGTCACTCACAACGCGGTTGGGGTTCGAGAAACTATGAATCAACCGGCAACCCCAAAGGCGATGTTCCCGAAAGAATAATGAAAGCGGCAACACACCTCGTCTTAGAACTCGCGGGCGACGCAATGCCTACCGGCAACAACCTTCAGCTCGTTGTTCAAACAGACGGCGACGGAATGAACTGGAGACAGACGGACATTAAAACGGCGAACTTAGAAGGAATACCCGCCGTAGAAGCAAAAGAGGCTAAACCGAGAACAATGTATACCCTCGCACAGGAAGCTTCGGACGCAATCCCCGCTGTTCCCGGTCATTATAACGCAGAAACCGGAAACATCGAAATCTTCTTCTCCGACGTTATTTTAGCGGAACAGGCGGAAGCATTAAAACAAATCGAAACCGACGGCTGGATTGCGATTTGCTACTACAGCACCGGTTGGAACGAATTAAACGTAATGCGCGCATATTTGAAGTATGATAAGAACACCGTTGAACCTCCCTGCCCGAGGTGCGGAGATGAAAAAATGTGTTCCTTCTGCCCCGAACATTTCGCTTGTGACAAGCTTTGTCCGACCTGTAAAACCTGCGGACTTTGCACTTTGGTTTGCGAATTCAAAGGCACTCATCCCACACAGACAACCGGCGGCGGCGGCACAACGCCTCCTCCTCCTGTCGGAGTATGTAAGAAAGGCCCCGGAGACAGCGCGTGTATGAGATACGATTGTGACATCTGCAACAAGGATAAAGCAAATCTCATATTAGGCGATATTCTTGGTAACGGCGATATAACAATCTTTGACGCTATGGAAATTCTTATGTACCTTGTTAAGGTTAGCGATTGTGTTATCCTAAAAGGAAACGACAATGTAACCGCGGAACAAGCTTTGAAAGCGGCAATAATCAGTAAAGAGGGAATAGAAAAGGGCGAACCCACAATATTCTGCTTTATCGAAATTCTCTTATACCTCGTTAAGATGCCCGATATCGCAATCACCGGCGAGCATATCGCCCCTGCACCGCCTAAAGCTTAAAGTAAACAAGAGCGGAGTCACCGCAGGGCGGGCTTTGCCCGTCCGAAGTGACGTAGCTTGCCGAATATGTAAACAAGAGCGGAGTCACCGCTTAGCAAAAAAACAAGAATCCCCCGATACAATATCGGGGGATTTTCTTTATGCCTACATTCTTTTCTCACGCTCGTGTTCACGGGAATCAACCGTTTCTGCTAAAACTTTAGCTCCTGAACCTTAACCAATTCGTCGCCTATGGCGGCGGAAACAATCATACCGTTCGAGATAGCGTATATATAGTCGCCGATATACATACCGCGATTAAACTCCCACCAGTCGTTTTCATCAAGAACAATGCTAATCTCTCCTATAAGGCTAAACCCGTCATTGTCGTATGTGAAAACTGCATATGCCGCTGTCCGCTTATAGCCGCTGTATCCATTGTCGTTCACGGTGTATTCGGAATATGAATACGGGAATCCGATTAAATTTCTATCGGGTGCGACAAGTGCGGCTTTATGCTCCGACTCAATTGGGCTGTTTGACCATGATTCACCGTCGGGGTTCTCAATTATATATACGTGTCGCTCGGACAATTCCTCGTTGTCGGAAACATCGAACATCGAGAGCTTTAACCCCATCCGCCTTCCAAAGTCCGCCTCTTCTCCATCTTCGACGGCGTGTACACCCAAGCCGAGCAACAATCCGTCCGACCAAGGGTGCAAGTACCGCGAAAAACCGGGAATCTTCAACTCGTCTAATTTAACCGGGCTTGTGGGGTCACTCAAATCGAAGGAGAACAACGGGTCAACCTGTTTAAAAGTAACGATATAGCCTATATCCCCCACAAATCGCACAGATTGTACGTTTTCGCCTTTTGCAATTCCGTGAACCTCGCCGAGAATGTTCATATCGCCGTCAAACGTGTATAACGCCCCACCTTGATTACCGTAATTTTCCGACCACCATTTGTCACAGCCTTGGATTAGCGTTTTGTTTTCTTCGTACCAGTTGTTGTAAACGTCATTGTACCAGTTCATATACACATCGTTGTACCACTCGTCCCATTTTTGCCAATCGCCGCCGAAATCGGGGCTTTGGGGTTCCTCCGGCTGCTCGGGTCGTTTTGGTATATCGGATGTATCAATATCGGGGTCAAGCCCCCAGACCGACGTAACCACACGGAATATACCGTTATACTCATCAAAGCGAAATTGATTCTCTACGCCCCCCTTAGCTTTGCCGGTAGCGGTATAGCTTATCTCGCCGGCATTAATCGCAAATTTGTCGATTATCGAATATGTCTCGCCGCCGTAATAATATAACATTTCCTCCATGCCCCTAATACCCTCGTGAACGCTTCGGGTCAAATAAATGTTGTCGTTATTCGCATAAACAAACCCCGTCGCACCGAGATTTGAGAAAACGGAAACGGACATATCCTCCTCGTTGACATTAAGTCCCCCAATAACCGAATATTGTATCCAGTCGAGCTTATCCGGTAAAACGATACAACCCGGCGCGACAAAGGTTCTTTTATCGTTACAACTGAAGGACGGAATATACAGGTCAATTTCCTCCTCCTCAAAATCCTGCGGAATATCGGGCGTGAAATTGGTAATAAGATAAATATACTCTCCAATCATTCTCGATGAGGTATAGCCGCCGTCCTGTGAATAAACAGAGGCGGGTTCTTCAAAGTCGCCGTCTAAGTCATACACTTGAAGCACGGTTTGTTGCGCGTGAACGCTCCCGCCCCAACCCATGTCCTCCATTCTGTCCATACGCGCGGTAGGGGTATCAATGTATTCCGACTTGTTCCAAATTATAATAAGCTTATCGTTGTACAGTAAAAGCTCTTGCGGATAAGCGTTCTCAAGGCTTATTTGTGCGATAAGCTCCATTTCGCCGTTATCGGGCTCGACAACGCTTATTTTCCCCGATGTACCGCCGCCATAGATGTAGTCGTGGTTATTGCTGACAACAAAAATGTGTTTTCCGTCTGTTTTAACAATGTCGCTCTCTTGAACCCCCTCAACCTGATTATTTGTATCGGAGAACTCGGTATCGTCTCCCCCGCCCAAATCTCCCCCCTTTGCCGGAATATCGTAGGACTTGTCATACTCCTCAACCTCGTCGTCGTCCTCAACAATTTCGTCAAAAATCGACATTGCCCCGCCGCGAATCGCCATACTCGACGAATACTTAACGCCGTTATTGTAATTGAATTGCTCGTCATTCGCGAGCTTCACGGCTTGATAAATTTCGCCGTAATCGACGGCAATTCGCGATTCGTCGTAATTGTCGCCGGAAATGTCCCCCCCGTTTTGTTGTTTGTCGCCGTCGCCGTTGCCACTACCCGCCCCCGTTTTTACCGATGTTTTACAGGCGGTCAAAGAAAGCAACATGACCACCGCAATGACTAAAGCCGTAATACGTTTTAACATTTGTAGATTCCTCCTGTGATTTTTTAATTATACTCCCTTAAGAAGTATTCTTTAAACTTAAAACAATATAAAGTATTAAAAGGTTGCAAAGCTTATAAAAAAATGATAAAATAATTATACTATACAAATTGAGGTATTTCAATGTTCTTCAGAAAAAAAGTCAAAGAAAAAAAGTCCGGGGTTAATTACATCATATGCGGGTTAGGGAACCCGGGAACAAAATATGAGAATACCCGCCACAATTGCGGGTTTATGGTAATTGACGACCTCGCCGAAAAATACAACTCGACGGTTAAAAAGCTGCGGTTTAAATCGCTAACCGGCGAAATTCGTATAAATGACTCGAAAATCCTTTTAATGAAGCCGTCGACCTTCATGAACAAGAGCGGCGAAGCGGTCACCGAGGCGATGCGCTTTTATAAGCTTACGCCCTCACGGGTGTTAATCATCTGTGACGACATTAATTTTGATGTCGGTGTTATACGTATTCGCGAATCGGGTTCTGACGGCGGGCAAAAAGGATTAAAAAACATAATCCTTCTCTCGGGTTCTGACGGGTTCCCGCGTGTAAAAATCGGCGTTGGGGGAAAACCGCACCCCGATATGGATTTGGCGGCTTGGGTATTGTCGCCGTTTCAAAAATCGGAAAGTAAACAACTCGAGTTCGCTCTCGCCAACGCGCTGACGGCGGCGGAATTTTTCGCAGATGATAATATAGTCGGCGCGATGAATAAGCTTAACGGGGTTAAGTATAGCGTGTGAAACTCAAAAACCGTCATTTTGCACAAAAACGCGCAATAAACTTTGTGCAAAATGCCGCCCTTGTGCGATTCTAAAATACGTGTTATTATTAATATAACATAAATTATCCAATAAAATAAACGGAGGAAAACAAATGAGTTCCAAAAACTACGGGTATTTCGATGAAAAGAACAAGGAGTACGTCATCACGCGCCCCGATACGCCTTCTGCGTGGGCGAATTATTTAGGCTCGCCCGAATACGGCGCGATTATTTCCAATAACGCGGGGGGGTACAGCTTTGTGAAATCCGGCGCGAACGGGCGAATAAACCGCTACAGATTTAATTCGGTCACAACCGACCAGCCCGGGCGTTACGTCTATTTGAAGGACGTCGAGAGCAACGACTACTGGTCGGCATCGTGGATGCCCGTCGGTAAAAACCTTGATGCCTATTCTACAGAGTGCCGCCACGGAACGGCATACACAACAATAACGTCCGACTACAATAAGATTAAAACCGACTCGTTATACTATGTCCCCAAGGATAAAACATATGAGGTATGGAGAGTTAATGTTACCAATAACGACTCAAAAGAGCGAAAATTAGCCGTTACCGGGTATGTAGAGCTGACTAACGATGCAAATTATGAACAAGACCAGGTTAATTTACAATTTTCTCTTTTTATTTCGAGAACATATTTTAAAGATAATTTTATTAAACAGGTTATGCAGGAAAGCTATAACGACCCGTCGAGAATGAGATTTTTCGGTTTAGCCGGCGAAAAGGTCAATAAGTATTGCGGAGACAGAGACAAATTTGTCGGCGCGTACAGAGGTTATCAAAACCCGGTCGGAATCGAAAACGGCTTAAGCGACGACTTAAACTATTGCGGAAACTCGTGCGGCGCGCTACAATCGGACATTGTACTTAAGCCCGGCGAGACAAAAACATTTATTTATCTCCTCGGCGCAAAGCCGGAGGAGGAAGCGGCAAAGATTATTGCGTCTTATTCCGATGCGTCGGTTTGTGAAAAGGAATTGGCGGAGCTCAAGTCATACTGGCACGGTAAATTATCAAATTTACAGGTTAAAACGCCGGATTCTGATTTCAACGCCATGCTTAATACCTGGAATGCTTATCAGTGTTTTATAACCTTTATTTGGTCGAGAGCCGCGTCGTTCCAATACTGCGGACTTCGCAACGGCTTCGGCTACCGCGACACTGTGCAGGATATTCAGGGGATTATTCACCTTGACCCTAAAATGGCTTTGGAACAAATTCGCTTTATGCTTACCGCACAGGTTAATAACGGCGCGGGCTTGCCCCTCGTTAAATACAACCACAATCCGCCTAATGAGAATAAACCCGGCGACCCCGATTACGACAAGGAGACGGGACACCCGTCATACCGCGCAGATGACGCGCTTTGGCTGTTCCCGACCATTTATAAATACATCACCGAAACGGGCGAAATAGCATTTTTGGACGAGGTGATTGATTACGCAAATGACGGCGAATCGGGAAGCGTTTATGACCACCTTAAACGCGCTATTGACTTCTCGATGAACAATTTAAGCGACCACGGAATGCCCGCGGGGTTACACGCCGATTGGAACGACTGTCTTCGCTTGGGGAAAAAAGGCGAGTCGACCTTCGTTGCGTTCCAACTGTACTACGCGGTAAGGATTATGAAGCTTTACGCAAAGGAAAAGAATGACGGCGAATATCTCAAATATCTTGACGACTTATACGCAAAACTGTCCGATATATTCAATAAGGTTTGCTGGAACGGTGACCGTTGGATTCGCGGCTTCACCGAAAACGGCGAGGTTATCGGACAAAAAGGCGATAAAGAAGCGTCAATGTGGCTTAACCCGCAATCGTGGGGAGTTATATCGGGTATCTCAAACAAGGAACAGGCCGTTGCGTCAATGGACAGCGTTTATCGCGAACTCAACACACCCTACGGCGTTATGGTTATGTACCCCGCATATGACCAACACGCTTTTAACGGCGCGTTAATGCAATGCTTTAACAACGGAGTAAAGGAAAACGCGGGAATATTCTCACAACCACAAGGGTGGGTAATTTTAGCGGAATCGCTTTTAGGTCGCGGAAACCGCGCTTACGAATACTGGAAGGAAGCCGCGCCGTCGAGCTATAACGATAACGCCGATTTACGAAGACTCGAGCCGTATGTCCACGGACAGTTTGTTGAAGGAAGAGAGTCGCCGTTCGCGGGGCGCGCCCATGTTCACTGGTTGACGGGAACCGCGTCGACGGTCATGGTGGGGAGCGTTGAGGGCATATTAGGCTTGCGCCCCGAAATGAAAGGGTTGGTTATTAACCCCTCAATCCCCGGCGAATGGAAGGGCTTCGAAATGACAAAACAATTCCGCGGTAAAAAGCTCAACATTAAGGTAAACAACCCGAACGGCGCGGAAAGCGGCGTCAAATCTGTAACGGTCAACGGGTCGAAAATAGACGGCTTGTTAATCGAAGACGGTATCCTTAAAGATATAAACGACATTGTGGTTGATATGATATAAACTAAAACAAAACAAGAGATAATGCTAAACAAGAGCTAATACGAGGGAATTTATTTCCCTCGTTTAGCTTGACGATTGCGGGGTGGTTTCGATTGAACCTGCCCCGCTTTTCTATTTTTTTATAATTTATAAAAAACTTTTTTATAAATTATAAAAACTTTTCCACTTGATAAATCGTTATATATATAGTATACTTGTAAAATAAGAGCAAAATAAACGGAGGTTTAATTTGAATGAAAGCGAAATTTTTATCAATAATTTTAACATTTGCCGTAGCGATAGGCACAATTCCCGTATTTGCGGAGCCGCCCGAGTCAACCCCCGAGCCGCCGCCCGAATTTGTCATTGATGAGGACGGGGTACTTATAGCATACAACGGCAACGGGGGCGACGTAATAATCCCCGACGGCGTTACGGCAATAAAGTGCGGTTTTCACGGCGAAGAAACAATCACCTCGCTCGTAATCCCCGACGGCGTTGAGAAAATTTTGACCGACGATTGGTTTTATGGTTATGAAGCTTTAACAACGGTTGTAATAGGCGGGGGCTTGACATATATCGAGGATAAAACATTTTTGAATTGCGTCAACCTTACCTCTGTAGTAATCAAAAACGGCACAAAGCTCATATCGCGCAGAATGTTTGACGGAACGGGCATCGTCACAATAACAGTCCCCGAAAGTATTGCAGAGATAGGCGATATGGCTTTTGCAAATTGTGAAAGCCTCGAATCGGTAGTGTTTAAGGCGACAGCTCCGCCTATATTCCTCCCTAACGGCGACGAAGCCGGAGATTTCAGAACATTTAGAGATTCGACCAATTTAAACACAATATACGTCAGAATCGGCGCGAAGGAAGCGTATGAAGCGGTTGAAATGCTAAGCGAATACAATATAATCGAGGTCGAATTCTGTGAGCAATGCGACGAGCTTATCGACGACTGTGACTGTGAAAACCGCTGTGAACATTGCGGCGCATTAGACTGTGAAATTAAACATTATTTTTGTGAACATTGCGGTAAGCTCGACTGTGTACTCGTTCATATCTACTGTGACATATGCGGCGCATTAGACTGTGAAATCAAACACTACTGCGAAGCCTGCGGCATACTCGATTGTATCGGGCCGCGCCCGTTAGGACAAATACTCGGAAACGGATTTGTTTCGATACTCGATATAATGGAAATATATCAATACTTGATAGGGCTCGAATCCATACTCGACATCGGGTCGGAATCCTGTGCCTTTAAAGCCTCATTAATTTTAGGGGGGAAGGAGCCGTCACATTGGGACGCGCGCGAGCTTTCGGCACATATTGCCGGCTTCCCCTGCGTCATTGACGGCGCGATTCCGCTCGAGCTTATTCAAAAAAATGTGATTACCGTAAAAGCGGTCGTTGACGAGGTAAAAAAAGAAATACGATATTACGCCGATAAACCGCTTAAACAACTTGAGCGATATTCGTTCGAGCTTATTGTTAAGGATTGTAATGTTTCCTATTTATCACCAATTGAGGAATTTACGGTTGATTTTCATTCTGCATTAACCGGCGGAGCCTACTGCATTATTTTAGGCGCGAAAAACGACATTCCGACAAACCAACCGTTTATGCGACAAAGCATTAACGACGTTAAAAGCTTAAGAAAAATCTCGTTAAGCGGCGACGTTATCACCGAGGTTATAAAATTACCGCGAATGGGCGATATTGACGGAGACGGGGAGATAACGCTTTTCGATTTTATAGAATTGTTAGCTAAATTAGTCGGTCTTCCGAGCAAGGTCGACACCGACGACTTTTCCTACAAAGCCGCTCTAATCAAAAAAGAACCGACCCCGACAATATTCGACGGTATAGAAATATTGTGCTATTTGTTAAAAATTCCCAACGAGGTCGACCCAAAGGTTGTGAAGGAAGACCCGCAGTACAGATGACGGCAATTGACAGTTGACAATTGACAGTTGACAGTTTTTATTAAATGTGTTAGAATGAATACAGCTTCTAAATACTCGAAAGCTCGGAAAGGTATGGTTTTAAACATGACGAGAGTATCGGCGTCGATATTAAGTGCCGATTTATCAAGGCTCGGCGACGAGGTTTGCCGCGTTAAAGCGGCGGGCGCGGATATGCTTCACATAGACGTAATGGACGGAATATTCGTTCCGCCTATGACAATAGGCGACGTTGTCGTAAGCTCGCTCAATAAAACGAAAAATATCACCTTCGATACCCACCTCATGTTAAGCCGCCCGGAACGGTCAATCCCGTTATTTGCTCAGGCGGGTAGCGATATTATTTCAATTCATGTTGAAAGCGATTATGAAAAAGGGCTTCAAAACGCATTAGAGTTGATAAAAAAATCCGGGTGCAAGGCGGGGTTGGCAATAAACCCGCCCACACCAATAGAAAAAGCGTTTCCTTTTATCGGAATTGCAGACGTGTTTGTTATAATGTCGGTAAACCCCGGCTATGGGGGACAGGCGTTTATCCCGCAAAGCCTTAATAAAATAGAGAGCTTGCGGAATAAAGCCGAAAACTTGGGTATAAACGCGGTGATTGAGGTTGACGGCGGTATAAATGAAAAAACCGCCCCCGCCGTAATTAAAGCGGGTGCGGATATACTCGTTTCGGGGAATTACTTATTCGCTTCCGTAAATATGAAAGCGGCGGTCGAGTCATTGCGATTGTTATGATTTTTCCCCATATAAAATCCCGTCCATTTTTTCGACGGCATTTTCGGGAACGAGCAATGTATAATGCTCATAAGTGAACGGAAGTTCGCTTTCTAAGTCGAGAATATCCCCGCCGTACTCCGAAACAATCGCCGAAATAAGCTTTTTATTGTCCGACCGAAGGAAAAGGCGATATTCGCCGCGATTGTTATAAAGCGCGCTTTCTAAGAAAAGCCGCCCGTTATTGAGTTGCCACGATAACCCCTTACAGACGCCGCCCAATTCCTTAATTGAATCGAGACGACAAAGAAATCCGCATTTTTCGGTGACGGGGTACCCCTGCGACTTGACCTGTTTTTGTTGATGCTCATAAATCGCGGGCTTTGCGGTGAGACGAACGGTACGCTTTGCGACGTTAACCTTACCGTGTGAATCGGCGGTTTCACCCTCGCGCCCCCGTTCCCTTTCGTCCCCCTGTTCCAACAAACAAGAGATATAAAGCATACATCCGCCGTCGGGACGGGGAAACGCCTCGACAAAAAGTCGCTCGCCCGAAAAATCTATTCCCGAGCCTTTATCGAGCCTTACCGTCCTCAACACATGGGAAAGAAGCCGCTTTGTATCGGGGTTTTTTCCCGAAAGGCTCTCATATTTGATGTCCAAATCGAACATATCGAGCCGACTCAAAGTAAGCTTGAGCGTATTTTGTGATAAAACATCTATTTGCATAGTTGTGAATATACCTTTCCTTTTGTTAAGCGGAACTGCTATATAGTCAGTAACCGATTATACAACCATTATATGATTGAGGTTTCCTTTTTATGGATAGAGATATTTTAAATAAATTCGATTATGCCCCCGAAATTGCCGTTAAATCGGAGAATAAAGCAAAAAAAGCCAATCAATCCTTCCGCGTTTATTTGGAACAGCTTTTGTGCCTTTTACTTCTCGCGATTGTTTCTTATATGGGTTCGGGGCCGAGGGTTGTCGTAATGGCGTTATTCTCGGTTATCGGTGCCGTTATTATGGATATGGTCGGCTGTGCCTTGTCAAAAAAAGTCTACAACCCCCTCGACTTATCTACGATTATGGCGGGGCTTTGCACAGCTTTATTGATGCCCGCGGGCGCGCCGTATCAGCTCGTTTTCTTCGGCTCGGCGTTGACCATTTCGATTAAACATATATTCGGCGGAAAAAAGAATTACATATTTAATCCGACGGCGGTTGTTTTTGTCTTCATGGTATTATGCTACCCGAGTTCAATGCTGTTATTCCCAAAACTACACGAACATCTTCCGGTTTGGGGAGAAATAAGCCCCACAATACTTTCGGGTATGACATCTCTCGAAACGGTGAACAGCTTTAATATACTAATGGGTAACTTTGTAGGAGCTATGGGTGCCGTGCATATTTTAGTCATTATTGTCAGCGGGATATCGTTATTCTTTCGCCGTTCAATTTCGACCGCCTTTACGCTTACGGCGTTATTTGTTAATATACTTTTTTCGGGCGTAATCGGAAACGAGCCGGGGTTTATACATGAAACGCTCACGATAATGGCGTCGGGGTATTTCCTTTTTATACTTGTCTTTTTAGCAAATGACCCACAGACGCTCCCTAAAACCTTCCTCGGAAAAATTTATCACGGGATAATGTTCGGGGGGGCGGTCGTGTTGTTCAGACATTTCGGAAAGGTTGAGGGGTATCCCGCCTTCGCGCTTTTATTGGTGAACACAATGCCCGAGCGTTCCGACATTATTGCGGCTCAGACTATAGCGTGGGTTAAGAAAACTACCGTCTTTGTTCAAGAGCGGTTAAATTCATACGAACGAATCCGCGAAAAAGCAAAGACAATTGACGAGGCGGCGTTGCGCCCCGCAATTACCGACACCCAAGAGATTATCATTAACCATCAAGATTATAATATGCCGCCGGTTGACAATAAAATTATTAAAATAAACCGAAAAAAACCGGGATTATTGATACGAATTAAAGAAAAGTCGGGAAGTCTGACGGAAAAGCGCAGATTTTTGCGAGAGGAACGCGAGAAAGATAAACACAATGTAAGATTTTTTGAAAACTTTTTGGCGGGCGTTAAGGAGCTTCGCGGCGCGTTTAAAAAGAAAGAGATTATGTCCGAGACGGTCGAAAACGACCCCGCCGATGAATTGAACCCTATTAAGCTGTCGCTTTTAATCGACGATAACGACGTCGTTGAAATTGTCCCGGGCGAAGCCGACGAAACACAAACCGGTTCTGAAAATCCGGAACACGAAGAACAAAAAGACAAAAGCAAAACGAGAGCATAAAAGAACAAGAGGAGTATAAGTATATAATGGATAAAAGCAGAGAAAGATTATCGGACGGGCTAATCAGACAGAATATTGTGTTGATGAGCGGCGCGGCAATCGCGCCCGTAGCGGCTTGCGCCAACAATTACGATAACGCCGTAATTTTGGCGGTGGGGTTCTCGATGATTGCTTTTTTCAGCATTATTATATGTCGGTTTATTCCGCAAAACATAGTATATACGATACGAATTATCATATACGCGCTTATTGCCGGTCTTGTATATATTCCGACGCATATCGTCTTAACCCTTTTATACGGGGCGGCGGCGGTTGAGGCGTTGGGCGTTTATCTTCCGATATTGGCGGTAAATCCGCTTATCCTTACAAAAACGGAAACCCGATTTCGCCTTCGCCCTATTTTCATGATGACCCTCGAATTAGCGGGATACATTACCGGGTTTAACCTCGTCTGTTTAGCCGTCGGAATCACCCGCGATATATTAATCAACAGGCGAATCGGCAATTTCGATTTTGATTTAGGCTTCACCGTTCCGGCTATATCGACAACCTTTGGCGGCTTTATTGTGGTCGGGCTTATGGCGGGGATATTCCGTTGGCGATACAATAAATCGAAGGAACAAAAGGTGAAAAAAGCCGAAAAAGAACGCAAGCATTTAGAATTGTTGAAATTGGTTGACAATTAGAAGTTGTGTTTATAGGAGAGAGATTTATATGTTGACTAAGTTTTTTACGGCGGCTTTGCTCGCGGTGTTTTTACAGAACTTTATTTTTGAGAAGGCTCTCGGAATAAATATACTCCTTTATGCCTCGAGACAAAAATCGAACGTCATAGGGTTTACGTTAGGCGTCTGTTATATAACGACCCTTTCCTCGGCGGTTACCTGGGTTACCGACCGTTTTCTCGGCGGGTATGAATATTATCCCGTAATCGCGCCGGTATTATATGTAACCGTTATCGGTATAATATATATAGCGAGTCTTATAATTATATGGAAGTTTTTTCATAAGCTTTTTAGGAAAATAAAAAAGTTTGTACACCTTACGGTGTTTAACTGTGCGGTTTTAGGGGCGTTATTCCTTAATTCGCAAATAGGCGAGGATATATTCAGCTATATCGGCTTCGGCTTAGGCACGGCAATAGGCTTCTTTGCGGCGGGCTACCTTCTTTACATTGCCCACGCTCGCCTCAACTCCGAGCTCGTCCCCGCGGCGTTTCGCGGAATGCCGATTATGATTATCTATGTCGGGATTTTAGCAATGGCGTTAAACGCCTTTGCGGGATATGTTGTATAACAATTCTGCTTGATATGCGGTTTACAAAAATTAATTACGGGAGTGTTGTGTAATGGCAAAAGGGTTAAAAATAAGACGTTCAAAAAATCTATATAAAAGACGAAAAAGCGGTCTCCGCAAAATAGCCGAAACCGGCATACTTGTTGTTGCGGTGGCGGGGCTTGTATTTGTCGGGTACAATGTCGCCGACGTTCTCCTCAATTATGAGCCGCCGCCCGACGACGAAATTCCGGCTATTGTCGAGGAAACCGGCGTAAGCGCGACAGACGGCGTTGAAACGGCCGTTTCCATCCCCCCCGCTTCAAATGACGAGCCGCGCATATCGTTTATTTCCGACGGAGACGCCGTTTACGCCCCATTAAATGTTTTAGCGAGTTCAACCGCGTTGTCGTCATATCTCGAAACGGTCAAGTCGGGCGGGTTTAATTCAATCGTTGTAGAAATGAAGGACGATGAGGGGCGGCTTCTCTATCAAAGTAAAATCAAAAAGGTTACCGCAGTTGAGGGTGTTTCAACCGGGACGCTTACGGCGGAGCAAATTGCAAACGCCGCCCTCGCCGTCGGGATAAAGCCTATTGCGAGAATTAACACGCTTAAAGACCATATTGCGTCGGAAAAAATAGACGACGTTTCATACTTCGGGTGGCTCGATAATGTTCCGGGGGTGGGCAAACGCTGGGCAAATCCGTTTTTGGACGGAACGGTGGATTATATATCCGACGTCACCGCCGAGCTTTATAAGGCGGGTTTTTCTGATATTATCTTCGCTAACACAATTTACCCTATGCAACATTTTAGGGGACTCGATTTTGAAGTTCTCCCCGATTATATTACCGATTCGTCGGTGAGATTTTCCGGGTTGGGCGAATTTGTCAATAAAGTCGCCGACAAAAATCCCGATGTAAATATTCTTCTTGAGGTTTCGCTCGGGTGTTTTTCCGGCGACGACGGCGAACTCGGAAGAACTGCGGAGGTGTTGCGGAATTTAGACTCGAGGAATAGCGGCTCGCTAAATGTAGAGGCTATTATTCTTACCTTCACCCGCGACGATTTTGAAGTCCCCGTTACAAATTCGCGAACGGTTCCTTCCTTCGACAAAATGGTAAAAGACGGGATTTCAAAGGTAAAAAGCTATAGCGGCGATTTGGAAATTATCCCGCTTTTTGACAGAGACGGGTTGCCGGATAACGAGCGCGACGAAATTGCCGAGGCGTTTAACAAAAACGGTCTCGACGCAATTATTATAAGAAACTGACGGCAGTTGACAGTTGACAGTTGCCTTATGTAAAAAATTTTGCTCAACCCTCGTTTTGCATTGACAAGCGATAGTTTTTTGTGTATAATGTTGTATATTAAAAATCAAGGAGATAAAAAGAAGACAAAATGAATTATTTAATTTTGCTCACTGCGGCGGCTGACGGCGACGTTCCTTTGCTCGGCGGTATGCTCGGCACCTTCCTCCCCTTCGTGCTTATGATTGCTTTAATCTACTTCTTATTCATGCGCCCCGAGGGAAAGCGTAAAAAGAAAATGGCAGAAATGCTCAGTAATATCCAAATCGCAGATGAGGTCGTTACCGCCGGCGGGATTATCGGCAGAGTAATCGACGCAAAGCCCGACGCCGATACAATTGTTATCGAAACCGGCGGCGATAAAACGAGGATTCGTATACTCAAATCGCACATTATCGAAAACCGAACAATGCACAATGATTGAAAATTATACTCCTTAACTGCTAAATTTTCAAAAAACGGTGTAATATTTAGTGGTTAAGGAGTATAGTGGAAAGAGAGCTTTTTATGGCTCGGAAAGGCATAGCTACAAAGAAATGAAAAAATTATTATCTGTATTTATCGCGGCGTCTACGCTTTTTATGATGACCGCCTGTGAAGAAAAAACCGACGACGGAGAAAGACCCGCAAGAGTCAATGAAGACAGGGTTGGTGATATAACATTAAAGCTCTTCCCCGAAATCGCACCCGTTGCCGTAAAGAATTTTATCGACTTAGCCGAAAGCGGATATTATGACGGAAAATTAATGCACAGGATTATTCCCGGATTCATGATTCAAGGTGGCTCACCCTTCGGCGACGGAATGAGCGACCCCTCATATGACAGCTTTTTTGACATTGAGCCGCACGCAAACGCCGTTCACTCATATGGCGCGCTGAGTATGGCAAATGCGGGCCCGACCCGCAACGCACAACAATTCTTTATCGTAAACGAGCCGGCCGGTACAAATTTCCTCGACGGCGATTATACCGTTTTCGGACACACAATAGAGGGATTTGAAACGATTGACGCCGTTTCATCTGTAAAAACCGGCGCGGGCGATAAACCGCTCAATGACGTTATCATTGATTCGGTGATAATACACACCGTCGACGGCGAACCCGACCCCGAAAAGCTTTTAGAGGGGAATGTTAACGGCAATGTTGAATTGCTCCCGGGTGATGTTTATGCGGTGATTACTATGCGAATAACGGGATGACGACAATTGACAGTTGACAGTTGACGATACAGTTGACAGTTGGTAGTTGATGAGGGGGGTGAGTTTATGGGAAAAAAAGGTGTTTTAATATTATTTTCGACATTGTTTTTAACATTAGCCCTTGTTCCCTCTTGTCCCCCCGCCACAACGGGCGAAGACGGCAATAATATCTCCGAAACAATGGCTAATCAAAGCATTGATGTTTCAGACGAGCCGAAAACGGAAGAGGACATTGTTGATATATCGCCGCCCGCAGAAATACCCTTTCCCGGATACACTCCGTCGGAAAACGAAATGCGGATTATTTCTTCAAAAGAGCTGATTAAGGAAATCACGCTCGGGTGGAACCTCGGCAACACTTTTGATTCACTTAGAGGAGAGACCTCGTGGCACAACCCGCTTACCACCTTCACCATGATTCAGACAATTGCCGACGCGGGGTTTGATTCGGTAAGACTTCCCGTTACGTGGCGCGAATACCTCGGCGACGCGCCCGATTATGTCATAGACGGCGAATTTTTGGACAGGGTTGAGGAGGTTGTCGGATATATCCTCGCAACGGGAATGTACTGTATAATCAACACTCACCACGAGGGCTATGAGCCTTACGAAACGAAGGAAGATGAGATTTCGGGCAAAATGACGGCAATTTGGTCACAATTGAGCGCGAGATTCGCCGATTATAACGAAAAGCTCATTTTTGAGGGAATGAACGAGCCGCGTTGGTACGGAACCCCGCACGAATGGGACGGCGGAACAAAAGAGGCTCACGACACGGTAAACCGACTCAACGCCGTATTCATTGATGCGGTAAGAGCAACCGGCGGCAATAACGAAAACAGACACCTTATGATTCCGACATACGCCGCGAGTGCCGAGGCGTCGGCGGTAATGGCGATTTCAAAAGCATTCTCCGACATTACCCGAGGAGATAATAAGGTTATTGTCTCGATTCACGCTTATACGCCGACAAACTTCGCCCTCGACCCGCGAGGCGGTAAAACGTGGCTTTCCGAAAGACATGAGGAAGAAATAAGCTGGATGTTCGGGCGATTAAACGAACACTTGGTAAAAAATGATATCCCCGTCATAATGGGCGAATGTGGCGCGGTCAATAAGGACAATTCGGAAGACCGCATCGAATGGGCAAAATGTTATTTTAAAAAGGCGCGCGACTTGGGAATACCCGCGTTTTGGTGGGATAACGGTATATTCACGGCGCGAAACGAGGATTCCGAGCTTTTTGGATTCTTCGACAGAGAACGCGCAACATTTGTTTTCCCGGAAATATTAGAAGCAATGATGAACAATTGATAGTTGACAGTTGACGATACAATTGACAATTGATAGTTGACAGTTGACAGTTTTTGTGTTATTATGTCTTTTGGAAATATAAAATAAACAGGAATAAACAGGAGTGTAAACAGTTGAAAAGCATTAAAAAACCAATATTTTTTATTATCGCGGCGTGTATTTTGATTTTTTCGGTTTTAACGACCTTCGGAATATCGACCTATTACGGTGATGTTCGCACAATTATTATTAAAGGGGTCAACGATATCCGTTGGGGAATCGACATACGCGGCGGCGTAGACGTTACCTTTACCCCGCCCGACGATTATGAGGGTGAAATAACCGAGGTGGAGCTTGACGCGGCGCGCTCCACAATTGAGCTTCGCATGATTGCGAAAAATATTACCGATTATGAAATATACACCGACTACGGGAGTCAGCGTATTATCGTCCGCTTCCCTTGGCAGTCGGGGGATTCGAGCTTTGACCCGGAAATAGCCGTAAAGGAATTGGGCGAAATGGCGGAATTGGCGTTCTATGAAGGCATGGAGCGCGAGGGGACGCCCGTACTTACCGGGCGCGACGTAAATAAGGCTACGGCATATTTTGTCCCCGGACAAAACGGCGCGGCGGGTGAACACGGAGTTGCCCTCGAACTCAAGGACAGCGGGAAGGACGCCTTCTCCGACGCAACGAGTCGCCTTATGGGTTCCGAAGAGGTAATTTCCATTTGGATGGACGATATACGCATTTCCTACCCTCGCGTAAACTCACACATCTCGGACGGTCGCGCACAAATAACCGGAAGCTTCGACAGGGAGAGCGCGGTCGACCTTGCAAATAAAATTAACGGCGGCGCGTTGCCCTTTAAGGTCGTCACCGACAGTTTCAGCATTATTGACCCGACAATGGGCTTACACGCAAGAAACGCCATGGCGTTGGCGGGTATAATCGCATTTGTGATTATGTGTGCATTTATGATAAGCCGCTATAGAATATTGGGCGCGGTCGCGACGTTGGGGCTTGCGGGACAGTTGTTTGGCTCGTTAGCGGTAATTTCCGGCTTCTTCGGCGGCTTCGACAGCTTCACTCTGACAATCCCCGGAATAGCGGGTATAATTCTTTCGATAGGTATGGGCGTCGACGCAAACGTAATAACCGCAGAAAGAATAAAAGAGGAAATTCGCTCGGGCAAAACGCTCAACGGTGCGGTTCAAACGGGGTACAAGCGGGCTTTCTCGGCTATATTGGACGGTAACCTTACGATGTTTATTGTCGCCTTTATACTCATGGGTGCGTTCGGGCCGCCGGACAGCTTTGCATCCACGGTGCTTGCCGTTATATTCCGTTGGTTCGGGCCGAGCGCGGCGGGTTCGATTTATGCGTTCGGGTATACGCTAATCATAGGCGTTATTTTGAACTTTATATTCGGCGTATTTGCGGCGCGGCTCATGACCTACTCGCTTGTAAAATTTAAGGCGTTACAGAACCCCGTACTATACGGCGGATACAAAAACGACGCACAAAGAGAAAAAGAAGAATCCAAAAAGCCGTTCGACGCGGTCGGGAACAGGAATAAGTTCTTGGCGGCTCCCATAGCGGTTGTAGCAGTAGCCGTTTCGTTAATGCTCATTATAGGGTTAGAGGTCGCTATTGAGTTTAGAGGCGGTACAATTCTAAACTACACCTATAATGGCGAAATAGACGCAAACTCCGTTAAAACGCTCATCGAATCGGACGAAACCGGCTCGGTCAATATTAAGCTCGGAACTGCATACGGCTCGGAAGCAAAAACAATGAATATCGAGTTTTCGTCGAAAAAAGGCTTGACCTCCGATGTTCAACACGGTATAAGCCAAAGCCTCGAAAACGAATTTGCCGATTACGACTTGGCTTTATCGGGGTCACAGGACGTAAACCCGACAATGGGTAAAGCGTTCTTCCTCAAATGCCTCGTGGCGGTTTTGGTATCGTTCATTGTTTTGCTTTTATATATCGCCTTAAGATTTAAAAATGTCGGCGGTTGGTCGTCGGGCGTTTTCGCGATTGTCGCGCTCTTAATAAACGTATTAATCGTATTTTCGGTGTTTGTGTTCTTCCGTTTCCCGATTGACGCTAACTTCATGGCGGTCGTACTGACAATACTCTGCTATACAATTAACGACACAATCGTAGTATTCGACAGAATACGCGAAAATCGCAATTTATACGGCAAACGCCTCAGCTACAAGGAACTCGTAAACAAAAGCGTTTCACAATCGTTTACCCGTTCGCTCAACACCACAATCACCACCTCAATCGCAATGCTCGTTGTATGTATTGTTGCGGTTATAACCGGAATAGGCTCAATGCTCTCGTTCGCGCTTCCGTTGTTGCTCGGCTTAGGCTTCGGCTTTGTCACATCGCTGTTCATTTCGGGGCCGCTTTGGGCAATGTGGCGGTCATCTCGCGAATGAAAATCGGAATATCAACCGCGTCATTATATCCTTTACACACCGAGGAAGCCTTGCTCGAGACGGCGAGACTTCCCGTCAAAAATGTAGAAATCTTCCTCAACAGTGTGTCTGAGCTGGAGGGGGAGGTTTTTTCGTGTATTCGCGAAACCGTGAACAAATATGAAATGAACGTAATTTCGGTACACCCTTTTTCGTCGCCTATGGAATCGTTATTTCTCTTTTCGTCCTATGACCGACGGGTAACGGAAATTATGGATTTATATAAACGGTATTTTCAGATGATGTCGAGAATTAACGCTAAAATCTTCGTTGTTCATGGGGTAGTTGCAACGGGAAAATGCCCCGACGAGCGATATGTCGAAAGACTTTACGCATTAATAAAAGCGGGGCGGGATTTGGGCGTTACGGTGGCGCAGGAGAACGTCGGCTACTGTAAAAGCGGGCGGTTAGAGTTTTTACAAATGTTATCCCGGGAATTAGGCGATTTTGTATCGTTCGTATTAGATGTGAAACAGGCGAGGAGAGCTAACGTCAAGCCGTTAAAAATAATCGAGGAATTAGGCTCAAAAATTGTACACCTTCACCTGAGCGACTCGAATTACAATGAGGAGTGTATGCCTATCGGTAAGGGCAATTTTGACTTTAAAAGCTTCTTTGCACAATTAAAACAGGTCGGCTATACCGGCGACGCCGTCGTTGAGCTTTACCGAAACAATTATTCTGAATATGGCGAATTAAAACATTGTGTCGATTTTTTAGAAAAATTGTTGTAAAAAGGCTTGCAATCAAATATATATTGTGGTATAATGGTTTAATTAACACAAGAAAAATACAGAGCTTCTTGTGGCTCGGAAAGGTATGGTCATAATTATGATTTGTCCCGATTGCGGTTTTAATGACAGTAAGGTGATTGATTCGCGCCCCACGGAGAGTAGGATTCGAAGGCGCAGAGAATGTCTTAACCCAAAATGTGCCATAAGATTCACGACCTATGAAACTATAGAGGACGCGCCCTTAAGAGTCGTCAAGAAGGACGGCTCGGTTGAACCGTTTGACGGCGGAAAGCTCACCAACCGTATCCTTCGCGCAACGGTAAAACGACCGGTCAAGCTCAGAACCGTTGAAAATATGGTAGAGAGCATCCAGGCTTATTTTAAAAACAACCTTCAAAGAGAGGTTTCGTCGGATAAACTCGGCGAAATTGTTCTTCGCCGCCTAAAGGAAATCGACCTCGTTGCTTATGTGCGGTTTGCGTCGGTTTACCGCGAATTTGAAGATATAGACAGCTTTGTGCGAATTATCTCGGAGCTACAGTCCGATAAGGAATAGTGAAGGTTTAAATAATACAGCCCCCGAAATTAATCGGGGGCTGTAATTTTGTTTTTATCAACTTTACCATTTACCAACTTGTACGGTCGGACATACCCACGATGTATTGAAGAATCTCTATTGCACAGAATATTGTCGGTTTACCCGCCGCTTTACCCTCGGGGCTGAGTATTGCCGCCGGATTGTTTGTCGCCTTGCTTTCAATCCCGATTAGGTCGAGAAGTATTTCCACGAAACAGAAAATTGTCGGCTCGCCCGCGCTCTCCCCCTGTTCAGATAACACGCCCATTTTCTCGTGCGGAATAACGGCTTGCCCGTTTTTGACAACGGTGAACTTCACGCGCCGCGGCGTATATTCCCCGTTCTCCTCCTCGTTGAAGCAATAGCCCTCAAAGGTAACGGTATTCGCAACCGCCTCCCACCATATAAATGCTGTTCCCGCGTCAACCGCTTCGTTTATGAAACAGCCGCCGATTTCCAAATTCTCAAATAAGCCGGTAAACGATTTGTGCAAAACGGGGAATTTTTTGTCGGTATCGAGTCCCGTCCATTTTCCGGCAATACTGAACACGATACAGCTTAGCTTTTTATTTGTAAGTATTTCTATCTGTCCCTTATCATTAAATCTTACGGTTAAAGCGTCTAAGGTCACCGAGCCGTCTTTATTCGTCGGGATATTCAAAACCTCGTCGTTTTCACAGACGCAGGTCGATTTACCGCATTTTTTGCAGGGTTCTTTATTAACGGTGAAGCGTACACTCGAGGGCGTTCCGTTCACGTCGTTTTCTTCAATGAAAAAGGTTCCCTCAAATGAAACCGAATCCCCCTTGATTTCTTCCCACCATACAAAGACCGTTCCTTTTTTGACCGTCCCGTTTTTTGCAATTCCGCCCATGTCCGCCTCTTCAAATCTACCCATAAAGCCGCTTATATAATCGGGCGTGTTCCTCTTATCAATCCCCGTCCATTTTCCTTCAACGCCGAAAACTACCGTTCCTAAATCGGCATTTATTCTTGTTTCGAGCGTTCCGTCTCGCGTTAATACAATGTCGAGGTATCCTAAGGTTACCGACCCGTCGACATTAGTCGGTATATTCGCCGGCAAAGCCGGCTCATCTGCGACCGCCGAAAACGGAATTATCGCGAGTATTGTCGCCGCTATAATGAGCGTTGTTATAATCTTCTTCATAATCTTCTCCCTTTATTGTTACAGTTTTTGAGTTACAGTTTTAGAGCTGATTGTATTATATATTAAAATAGGTTATTTGTCAAAGCTTTTTTAGAAAATCATTATTTTTCTAAAAAATCAATCAATTTCTGTGTTTCATAATTGGTCAATTTTCCTATGGGGTTACCGACGGACGAAATAGGCAACGATATCTTATTGGCGGTATCAATATATGATTGCATATCGAGACCCGCCTGTTGCCATTCGGTTATTTTATATAAGCCGGTTTGTGTCGATTCGTTTTCGTCATTTGTCGTAATACAGAACGCAGATACGAGCTTATCCTTTTGCTCAAGAATGAGAATCGGGCGTTTTTTGTCGCCCTCGTCACACGAAATATACGCCATAAATATATCAAACATATCCATTATCCTTTCACCGCCCAATCATAGAGTCTCGGTTGTTTATCCTTATCTGCATAAGCTCGCCCGTTTTCATCGGCAAAAAGCGCGATTGTCGGGATTTTCTTCTCCCCGATAATTTCAAGAAGTCTTTTTTTGTAGAATTGAGCAAGCTCCGCGCCGGGGGCTTTATCCTCGTGTTCCGAAATTTTTGCGTAGGGAAAATCCTTTAGCAATGCTAAAAATACATCTGCCTTACTGTCGTCCTCAATTGAAACAATATAATTTTTCATATATGTCCGTACCTTTCCGAGCTTTAAAAAGCTCTGTAAAATCTTTTTAACTGTTCCTTAGAGCCTATCCTCAATAAACGAAATATAAATTTCAAATAAATTCATCACCCGTTTACCGCCCAATCGTATAATTCGGGGTGTAAATCTTTGTCGATAAGGATATTACCGTTTTTATCAAAAGTAACATCTATTTTTTTAGGTTTACTTTTTTTTATTGTCTCGGAAAGCTGTTCATCAAGAGTGGCTTTTATGCTCGGTTGAAACGGTAGGCGCAGTTCTGTAATTATTTGCCGATAAAACATATCTATTGCCGTTGTTTGGTCTATGCCCATACGTTCTAAAATTTGAGAGGCGCGTTCTTCAACGTCCGCATCAATGTTTATTATTACCGATTTTATATTTTTCATATATGTCCGTACCTTTCCGAGCTTTAAAAAGCTCTGTAAAATAGGTTGCCGCTAATTTTTTAAGCTTTGTAACGGCGCGGGAATCCGCCCCCCGCGTTCAATAAATCTTTTTGGAGAGAAGCGGTTCACGTTCATTACCGGCCCGCTCCCGAACAACCCACCAAACTCAAGAACGTCGCCCTCTTTTTTGCCGATTGCGGGGATTATTCTTACGGCGGTGGTTTTTCCGTTAATCATGCCTATTGCCGCCTGGTCTGCGATAATTGCCGCAATAATATCGGTTTCGATATCGCCGGGTACCACAATCATGTCGAGACCCACCGAGCAAACCGCCGTCATCGCTTCAAGCTTTTCTAACGACAACGCGCCCGACTTAACCGCGTCAATCATGCCCGCGTCCTCCGAAACGGGTATAAACGCCCCCGAAAGACCGCCAACGCTCGACGACGCCATAACGCCGCCTTTTTTTACGGCGTCGTTGAGTAACGCAAGTGCCGCCGTTGTGCCGTAACCGCCGCATTTTTCGAGACCCATTTCCTCGAGAATATGCGCCACAGAATCCCCGACGGCGGGTGTGGGTGCAAGCGATAAATCCACAATCCCGAAAGGAACGCCCAACGCCTCTGCCGCCTGAGTCCCGACCAACTGTCCCATTCGCGTTATTTTAAACGCGGTTCGTTTTATTGTTTCGGCAATTGTGCCTATATCCGCGCCGCGCATCTCCGGCTTTGAAACGGCACTTCGCACAACACCCGGGCCGCTCACTCCTACGTTGATTACACAATCGGGTTCGCCCGTCCCGTGGAACGCTCCCGCCATGAACGGATTGTCCTCTACGGCGTTACAGAATACAACTATCTTTGCCGCCCCGAAACAAAAGCTTTCGGCGGTTTCTTCCGCCGCCCGTTTTATTATCCTCCCCATGAGTGCGGCGGCGTCAATATTGATTCCCGCACGGGTTGAACCGATGTTGACCGAGGAACAGACCTTTGTCGTTTCCGATAACGCCTCCGGAATTGATTCAATAAGCTCCCTGTCGCCCGCCGAAAAGCCCTTATGAACCAAAGCCGAATACCCGCCTATATAGTTGACGCCGGTTGTATCGGCGGCTTTTTGCAGGGCGGCGGCAAATTTGACGGGGCTTCCTCTCGCCGAAGCCGCAAGCATAGCTATCGGCGTTACCGAAATGCGCTTATTTATTATCGGTATCCCATAGCGTTTTTCTATTTCCTCGCCGGTTTTAACGTGATTTTGTGCGAGCCTCGCTATCTTATCATACACCCTTGTACAGGCTTTGTCAATATCGGGTTCGGCACAATCAAGAAGGGAAATCCCCATCGTTACGGTGCGTATATCGAGATTTTCCCTCTTGAGCATTTGTATCGTTTCGATAATATCGTTATTATTAAGCATAATTCTCTTTCGTTAACCTTCGTCAAGCGGACTGCTCGGCGGCATAGCCCCCGACACCTCCGCTCTTGTTTACCTCTTATATCCTGTGCATTGAATTAAAGATATCCTCGTGCATTACATGAACCTCCATCGCCATTTCCCGCCCGCAAGCCGTAAGCTTATCGGAAAGCTTTGTTAATTCCGTATTACATTTCGAGATATCGGCGAGCATTGTCATGACAAACAAATCCTGCATAACCGTCTGTGACATATCGGTTATATTTACGTTCGCCGCCGCACACTCTGCCGTTATTTTCGCCAAAATTCCGACCGTATCTCTGCCGGTTACGGTTATTACCGCTCTCATTATAGCCTTACCAATCCTTTCCGTCGGTCAGCCCGACAAGATACTGTAATATCTCGACCCCGCAGAAAATTGTCGGTTCTCCCGCCGCCTTCCCTTCCTTACTCAAGATTGCGGCGTTCAGCGCGCTTACGCATTTGTATATGTGACAGTCGGGTATATACACAAGATATTGCAATATTTCTGTAAAGTCGAATATTTGCGGCTCGGAATTGCCGAGTATTTGCCCTTTGACCGGCGGTTTGCCCGATTTACAGATATTGCAGCTCCCGCAAGTAACGGTCGGCGGCGGCGGCTTTGGCTTAGGACCCTCGCCCTCAATTATTGTATATTCCTTTATACGAACCGCCGCCTCATACGCTTCTTTTGTACCGACGGGAACATATATTATAACGCTTATCGGCATAAAACTCAAGATTTCAAAAACGGGCGGTGCTTTACTTTTAAAAGTCATTGCGGAAAGGCTCCTACAATTATAAAACGAATAAACGCCTATTTCCTTTACGCTTTCGGGGATTGTTATTGATATTAAGCTTTTACAGTGGAAAAAAGAATAATCACCTATGCTCGTAACGCTTTCGGAAATTATAATTGATTCGAGCGCGTCACAATCCGAAAACGCGCCATATTCTATACTCGTAACGCTATTACTCATCGTGACAAGGATTAGGTTATCACAAGCTAAAAACGACCCTTCGCCTATGATTTCAACACCACCGGGAATTGAATAAACCGTGCGCGAATTACCGATTGCATATTGAATAATCCTTGTTTTTTCTTTATTAAACAAGTTACCGTCAACGCTCGAATAATACGGATTTTTTTCGTCGACATTAATCGCGGTCAGCCTTCTGCAATGTGTAAACGCGTCATACCCTATATCTTTAACGCCGACCGGAATTGTGATTTCTGTTAGGTTTCTGCTCCCTCGAAAAGCACTTACACCTATTTCCGTAACGCTTTCGGGGATTGTGATTTCGGTTAGGATTCTGCTCCCTTGAAACGCACTTACACCTATTTCCGTAACGCTTTCGGGAATTGAATAAGCTGTGCGGGAATTTGCGCTCGCATAATTAATAAGCGTTGTCCTTTTCTTGTTAAACAAATTACCGTCAACGCTCGAATAATACAGATTATTCTCATCAACATAGATGTCGGTTAAGCTATAACAACCGCCGAAAGCATATATCCCTATACTCTTAATACTTTCGGGAATCGTGACCGTTTTTACACCTTCACAGGACATAAACACATAATATTCCATGCTCGTAACGCGCTTACCGTCGAGCGTTTCGGGGATTATTACATTTTCATCACTGCCAAAATATTGGTCAATCGCAACCGTTCCGTCCTTATTAATGCTATATCCGTAATCCCCCGAGGTATACTCCCCCGACCCCAACGCATTTGCGGGAAGAGTCACCGTCGGCAATAACGCAAACGCCATTGTAAACGTGATAAATAAAGCTACAATTCTCATATATTGCCTTTCTGTGTCATTTTTGTGTATATCCGATTTGTGTATATCCGATAATATCCATTCCGACCTTGTTATCATTTTCCGAAAGCTCAATAATCCCATAGGATGCGCGCCCGCCCGTGCGAGGAGATGAAAGACTCCCCGGGTTCATTATATAAACGCCGTTGTAAAACTCGGTGAGCGAAACGTGGGTATGACCGTAAAGAGCAATATCACAATCCTCATTGCGCGCCGCCGCTGCGATTGTGTCTAAGCCGGAATACACGTTGTACATATGCCCGTGCGCGCAAAAAATCCTGTGTCCGGCTATTTCGACGACCCGATTATCGGGACAGTCTATGTCGGAATTAGCCAAGTCACAGTTGCCTTTTACGAGCTTAAAGTCAACATCTGTGTACCCTTGTGACACGCGCCAAGCTTCACCCGCTCCATCGCCGAGGTGGATAAAAAGGGCGGCGTCATCTTTATTCTTTTTTACAACGTCATCTACGCGGTCATATTTTCCGTGGGTGTCCGACATAACTATTATTTTCATAATCATCACTCTTTTTAATATTTAGTAATTAATCCTTATTTTATCACATATGTATAGAAAAAGTCAATCTAATTTTTTAATTTTATAAAACGGGGGGCGCGTTTATGAACGGTATGGAGAAAATGCTTGAAACGGCGGGCGGTAAATTGGGTATTCCCGCCGACGAACTCAAGGAGTTGTTGAGAAAGGGCGATATGAACGCAATTATGTCAAAAATGGACAAAGGCGAGGCGCAAAAGCTAAAAAACGCAATGAACAATCCCGAGGTTAAAAAAATGATGAAGGGCTCACCCGAAATGTCCGAATTTATGAGCAAAATGGCAGATAAAGAGAGTTAATAAAGTGAGTTAAAGGGTCATAACTATGGATATGGAGAGCATGGCAAAGCTTATGCAGGTGTTGATGTCGTCGGACAATTCGGGGGGGACGGATTCTGCCGCCGAAGGCTCCGACGGCTCCGACAGCTCAAACCAAACACCCAACAACGGCGGCGGTACAGAACCGCCCTCCGATAATGCAGCTAATGACGGCGGCGTTGATTTTAGCGGGATTTTCGACAGTATTGATTTTGATATGCTGTCTAAAATGGGCGAATTGTTTTCGCGCATGAATAAGCCGGACAGGAATGCCGAGCTGTTATCTGCGTTAAAGCCGCATCTCCGCATTGAGAATCAACATAAGGTCGACAGCGCGCTGAAGCTTTCGCGAATGATGTCGATGCTCCCTTTTTTGAAGGAGAGCGGTATTTTAAACGATTTATTTTAAGTGGAACTGCTATACCGCTTAACTATCAAATTTAACACATAATTGCGGTCTTTTTGCCGCCATACTGCGTTAAAATTTTCTTAAATATAAGCGTATATTCGCGAAAATTTTGCCTTGTCTGACGACAAAAATCCTCACAAATCCAGTGTCAAATCTAATAGTTAAGCGGTATATACATAGAGCTTTTTGAAGCTCGGAAAGGTGTGGTCATAAAAATGGACTTTAATCTCGAAAAAACAATTGCGGAATATGCAAAGGAAGCTATGCGAATGGCGAAGCAAAAGGAACAGCTTCCCGTTCCCGAACCCGAACCAAAACCCCAACCCCAACCAAAGCCCGAACCAAAACACGATATAGAAGAAGACATTCTCTTTGACGATATATCGTTCACAGAATCAAATACCGACGTTAATCCCGATTCTGACAATAAGGCACAAAATGAACGGGAAAACGATAATATCGGCAAAAGCGACGACTTTGAGCAAAAACAAGAAGCGGGGGAGGATATAAAGGAAGTGGAGATGTCGGAAGTGGAGACGTCGGAAGCGGAGATGTCGGAGGTCGAGGCATCGGAGGCGGAGGCATCGGAGGTTGGGGACGACGACGCTCTCGAGCCGGGTTTCGACGATTATATAAGCAGACACAATCGCGGATGGGAGCGGGGAGCGGGCGAACATTCGGGGCGACAGGGAACGAGGGAATGAATTTCCCCAACTTAAATTCGGAAGCTATGCCGGAGTTCTTAAAGGATTCCGACAATGTTCTTATATTAATATTGGCGTTAATGCTCATTAAAGAAAAGTCGAACCTTTCTTTGATAGTCGCTCTTATGTCAATTCTGATAATTGACAGTCCGCCGCCACAAACAAAAATTTTATAAAAAGCCTTGTATTTTATTACAACATATAATATAATGTTGTAAAAGAAAAGTGAAATAATACAGGGAGGCAGTTTAATGTTAAATACCGATTCACAGGACACAAATATCGAGAACGAGACGGTCGCCGAGGAGTCTAATGTCTCTGAAGGCGTCGAATACGCCGCAAATGAACAAAACGAAAAAGACTTTCCGAAAAAGAAAAAAGGCGGGCGGGTATTGGTTCTTGTACTCATACTTTTGTTGATTACCGCGGCGGTTTATTATTTTGTTTTCGGCGGGTTTTCACAATACGGGGTTCAAAAAGACTCAATTGTTTTACACGGGAATAATCAAACCTTTGTTATTTGTAACAACGGCGATTCCACCATGTTAGACGAACACCTTTTTGAATATCGGGTTTCTTTAACCGGCGATAAGGGCGCGTTTATTACAAATTGGAATTATGATAAAAACGCGGGGAATCTGTACTATGTCGGCGATAAGGGCAGACCAAAACGCGTAGGCGAGAACGTCAACGGCTTTACAATGTCCGATTCGGGAAACGGAATTGCTTATTATACCGATTTTAATATCGAAACCGATACTGCCGTACTAAATTTGTATAACGGCACCTCTTCCTCGGTGATTGATACCGAGGCTTATTATAATTTCGGTGCGGGTATAAACACCTTAGCTATATCGCCCGACGGCAAAACAATTTGCTATATAAAAGATGTACAGGGGGGGAACGTCGCCTGTATCAGCACTAACGGCGGAAAGGGCGTCGAGCTGAAAAACGGAAGCGAGATAATGCCGATAGCAATTGCGAACGAAGCCAAATATCTCTATTATATTAACACGGTAACCGACCAATCGTTTTATGTTCAAAAGGGAATTAACGGCGAACCGCAAAGACTCGGAAGCGGAAGCATTAATTCGGCGTTCTTCAATAAAAGCTATTCGCAGATTGTTTTTAACGAGCTTTCGGACACCTGGACAAGCTTTATAAGCAGGGACGGCGGCGAGAGAAAACTTTTTGTCAACGGGCAGACGGTTGATTTTATTATCCCGCAAAAGGGACAGGCTGTGGAAAACGATTTTTATAAGGTTTTTGGGTTTTCCGATTTTAAAAACAAGGTGTTTAGTTCGGACGGCGGGTTATTTGTCGTAAACGGCAAATATTCGAGCGAAAGAATTTCACAAAGTATGGTAAAAGCGACCTTAAGCAAAAACGGAAGACGGGTGTTTTTCATGAGCGGCGACAGGTTGTTATCGGCGTCCGTATCCAACCCCGACGGTAAGAAAATCGTCTTTGCCGAGTCCGCAAAGGATTTTGTTCTCACCTCCGGCGGCAGTATATATTATGTAAACGATTCGGGCGTACTCTACCGACAAAGCTCGAGAAACGCATATAACAACCCCGAAGGCATATGGGTCACAGAGTTTGTCTCTGCGGAAAGTCTTTCGATATCGGGTAAAGGCGTTGTTTATTTTTTGAACAGAGACGGGTATTTGGTATCCGTGACCGGAAAAAGCAGACACAGGATTCGCGGAAATGTCGAACGTATACGAGTGTATAATAACAACGCCTTGTATTTTATCGACGAGGGTGACGGATATTACGACGTCTACAGAAGCGGCGGCGGCAATAGCTTTAAACGTATATTCATCGACGCAAAGCTGTTTCTCGGTTCAGACGAACCCGAAGCCGATTTCAGAGATTCTATCAATTATTACAGCGAAAACGATTTCCGTCATTTTGAAGAAGAAGCGGAAAATTACCAAGACGGCGTTAATAATTACGACGAATATGATGATTTTTATGACGACGACGCTCGCGATTACGATTATGACAACGATTATCGCGATTAAAAGCTTGTAAAAAATGCCCGATGTCAACCGTAGGAACACCCCGCTGTTGATATCGGGCATTTTTGGAACGGTAAAAGAGTATATGCGCGAATACACCAAAAAAAACGAGTTTAAGCTTATATTTTAACAATATATTAAATATTTTTATAAAAAAAGTATTGACATGGGTGTTTTTTAAGGTTATAATGTCCTCTGTTAAAGTTAAACAAGAGATGAGTCCGCGGGGAGAATCTTGACGTTAAACAAGAGATAAAGAAAAAGAAAGAGGGGGAGATTAGTATGTCTACTTTTATGCCCAAGGCGCAGGAAATTGAGCGCAAATGGTATATTATCGACGCCGCCGATAAACCGTTGGGGCGTGTCGCAACAATAGCGGCAACAATCCTCAGAGGTAAGCACAAGCCGTTATTCGCACCTCATTGTGATTGCGGAGACCATGTAATTATTTTGAACTGTGAAAAAGCGGTATTGACCGGAAACAAGTCTCAAAAGAAGTATTACCGTTGGCACACCGGTTGGATAGGCGGTTTAAAAGAGATTCGTTATGATAAGCTTATGGCGAGTAAACCCGAAAAAGCCATGACGCTCGCGGTAAACGGAATGTTGCCTAATACCACGCTCGGCAGAAAAGCATTAACGAGGCTTCGCACCTATCGAGGTGAAGAACACAAAAACGCGGCTCAAAAGCCGGAGGTATGGAAGGGGGATAACCTATGACGGTAACATACAACTCGAAGCCGTATTATTACGGCACCGGAAGAAGGAAACACTCTGTAGCGCGAGTAAGGGTTTATCCCGGAAGCGGTACAATCACAATTAATAAAAGAGATATTGAAGATTATTTCGGTCTCGACACCTTAAAGCTTATTGCGCGGCAACCGTTGGCATTAACGGGAACCGTCGAAAAGTTTGACATTATTTGTACGGTTGCCGGCGGCGGCGTAACGGGACAGGCGGGGGCAATTCGACACGGCGTATCCCGCGCATTGCTCCAGTACAGCGAAGAGCTTCGCCCCGTACTCAAAAAGGCGGGCTTCCTTACCCGCGACCCGAGAATGAAGGAACGTAAGAAATACGGTCTTAAAGCGGCAAGAAGGGCTCCGCAGTTCTCAAAAAGATAATTATATTGCAAAAGCAAAAGGGCGGGTTGTACAAACCCGTCCTTTTTTGGCTATTTTTTTGCCCACCCTTTGGGCTTATCTCTTATTTTGTTGCTACTTTGCTTTAAACGAGCGACAATCGGTTCCGCCGCCCGTACCCGTTGTATTTGTCGGCGCGGTTGCGTTACCATGCGTTCCGACGGTAATCTTTTGTAACGCGCAATAGTTGCTGTCGCAACAATGATTGGCACAGCTCGTCACCGAACATTCGATATTTTTATTAACACAATTATTATTGTTCATAATACTAAATCCCACTTTCAAATTTTATACCGTTTAACGGTATAGTGAAATTAGTATTAACAATTTTTCAGTACATATTCCTGTCCCGTTTATTATTCCATTTGTCAAATACCCGCCGACATTCGTCCGGGTCAACAATTTTAATTGAGAGTTTTTCTCCGTTAAAATCGTTTTTAATAAAATCGTACATATCCTCGTCGTCAAACCCCGCGCCCGCCGCATCTCTTGCGGTCGCGCCGTAATACAATTGCGGGATTTTTGCCCACATAATCGCGCTCATGCACATCGGACACGGCATACAGGTCGAATATATCTCACAATCGCTTAAAGAGAACCTATCTAAAAGCCGACAGGCTTCGCGTATTGCCGCTATTTCCGCGTGCATTGTGGGGTCGTTGGTAAGCAATACGCGATTATGCTCACAGGCGATTATATTCCCGTTTTGAACGATTGCCGCCCCGAACGGCCCGCCGTGCCCTTGTTCAACGCCGTTTAATGCCGATTCTGCCGCCTTTTGCATATATTTATTCATGCGTATGAGCGTCCCCCTTCGAATCCTTTTCGTTTTGTTTTAACGCGCCCGCTTCGGCGAGTCTTTTTGCTTTATTTTTCTTGTATCGTTTTATTACAATAATCAAAATAATTGTAACGGGGAGCCACAACGGTGAAGTCACTAACAGAATAATCACCAACCACTGTGCCAACGCCGCGATTGTGTTTATAACCGATTTAAACCCGCTACTTATATAATACCCCATGTCTTTACCGCTCAACGCGCCCCATTCGACCTCGCGACGTTGTGCGTCGGGGTCGTTTTCTTGGTGCATGGAAAGCGTTACGGTCGCCATATCAACCAAATCGGCGAGAACACGCAACCGCCCCTCGGTTGCTTCTATTTCTTCGGTAATATTGTCGATTGTTCTTTGGATTTGTATGATTTCTTCAACACTGTCTGCGTTTTCGAGAAGCTTATAGTAGCTTTCGAGCGATTTGCGCTTGGTTTCGAGGCGGGTCGTAAGGTCATAAAACTCTGCGGTTACATCGTCCGCGTCAATCCGCGAGTTGATTATCTTGACCTTATCGCCGACATAATTTAAAAAGTCGTCAAGCTTATCGGGCGGGATTTTCATTACCGACATAACATATGAATATGAATCGCCGTTGTTTATTTCGCCGGAAAACTCGTGTCCGCCGATTGTGCCGCAAAACGCAAGAAGCTCGCCGTATACCTGTGCCATATCTTGTTCCTTGGACGTTTCGACGCTCAAATAAGCGTTGCGTATAATTTTACGGGTATGCTGCGGGTTAGATGCAGACACGCCCGCCACCTCATTAATTTCGAGTCGGTTGCGGGTTTCGTTTATTGCGGTGTTTGAAGAAGACCAATCAGCATCTTCAAACTCTTCAGCTTCTGCATAATAATCATAATCGTTTTCCGCTACGGCTTGTGTGTTTTTATAATTCATACCGACGCCGTCGTCTAAAGCTTCGCTTATAACCATATTCCTGCACCCGGTAAAACAGGTTATGCAAAGCAACCCCACAGAAAGTATTATTAGTATTCTCTTCATTTTCTTCATTCTCTTCATGACCATATCTCTCCTTTTTATAATATAGCGGAATTTTCACCTCGACGATTACACGAAACAGGTTTTCGGAGGTTGCATATATTATAAAAACAATTTAAAGATGTAAAAGGTTGCACAAATTACAGAAAATTAAAAAACAAAATCACCTAAATCAAAGTCGTCCAAATCAAAGTCGCCGAAATCAAAATCGTCCATGTCCCAATCCTGCATTCCGTTAAACGCGTCCATTCCCCCGCCTAACCCTTGCAGAAGGTTTTGTTGTAACAATAAGCCGATTATATCATAAACGCCGTTATTGTCGAGGTCTTCGGTTAATGTCGAAATCGCGCCGAGAAGCTCCATTCCTATAGTTGCCAATTGTTCCTCGTTGCTTAAATCAACGGCGTTTGTCGAATCGAGCGCGGGGGCGGCTTTTGAATCGGCTTTATCGCTCCACGACGCTTCTACGTCCGCAAAGGCTATACCGTTTACAAAAATTTCACCGTTAAAGCTCCCCTTTTTGCCGTCTTTTAATGTTCCGTTGACGCCTATATTATAACCTTCAATGCCGTTAATCTTGAGTTCAAATTCGCCCGATTTTTTATTGCCGGTTGCGTTGATGTTATAATTGTTCCCGTCTAAGTTACAGATTACCTCGGTGAAAAAGTCGTCTTTATTCTTATAGGTTGTTATTTCGATTTTTTCATTTGACCCTTGTTCATCGTAGGGCGTGATAACCCGCTTTACAATGTCCGAGCCGTTTATATAAACCGTCATAACCGCACTCGCTTCCGGCGCGTCAATCGCCTCGAGCGCGCTTTCGGACTCGCTTATTGCCCCCGCAAGCATCATGTCGAGCATACCGCTCGCTTCGGGCATAGCCATTTTTACTATTTCGTCAATAAAAGTTCGAATTTCTTGATTATTCTTAACCTCGTTTAAAACCGCAATTACAACTTTATAAGCTATTTCGTCGGTTATTTCTATTTCCATTTTGCTTGTCGTTATAACCGTTCCGTTAATCTCAAGCTCTACATCGTTTTCGGGTTCGATTTCCGCAATATATGCAAAATACTCGTCTAAAACGACATTAATGAGCGCGTCAATCGCCGCTTTTGAGGGGAGTTCCGGAACCTCGCCGTTTACACCCGCCTTGAACCCCATGGAAAACCCTTCCATAAAGCTCGACATAATAACACCGCTATCAATTGAGGCGTCGCCGAGTTGTTCAAGCATCGACATATCCGCAAAGAGATATTTGTCGAGTATTTTGGGAAGATTTATAATGACTTGCTCCTTGCTCAACCAAACATCTGCGGCTAAAATTTCCTTATCGCCGTTTTTGTACACTATGTTGGAGAAGCCCTCGTCATTGTCGCTCGAGCCGTTTATTTCGAACACGGTTGGGTTAATCTCGTTCGCACCCAATAAATCCGCCAAAAACGTCTTAGGTGTTATCGAGAGGGTTAAACTCTGTTGCGTTTTATTATTGTCGGTAAGCTTTTGGAACGCCGCTTCTAATGTAGAATACTCCGACACGGCGTTTGTGATTAATGCGCGTTCCGCTCTTTCATATGACGCCGCGCCCGTCTTCTCGCTACAGCCGGTGAACGCGAATACCCCCGTAACCATTGCGAGGGTCGCTATAACCGCCGTTAAAATGTACAATTTGCTGTTTCTTTTCATAAATATGACCATTCCTTTCCGAGGTACAAAACCTCTACGAATAAAAGCCTATCCAGCTTCGGGGCGGCAGAGCCACCCCTGCCAGCTTTTATTCAAACTTATACTCCTTCATTAATAAATTAGAACCTGTGTTTAATCTGTCCTCACTGATATATAATACTACAATATTCGAAAAATGTCAATATGAAATATTTTGTTTAATAAAGCCGAACGATTGTGAACTCGCTCGGCTTTATTCTATGACATATTCTTTAATTTTGCTTCAAGTTCTGCGATTCGTGCGTCCTTATCAGCAAGCTGTGAATCCTTGTCGGCAACAACATCTTTCCATTTTTCCTCCGCTCTCGCTTGGTTATCCCATTCCATTTTTTGACGAGAATCGTATAAAAGGCGGGTTTGTTCATCGGCGGACAACTCCATAAGACGAACAACGGCATTTTTTACTTGTGGATTTCGTTCTGCTAACATGACAAATTCCTCCTTATCTTTAGCGGACAAAAATCTCGTCCACCACCATAATTGAGTGCCGTCATCGGCGGTCGGGGCTTTGGGTAATTCGATTGAATGAATTTCTAATATGTCGGAAAATTCCGAGCCTGTTTCAAGGTCATAGAGAGTGTAGCGGTTGTGGTATTTTTCGCTGTCGTTTATAAAATTATGAGCGGTTATAATTATGCTGATGACTTTTTTTAACACAGAATGGTCGTTGCCGGACTTCATTTGCCCTGTTATCATCTTTGCCGCATAGAATACTACACGTTCCTGAAGCACAGGCGAAGGTTCTACTTGTATTTCCACATTGACGAGCTTGCCCGTCTTTGTCTTGACTTTCACATCTAATATACCGAGCTTATCGCCCTTGTATTCACGCAGTAGATGAGGGTCAACAATGGTAATCTCGCTGTATTCATCTTGAGAGAGTTTCAGAAGAACCGACTGCAACAAGCTTGTCAGCCGCTCAACCCCGTTTTCATCGCCGAACAACAGCTTAAAAATATAATCGTCAGTCGGTGACAGTATTTCGGGTATCTCGTCATTAATTTGCTCTATATCCTTGTTTTTATCGCTCAAAGTTAGAACCCCCAATCCTTATAACTTCATTCTAACATAATCAATGCTAAATGTCAACGAGAATTTTTTAACATAGAATTTGAAATTTAAACGGCGAATTTTTTACAAATCCGCCGTTTAATATAATTATATTGTGAGGTCGCTCTTATTCGCCTTTAGGTGCGGGGGCGATATGCTTACCGGTGATTGCTATATCCGGCATTTTGACGAGATATAAGAGAACTTCGATAAAGCAGAATATTGTCGGCTCGCCGGCTTCAAAGCCCTCGGGGCTTATTATTGCGGCTTTCTTCGCCTGTTCCGCGGTTACATCGTCGTTACCCTTAAGGATAACACAATCGCTAACCTTAACCAAGAACATAAGAATTTCCATAGCGTCAAAGATTGTTATATCGCCATTGCCGAGAATATCGCCTAATACTGACCATTCCTTGTCTTTATTACAGATAGGACAATCGTATTCTAAGCAGGGGGTTTTTCCAGGGCCGGCTTCACATTTTAACGGAGGCGGGGGAGGCGTTGTGCTGCCGCCGTGATTTATGGGGCAAGGTAACAGATTTTTGCAACCGGGGAAGGGACACCATTCTATTTTGTGGTCTTTACAGGGCATAGGCGCGCCGCAAACACCACAAGCGGGGCAAGAACATTCTACCGCCGGCATACCGCATCCGTTTTTGCAGAAGGTATCGTTACACAAATAGCAAAACTCTGTGGGGCCGACTACATTCGCGTGCGTCGCGCACATTTCTCTGTTTACGCCGGTGATTTCGAATTTTACATATGCTTTTGTGATGATTGGGTTGTTGAGGTTTTTATTGTCGAGCGCGAAGCTTACCGCTTCTTTATCCGCATCGGGCCAGTCACCGTGAGGGGGGTTACTCGAACCTTGTCCCTTAGGGTAGGTGGTGGTGAAAAGCGGTGAACTCGCCGAAACATCAAGCTTACGGTTATCGGAGAACCAAGCGTTCCACAATTCTACGTTTACAAATTCATCAGTGGGCGCGTTCCCTTGAGAAACGAGGAGGTCTTTATTGCCGCCGTATTCTTCAACGCCCCATTTGTTTGCGACTAATTCGTCGTTAATTTTAACCTCTTTAATCTCGATTAAAACTTCGTCATCGCGCCAGGATTCGGGCGCCTGTCTCGCGTTGAGCAGGAAGCCTATTCCTTCGTCAAATGTTGAGCCGTAGGACATAATCGCGAGACTCGCGAGACGGTCAACGGGTGCCGGTGCACCGCTGCGGTTGAAGTTTATTTCCATTTCGTATATGCCGTCTTTGTCGATTCTTTGTGAGTCGCTTTTCCAGAAGTTAGTGCCGCCGCTTCTCCAGTCGAGAGCCTCTCTCGATGCGAGGAAAACGGAGATACCGTTATTTTCACGCTGTTTCTCGGGTACGGGATAAACATCATCTACGAGGTAAACCTTAAATTCAACCTCGATACTATTAATTGTTGCTTCGTTTTTGAGCCAAAAAGACTGTCCCTCCGTACCTTCCGTTTTGGTGAAAATATTCGGACTCGAGAGAAGACGACGGGGGCCGTACCAACCCGCCCATAAATCTGCGTTAGCGTGTCCTCTGTCGAATCTGTGTTGTGAAAGGAAGGGGACGGTCGCGGGGTCTTCTAAAGCGTTAATGTTTCCGTTAATTGTAACCTTTGTGAACTTAATAACGGCGTTTTCAAATCTGCCTTGGTTTCCTTTAGTGTTGTCGTCTCCGTTCGCATCTAAGTAACCGGGAGCTATAAAGTCGCCCCATGTTGCGTGACAATTAGAACATTCACCGACTTCGGGTTTCCAACCACCCATTCCGCCGCATCCGCCGTTCTCGTCGCACCACGTAGAACCGACCGGTCTGAGCGAAAGGTTAATAAGGTTATCGTCACCGATATGGTCTATTTTTAATTTGTGTACCTGTCCGGGAGGGGTGTTTCCGTCGATTACGACAATACCCTCGTTGTCGCCCGCGACACCGGCGGTAGTTCCGCTTTGGCTTTTATACGGCAAATCGTTTGTTTCCCAACTTCCGGTTGTACTTCTTCCCATGAGTTGAACCGCATATGATTCACCCGCCGCCGCAACGGGAATAATTGTCGCCGTCGGGATAAGGCTCATAATCATAGAAAATGCTATGAGCAGAGATAATGCGCGTTTTTTTGTTTTCATTGTCTTACTCCTTTTAAAATTAAAAATTTTTATTGTTAAGTATTTTTAGAAAATTTCTAAAAATACTTTCCACAAAATTATATCACATAATTCGAAAAAAATCTATAATAAAAGTATACAAAATTAAAAAAATATTTTGGTTATGTTGCACAAAAGACGAATACAGTTTTTTGAAGTCCCTTTAACAATAAAACGATTGGGCGGGGTAAAAAGTTTCTCCCGCATATTCACTTCCCTTAATCAATTGTAAAACTTAAACATTAAGCGCGGTTGAGATAAGCTTGAACCCCGGCGGCAATTGCGTCGGCTATGCCCGATTGATGTCGCTCCGATGCTAACGCCATTGCGTCCTCTAAGTTTGTGACAAACCCCATTTCGACCAAAACGGACGGAAAGTCTTGTGCTATTGTTACTAAATAGTAGCTGTACTTATCGCCGCGATTTTTGTTCGCGCCGTCCGAGTAGACGCTTTTTTGGAAGTAGGACGAGACATTCGCGGAAATCGCCGACGCGAGCGGCTGTGAAAACGGCGTATAGTACCAAACCTCGGTACCGCGCGCGTCGCTACCCGCCACCGCATTACAGTGTAACGAGATAAAAAGGTCACAGTCGTATAAATCGCGCGCATAATCGGGGCGAAGCTTTGTCGCGTAATATGTCGCGTCTGTCGCGAGCATTGTTGCGTTCGCGCCTAAATCGCGAAGCTTTGTGCAGAGCTTTCGCGCTACCGCTATATTTGCGTCAAATTCGTAGATTTGTCCGACCGCGCCGGGGTCAAAACCGCTCGAGGTTACACCGTGTCCCGGGTCTACGACAATGTTCATGCCCGACAAAGAGCTTGTTACGTTTTTAAAGGTGAGGGTAAGCTCCCCGTCTTGGTTATAAGCCGCATAACTCCCGCCGTAAACGCCGCGTTTTCTCAGTTCAAGAACGAGTCGGAATTTTGGGATTCCGTCTATGGTTACAGTTTCCCATTTTCCGGCGGAAAAAACTTGATTATATTCAAAGGACGGGAGCTTTGTTACCGAGGTTATATTGTCGAAGTCAATGTATATAAAAGATACGTTGAAGTCGCTTATATTGAAGTTCCCGCCGCCGCCCGCCGAATAGTTCAACCCCGCCGCCATTATATTGAAGCTCGAGCGGTGGTCAAGCGCGATTTTAAAGAAGCTGTTCCTTCCCGAGGTTCCGCTCGAAAGCACGACCAAGTTGTTTTCGCCCATTCCGTAGCCGCTTTCGACAACTGCGTTATCGGTGCTTATTCGCTTTCCGTTCATCGTTGTATAATAATCGCCCGCCGTAGAAAGATGATAGTCGACCGTACCCGCCGGAAGATTTGAATAATCGGGATTTCTCGCCGTACCCGCCGTATTTGCCGGATGTACAAAGGTGTTATTGTTTAATACGCGTACATAGCTTACCGATTCATTTGTATCGCGCAGAGGATTCATTCGACCGACAACCTCGCCCGTTCCCGCGCTGTCCTCATTAATCCATTCGACATCAACCGGCGGAATGTACGGCGGCTCGGGCAGGGGGACGACTACCACCGACGCCCCTTGTATATTACGGGAAAAGCCGCTTAAGCTCGCCGTTACCGAGATTATTCCGAGATTTTGCGTTTCGCCGATTATGCCGTCGGGAACCTGATAACTTCCCGAAAACGGCGCGTATGATGAATTGAGCGCGGGGTCGTCAAGGTTATAATCCTGTTGCGAAAGCTTTACGGATTGTCCGTTTATTTCCGCAGTAACACTCGCGCCTCTGTAGGCGATTGCTTCTATTTCAATGATTGTTCCGCCGTCCACCTCGAGTATTGTACCGTTGGCAATTGCCGCGCCTACCGAGTGTAGCGGGACGACGCGCCGTTCAATTGAATAGGTAACGGTTTTTCCCTTATGCTTGAGCGTGAAGCGGTTTGCGCCGACAACGAGCGGCTCTTCTATATAAAAGTTGCCCGCTTCGTTGAGCGTTATTTCGACATCGTTTAAGAAAACCTCAAAGTTGTCGTCGTATGTCCCCTGAAAAATTGCGATTGCGTCATTGGTCGAAAAGCTTTGTGACTTTGGGGTGTTCATTACGAGGTCGTCAAAAAGGGTTTCCTCGTTTATTTGGTCGTTGAAAAACAGGCGCATTGTTTCGGTAGAATTAAGCCGATTCTCCATGAGGGCGGGGAACGAATTAAAAACGCTCCCTTTATATGCGGGGGCTTTCCTCGCGGCAGAGAGCTGTCGCAAAAGCTGGTCATCGCCGTTCCACCCCGCGCTTTCCTCGCCAATCCGCTGATTATGATGAATTATGTACATGGGTACTTTTTCCGCGTCGCATATTTCGCCCCAGTAATTTGTAATTTTGTCAAACGGAAGTGCCGAGGTGTCGTCGTTTTCTGTATAAGCGTCCGGCGCGTTGACCAACGCAAAGTCGGCGTAACCGTTCTCTACATACAAAAGCGTGTCCGCAAAGCCGGAAAGGGAACCGCCTTCGCCGCCGGACGGCGGGTCAACGCTCCCCGAAAAGTCGCTCAACATTATTCCGACCGGTATACCGTTGTCGGTTAGTCTTATTGTGTCGGCGGCGGTTTTGAAAAATGTCTCCGTGCTGTCGTAAAGCCAGTTGTTATATCCTATTCCCCCGCCAAACTCCATATATCGTATAAAGCTTTCCTCATCGCGCAAAGAATAGTAGTTGTCGAGAATTATACCGTCGCAATAGTATTTTAACGTGAACTTGTGTATCTCGGTTATAAGCGCGTTTATTGTCCCCGCGTTGCCTATTTCGCGATTATTGTCGTATAATGCGGAATTTATGTCAAACGTAAGATAAACATTAAGCTCGCGCTCTGTTGCCGCGGTTATTATCGAGGACAACGAGTCGCCCTCATCCGATTTGTTTATATCTGTGTTACAGAATACCGAGTCGTAATCGGACGTAATTATAATAACGGTGTTCATTCCGAGCGCGACAATCTCATCTAAAGCTTCTTCGGAAATGCCCGTTTCATAATTGTCGTCGTCTTCTTCCGAATCGCTTTTTGCGTTCGGGCGAAGAATGACCCCCCTCATATTGCCCGGTAAATAGAATTTATTTTCACGTTCACCGTCATCTGTGAACGACGATTCGTCATATGAATCCTCAATAGTCGTTTCGGTCGATTCTTCCGCAAAAAGCGGCAAATTCATACACGAAACGATAAATACAACAGAGAGTATTATTGAAATTACTTTGTTCATCTTTACCTCAATATAGGCTTAAAAGCGTTTATTTCTTTTTGAATTGCATCGGTTATATGCGCCGGACTGAACAACCAATTATAGCTGAAAAATATAATTCCGCCGTAATTTGACAGCTCACGCGCCTTCTCAATTTGTCTCAAAAGGATTTTATCCTCGTCAATCCACTCTTGTGAGCCGTCGCCCGCCCAAGCGTCCTCCGAGCCGATTTTGTATACGGCAAGTCCGAATAAAAGCTTTACGGGTGAACCGTCCAACATCCCCTGCCACCGGGTTGTACATTCCGAGTAGGGTTGGTCGGAGTTTTCAAAGCCGTAGTAAAACTGTGGCGCGATATAGTCGGCATAACCGATATTTTTGCACCACGTTTCGACGTCGGCGTACAATTGTTCCCGATTATTTTCTATGCTCCCCTGCGGGCTGATTCCGAAGAGGGCGTTGGGGTTACCTTGTTTCGTTGACGTGTACAATATCCTCACCATGTTGTTACAGTTGGATTTTCTGAATCTGTTCAAATCGATATTACTCGAATCCGCAAATGCGTCGGCGTCAAACGTCGTCGCCGTTGTCGGGTAAAAATAATCGTCGATGTGTATTCCGTCAATGTTATACCTTGCGGCTATTTCGGACGCGCCTTTTCCGATTAGATTTGTGACCTCTTCATATGCGGGGTTAAGGTACCAGTTATCGCCGTTTTTTACTATATATTTGCCCCGCTTTGAGTCGTCGCGGTACCATTCGCCTATCGGCAAATCCGACGAAACCTTATCAATGTCCGCGTCGACTTGAATCCGCATCGGGTTGAGCCAACCGTGGAACGATATTCCCCGCTCATGAGCCGCCTCAAGCATTATTTGCAGGGGGTCGAAGCTCGGCTCCTTGCCGATTGTTCCGGTTACATATTTAGACCAAGGGAAATAATCGGAATTGTACAGGGCGTCTCCGAACGGGCGAAGATGAACAAACGCCGTGTTTATTCCGAGCGCGGCGCAGTTGTCCATCATCTCCGCGAAGCTTTTCTTAAACTGTGCCTCGGTTTTTTTTGTAAGAATCCCCGACAACTCAATGTAAGAAATCCAAACGCCGATAACCTCGTCATGATTCAAAGCTCCGTATATATCCGTTCGCGGAGGGTGATGCGCGCTCGCTTCTATAAACGGAGCCTGTGACGCGTGTATAAGCCCGATATCCGCCACAGAATTGTCCCCGTTGTCCTTCGAGGAACAGGCGGCGAATAATAAATTGGAAATTATTAGAAGCGAAAAAAGAATTTTAATGTTTTTCATAAAAGTAGTCCCGTATGAAATAATTTAAGTTTCATGTGATTTTAACACTTTTTTTACGGTTTGTCAATAAAAATTTATTAATTTCTAAAAAAGCCCTTGACAATTGTTACTAAGTCATAGTATAATTGTAACATATAGGTACGATATTAGGAGAATTTTACATGGCGTTTACCCTTACCGAGAAAATAATCAACGCGCATATAATCAGCGGGGAAGCCGTTAAAGGCGGCGAAATCTCGCTTAAAACAGACCAAACGCTCACACAAGACGCGACGGGTACAATGGCGTATTTACAGTTTGAGGCTATGGGGGTTAAAAGAGTCAAGACCGAGCGGTCGGTTGCTTATATCGACCATAACACCCTTCAGACGGGGTATGAAAACGCCGACGACCATCGCTACATAGGGAGCGTTGCAAAAAAGCACGGAATATATTTCTCGCGTCCCGGTAACGGAATCTGTCATCAGGTTCATCTTGAGCGGTTCGGTAAGCCCGGAAAAACGCTAATCGGCTCCGATTCACACACCCCGACTTGTGGGGGGATAGGAATGTTTGCCGTCGGCGCGGGCGGACTTGATGTCGCGGTCGCAATGGGCGGCGGCGGTTATCACATTACTTATCCGGAAATTGTCGGAATTAAGCTTTCGGGAAAATTAAACAAATATGTTTCCGCAAAAGATATAATTTTAAAAGTTCTCAAGGAATTGAGCGTTAAAGGCGGCGTCGGAAGGGTTATTGAGTATTTCGGAGAAGGGGTAAAGAGCCTTTCTGTCCCCGAGCGCGCCACCGTTACAAATATGGGGGCGGAGCTTGGCGCAACCACGTCGTTGTTCCCGTCAGATGAGGCTACTGAACAATTTTTAAAGGCACAGGGCAGGGGCGGCGATTATGTTGAGCTTTCTGCCGATGAGGGCGCGGTTTACGATAAAGTTCTTGAAATCAATCTTTCCGAGCTTGTACCGCTTGCGGCTTGTCCGCACAGTCCCGATAATATAAAGAGTATATCCGAATTAGAAGGAAAGGTCGTTAATCAGGTTTGTATAGGCTCTTGTACAAACGGCTCGTTACAGGATTTGTTTAAGGTGGCGGGTATATTAAAAGGAAAGACCGTTCATGAGGGTGTGGATTTGTCGATTGCACCCGGCTCGAAGCAGGTGTTGAATATGCTTGCCGAATCGGGCGCATTGAGCGATTTGATAGCGGCGGGTGCGAGAATTTTAGAATGTACCTGCGGACCTTGTATAGGTATGGGACAGTCGCCCGTTTCCGGGGGCGTTTCGCTCAGGACTTTTAACCGCAACTTTTTGGGGCGTTCGGGTACAAAGGACGCAGAGGTTTATCTTGTTTCACCCGAGACGGCGGCGGCATCTGCGGTGGCGGGGGCGTTTACCGACCCGCGCAATTCCGACGGTGCGGAAAAAACGTCCGCATATGTAATGCCCGAGAGTTTTCTTATAAATGACAATATGATTACCTTGCCCGCAGATGAGGTTGACGCGGCAAATGTAGAGGTTTTGCGCGGCCCGAATATAAAGCCGTTTCCCTCAAACTCGCGTTTGACCGAAAGCATAACGGCAGAACTCGTTTTAAAGCTCGGCGATAATATTACGACCGACCACATTATGCCGGCGGGAGCGAAGATTTTGCCTTTACGCTCGAATATTCCCGCAATCAGCGAGTATTGTTTCGCGGTTGTCGATGAGGAATTTCCCGCGAGGGCAAAGGCGGCAAAGGAAAAGGGCGGCGGCGTTATTGTCGGCGGCGCGAACTACGGGCAGGGGTCGTCGAGAGAACACGCGGCGTTGGCTCCCGTATTTCTCGGCATAAAAGCGGTTATTTGCAAATCGTTCGCGAGGATTCACAAACAAAATCTTATCAATAACGGTATTATACCGTTGACCTTTAAAAGCGATGACGATTATGTCAAATTGGAGCAGGGGGCGACAATTGAGCTTCCGTTCATCAAGCGCGAAATCGAGAACAATGAAAAAAATCAAAAAGAGGTTACGCTCAGATGCGGGTTCAAAGGTGGAGAGCATAATGTCGAAATTAAGCTTAATTGTGAGATTTCAAAGAGAGACAGAGATATGCTCATCGCGGGCGGACTATTGAATATGTTTAAGAATTGACCTATTGTGAGAAGTCGATAAGGAGTAATTGATTAAAGAATGTCGAAAATCCAAATGAAGACACCGCTCGTCGAGATGGACGGCGACGAAATGACCCGAATCATCTGGCAGTTGATAAAAGACGAATTAATTCACCCTTTTGTGGATTTAAAAAGCGAGTATTATGATTTAGGACTCGAAAGGCGCGATTCAACCAATGACCAAATCACGGTCGATTCAGCCAACGCAACAAAAAAGTACGGCGTCGCGGTAAAATGCGCCACAATTACGCCTAATGCACAGCGAATGACCGAGTATAAGCTTAAGGAAATGTGGAGGTCGCCGAACGGGACAATCAGAGCAATTTTAGACGGAACGGTTTTCCGCGCCCCGATAATTGTCAAGGGGGTCGAATCGCTTGTACCCGGGTGGACAAAGCCGCTCACAATTGCGCGTCACGCATACGGCGATATGTACAGGAATGTTGAGGCGGTTGTTCCGACGGGCGCAAAGGCAGAGCTTGTTATTACCGATAAAGACGGGAAGGAAACGCGCCGGCTAATTCACGAATTTTCCGATACCGATGGCGTTATACAAGGGATTCACAATACCGATAAAAGCATAAAAAGCTTTGCGCGTTCTTGTTTCAAATTCGCGCTCGACACTAAACAGGGGTTGACATTTGCGACAAAGGATACCATTTCAAAAACCTATGACCATAGGTTTAAGGATATATTTGAGGACATATATAATAAAGAGTATAGGTCAAAATTTGAGGCGGCGGGGATTGAGTATTTTTATACATTAATTGATGACGCCGCGGCGAGGGTCGTCCGCAACAACGGCGGGTACATTTGGGCGTGTAAGAACTATGACGGCGACGTAATGTCGGATTTGGTGGCGTCGGCGTTCGGAAGTCTCGGAATGATGACGTCGGTGCTTGTGTCACCCGACGGTGCATATGAGTATGAGGCGGCGCACGGGACGGTCACGCGCCACTATTACAACCACCTCAAGGGACAGGAAACGTCAACAAATTCGGTCGCGACAATTTTTGCGTGGACGGGGGCGTTGAACAAGCGCGGCGAGCTCGACTCGATTCATGAGCTTTCGGAATTTGCAAAGCGGCTCGAAAAGGCAACAATTTCTACAATCGAGGACGGGGTCATGACGGGGGATTTGTTCGCGATATCAACGCTCGAAAATAAGCGCAAGGTGAACACACAGGAGTTCATTAAAGAAATTGCTAAACGCTTGTGAGAAGATTTTGAAAAACCCGTGAAAAGCTTTTGAACGGAACAGATTTTCGGAGGTTGCCTATATGAAACCAACCGATAATATTTCGCCTTATGTAATTAAGCGATTACCGCGATATTACCGATATTTGGGGGAGCTTCTCGAAGAGGGAAGGGTCAAGATTTCGTCAAATGAGCTTTCACAGAAAATGCGGATTACCGCGAGTCAAATACGACAGGATTTGAACTGTTTCGGGGGGTTCGGGCAACAGGGGTACGGTTATAATGTCGAAATTCTTCGCAAGGAGATTTCAGACATTATCGGGATAGAGAAAAACAATAAGGTCATTATTTTGGGCGCGGGAAGCATGGGGCAGGCGATTTGTGACAATATCAGCTTTGAGAAGCGGGGCTGTACCCTTGCGGGAATATTCGACAAAGACCCGTTATTGCACGGGAAAATCATCGCGGGACATCAGATTATGAGCGACGAGCATTTGCCGCAGTTTTGCAGAGAGGAACAGCCGAAGATAGCGGTTTTATGCGTTCCGTTGGAAAGTGCGCGCGGGGTTTGTGATATACTTATTAAGCTCGGGATTAAGAGCTTTTGGAACTTTAGTCATTTCGACATAAATCATCATTTCGACAACGTGAACGTCGAAAACGTACATTTGGGCGACAGTCTGTTAACGCTGGTATACAAGGTCAATGTACCGCGTGAAACGGATATAATTATATAAAATATTTTTTTCAGGAGGGAATCTATGAAACGCAAACTTTTAGCAGTGGTAACTCTGCTCGCGATTATGCTGTCGGCATTTCCGCTCAGTGTATTCGCAGAAGGCTCTGACCCCGACCCAGACCCGGAGGAAGGGCGTCTCGATTTACGGTTAAAGTACAACGGTACCGTAATCGACCAGACGTTCAACAGTTTTGTTTCCGGGGGAAGCATCACTATTGAAGCGGGAACGCGAGACAATAACGACGGATTTATTCCGTTGCCCAACCAAAGCGAGGTTGAAATCTATTGGACGGCGAGCGACAGCGGTTCGGGCTTTACGCTTACCGATAAGGATTACACGGCCGCGACCCCTTACACCGACGGCTCATGGGGCGGCGGCGGCGCGGGCTTTAAAGGCGTCCCGATAGGTACGAACGACTTCATCACGAATTTAGTGTTTAAGCGTCACTGGGGCGGGGGAAGCCCGATGAGACTGTCTCCCGGTACGGCGGCGGCACCCGCAGTTAAGTACAGCTCGGGAATTACGATTCCGACGTTTGTCGAGGGCGACAGAGAAGCTTTCACGGTAAGCTTTGTCGGTTATTCGAACGGCCCGACGGCAAAAGCGGGCGACGTCGCGAGAATTACGAGGACGTTCCTTTTAATGCCCGCGACCGGTAACCCGACCGGCGGTAACATACTCAGCACCGATTTGATTAACCGCCGCACAGACTGGTTAGGGCGAAACGGTGAGCATGAGGACTGGATGATACTCACCTGTTACACATCTTCGCACGATTTGTACGACCATAACGACGGTATATTCATTCCCGGTAAGGACAGAGAGGAATGGATTGAACAGTATCAGAAATTGAACGCGGGAAAACCCCTGCTCGGAAGACGTATGTATGACGACGGGCCGAGAACACGTCCCGACTTTATAGATACCGGTATTATGGACCCATACGGCCCGACCTTAGCGGCTAACTTTAACCGTCGAGGAAGAGGTATAGATAAGGGCGAAGCCAACGGCGTAAGAGAAGGCGCGGCGGGCGGCGCGGAAATAGCTACCTTCGTAGAAATTTTCGACGCCAACGGTTTCAGACAGGTTGCTCAAGGCGCGGGCGCGAGGGTAAAGGGCGGCTGGTCACGCGGTACCAACCTTTACGAGCAAAAGACTTTTGAATTTTACGCGAGAAACGGTTATAACGACTATTTCGGCGGCGGAAGATTAAACAGCTTTTATTTCCCGTTATTCGGACAGGATAATGTTTACGACTCAAGAGACAGCAATTTCGGTAACATGATTCACCGTTATCGTCGTTTCCGCGCAAGAAACGCAGGTAACGACAGAGACAGAGCATATATGCACGACGAGGTAGGGCAGAGATTAGGCGAGTTAGCGGGTATGCCCGGCGGCGTTCAAAAGGATAAACCCTGTGTTATGTATGTGAACGGCGCGTATTACGGAATGACCTTCCTCAAAAGCCCGAGAACACAAAATCATTACGACAGAATGTACGGCGGCAGAGAGAGCGCGTTCCATACGCACGGCGTATCGGAATTAGGACGCGATTCTTGTTTAAGCGGCACAAAAGGCTGCGGACGTATTATCCCCGAAGGACATGACGGAGCGCAGACCAACGCTAATCCGTTAGAAAGATATCAATTTACGGTAAACGTAGAAAACTTCTGGTGGCCGGAGGGGGCTACCGCGCCGCAAAGACAAAACACAGATAAGATGTTATTTGAATTATCGGATATAAATTTAGGTTCGAGAAATACGCCCGCGGGCGGTTTCACAAACACAACCGCGAGAGATACCTATGTCGGATGGCAGCCGAGGTTCTGTGACGGCGTAAACCGCAAATGTACCGGCGACAGGGTTGATAAATGTATGGAATACTGGGGCACGGGTGAGGACATCTGTGAAGCCGCCGGCTCTTGTCGCGCAAGAGACGATTGGGACATAATTAAGGATATCGTTTGGGACGTACAGGTACCCGCGAATCAGACGGTACTCGGTAAAGCACTCGGCACACGCCCCGCAACCTCTGCGGGAAGAGACGCGGGTTTACTCCACCCCAACGGTTTGACTAAACAGGATAACTGGGACGAGTTTTGTGCGCGGGTTGACGTAGACGCGTTCTTCCACTATTATGCTATACAGATATACTGGGGCAACTGTGACTGGCCCGGTAACAACATGGAAATGTGGCGTTATTTCCCTAATGAAAAAGAGATAGAACAGGTTAAGAACGGCGAGATTCACCCGTATTTGGACGGAAGATGGCGTCCGATTATATTCGACATGGACTGGGGTGCGGCTGAGCTTAACGACAGCATGAATACCGTATTCTTCGGTTCATCGGCGGGATATAACACAATTAAAGCACTTATCGACAGAAACGAGCCGTTCGGCGGACACTTCGGCGCGGCTCTTACCACAACCTTCTTAATGCGCGCATTAATGGGCGGCGACCCAGTTGGAAGCGGCGAAAAAGCACAGGCGGCGATTCCGACCTCGGGTATTCAAGCGGATAACAGAGCAAAAATGGCTAACGCGCTTTCCGACTTGTATCAAGGTGCGTTTAAGCCGGCTATTGCTCAAAGCGCTTGGGATACGATTGAATGGACGTTACACAACGAGCATCAAGTTATGCTCGCCGGTAACTTCATAGCTGACCCGGAATATGCCGTAATAGGCGGTAAAACGAGAAGAATTAATGAGGTTCCCCGTCCGTCGATGCAGTTCGGCGGAACGGTAACGGCAGACGCGACGGCTGTTCCGGGGAACGTCGGAAGACGTTGGGGTACGTGGCCGGTATGGAATTACGGGCCCAGCCAAAACGCGGACAATGACGACTCGGTATACGGAATGGGGCCGGAAGAAAATCCCCCGAAGAGTTCAAAGGGCGTTATGAGAGAATTCCTCGGCGATAGAGCAATGTATACCGTAACTACCAATGACGGAGCGGTGCAGAGAAGAGGCGGACGTTCTAATGTTCAAGGCGGTATACCTTCATTTGTAAATGCGTCGCTCGGTAAAACCTGGACAAACGGGACTTCCTACGGCGACTATGAGGTTAAGGTGACGGTCGCTAAGAACGGTATCAACCACGGTAAAGGTACGGCGAAGATGAACACACGTTTAGTCGCCGTCGAAGACCTCCCCACCATTTGGAACAACACTACGTCAGCGAATATGCTTGACCCTCGTTCTGAGGGTGACGGAACGGCGGTTACCGGCAGATACTGGAACGGAACACGGGTTCCTATAACCGCATATCCGTACAGAGGCTATAAGGCGGTTTGGTCGGGAACGGGCGTTACACAGCCTACGACAACACCTTGTTGCAAAAACACACCGGAGCAAAACACAATCTATGTAACCGGTGCGGCAGATGTTACGCTTAATTTTGTAAAATGTGACCACTTTAACAAGACGGGTATGCCGATAATCACCGGCGTAAGAGCGGTCGCGTTCAACTCGTTGAACAAAGACAGAGACGACTGGGTTGAGGTTTCGAACGAGACCGAATGGAACAACGGCAGAGCGGTTTCATTGAGGGGTTATTACCTCACAGACAGCGGTAAGGATTTCAAGCAACAGTTACCTTCGATTATCGTAAGAGCGGGACAAAGAATATATCTCCCCGGCTCGCATAACAGCAAAGACGAGATAGCGAGAAACGACGTCTTTAAAGAAGGTATAGGCACCGCGGATAACCCGATACTCCCGTTCTTTAAGAGAACAAAGGAGAACGGCTTCGGCATAAGCGCGACCGAGAGGGTTCGTTTAGTCGGCGCGAACAACGGATATAAAGAAACCCCGACATCATTTGCCGAAGACAACGAATTGTCTCGCGTTGAGGTTCCGTATATGAATAAAACGCAGTCATTATTGCGTAATAATAACGGAAACTTCTGGGTATTCAATTCGGCGGCGGGCGGCGTAGACTGGTACCCCGTACAAAAGCCGTCATTAAACATGGGCTTCGGCGCGGCAGAGGCGAGAGCGAGAAGAATCGAACCGCCTACGGTAAAATGTCAGATTTGCGGTAAGGGAATCGACCCGGATACCAACCAATGCGGTTGTACACCGGTACCTTGTACAAACGTACCTCCTTGCGGCGGTATAGCGGCACCACCTCACCTCAAGACCTGTACCTGCGGCCCGACAACCTCCTGGACGGTCGGCGCAGACCCGTTCGGTGCGAATGTGCAACGATTGGATACGGCGAATGGCGGAAATGTGCTTGCGTTAAGCAACTTTGATACTTCAAAATCAACTATTACCATTAACTTTAGCTCGTCTGCTTCAACCTCATCAAGACGTATTTGCTTATGGACAAACAGCTCTGCGGGAGCGACAGCAAGTATTTCTTATCTTACCGGCGGACGTAAGACCGAAAGCAACAGCTCAAGTATTGGTACCGCGAATGGTTGGATACGCTTGAATCCCGTTGCGGCAAGCGGCGACGGCGGTATCGCGGGTAAATCAATCACCCTTCCTATTCCGCAGGCATTGAGAAATAACGCATCTATTATTTATATTGCGATTACGACCGATACCGGTGGTTCATCAACTCCCGACGGTTGTGCAGATGAGAGAAACCACAGAGGCGGTATTACTACCGGTAGCTCCGGCGGTAATGAGTTTAACACCATCACATCTATCACAGTGTCATAGTTGTTGAAAGGCGCGGACGAGTGCGGACGGCTTTGCCGTTAAGCAACTCCGCTTTACGCAGAAAAAGTCATGAATATTTCAACCCCCTTGCCGATTGGCGAGGGGGTTGAAAAATTGGGGGTTGACATAGTAGAAAATGTATGATATAATGTAGACAGAAAAAGCAGACCAAGTGACGGTTAGCTTAGAGAGTACAAAAAGTAACTCACCTTTGCCGGGCGGGGTTACTTTTTGCTTTTATCGCGGAGTAATTTATATGTGCAATATGCCGTTACAACCAATGATACCGTTGATACAAGTTCCAGCATGAAATTAAAAATCGCTCCAAAGCATTATAGTATCCATTCGCATTCCCCCTTTCTTTTAATTTGCCAAAGGGTTCACGCTAACCGCCACCGTATTAGTCTGCTTAAGACATATCCATGTCCTAAAAACTATTTTTTCATATAAATTATAAATTGTCAAATAAAATGGCGAACGAGTTGACTTCTTTTGTAAATGTGGTATAATAAGGGATATGAGGAGGTGAGAATATATGGCGCAGGTTGATACTCGTCATGGCGAGAAGGAGAAATTAATAGCTTTATTAATGGCGCAATTGAACCCCGAAACGCTCGATATGCAGATTATTCAAACAAGAGCGAAAATGGAGCAAAGTGATATTGATGAAGTAATGAAAGAGTTTGAAGAATATAAGAAATTGCTGAATAAATAAAAAAAATGCCAACTCCAAATTTTTCTAACAACAAAAAAGAATAAAAGTCAACCCCTTTTGTTAAAATAAGAGCAAAAGGGGTTGAGTTTTTTATGAACATTACAAATAAAGAATACGGCGAAATAACAAAGAGGCGTTCACCTAATACAAAAGCGGGGTTGAGCTTTACAAAGGCGTTTCTTTTCGGCGGGGCAATTTGCGTCGTGGGAGAGGCATTTTTGAATCTATATACACATCTCGGCTTTACGCGGATTGACTCCGGGACGCTTACCTCAATGACGCTGATATTTATTGCGGCGATTCTCACGGGGTTAAAGCTGTACGATAAAATGTCGAAGCACGGCGGCGCGGGTACGCTTGTTCCTATTACCGGCTTTGCCAACGCCGTAGTCGCGCCCGCGCTCGAGTACAAGACCGAGGGGTATATTCTCGGCGTCGGCGCGAAGATGTTCACGATTGCCGGCCCGGTTATTGTATACGGAATAGCCGCGTCCGCATTGTACGGGATATTGTATTATATAATGAGGTAGGTTAAACATGGGAAGATTTATAAAGGGCGGTACGGTCGAGATGTACAATTCGCCGTCAGTAAAAGCTTTTGCCGCCGCCGTCGGTAAAAAAGAGGGCGACGGCCCACTTGCCAAGCATTTTGATTACATCGGAGAGGATATAACCTTTGGGGCGGGGTCGCACGGAAAGGACAGTTGGGAAAAAGCCGAGAGCGTCTTACAGCAAAAAGCGTTGTCGCTTGCGTTGCGGAAGGGCGACCTCGGCGAAAACGATATTGACATTATTTTTGCGGGCGATTTATTGAATCAATGTGTGGCGTCGGGGTATGCGGCGCGCGATTATGAGATACCGTTTATCGGCTTATACGGCGCCTGCTCCACAATGGCGGAGTCGTTAGCGTTGGCGGCGGTTTTCATTGAAAACGGTTTGGGCGGTAACGCCGCCGCAATGACCTCCTCACACTACTGTACCGCCGAGCGACAGTTTCGATTTCCCGTAAACTACGGTTCACACCGCACCCCAACGTCACAATGGACGGCGACCGCCGCGGGTTGCGCGATAGTTACGCCGCGTATGCCGGAGTCGCCGCCGCCTTATATCTACTCTGTCACGTTTGGGCGGGTAAAGGATTACGGGATTAAGGACGCTAACAATATGGGGGCGGCTATGGCGGGGGCGGCATATGCTACGATTTCTACCCACCTTACTAATACCGGTAAAACAATTGATGATTTCGACTATATAGTAACCGGCGATTTGGGATTAGTGGGAAGCGAGGTTATGTACGATTTATTTGATAAGGACAGGATTAACATTAAGAAAAAACACAAGGATTGCGGGTTGATGCTATATGACCTCGAGACGCAGGACGTTCACGCCGGCGGCTCGGGTTGCGGTTGTGGCGCGGGGGTATTGTGCGGGTATTTCATGAGAGAGATTTCCGCGGGTAAGCTAAAGAATATCCTTTTTACGGCAACCGGCGCGCTTATGTCCCCTACGATTCTTCAACAGGGGGAAAGCATCCCCGGAATTGCACACGCCATACACATAGGCAACGGGTAACAGGAGAACAGGAGAGAAAATATGGATTATTTATGGGCTTTTTTAATAGGCGGCGGAATCTGTCTCATCGGACAGGCTCTGATAGATTATACAAGACTTACCCCCGCGAGAATACTCGTCATTTTTGTTGTGGCGGGGGTTGTATTAACCGCGCTCGGGTGGTATGAGCCGCTTGTGGACTTTGCGGGTGCCGGTGCAACCGTTCCGCTTACCGGCTTTGGCTATTTGTTGGCGGAGGGGGTAAGACGCAGTGTAGATTCGGGCGGGTTGCTCGGCGCGTTTACGGGGGGACTCGGCGCGTCTGCGGCAGGTTTGGAGGCGGTTATGATTATGGGGTTAATTGTTGCGGTACTGTTTAAGCGCGGAGATAAAACAACTTGAAGCGGGTATATCTTTGCGGCGTATTATTCATTGCCGTTATTGCTTATTCCATTTTTTGTCAGGTTTATGTTTCGAGGAATATACACCTGACCACCGAAATGCTTTCACAAGCCGCGCAAGAAAGACAAGCGGAGAATTATGCCGTATCGCGGGATTATGCCGATTCCGCGTGGAACACTTGGACGGCATTAACCAAAAAGAGCGGCTTCATGTTGGCGGATTTGACGGTCGCCGCAGATGTTACCGTTTCGCTCTCGCGGGTTGTAACGCTATCTCGCTCGGGTGAAACGGAAAGGTTTATTGAGGAATGTGCCGCGACAATACTAATGCTCGAACACTTTTTGGGTGATAATCAAAACTTTATGGACGGCGTTTCATGACTCTAATTTTTCTAACTCTATCATATCCTCAAAACAAGTTAAAGTAACATTTCCTAATGCCTCGGCTTTTTTAACACAAGAATCTGTAAATCCCGTTTTAGCGAATATATAATAGTAAACCGGACTATACGAAAACAATCTGCCCTTAGAGATAGTGGCTCGTCATGCAAGTAGCCGCCCATTGTGAGGAAATTGGACTTGATGTTCTCGGCAACAGATAAGTCATCGTTGAATTTTATCATATACATGGGTATTCCGCCCGTGACCGCATATGCTAAAGCCGCGTCCTGTGCGCTGTATTTCGGAAAAAACTGTCTCGATTCAAAAAAATTAAACGGGGATATTCTAAGCTGTGTTGTCCGTCTTCCGAAAAGCAGTTTTGCCTACTCGCCTTCGCCCGAGCATGACAGCCATTTCAAATTTACCCGCGTTGTAACGCGCATTCAAATTTGTTAGCTCTTGTTGCCTACCTTTAAACATAATGATAATCTCCTGCAATTTATATTGCTACAACAATAAATAGTATAATTGCTTATAGTAAAATAGATTATAGTATATTTGCACATAGTAAAATATAACATAGTATTTTTAATCTGTTAAGGTATATATTAACATATTGCGAAATGATTTTTAATAGTGTATAATGGTAGCAGAGGTGGCATTATGTTTAGAATAGGAAACGGATACGACGTACACAGGTTTGAAAAAGGGAGAAAACTAATCATAGGCGGTGTGGATATTGAGTACGGATTGGGGTTAGCGGGACATTCCGACGCAGATGTGCTGATACACGCGGTAGCGGACGCATTACTCGGTGCCGCCGCGTTTGGCGATATAGGGAAACACTTTCCCCCGACCGACCCGCAATATAAGAACGCAGACAGCCTTTTGTTGCTCGAAAAGGTTGTAACGCTTTTAGAGCAAAACGGGTTTTCTGTCGGTAATATAGATACAATTATTATTGCCGAGAGACCGAAGCTTTCGATATACACAGATAAAATGAGAGAGAATATTTCCCGAATATGTAAAATATCAACAGACAGGGTAAGCGTTAAAGCCACTACGGAAGAAGGACTTGGTTTAGGCGGCGAGGGAATAGGCGCGCATTGTTCGGCTTTAATTTTAGAGAATAGCAAAGAGAAAAGCGAAAAGTAATAATTCTGAAAAAGAATACTAAAGTTTTTGTGTTTCATGTCGATATAACACTTGAAACACGAAAAGAAGTGCAAGAAAACATGAAAAGAAACGAGGTGACTATATGATGATTAATAATATTAACAGTAACGCTATTAATTCTTATAAAGCTATTAATAAAGCGAAAATAAACGAATCGGTTGAACACGAAAAAAAGCCGAGCGGAACCTTCGATACTGTGGAATTTGATTTTTCGAAAACTATTAATTCGGCAAAAGCAAACATTGCGTCGGGTTTGAATACATCTGCCGACGCAGCAAAAATCAGCTTTTTGAAGACTCAATATGCGGGGGAGGGCTGTCCCGTTACCGCCGCGAAAATCGCTAAAGCAATATTAGGCTAATGAATCTAAGAGAAAGCTTGACTCATTTTGCAGAGCTTTTTGCGCTCCGGAAAGGCATGGTCGCGTATTATGAATGTTGAACAAGCGGTTCAAATTGTAGAGTTTTTGGGAAAGTATAACGAACATTTTACCGGAATAGTCGATTTTCTCGAACGAAAGATGCAAAAGGTTCTCGCCGACGATTTGGTATGGTTGCACGATTCGCTTCAAGAGGAGCAAAAATTGGCTATGGCGGGGGTCTCTCTCGAAAATAAAAGACTCGAGCTTCTCGACAAAATGGGGTATGATGATTACACCTCGTCGGAGCTTTTGAAGATTTACCCCGATGAATACAAAGGCAGATTCAAGTTAGAATGTACTAATATAGAAAATGCGGTAGATAAGATAAAAGCATTAAATTCTGAAATCCTCGAAACGGTGGAAAAAAAGCTCAACGCCGCCGATTCACATCTAAAAGAAAAAGGAATTACGGGGCCGGGTTTTTATGGTGCGGCGGGTTCAAAAGTCCGCATGACCGACCCCGAAAGCGATATTATAGGCAAAATGTAAGCGATATACAGCTTAACTATCAAATTTAACACATAATTGCGGTCTTTTTGCCGCCATACTGCGTTAAAATTTTCTTAAATATAAGCGTATATTCGCGTAAATTTTGCCTTGTCTGACGGTAAAAATCCTCGCAAATCCAGTGTAAAATCTAATAGTTAAGCGGTATAACGAAATTTTTAAAGGAGAATGATTATATATGCGTTCGTCATTTATGGGCATGGAGGTTCAAAAAAGGGCACTCCAGGTTGCTCAGAAATCTATAGATATAACCGGGCATAATATAAACAATCAAGATACACAAGGTTATACGAGACAAAGAGTCGATACACATTCGTTAAACATCAGTTCATTTACTTATTGGCAGACACGCCTTTCTAAGTTGTCTCTCGCGGGACAAGGGGTGTCGGCTTTTGGCGTATCGCAAATACGAAACGATTATCTTGATAAAAGATACCGCGACATGGCACCTCAAGCTAAGGAATACGACGCAAAGGTTAAGATTATGCTTGAGCTTGAGACAACGCTTGACGCGGTTGAAAATTTCTCGTTATTGGACGCGTTCAACAACCTGAAATCAGCATTGCAACAAGTTTCCCTTATAAGCCCGGACGCTTTGGAGATGACGAGCATGGTTCGCAATCAGTCGGAGAATATATGCAAAATGCTGCGTTCGTACAGCGCGGATTTGGATAAGCTTTTACAACGCAATATTGAAGACCTTAACGATTCGATTAAAGGGGCGAACAGCTTAATTGACAGAATAGTACAATATAATAAAGCCATTGTCGGCGAGTATCTTCTCGACGCGGGAAGGATAGCGAAGGGGTCGAGCGTTTCCGAATACGGGCCTCTCGAAATGCTTGACGCAAGAAACGTACTTCTTGACGAGCTTGCGGATTTTGCAAATATTGAGGTTTTTCACAATTCTAACGGCTCTGTTCGCGTCGAAATGGCGGGGATTACCATTATTGACGACCAGTTGTCCGAAAAATTAGTTATGCGCGATTATGACAACTATGGCGCGGCATATATCACCTTCTCAAACGGTATTGATTTTGTACCGTCGAGCGGCGAGATAAAAGCTTATATGGATATGGTGGGCGGATACGGTCCGTATGCGGTAGGCGCGTACCAAAACGCCGAATTTGGCATACCGTATTATATGCAGGCGTTAAATGCGTTCGCGGAAGGCTTTGCCGACCTTATGAACGAAATAAACAAGGGCTATGTAGACGAGTATCAAGCTTGGAACAGGAATTTGTTGTGGGGCGGATACGATATTGACGCCGACGGAAAAAGGGTTCCCCTTCTTGATGAAGACGGGTATAAAATATTCTTGGATATCGACGGGAGCAGACTTCCCCCGCTCGATGATGTGGGTAATGTAATCGAATACGAAGGACGCGAACCGTTGTATGTGAAATCGAAGGTCACCGCGTCGAACATTCGTATTTCCGACGAATGGATGAAGGACGTAATGATGATAGGGCAGACGTTCGACCCTACCATTCCCGAGTCTATACGTCAATACAGAGAGGGCGCGATTTACAGTAAAGGTGAAGCTTTCTTTGATGTAGCAACGGGGCTTTATTGTATCGTTCAAACCGATACGTTTACCGCAAAGGGTGAGCTCGGACAGCATATACAGGCGGGACTCGTAAAAGATGTTCCCGTTTATCGCGATGTCGCGCCCGATTATAAACAGACCTCCCCTAATTTTGCGCCTAATTTTGAAAAGAATAAAGCAAACTATAAAGAGGGCGATGTTTTCTTTGACCCGAACAGGGGTGTTTACTATAAGGTGACAAAAAATTTAACAGCCGCTATCGGCGATATAAATACGACCGGTTGGATTAACGCGGTTGCACACGGCGATATTGAGGTGGTGGGCGTACATGAGGGAGAATGGCACAAACCCAATCTTGACGGCGCGAATCTGCACCGATTTGTTCGGGCGTTGGAGGCGGACAGAAGTTGGGGGCGTACATTTGACTTCGGGGGAAGCGTTTTCGGGTACTTAGAATTTATCAGCGACCGCTTGGGACAGGGGATTGAGTACCTAAACAACAAGCTCGATGTAACCGTTAATACCGTGAACATTCTTCTCGATAACCGAGACGCCATATCTGCCGTTTCGGAAACCGAGGAAGGAATTAATATGTTGACCTATCAAAAATGGTTCAATGCGTCGGCGAGATTAATGACCACAATGGACGACGCCTTGGATACCATTATTAACAGAATGGGTCGCGTAGGACTGTAGGCAGTTGACAGTTGACAGTTGACGGACAATTGACAGTTGACAGTTCAATAATAGATTATGTAGGAGAACATTATGAGGATTACTAATTCGGAAGTGCTTAGAAAATATGTAAGCGGGTTGCACATGAACTACAGAAAGCAAAGCGATTCGCAAAATAGGGTGATTAGTCAGCGGAAGTTTTCGCGGGCGAGTCAAAGTCCTATGGAGGCGGCAAAGGCTTTGCGGAACAGGAAAGCAATCAAGGAGGTAGAAACTTATCAAAAAAATCTCGAAACCGCCGCGGGTATATATGCCTCCGCAGAGGAAGCCGTTATGGGTGTTTCGAGCGTTTTACAGACGTTGCAGGAAAAGCTTATCGCCGGAGCGCACGGGACGTTTAATGTTCCGACGGATAAACAAATTATTGCCGAAGAGATAGACAAATTAGCGGAACAAATGGTTCAGTTGATGAACCTTATCGTTGCAGACAGAAGAATTTTCGGCGGCGTAAATAATGAAACACAGGCGTACAAAATCGAAAACGGAAGGGTGTTTTTTAACGGCGTTGACGTAAATTTGTATTCCGACCCCACACAGTTCCCGTATGGCGGCGCGTCTTATATTGACGCGGGGCTTGGAATGACCTTCCTCGATGAATATACAATTGACCCGCAATCGGCTATTGCGGTTACATTTAACGGAGCGAAGATTTTGGGTTGCGGAATGGACGAGGTTGAGCCTAAGACTACTAATGTACAAACGCTCACACTTTCGTCACTTAATGCGGCAACCGTAGCCGCACCGACAAATGATTTCAGCATCCGCTTAAACGGCGGAACGCCCCAAACGCTTTCGATTGCGTATGATACGTCGAAGGTTCCCCACGCGATAACAACGAGCGGCGCGTTGGCTTCTTCGGTTGTGGTGGTTGACAATAAAGACGGCACCTTCTCGATTCAACCGAGGAACAGCACCGATTCAATAAGCATTGATACCGCCCCGGCAAGCGTTCCGGCGGGTATTACCGTTACGAGCGATACCGTAACCCGAGACCTCCCCGGTGGGAATTTCCCTAAAAATATAATTCAATTGACCCTTGACGCGGCAAACAGCGTCAGAGCGGGTACGGACGATTTGACGGCTTTATATGCCGATATGGTTTTTGCGGCGGGAAGCGCGGTTTCGCTCTCTATAGCGAGCATCGGCGCAGACAGTGCGTTTATTGAATTTAATCAGGAGAGGTTAACCAACAATATGTTTTCGCTTTTACAGCGCGAAAACGAACTCGAATACATTGATATAGGCGAGGAATTGATTAAACAAAAAGTCCTCGAGATGATATATAACGCGACGCTTCAAATGAGCGCGTCGACGATTCCGATGTCTATATTTAACTTTATGAGGTAAAATACTAAAAAGTTTTTAAGAAATAGCATTTTAAAATTATTAAAAAAAGGAGGAGCTTGTCATGAATCCAAATTTATTAAAAATATCAACTGTACCGGTACAAATCGAGATTAACGTGACGAGAGCGTCCCTCGAAAGCCCCGGAAAACAACTCCCGCGAATGAATGTCACCACTTCTTCAAAGGGCGGCTTAAAAATGAAAGCTACCCCGGCTAAGCTCAATATCGACTCTTATCAGGCGAGGGCGAGCGTCGGGTTAGGCGGAATGAAAACCGGCGATTTAGTGAGGGACGAGGCTCAAAGAAGTATCAAAATTGCGTATCAGGGGACGGCGAGAGTAGTCGAAAACGGAAACTCTATGGCGAGAGGAGCGTCACCCGTCGATATTGCCGTTCAAAACGAGCGCGCGGGACAGACGATTCAAACGATTATGGATTTTATTCCGAAAACGGGGCCGGAATTTTCTTATGAACACGGGACATTAAACATTAACTACGAGATGGATGATGTTAATTTTGATTGGGAAAATTTAGACGCGGCGCGCATGATATTTAATCCGGGAAGGGTGGAAATTAACGTGGTACAGCTTCCGCAAATCGTGATTGAATATGTGGGAGAGCCGATTTATGTCCCACCGAGCGCGAACCCCAACTATGAAGTTCGTGTTTGAACGTCACTATAGAACGGGGTCTAAGGAGTATATAAATGCTTATTAATACGAGAGATTTCGGCGAGGTAGAAATAGCAGACGAAGAACTGATTACTTTTCCGGCGGGAATTTTCGCATTTGAGGAAATGCGAAAATTTGCTCTGATGAGTCCGCTCGGGGAAGATGTTTACCCAAAATGGCTTCAGTCTGTTGAAGATATCTCGCCATGTTTTGTTGTTTTTGACCCGACAATTGTTGACGGTAATTATACGGTAAAGCTCGAGGCTTTTGAGAAAAAACTTCTAAAGTTTGACGACAACTCTGCCGATAATATGAACAGCAGCATGAAGCTTTTGGTAATCGCAACCGTACCTTCCGATTTTAAGAAGACAACGGTTAATATGAAAGCACCGATTGTTATTAATCAAGACGAACGCTTGGCGGCACAGGTGATATTAAACTTAGATTATGAGTTTAAATTCCCCCTGTATTCAGACGATTCAGATGATTCAGAAAGAACGGGTGAGTAGATAATGTTAGTTATTACCCGTAAGCTTAACGAATCAATTATTGTTCAAGCCGGCGAGACAAAAATCGAAATTGCCGTTCTTGATTTAGCGAAGGACAAAGCGAAAATCGGCGTAAACGCGCCCCGCGAGGTGAAAATTATTCGTAAAGAATTAATAATTGCGGAGGCGTCGAACGTAGAAGCTTCAAAGGCGGTTTCCAAGGAAGCGTTGGATGCCTTATTAAAAAATACAAAAAAGTGAGGGCAATGAAATGATTAATAATAACATGAACAAGTTAAGATTCGGCGGGTTCAATTCCGGACTCGATACCGACGCAATTGTGAGAGCGATGAGCGGCGCGACGAGAATGCGACTGAACAACAATAAGCGTAAGGTGCTTATGTTACAGGCGCAGCAAAGCGCGTATCAAGACGTTATCTCAAAGTTTCAAAAGTTTCAGGATACTTATTTCAACCTTCTTAATACAAATAATTTCTTAAAAGGAACCGCGATTTTTAATCAGTCGGGCGCAAAGGTCTATACAAAATCGGGGGGCGTCGAAACATTGGGCGCGCCCGCCGGCGTGAGCGTTACAACGGCTACCGGCGCGACACCCGGAAGCTATAAGGTAGAATTGTTGACACAGGCGACACAAGCGGCTATTAAAGGCGGCGATTTTGCGGGAAGCTCTGCGATTGATTTTGAAAGAGCCGATTTGAAGGATGCCGTAAAGGGCGACAGCTTTGCTTTCTCGATTACCGTGGGCGGCGTTTCTAAGAATATTGTTGCAGAAATAGAAGAAGTAGACGGGGTAGACGAAACTGCACAGGAGGCGATTAACCGCGCCTTAAAAGATGCGTTCGGAACGTCTAACGACAAGACAAAAGGCTTGGTCAGCGTTGACGCTGACGGAATTATCTCCTCGTCTGAGGGGAAGGCAATTTCTCTTACAAATATAATCAAAATGTCAGATGAGCAAAAGCTCGAGTTTGACGCGCTCGGGTTCAAAAACGGTTTGAACTCATTTTATGTACAAGTCGGCGACGCGTTAATGCCTATTACCTTCCGCACGGTCGACAAGGATTATTTTAACATTTTCTTTAATTCGACGAATACATTTGTGGGCGAGGCGGGTAAGGAAGCGCATCTCGACGATGTTGCTTCACAAAAATATACCGAAAATTTTAATAAGGCTTATGACGCATGGTTAGCATTACCGACTACAACGCCGTCTGTTATAGCCAACATGAAAGATGAAGCGTTTAAATTTTATTTTGACAAAAAGCTTGACGAGTGGTTCCAAGATGCGCTCGAGGACGCATGGCAGGATGCGTTTGACGACGACGATACCTTAATAGAAGCCGATTGGAAGGCTGACTTTACAAAGAAAAACGAAAAATCGTTTAAGGCTTATTACAGAGACAGTGCCGAAGGTTATGAAAAGGCGTCTTTCGCGCTCAAAACCAACAAAGAAGCGTATGAATATATATATAACAGTAATAAGGTCAACACCTATGAATGGATTCGCGAGTCCGCCGAAGCGGAATACAATGTACGGTTAGCAGACCTTGAGGACGCGTCGTTAAATATGGCGTATGAAGGGTGGTTGGATGCGTTCGGTACACCCGCTTTGAAAGAATCGGCACAGGACGATTTGTTCAAAGAGTATTTCCAATACAGACTCAATCTTCAACAAGAGACGGAGTATAATAAGGAAAGAAAAACGGAATTTGACAAGGCGTTAAAAAAGGCTTATGATGATTATGTCGAAGACGAAAAAGCCGCCGACAGGAAACCCGTTGCGTTAAAAGACTGGACATGGAAGGACGCGGGGGACAACGAAATAACCTTAGAAAACTGGGACTGGGAAGACGACGGCGGGTTTAATTCGTGGCAGGAATGGCGACAGGATAAAATCGACAAAGCGGCTGATTTGGACAAAAACTGGGAAAATTTCTATAAAAGCGAAAGAAACGCCGCATATGAAGCGGCGAGAAAAGAAGCCTATGAGGATTATGTTGCCGCGGCGAAGGTAATAAATCCCGAGGCTGTTCCGCCCTCTTATTCGAGTTGGACATGGCGCGACAGCAGTAATGTTATTATAACCTCCGCCAATTGGGATTGGGAGGATGCCGGCGGTTATGCCGACTGGAGCGAGTTGAAGGAAGCGACAATGGAGCCGGGCGGCACCCCCATTGCGCCTTTGGTTGACGGCGACGATGTTGACCCGAATATGCCCGCGCTTTATGACCGTTTCTTAAGAAGCACAATTGACGGCGGGCGGTTAGATGAGGAGTTGTTTAGAGAACTCGGCTACAGAGAGGTTGACGCTTTTAAGTATTATACTGAAAACGGCGGAATGTCCGCTCTCGGTATCCCCTCATCAATTGCGAAGCCCACGGCGGCAGATGCGGTTAAGTTTTACAATGAAAGCCGCCTCAAGAACGAATTGCAAAAAGCGACCTTCCCCGACGGAACAATATTAGATGTTGAATATGTCGGCGGTGAAGCCATTATAACGGCTTATGATGAGGACGACAACGCAGTTAATACGGCTATTACATTTAATAAAAATTACCCCGCAAACAAAAACGAGGACGGAACTAATTTGTTCGGACTCGAAGAGCTTGAGCTGAAAACCGCGACAGTCAGCACGAGCGCAACGCTTGCGTCGTTGGGTATAGAATTTCCGCCGAGCGGAACGAGTACAATTAAAATTAACGGGGTCAGTATAACAATAAAAGCTACCCAAACCGTCAACGAGATGATGAACGCGGTTAATGCGTCAAATGCGGGCGTAACAATGACATTCTCGACCCTCACCAACAGCTTTTCGCTCACCGCGAAGGAATACGGAACGGGCGGCAATATTGAGTTCGGAGCCGACGCGGTTACAACGAGCGTTATGGAGCGATTGGGCTTGGATAAACCCGTTGAGGCGGGAAAGAACCTTGAGCTTAAGGTGAACGATAAGGTTGTCGAGACGACCGGAAATTCGTATACATTAAACGGAACTACATTTAAATTTGATAACAACGCGGCGACAAATGTCGAGTTTCGCGTTGAGGTGGGTAAGGATAATACACAGGCTCTCGAAGCAATTAAAAATTTCGTAAACGACTACAATCAATTGATTGAGGATATTTACGGAATGTTAAAGGAAAAGCCGAATAAATCCTACTATTTCCTCACCGACGACGATATTGAAGAATCGGGATTCTCCGACAGACAGGTTCAACAGTGGGAAACGATGTCGAAAAAGGGTCTTCTTTACAACAACTCGACAATAAGCGACGTTATGACGCGACTCAGAATGGCGTTATTGTCTACGACCGCAATTGATAAGGACGGAAAGAAGTACGGTCTTTTCAATATAAGAGGAAACGCGCCGACCGCCGGTGGCGTGGGTGCGGTTGCTATTCAACCGTCGAGCGATTATAAAAAGAACGGTATGCTCGAAATAAATGAACAGGCTTTGATAGAAGCGTTAGAAAGAGACCCCGAAGCCTTCATGAAGCTTTTCACCGGTGACGACGGTATCATGGCTAATATGCAAAAAGAATTGGATAGGGCTATCAGCACAAAGATTATCGACGACAAAGGAACCCGAGAAGGCGCGTTAATCAGAATGGCGGGTACGTCGATTATTGCAACGACAAACAACACAATCTTTGAACGGATAAAGAACCTTAACCAAACCATTGATATTTTGCAGGGGCGTTACGAAAGAGAACAGGACAGATACTGGAAAATATTCACCAACATGGAAAAGCAATTTGCCGACTTAAACAGTCAGGGCGGGTTTATATCTAATATGTTCCCGAGCAACAACAATCAATGATGAAAATTGGCAATGTCTTATAAGAAGAAAGGTTGGCTAATAATATGAACCCTTATGCAACATACAAGAAACAGGCGGTAAACACAATGACGCCGATTGAGGTTATTGTGAAGCTGTACGACGAGAGCGAGAAACAGCTTCATCGAGCAATTAACTTTATCGAAAAAAAAGAATATGACCAAGCGCACAACGCCTTGGACAAATCGGCAGAATTTATCAATGCTTTGCGCTCTGTTCTCGATATGAACGTCGGAGAAATAAGTCAAAATCTCGATTCGTTGTATGAATTTTTCTATCGCCAAATTATTCAGGCGGATATGAAAAAAGATATCGGTATTATTGAGGAAATTATACCGCAAATAAGCGAGCTAAAGGATGCGTTTACGCAGATTTCAAAGCTCCCCCGCGACGGAGCGGTAACAAAAGGAAGTATACTTTCCGGCTCGGGATTAAATAGTTAAAGGTTTAAAAGAGAGCTTACGAGCGGGATTCATTTCGCTCGAGAGCTTGACTGATTTCGCAGAGCTTTTTGCGGCTCGGAAAGGCGTATTCAAAAGAAAATGATAAATAATCTTGAACTTTTCCTTAAAGAGGCGAACACCCTCTTAGAGGCGTTGACCGATTATGATGAAGCGACAACCCGACTTAACGGTATTGATTTGCACGCCGATTTATCGGTTGAAGAACTCGTTTTTGCCGTAGACGATATTGACGATATTATACAAGAGCGCGAGGAAATAAAAGAACGCGCCGAAATCGCACAAACAGAAATGACGAAGGTAATTGAAGAACAAAGCGACGAGGACGCGGAATTAATTAAATGTGTATTTGGCGGAAAAGAGATTGAATACTCTTTAACCGGCGACAGAAAACTCGCCAAAGAGGTTATTTATAAGCTCCTCGTAATGCAAAAGGAGATTATTGAAAAAGATACCGAAATTATAACAAAATTCTCGTCTAAACAAGACGAAATTAAAACAATACTCAAGGAATTACAAGGCGACAAAAAGAAGCTCGATTTTTTGAGTCTCACGGCAACCGGGTCACAGGATTCTTCCGGATTTAATGTTTGAATAGATTATTGATAAAGCCGTCGATGACGGCTTTATATTTTTTAGTAAAATTTATTTCAAATTATATTGACAAAACATTCCAAAATATATTATAATGAAACAGAAGATGAGGAACCACGTTGAATTTTAATCATCTTTTATAGGCGTAAAAATAGGTGGCGACCTCACGTACCGAGGGAACGAGTTGGAGGTTGAATGAAAGTTCTCATCGGAATTTCTGATGAGAGGAGATGTTGCTTTTGGAAATTACGGCTATTCTTGTAGCTTTAATATTTACTTACGCAATTATTGTTGAAGTAAAAAGAAAGTAACCCGCCTAGTAGCTTAGGTGGGTTATATCGTTGAAGTGTTAAACACCGAGGTTGCCGTCTATCGGTTCCTCGTCTTCTTTTATTATATGATATCAGAAGTTTTATATATTGTCAAGAGAATTTATAAAAAAATTATTATAAATTCTCTTGACCCCATCAGCCACCTCAATAGAGGGGGGCTATATTATCGCCCTCAATGCTCCCCGTTTCGGCAAATTTTGTCAAATACAACAAAATTTCGATAAAACAAAATATGGTAGGTTCGCCCGCCTTAAACCCTTCCGCGCTTATTATTGCCGCCTTCTTCGCCTGTGCCGCGGTCACGCTTTCATTGCCGTGTTCAATTATATTACCGTCCATTTTGACTAAATATAAAAGAATCTCAAGCGCGTCAAAAATCTCAATTTCGCCCGTACCTCTTATATTGCCTAAACGCAACCACGCCTTGTTGGGGTTACATATACCGCAAGCGTACAAAAGGCACGGCTTTTTGCCCTCTCTTTTATTGCAGTAGTCATTGACAACAACGCCGCATACACAAGGCTCTTTCTTGCATTTGTCGCAGAGCTTGGGCTTGGGTTTTGGTTTTGGTTCGGTTTTCTGCAACTCCTGTTGCCCGGGTTTTAACACAACGTCGTTTTCACCGAGAACTTCAACTAAAACGGTTCCGTCATTCCCCTTGAATACAGAAACTAATGCAACATATAATTCTTCAATCTTTTCATTATTGAAGCGGTAGGTAATGCTCTTTTTCTTTGAGTAACAGAAAAAATCGACTTCAGAATTAAGATTTGTTACGACCAACATCCCCATACAGCCGCCTAAATTATCTCCCCAGTAAAGATGCTTCCCGTCACATTTGAAATTAGGAATGTCGAATGTGATTCTTATGCCTTTAATCAAATCGGGGTTAATCGGTTTTTTTGCATCTTGACCGGTAATATCAACGCTGCGGTCAAATCTGCCGCCTTGTAAACTAACCTTATAGGTCGGGACGCATATACATACATAGTCTCCGCAAATTTCGCAACAGCCGCAAGGAACGCTCCAACAGATATTGCACATTGTACAAGAATTGCACTTGCCGCAAAACCTTGGGGCGCACCAACAACAGTTGCCGCAGGTTATATAATTGTCTTTGTCGTCATAATACATATAATTCCCACATTGACAGCAATCACCGCAGGGGACATAAACATAAGTGTCGTCATCTTCCCAATACCCGTTTTTGCCGCACCAACAGCATCCGTCATCACACGGCGGCGGGTTACAAGCGCAACATTTACCGCAATACCCGTCACACCTGCCGTACCCCTCGCAACAGTAATAGCAACAGCTTTCAAAGCATAATTCACACCCCGGACAGTCTGTGCAAATACAGCAAACGCCGCAGGGGTTACAGTATTGACAGCAGACAAGCCGCTCTCCGCAAAATCCAGTACAATCATCATACCCCATACAGCAATAATAGCAACAGCGTTCAAATAAACAACGCTCACATACCCCGCACCCCTTACAGCATACGCAGTTGTCGCCCCATTCGTGGCAAAACCAACAAAAATCGTAAGTAACAATCGAGAATGTAACTTCTATGCTCGTAATGGTCGGGCGGGGGGTTCCTTTTAACGCAAAGGCGTCGCCGTTGGTGCCGGTAGACGGAATGACATCGACGTTAGTCAAATACTGACAATCGTTGTACCACCCGTTCCACAACTCGGCGTTGGGGTAAACCCCCGTGTAAAACGGATGGTCTTCGCCGCTAAGCCAGGTTTCAAAAGGCGCGTCAATTAGCGGTATATCCCCGTTGGCTACAACGCTGTGTACTTTTATATCGTCTTCATACATTGAGTGGGGAAGCTTAGGGGCGTATTCAAAACCGCAATCGTCTCTGCCGCTGTTACAGCCGTCACAATAGTTCGCCTCTGCCGACATAAGCGCGAGGCTTACAACTTGAGTCAGGTTCATGTTTTCAATTGTTACCGTGTGTATCTCGCTCTCGTCGCGGGTAAGCGTTACCGATTCGCTCATCAATGTATTGTGTTTTTGCCAATTGATGTTGTCCCTCGCCATAAGCCGAATTTCAACTGCGGCTTCCCCGGGTTCAATCGGCGGATAGTCGGGCTCAACCTCCTTCGGCGGCTCGGCACCAACCGTCGTAAGTACATTAATAAACATTAATACAATAATAAAAATCGAAACTATTCTCTTTTTTGTATTTTTCATATGCGCCTCCACGTTCTTATATTCGCCTATACAATACAGCAATTGTAACATATTAGTTTGTAAAAGTCAAGAAAAAGTTAGCTGTATTCATAAGCTTCGGCAAACAGTGATACCTCTTCAAATACTGCTGTATTGCCGATTGTTTGTTTAGTATCACGGAGACGGTCATCAAAATCAAAGTGCATAGCATCGCTCAAAGGGTCTAACATTAAAATGCACTGGTGTAAAATCGACCGCCCGATTAAGCATTGAACATTATCTGAGTTTGAGGCTACGACCGCAACATTCCGTAAGAGTATCGCATCTTCCTTAGGGTCTGCTCCCATTAAACTGAGATTTGGGATAATATACCACGGCAATTCTACAACTCCACCGTGAACACCTTGAGTAGCAACACAACCTTGCGGTTTAAGCGGATTACCGTCAACATCTTTCACTTTGGCTAAAATCTTGTCCATAGCGGATTTTCCCAAAAATGTATTCTTAGCACCGGTATCAATCAACGCAGGAATGCGGGCTGCATAACCAAATCTTGCCCCCCGTGCATCGAACGCGGTGGCCCACATTGTGAACGGTTTATAGTTCGTAAGATAATTGTTCGATTGCCTATTCTTTATTGTAAACTTCAAAGAAACACCCCTTGGAATCCATTTGTCTTTTTAGACAGCAACATATCGCCAAAGTTCACTCTTGCGTCGTATGGCATTATTCCTTTTCGTTCCATCATTTCATCATACTCTTTCACGTATTTTTCGGCTTTTTCGTTTTCATCTTCGCCACACACGAATAAAACATACTCGTCTCCGAACGGCTTATTGCTTACCGAAACAAATATTTTATCCGTATACTTCTTCATCAACCCTTCAAAATCGCCGAAATCTAATGCGGGATTACCCCAATAATCTTTCATAAACGCACCTCCATAGCCGAGTTCTCGCTAACCTTTATCATACCACAGACCTTTCGAAAAGTCAAGAAAAAGTTAGCTGTAACAGTCAAGAAAAAGTTAGTGAAAAAGTTAGCTGTAAAAGTCAAGTTGACACGGTGATATTTTTATGTTATAATGTTAACGAGATTAAAGAATATTTAAAGATAAAGAAGGAGAAAAAATTTATGGCTAAGATTTGCCCGGAGCTCTCCCACACCTTTGGAGAATATCTAATCATTCCCGGTTATTCTTCAACCGAATGTATTTCCGAAAACGTGTGTTTAAAAGCCCCCGCGGTGAGGTTTAAAAAGGGGGAGGAACCCGCAATAACTCTCAGAATACCGCTTGTGTCGGCAATAATGCAGTCGGTATCGGATAACACAATGGCGGTTGCTTTGGCTCGCGAGGGCGGAATGTCGTTCATATATGCGTCACAGACGATTGAAAAAGAAGCAGAAATGGTATCAAAGGTAAAAGGATATAAAGCGGGTTATGTGCAAAGCGATTCCAATTTAAAAGCAGACATGACCTTAGACGATGTACTTAAGCTCAAGGAAAAAACGGGACATTCCACAATGGCGGTCACCGAGGACGGAACGGGCAACTCGAGACTCGTCGGAATTGTCACCGAAAGAGATTACAGGATATCGAGAATGTCGCTTTCGGACCCGATTAGCAAATTTATGACTCCTTTTGAAAGGCTCGTAACCGCCCCCGACGGCACAACGCTTTCGGAGGCTAACGACATTATTTGGGAACACAAGCTCAACTCTCTCCCCATAATAAGCGACGGGAATAAGCTTAAATACTTTGTGTTCAGGAAGGATTACGAGGAGCATAAGGAGAATCAAGATTCGCTTTTGGACGAAGAAAAGCGTTATATGGTCGGCGCGGGAATCAACACCCGCGATTATACGGAGCGCGTTCCCGCGCTTATTGAGGCGGGCGCGGATATACTTTGTATCGACAGCTCGGAGGGGTTTTCGGAATGGCAGAAGCTTACGCTCGACTGGGTAAAATCGCAATACGGAGATAAAGCGAGAATCGGCGCGGGCAATGTTGTCGATAAGGAAGGGTTCAGGTTTTTGGCAAATGCGGGCGCGGACTTTATAAAGGTCGGTATAGGCGGCGGTTCAATCTGTATCACCCGCGAGCAAAAGGGCATAGGCAGGGGACAGGCGACCTCTCTCATAGAGGTTTGCGGCGAGCGCGACAAATATTTTGAGGAAACGGGAATATACATTCCGATATGCTCGGACGGCGGAATAGTACACGATTATCATATGACATTAGCGTTGGCTATGGGGGCGGATTTTATCATGTTGGGAAGGTATTTCTCACGCTTTGACGAATCGCCGACAAACAAGCTTATGATTAACGGCTCGTATGTCAAGGAATACTGGGGCGAGGGGTCAAACCGTGCGCGTAACTGGCAAAGATACGATATGGGCGACGGTTCGGGGGGGTTGACCTTTGAAGAGGGCGTTGACAGCTATGTTCCGTATGCCGGCGCGTTAAAAGACAATGTGTTACGCTCACTTTCCAAGGTGCGCTCGACAATGTGCAATTGCGGATGCCTCGATATCCGGGAGCTTCATAAAAATGCAAAATTGACCTTAGTTTCGGGAACGAGCATTGTTGAGGGCGGCGCGCACGATGTTATACTTAAGGAAAGTCGCGCGGGACGGGTTGAATAGTTGTTGACTTTTTCGGTTTTATGTGTTATTATGTAAGTGTTGATTGGGGCGAACCGGTTGGGGAGGAATTATGGATAGAATAATTGCTTTTTTGATAGCTATACTTGTGGCGTTGCATATAATTGACCGAAAGGGCGGCATAGGAACCCCCATTCGACGGTACAAATTCCATAAAGCCAAAGGGAAGTACAAGCCCATTAACGATACATTTGTCGATTTAAGGGAGAAACGCTTAAGCGATATATCAAATTTGAGCGAGAGGTATAACGCCGAAGATGTACAAGAGCTTATTCTGTCGTCCAATAAAATCACAGATATATCACCGTTGAGCGAGTTTCGCAATCTCAAAAGACTGTATTTGAACAAAAACCAAATTGTTGATATATCGCCTCTCGCAAAGCTTAAAAATCTCGAACAACTATTTCTTTCAAATAATAAAATCAGCGACATTTCTTCATTAAACGATTTTGACAAATTAGAGCGTTTAGATTTAAACGATAACGAAATTACCGATATTTCCCCATTAAGTCAATTAACGTGTTTACAAATACTTAAATTAAAGGGGAATACAATAAACGACGAACAGATAAAAGAGCTTAAATCTGTTTTGCGTAAGTGTCAAATTTATTGAAAGTAAGGGTGTAATACCCCGCCGCTTGCGGCGATTCTCTCGCCGTAGGCGAGGGGTGCAGGGCTTGCCCTGCGGTGTTACCTTACATTAAGTGTAACAGGAGTATAACAACAAATAATGGCATATCTTGCACTGTATCGAAAGTATCGCCCGCAGACCTTTGCGGGGGTAATATCACAACCGCATATAACAATAACCCTTCAAAATCAAATCAAGTCGGGGCAGATTGCTCACGCTTATTTGTTTACGGGGAGTCGCGGTACGGGCAAAACAACCTGTGCTAAAATTTTAGCAAAAGCCGTGAATTGTACCGGAAGTAGTGCCCCCTGTTTACAATGCGAATCGTGTCTCGCGGCAGACAACTCCCCCGATATTCAGGAGATTGACGCGGCGTCCAACAACGGGGTTGAGGATATTCGCGTATTGCGGGAAGAGGCGGGGTATCTCCCGTCCGAATTAAAGTATAAGGTTTATATAATAGATGAGGTTCATATGCTCACGACAAATGCGTTTAACGCATTGTTGAAAACCTTAGAAGAACCGCCCCCTCATGTGATTTTCATTTTGGCGACAACCGAAATTCATAAAATACCCGCAACGGTTTTATCAAGATGTCAGAGGTATGAATTTAATCGAATCAATTCGGAGGACAGTGCGGCGGCGTTAATCGAAATTGCTGAGAAAGAGAATATCGCGCTCGATAAAGACGCGGCAATGTTGATTTCGCGATTGTCGGACGGTGGAATGAGAGACGCATTGTCGTTGCTCGATGTCGCGGCGGCGGATAATACAACGGTAACGCAGCAAACCGTTCGCGATTGTGCGGGGGTAGCGGGTAAAGAACATCTTTTTTCTATTGCCGACGCTATATTCAACGGTGACGCAAAAGCCGCCTTAGCGACAACCGCCGAGCTTTATGCAAAGTCAAAAGACCCGACCCGATTATTGGACGAGCTTTTACAACATTTCAGAAATTTGATGATTGTGAAGCTTATGCCAAATGATTTTTCGCTATTGACCGCATTAAGCGAGGAAATACCCGATTATAAGAGACAGACGGAATCGTTTACAATTGAAACGATTATTGACGCTCTCGATAAGCTGGAAGAATGTATTAAATTAAAGGGCAGAAGGGTCGAGGCGGAGATTTGTTTGATGAGACTTTGCCTTATGAAACAATCGCCGATTAATAATACACCGTTGCCTGTGAATAAGACGCAGTTGGCAACAGATAAGCCCGTTTTAAATGTACAAGCCGCGCCACCTTCTCCCCCTCCTCAACCTCTCCCTCCAATAACGGTTCCTTTACCCCCACCACCGCCGCCCATGCCTGAACACTCCTCGCCCGCGCCGCCGCTTTTTCCCGAACAGTCACCACCTGCACCGTCTTTGCCCGAACAATCACCACCCGCGCCGCCCGCAGTTAGGATTAAAGGGAGCGTTTTCGACAAATGGGGAGCCGTACTCGAGCGGCTCGATGCATTTAAAGCCGCAATGCTTGAGGAAGCCGCGGCAGAGGTGAGCGGGAACACGGTCACGGTTACCGGTAACGCCAATTTGGGGTTCTTTTTTGAAAATCTCGACAATTTGAACGAGGTAAAAAAAGCCGTTTACGATGTTACCGGGACGGAATACAAGATTTTGTATGAATGCGTCGATTTGTCGGAACAAGCGGCAACCCAACGACAACAACCCGTAGAGCCGCAACCGATTATCGAAGCACAACCCGTTGAAGCACAGCCCGTAAGCAAAATAGACCAATTCTTAACCGACGTTAAAAAAGCCGGAGTACAATTAAAAATAAACTAATGTTAATATAAATCAATGTAATTTAAATCAAAAAAAGGAGACTAAAAAAACATGAAAGCAAGATTACCCGAAGGTTACGGCAAGGGTGCCGGCGGCATGAACTCAATGATTAAACAGGCGCAGAAGATGCAAGAGGAGATGCAGGTTTTACAAGATAAGCTCGACGAAAAAGAATATGAAATTTCGGCGGGCGGCGGTTTGATTGAGCTTAACATGACGGGGGCGAAGTCGCTTAAATCGGTTAAGCTTAAACCCGAAATTGTTGATAAGGACAATATTGAGGATTTAGAAGATGTAATTGTCGCGGGGGTAAACGCGATTATCGCGAAAATAAACGAGGAACAAGAGGAAGCTATGGAAAAGCTTACCGGCGGAATGAATATCCCCGGAATGATGTAGTGTTAAAAAAGCAAGCTATGCGATGTGTCCTCTTGAAAGAGAGTCTGTATGGAATATACACCCGCGCCGCTCGTTAAGGCGGCGGAGCAGTTTGCGCGATTACCCGGAATCGGAATGAAAACGGCGCAAAGATTGGCATATCATATACTCTCTCTCCCGACGGAGACGGTTCGGGAATTTTCAGAGGGGGTTTTGTCTGCGCGCGAATCGGTACATTTCTGCGACAGGTGTCAAAACTTTACGTCGGTTAAGTCCGTCTTTGAACCCGCAAATGTTGTTACGGGTTCGCATAACGATATTCTCTGCCCAATTTGCGAGGATACTGCGAGGCGAAATTCGCGTACAATTTGCGTTGTCGAATCGCCCCGCGATGTCTCGGTATTTGAACGAACGGGCGGGTTTGACGGCGTGTATCACGTTTTACACGGGCTTTTATCCCCAATGGACGGGACGCGCCCCGAGGATATTCGCGTTAAAGAGCTTATGGAGCGGCTTTCCGGCGACGTCGACGAGGTTATTATGGCGACCAACCCGACAATTGAGGGGGAGGCGACCGCCGCATATGTGGGAAGGCTCGTAAAAGCTGTCGGCATAAAGGTCACGCGGTTGGCGTACGGACTCCCCGCGGGTGCGGCGTTAGAATTTGCAGACGACGTAACCTTAACGAGAGCGTTGGAGAATCGGAATGAACTATAATAACAAATTAGGAGAAAAGTTTGAATAAAAGCTGGCAGGGGTGGCTCCGCCGCCCCGAAGCCGGATAGGTTTTTATTCGTAGGGGGTTTATGCCTCGGAAAGGAATGGTCATAAATATGATAGCGGTAATTAAATCGGGTGCAACGGCGCAACAAATCGACGGCTTACAATCGTGGTTTCACGCGCGCGGGGTGAAAACCCACATCTCCGAGGGCGATTATCAGACCATTATCGGGTTAGTCGGCGACGTCAGCGCAATTGATACCGACCTCGTTGAAGGACTCGAAATAGTCGAATCGGTCAAGCGAATCAGCGACCCGTTCAAACGCGCAAACAGAAAATTTCACCCAAAGGACACGGTGATTGATGTCGGCGGGTTTAAAATCGGGGGCGGGAATTTTCAAATAATAGCGGGCCCTTGTTCGGTCGAATCCCCCGAGCAGATATTGAGCGTTGCAAAAAGCGTGCAAAAATCCGGGGCGTCGCTTTTGCGGGGCGGCGCGTTTAAACCGAGAACATCGCCTTATAATTTTCAGGGGCTTCGAGCCGAGGGAATTGATTTGCTTCTTGAAGCTAAGAAAGTGACTCAAATGCCCATTGTAACAGAGATAATGAACGCGGTTCACCTTCCTTTATTTGAAGAGGTGGATATAATTCAAGTCGGGGCGCGTAATATGCAAAACTTTGAATTGTTGAAGGAATTGGGACAATGTAAAAAGCCTATTCTTTTAAAGCGCGGGTTCGCCAACACGTTACAGGAGCTTTTAATGAGCGCGGAATATATCATGGCGGAGGGGAACGAAAACGTAATACTATGTGAGCGCGGAATACGCACCTTTGAAACCTACACAAGAAACACCCTTGACCTTTCTGCCGTTCCCGTGCTTCGCGAGTTGACGCATCTTCCCGTAATCATTGACCCGAGTCACGCAATAGGGGTTTCGAGATATGTAAAGCCTATGGCTTTGGCCGCGGTCGCCTGTGGCGCGGACGGATTGATTATAGAGGTACACAACGACCCGCGCAATGCGTCGTGTGACGGGGCGCAATCGCTCACACCCGATGAGTTTGACGATTTATCGGCAGATGTCGATAAAATACGCGAAGCATTGAAAGTTTGAAAGAGAGCTTACGAGCGGATTCATTTCGCTCGAGAGCTTGACTGATTTCGTAGAGCATTTTGCGGCTCGGAAAGACACGGTTATAATCATGACGGTAGGCATTGTAGGACTCGGGCTTATTGGCGGCTCCTTCGCAAAGGCATATAAAGCCGAGGGGCATACGGTGTTGGTTTATGATAAGGACGAGGGTATACAACAATTTGCGATTATGTCGGGTTCCGCAGACGGCGTTTTGGATATTAAGCATATTGATTGTGATTTACTTTTGATAGCGTTGTACCCCGACGCGGCGATTGAGTATCTTTATAAAGCCGCCGAAGCAATTGACAAAGGTACGACGGTCATAGACTGTTGCGGGACTAAACAAAAGATTTGTAAGGCGGGGTTCGCGCTCGCCGACAAATACGGGTTTGTATTTGTCGGCGGTCACCCAATGGCGGGGAAGGCACAGTCCGGCTTTAAGCACAGCAGTCCTACGCTTTTTAAGGGCGCGTCAATGATTATTGTCCCGCCCATATACGACGATATTAACTTTTTAGACCGGATTAAAACCCTTTTTCAACCGGCAAAATTCGGACGATTGACCGTCACCACCGCAGAAAAACACGACGAGATAATTGCGTTCACCTCACAATTGCCGCATTTGGCGTCGAACGGGTTTATAAAAAGCCCGATTGTGTCGGCGCATAAGGGCTTTTCTGCGGGTAGCTACAAGGATTTGACAAGAGTCGCTTGGCTTAACGAGGATATGTGGACGGAATTGTTCATGGAAAACCGCGAGCATCTGTTAAAACAGTTGGAGCTTTTTATTTTGAACCTAAACGAGTATAAAACGGCACTTTTGACGGAGGATTCCGTAAAATTGAAAAAGCTTCTCGTTGAGGGGAAGCTTTTAAAGGAGGAAGACCGCAAATGATTAAGGTACCGGTCGGCGCGCCCAAAAGCTACGATATATGCATCGGAGGCGGCTTACTTTCACAATGCGGGGGGATAATTCGGCAAGCCTTGGGCGGGGAAAAGGCGGTCATTGTCACCGACGATATTGTTTATAAATTATATGGCGAAAAAGTAAAAACCGCTTTTGAAAAAGCGGGATACTTAACGTCATTTTTTGTTTTTGAAAACGGAGAGGGTTCAAAAAGCATTGATACATATAACGCGCTTTTAAAAGAATTGGTGCGCGAGAATCTCACCCGTTCGGATTTGGTTGCGGCATTAGGCGGCGGAGTTGTCGGGGATTTGGCGGGGTTTGCGGCGGGGACATATCTGCGCGGCGTGAAATTTGCACAAATCCCCACTACCTTATTGGCGATGGTGGATTCCTCGGTGGGCGGGAAAACGGCGGTTAATCTCGAATCGGGAAAGAATCAAGTCGGCGTTTTTTATCAGCCGGACATAGTCATATGCGATTACGATACCCTTTCGACATTGCGCGAGGAAAACTTCCGCGACGGGGTTGCCGAGATGATAAAACACGCGGTAATTAAAGACGCAGAATTGTTTGACGCGTTGAAGGAGCCGCTTATGCCGCAAATAGAAAGCCTTATTACAAGAAACGTCACCATTAAACGCGATATAGTTGCACAGGACGAGCGGGATTTCGGCGTTCGACAAGCCTTGAACTTTGGGCATACCGTGGGACACGGGGTAGAACGATTGAGCGATTATGCCGTCACCCACGGGAGCGCGGTCGCAATAGGTATGGCGATTGAGAGTCGCGGGGAGGTAAGGGGTCAGATTATTGAGCTTCTTAAACAATACAATTTGCCGACAGAAACGCCTTACACCGCCGACGAACTCACACAAGCCGCATTTTCGGATAAAAAAAGAAGCGGGGGAAAAATAACCCTTATCATTGTCGACAAAATAGGCGAATTTCACCTCGAAAGCTTTACATTGACCGAACTCGGTAAATTTATACTCCTCAACCACATTTAATGGTCAAGGAGTATATTTCAGTGTGATTTATTTCAGTGTTACTATAGTTACGCCGTCTTCGCCTTCGCCGTATTTGCCTAAGCGAAACTCTTTTACCTGTTTATGGCGTTTAAGATAATCGTGAACGGCATTTCTTAATATGCCCGTTCCTTTTCCGTGGATAATCGTAACGCTCCCCATGTGGTTCATTACGCTCGAATCAATGAAAGCGTCGACGGCGGATACCCCCTCGTCAGACGACATTCCGCGAATGTCCGTTTCTAACCGCGACCCCGTTACAATGCCCGCTGAATTTGAGGCTGAATTTGAGGGGGAAAAAGAAACATTACTTTTGTTCAGCGGTTTACCGTTGACGAAAACGCGTTCGTTTTCCTTTTCCGCAACCAAACGCAGGTTTTTTATATTAGTCTTTGTTTTCATAACCCCGACTTGTACAAAACAATTTCCTTTGGAGTCGGGCAATGAGACGACGCTTCCCTTTTTATTAATATCAACCAATAAAACGCTTTCGTACAACCTTAAATCCTCAGCAACAACTGTCAACTGTCCATTGTCAACTGTCAATTGTCCGTCAATCGGATTCGCTTGGTCATGAAGCCTGTTTAACTCGGAATTGACCCGCGACCGCATACCGCGCACCCGTTCCGAAAAATCGGCTTTGTCCTTACCGCGCTTTAAATCCTCAAGCTCGTCAAGAATACCGTCCGCGCTTTGTCTTACGCCTTCGATAATTGACAACGCCTGTTGTCTTGCGTTAGACATTTCTTTTTCGCGAAAAGCGACGGCGGCGGCGCGCTCACCCTCTAATTTTGAGGTCAGCTCGCGCGATTCGCGCTCGTTGTTCGATATTTCTTCTTTTAAAGCGTCGATTTCGCGGCGGGAGTCTTCGAGCGCGCCGATAATATCGTCAAAGCGTTGATTCTCGCTACTCACTAAGTTTTTTGCGCGGTCAATCACATCGTCGCTTAACCCCAACCGTTTTGCAATAGCCAAGGCGTTGGATTTCCCGGGGGTGCCGGTGATAAGGCGATATGTCGGGCGGAGCGTCGCGATATCAAACTCACATGAGGCGTTTTCAATTCGGTCGGTTTCTATTGCGTACATTTTGACCTCTTGATAATGCGTCGTGGCGATGATAAGACAGCCCTTTTGCTTCAAATAATCGAGTATTGCGACCGCTAACGCGCCCCCCTCCGACGGGTCGGTTCCCGAGCCTAATTCGTCAAGTAAAACCAAATCGCCCGCTTTTGATTCGGTTAAAATCTTAACAATATTCGTCATGTGCGAGGAAAAGGTGGATAAGCTTTGTTCAATACTTTGTTCGTCGCCGATATCTGCAAAAACCTCGCCGAGAACCCCAACCCTTGAGCCGTCGGAAACGGGAATCATAAGCCCGCAACGGCACATCAACGTCAACAACCCCGCCGTCTTAATCGCAACGGTCTTTCCGCCGGTGTTTGGGCCGGTGATAATAAGCCCCGAATATGTCTCGCCAATATTAATGCTGACCGGGACAACCTTATCGGCATTAATGAGCGGGTGTCTCGCGTTGCGAAGGTCGAGGACGGGTAGCTCCGAATTGACGATTTCGGGAACAAGCCCGCGCATTTTTGCACCGAGATTTGCTTTTGCGAAACAAACCTCAAGATTAATACAAGCGTTGAACCCGTCGTTTAATTGGTCGGCGAACCCGCCGCATAAAGCCGATAATTCGGCGATAATACGCTCGATTTCGTCTTTTTCTTTGGCTTTTAAAACACGTATTTCGTTATTTGCCTCAACGACCCCCATAGGTTCGACAAAAAGGGTCGCGCCCGAGCCGGAGGTGTCGTGGACTAACCCCGGTATCTCGTTTTTATGCTCTACCTTAACCGGAATAACAAAACGACCGTCCCTTTGTGTGACGAGCCCCTCCTGCAGAAATTTTTTGGTGTCCGCGTTTCTGATGAGCTTATCCAATCGTTCTCTTATTAAAAGACTTTGTTTTTCTATATTTCTGCGTATTTTAAACAACTCCGTACTTGCGCGGTCGGAAATCTCATCGTCGGAGAGAATTGCCGAGTCGATTCTCTCGAACAATTCCTTATTCGGAATTAAACAATTGAACAAATAAGAAAGGCTGTTGTTATCGGGAGCTTGCTTATGCCAGCTTATGAGGGCGTTTATCTCGCGCAAAACCCGCGCAATGTCTAAAAGCTCGCGCAATGAAAGACTCCCGCCTTGCACCGCTCTTATAAGCGACGCCCCCGGGTCTGTTATATCGGAAAAACGCGGCGTTCCCAATTTAGACGCCATTTTAAAAGCGTCGTCCGTTTTTGCCGATTCGGTTCGTATTTTGTCGATATCACAAAGCGGCTCGATTTTGCAAATCCGCTCTTTACAAGCTTGACTGCACGCCTCTTCCGATAACAGACGCAGTATTTTATCAAGCTCAAGTTTTATATAGTCTTTATTCATGTAAACATTATATCATACAACTATTGATTTTTCAATAGTTGTATGATATAATGAATATATTAAAAGATTTTAAAGGAGAAATAGTTTATGGCATTAATTAAAGCGTTTAAAGGTCTTCGTTACGGCGAAAACGCGGGAGCTTTAAAAGAACTGTGTTGTCCCCCATATGATATTATAAGCGAGAGCGAGCGACAGGAGTTGCTCAAGAAAAATCCCCACAATATTATCAGATTAGAGCTTCCCACGTCGTATAAGGACGGCGAAGAGGCACAGGGAACCGCCGCTTATGAAGAGGCGGGGAGGGTTATTAAACAATGGGTCGATACGGGCATATTGGCGGACGATAAGGAAGAGAACATTTATGTTTATGAATTTTCGTTTGAACACGAGGGGAAAATTTCGGCGGTTAAAGGCTTTGTCGCTTTAGTTAAGCTCGAAGAATTTTCAAAGGGAATTGTTTTACCGCACGAGGAAACGCTCTCTAAAGCAAAAACAGACCGATTTAATCTCATGACCGCGACCGGCTGTAACTTTAGTCAGATTTACTCATTGTTCTCCGATAAAGAGAATAAAGTTTTAGCGGTATGTGAAAAAGCAACGACGGGCAAACCCGCCTCCGAGTTTACAGACGGCGATAACGTAACGCACAGACTTTGGAAAATATCCGACTCGTCCGTTATAGCGCAAATTGCCGAATTAATGTCCGCGAAACAGGTGTTTATAGCCGACGGGCATCATCGTTATGAAACGGCATTGAACTATTGTAAATCCGTCGGCGATAAGGCAAATCAACCCGACAACACCGTCGAATTTGTACCCATGATGTTAGTCAGCATGGAAAACCCCGGACTCACCGTATTTCCGACGCACAGAATTGTGCGCGATTTGTCCACCTATGATTATCAGAGCGTTATTACCAAAAGCGGCGAATACTTCGATATTACCGAAGGACTCGGTAAGGATGCGGCTCTTTCGGGGCTTTCTGACGTATATGACAAAGGAAAGAGCGGGTTCGTTTTGTACGAAAAAAGCGGGTATACGCTCATGGTTTTGAAGGATAAAGGCGTTATGAAGGCTATACTTCCCGACGCGCACGAATCGTTACGCAATCTCGACGTAAGTATATTACATTCGCTCGTTTTAGAGCGGGTATTCGGAATTGATAAGGAAAATATGGCGGCGCAAAAAAATCTCACTTATATGAAATTAGCCGAAGACGCGATTCAAGCGGTCGACAACGGACAGGCAAACTGTTGCTTCCTTCTTAATTCGACGAGGGTAAGCGAAATACGTGATGTATCGTTAGCGGGCGGAAAAATGCCGCAAAAGTCAACATATTTTTATCCGAAATTGACCACCGGTCTCGTTATGAACAGAATATTTAAGGGATAGGTTTAATTTACACCTTGTTGGTGTCGGAAAGGCATGGTCATATTTATTATGAAAGAAGAAATAAGAAAAGAGCTGACCGAGCATATTATTCCTTTTTGGGACGCGCTTATCGACGTCGAAAACGGGGGATTCTACGGCTCGGTAAACCACGATTTGATTGTTGATAAGGGTGGGTTTAAAAACGCCGTTTTACATTCGAGGATTTTGTGGTTTTATTCGAATTGTTACAGTGTTTTGAAAAAAAACGAATACTTAGATATGGCGCGACACTGTTACGATTTTTTAATAAAGAACCTTCTCGACCGCGAGTCGGGCGGCGTTTTTTGGTCGGTAAATGTTAAGGGCGTACCCGTCGACCCTATGAAGCACGCTTATTGTAACGCTTTTTTCCTTTATGCAGTATCGAGCTATTACGGTATTTCCCGCGACAACACCGCGCTAAATAACGCAGTGCGTATTTTTGAGCTTATCGAAACGAATATGGCGGACAAAATAGGTTATGCCGAGTCGTTCGACCGCGATTGGAACGCACAGGAGAATGAGCTTTTGTCGCGGAAGGATTTAAAAGCCGAAAAGACAACCGGAACGGTTCTGCATTTAATTGAGGCGTATACAGAGCTTTACCGGGTTAGCAAAAACGGAGACGTCGCGGCGCGGCTAAAGTATCTTCTGCAGTTAGTTTTTTATAAAATCTACGACAGACAAAACCACATTCTCCCCGAGTTTTTTGATAAAAACATGAATCAAATAAGCGATATACATTTATACGGACACGATATAGAGGGCGCGTGGGTCATTTCCTTAGCCGCAGACATTGCCGAGGAAACGCTCGACGACGAACTCATTATGAATGTTCGCGAAATGTGTCGGCTACTTGTCGAAAAGAGCAACGAAACCGCTTTTGGCGGCAACGGAGCGATGTTTTACGAAAACAACGCGGGTTTTGTAAATAAACGTCGCGCCTGGTGGGTACAAGCAGAAGCGTTGAACGCTTTTTCGGACGCTTATGAAAGGTACGGAAATCCGGAATATTTAACCCGCGCCGAAGGACTTTGGGAGTATATCAAGAATTATATTATCGACAAACGAAGCGGCGGCGAATGGTTCAATGAATTAGACGAAAACGAAGCCCCCGTGCGTTTACCGATTGTCGGCGATTGGAAATGTCCGTATCACAACGGGCGTATGTGCCTGACGGCAGTTGACGACAGTTGACAGTTGACAGTTGACAGTTGCCGGTTGACGGGTGGCGGGTTATTGGCGGAGGGCTTCGACGGGGGCTAATTTTGCGGCTTTGATTGCTGGGTAGGCACCGAATATGCCGCCTAAACAAATCGCAAAGCCTATTGCCGATAATATCGGGGTAGGGTCAAGCGCGAAGTCAAACCCTAATATGAAAAAGCCCGCGGCGGTTACGCCCAAGCCGAGCGCGGCACCTATCCCGCTCCCCATTGCCGAAATGACGACGCTTTCTATAATGAACTCCCGCGCTATGTCGATATCCTTAGCACCTATTGACTTTTTTATGCCTATCTCGCGTTTTCGTTCATTAACGCTGACTAACATGGTCGTCATTACCGTTAATCCCGACACCAAAAGAGATATCCCCGCTATTAGCGATAAAACTATGGTAATTGTTGAAAGTATACTTTCGAGATTTTTCTTTTGTTGTAAAAGATTAGACACAATAAGCCCCGAATTTGCACCCCTTTTTTGCTTAATCGTACTGCTGATTGAATCTATGACCGATACATCTGCCGAAGCCTGTACGGTTGACGGGTCGGTTATCAAGACGGCGATTTTATCATATGCGTTTCTCCCGGTGAGCATTTGCATTGTGGAAATCGGAACATAGACAAAGTTTGGGATAATTCCGGATAACGCCGATTGTAACGAGCTTATTCCCGATTTTGCAACACCGACAATTTCAAAATCATGATACGCCCCGCCCAACAAAATGCGGGCGTTTTTTCCTATTACATTAGAACGACCGTAGCCCGAAACGGCAATATCCTCATCTATAACGCAGACCATTTTTTTTGCGGCGGTATCCTCGGTGGTAATAAGTCGCCCGTGTAACGCCTCGAGCGAAATAATTTCTCTCGCGTTGGCGTTCACCCCCCATGTGAAACAGTTTATATTTTCGTTTAAAAGCTTAGTTTTATTAATGCTCGCCATTAGCGGCATAGCTTTATCGACCCCCGAAATTCGCGTAATTGCGGTTATGTCGTCTTGGTTCAAGGAGGGCGGGGCGAGCGCGTTCTCGTGTTGAACAAGGATTGAGTTAATCCCCATTGTTTCGAGGGTTTTCGTAACCTGTTCCCGCCCCGCCGTTCCCGCCGCCGAAATAAGCACAACCGCGAATACGCCGACGGCAATCGCAGAAATTGTTAACGCGGAGCGGGTTTTTGCCCTAAAAATGTTTCCGATACTTCTCATTATTATAATTTTCCTACTTTCAAGTTATTGCTTCGTTTCTTACTAAGGCATTGTCGTTGACCGAGCCGGGCGAGACAATTATTCGGTCGTTATCGAATAAACCCGACACAACCTGCGCCCCGTCCGCTAATTCTATCCCCGTGAGTATATCCCTTCGCGTCGCCGTATTCCCCGAAAGTACATACACAAATTCCCCCGTATCGTCTTGTAAAATAGCCGAGTAGGGTATTATATTTATTGTCTGCATTTCGTCCGTTTTAATGTCGGCGCGGGCGGTGTACCCTTGTTTCAGCGCGTCGTCGGGGTTGTCGATTTTGAGGATAACCTCAACCACCGTTTCTTGAATAAACTCCCCCGATTGATTCGTCGCAATCTCGCCGATTTGTAAAACGGTAGCAGTATATACCCCGTCATCAAACGCCGCGCCTTTGATATCGGCGGGCTGTCCCGGTTCAACGCGGCGTATATCGCTCTCACCCACCGCGATTGTTACAAGCCACGCGCCGTCCTTGGGGTTGAGCGAGATTAGCCCCGCGCCCGACGCGGTCTGATTATATTCGGTTCGAGCCATTGTTACCGTCTTTACGACCGGTAAAAAGCTTTCGACCGCATCGGGTATGTTAAATACCGCAACCCACCCCGCCGCTAATATTACAGCGATTATAACTATTTTAAAAATCATATTTTTCATAAACCGACCACCTCGTTATTTGATATCAACACCTAAGAAATTTTAAAAGCACTTTATTATTATGGAAAAAATATGCGGAAATATTATGGGTATATTTATTTTTTTTTAGCTAATATTAGTTTTAGATTAAAGGTTTTCGGAGATTGCCTAAACTATAACGGGAGTACAGCTAATATGAATATGATTATTTGTAACGAAAAATGTCTTCATCAAAAAGAGGGGTATTGCGCGCTTACCGGAGTCGCACAGATTACAAACGCTTTATCCTCCCCCTGTTGTTATTATGAGGATATGGGAAAGGATAAAAAAGGAGGAAGCGTTAATGATAAAAATACGCTCACTTAATAAGACCTATCGCATGGGCGAGAACAAAATAAAGGCGTTAGACAACGTGAACATCGGCGTTAATAAAGGGGAATTTGCGGCAATCCTCGGAACATCGGGTTCGGGAAAGACCACCTTAATGAATATAATAGGGTGCTTAGACAAGGCGAGCTCGGGCGAGTATTTTTTATGCGGGCAAAACGTTTCGAGATTGTCGAGTCGCGCATTAAGCTTTATAAGAAACGAAAAAATTGGGTTTATTTTTCAAGGGTTTAATCTTATACCAACGCTCAGCGCGCAGGAAAATGTCGAGTTACCGCTTATATACAGAAGGAACGTCCGACACGGTTCAAGAGAACGACAACGCTTGGCTTGTGCGGCTCTCGAGCTTGTGGGCTTGTCCGAGCGGCGGCGTCATAAGCCCGCGGAGCTTTCGGGCGGTCAGCAACAGCGCGTCGCAATAGCGAGAGCAATCGCGTCCGCGCCCGACCTCATTTTAGCCGACGAGCCTTGTGGAAACTTGGATTCAAAATCTGGGAAAAAGGTCATGGATACAATTTCGGAATTAAACCGACAGGGGCGCACAATTGTTTTAATTACGCACGACGAAAAGGCGGCGCGTTCGGCGGGGAAGATTATAAGGTTGGCGGACGGACGGGTGTGTTAGGAACAGTCCTCATAAAATTTACTCCGCTCTTGTAAAACTCTTACAAAAAAATCTAATTTATTACTTGTTTTTTGAATATAATCATGATATAATTGTTTTAGTTAAATTGTTCACAAATAGGAGAATTGTGGTATGAATGACTATAAAAGACCGCTTTTAATTGATGATTATATAAGCATTGTGTTTGATTCCGCGCCTATTTCCGCCAACCTTTGGAATAAGGAGCTCGAGCTTATATTGTGCAATAAAGCCGCCTTAAAAATGTTCGATATAACGGATATGGACTTGTATTTAAAGCGTTTTGATGAGCTTTCGCCCGAGCATCAGCCTTGCGGAACATCGTCCGTAAAGCTCAGACTCGAAAAGCACAAGGCCGCTTTTAAGTCGGGCTATGAAAAGTTTGAATGGATGCACCAAAGTCTCGACGGTAAACCGATTCCTTGTGAGATAACCTTAATTCGTATAGAACATGAAGGCGTTTTTCATATGGCGGCGTATAAGCGTGACCTCCGCGAGCAAAAAAGGACAGAGGAGGCGACCATTGCCAATAATGCCAAGTCGCGGTTATTGGCAACGGTGAGTCACGAGATACGCACACCGATGAACGCTATTCTCGGCGTAGCCGAGATTCAACTTTTGAACCATACACTTCCGCAAGAGGCGAAGGAGGCTTTTGGGTTAATCTACGATTCAAGCAATTTACTTATTAATATTATCAACGACATACTTGATTTTTCTAAAATAGAGGCGGGTAAGCTCGAGCTTAGTATAGACAAATATGAAATCCCGAGCGTTATTAACGACGCCGCACAGTTAATATGTCACAGATATGAAAGCGTTTCTATTGAATTTATACTTAATATTGATGAAAAAACGCCGTTATTCTTACGAGGCGACGAAATACGCATTAAACAGATATTAAATAATCTTCTTTCTAATGCCTTTAAGTATACCGAGGAGGGGTTCGTTAAGTTTTTCGTTTTTTCAGAACCCGCAGATAAGGAGCGGTTTGGCGACGGGTTTACAACCCTTGTCCTTCAGGTAAGCGATTCCGGCAAGGGAATGGACAAGGAACAAATCGACCGCCTTTTTGATGAATACACCCGATTTAATAACCAAGCAAGCAAGTATTCCGACGGAACCGGGTTGGGTATGAGCATAACAAAGCGTCTCGTTAATCTTATGGAAGGTGAAATTACGGTGGAAAGCGAAGTGGGCGCGGGGACGACGTTTACCGTTCGCCTTCCGCAGGAGCGTATTGGGGATTCGCTTTGCGGAAAGGGGGTGGAGCGAAATCTGAAGGAGCCGTATACACAGCGTAATACACAGGTGAGCAAGATTCAGTTCACGCGAGAATATATGCCCTACGGAAGCGTTCTTATTGTCGACGACGTAGATACAAATTTATATGTTGCCGAGGGTATGCTCATTCCGTACGGACTAAAGACAGAGACCGTCTCGAGCGGAATAGACGCTATTAAGAAAATAGAAAAAGGAAACGTCTATGATATAATATTTATGGACCATATGATGCCGCAGATGAACGGGGTCGAGGCGACAAAAATATTGCGCGATATGGGATATAATCGGGCAATAATTGCCCTTACCGCAAATGCGGTGGCGGGACAGTCGGATATGTTCATGGCAAATGGGTTTGACGGCTTTATTTCAAAGCCGGTCGACGCGAGGGAATTAAACGCATTGTTGAAAAACTTTATACGGGATAAACAAACACCCGAGGTAATCCGCGCCGCGCGCAATGAAAAAAGAAACGTAAAAGGAGATGAGGTAATGAATAATGCACCCGGACACAGCACGGTTCCCGAAAGGATAAAAAAAGCCTTCCTTTCTGACGCAAAAAGGATTGTTGAGGTATTAGAAGAGCTTCTCCCGAAATTACATCAAGAAAACGAAGAAGATATACAGTCATACGTAGTGAGCGTTCACGGGATAAAAAACGCATTGGTTATAGTAAACGAGAAATTAGTTTCCGCGCTCGCTTATAAATTGGAACACGAGGGGCGCAACCATAATATAAAGGCGTTGATTGACGAAACGCCCGCATTATTGAGCGAGCTTCGACGGGTCATTGCCGAATTGGAGCCGGAGGGCAGTCAAGCCTCCGACCCGCAACCGTCCGACGACGACATTGCATTTTTGCGGACAAAAATGCTTCTTATTATGACCGCCTGTAGCGCGAGCGACAGAAGAATGGCGGATACCGTTTTAGAGGAGCTTGGGCAAAAGAATTGGAGCGGACATATTAAGCGGGATTTAGAAGCCGTTTCCGCGTCATTACTTCGCGGCGATTTTGAAAAGGCGTTACGTATTGCCGCCGGGATTATAGGTGAATGAAAGGGGAGAAATAAACATCTTATGTATAAGATATTATTTAACGACGGGGAAACAAAGCTTATTCCGTTCGAAGAAGCGGAAGGAAAAAATGCGTTCCGACATACCGCCGCGCATATATTGGCACAGGCGGTAAAAAGGTTGTTCCCCGAAGCAAGGCTCGGTATAGGCCCGTCAATTGAAAACGGGTTTTATTATGATTTCGACACCGCTGATGCATTTACCGGCGAGGATTTGGAACGTATTCAAGCCGAGATGAAAAAAATTGTTAAAGAGGGATTAAACTTAGAAAGCTATACCCTAAGCTTTGAAGAGGCGAGAGGTGTGTTTAAAGACGAGCCGTACAAGCTCGAATTAATTGATGAATTAGAGCAAAAGGGAGAAACCCCCACGTTTTATAAACAGGGGGAATTCGTCGATTTATGCGCGGGGCCGCATTTGGCGAGGGTTTCGGACGTTAAGGCAATTAAGCTTTTGAGCGCGACGGGCGCGTATTGGCGGGGGAGCGAGAAGAACAAAATGTTACAGAGGATTTACGGAACGGCGTTTCCGAAGTCCGCCCAATTAGAGGAGCATTTAACCGCGCTCGAGGAAGCGAAGAAACGCGACCATAATAAACTCGGAAGAGAGTTAGAGCTTTTTACGACCTCCGATTTAATAGGACAGGGGTTGCCGATTCTTTTGCCGAAGGGTGCGAGAGTTTTACAAATTTTACAAAGGTTTGTCGAGGACGAGGAGGAAAAGCGCGGGTATCAGTTGACAAAAACGCCGTCGTTCGCAAAATCGGATTTGTATAAGATTTCGGGACATTGGCAGCATTATAAAGACGGAATGTTTGTAATGGGTGATGAGGAAAAGGATAAGGAGGTCTTTGCGTTACGGCCGATGACCTGTCCCTTTCAGTTTCAGTCGTATCTTAACCGCGCAAAATCCTACCGCGATTTGCCTATACGGTATAACGAAACGGCGACATTATTCCGCAACGAGGCGAGCGGAGAAATGCACGGGTTAATACGATTGCGACAGTTCACCTTGTCGGAGGGGCATATAGTCTGTACTCCGGAACAGGTTGAGAAGGAATTTACAGACGCGCTCGAATTGGCGCGGTATATTCTGCGTATATTGGGTCTCGAAAACGATATAAGCTTTCGTTTTTCAAAGTGGGACGAAAACGACCGGGAGAAATACATCGGCGACCCGGAACAGTGGGAAAAAACACAGAGCTTTATGCGCGTTATTTTAGACAAAACCGAAATAAACTATACCGAGGCGGACGGCGAAGCGGCGTTTTACGGCCCCAAATTAGATATACAAATTAAAAACGTCTACGGAAAGGAAGATACGCTTATAACGATTCAGGTGGATTTTCAACTTGCGGAACGCTTCGGAATGACATATGTCGATTCGGACGGCGAAAAGAAATTTCCGATAATAATTCACCGTTCCTCAATAGGCTGTTACGAGCGAACCCTCGCGCTTTTGATTGAGAAATATGCGGGGGCGTTTCCGCTTTGGCTCGCACCGGTACAGGTGAAGATATTGCCAATCGCAGACAGGCATAATGACTTTTGCGAAAACGTGCGCGGTGAATTGTCGAAAATCGGTATTCGCGCAGAAATAGATACAAGAAGCGAGAAAATTGGGTTTAAGATTCGCGAGGCGCAATTGACTAAGGCACCTTATATGACGGTAATCGGCGATAATGAGGTCGAAAGCGGCGAGGTCGCCGTCCGAAGCCGCAGTACCGGCGAGTCGGAGGTTATGAGCGTTTCCGTTTTTTGCGAGACTTTGCAAAGCGAAATCGCCAAACAATTAGGAAAATGAATCGAAAAATAAATCACCCGAATAAAATCTGTGCGATACGCGAAACCTGTACCTCTGAAAAATCCGCTTTTAACCCGCGTTCGTGTATAGATATTGATATAGGCTCGAGCGTTTGTTTGTTAAACGTCAACTCGTAGGAGAACGCCGAACCGCCGGCTCTTGAGGATATGCGTATTTCCTCCCCGTATGCAACGACCTCGCGCCCCTCGCCGTTTATTGCGTTTTCGAACGCCTTAATAATGTGAGTTGCCGCGTTTGAATCGGGTAAAGCCCGCGAATTGTCCAAGCCGTCAACAACCGCCGTGAGTTCCCCGCCGTTATAGGTAAGCTGTATTCCCTCAACCTCGAACGGCTCGGTTAAAACAACCTCCCACGCGTCGGCGTCCTTGCGTTCAAACTCGGCGGCAAAGACGAAATCATTGTATGTTATATTTGCGGCAAATTTATACGCCTTATCAATTTTAAGCTTATCGGGGTTTATCGTCGCTACCCCTGAACAGGCGGTGAAGACGATAATCGCCGCAACGACGACCGACAATATGATAGCTGACCTTTTGATTTTCATTTGTTTCATTTTGAGAGACGCTCCTGTTTCTAATAATACTTGTCTTATGTATATTTAAAGGTCACAGAAAATATGCAAAAAAGTTTTTCAACACATAAAAGTTTTCGTTTACTAAAGCGGGTATGATACCTATGCGGTTTATAACATTTTCCACAAAGTTTTCAACAGTTTTCTTAAAACGAGCGGGGTTTTTGTTAAAAAACAGAGAAGTTTTCCACGTTTTCCACACGTTTTCAACAAATTTTACACTCGGTAAAGAGAAAAGTTGTGTTTTTTAAGAATAAGGTGTCAAATTTTTCCAATAATACAAATAGTAATTTTTTGTTTGAGGGGGGTTTGATATGGTAAAGGGTGTTAATAAATTAATTGTTGAGGTATCTAATCCGGACAGCGAGTATTTCGAAAAGGCTATATTTTTTGTTAAGCCGCAGATGAAGGACACCCCGACTAAACAGCTTAATAAAAGCGCGGACGAGCTTATTTCCGCCGCCGTTCCCCGAAGACGACGGGGCGGCGTTCATATAGGCTTTATTTTTGCGGGGGCGGCGGGCTTCGGCGCGATTGTCGCGGCGGTATTGATAATGCTCGTGACTTAAACCGCTATTATTATAAGGAGATTATACACTTTGGAAAAGCTTCAAAAAACAATAACACAATTATCGAGCGAGTTTTCGAGGAATCAGGTTCACGTAGAAAATGTCATTAAGCTCATAGACGAGGGCAACACAATTCCTTTTATTGCGCGTTATCGAAAAGAACTTCACGGAACAATGGACGACGGTCTTTTGCGCGATTTATCGGAAAGACTTCAATATTTACGCAATCTCGACGCGAGAAAAGCGGAAATTACCGCATCGATTGATTCACAGGGGAAGCTTACGGACGAGCTTACGGCGGCAATTGACGCGGCGGAAACGCTCGCAAAATTAGAGGACATATACCGCCCGTACAAGCAAAAACGTCGCACAAGGGCGACAATTGCGCGCGAAAAAGGGCTTACACCTCTCGCAGAGCTAATATATGCACAGGAGCTCAAGGAGGGGGATTTACTTACAATAGCCGCAGATTACATCGACTCCGAAAAGGGGGTCGATACGGCGGAGGACGCATTGGCGGGGGCGAACGATATTATAGCCGAAGAAATCTCCGACAATGCCGAAATTCGCGAGTTGTTGCGGACGATTATGCTTGAACAGGGGTCGCTTGTGTCAACGGCGGCATCCGGCGGGGATAGTGAAGACGGCGAGCCGACGGATTCGGTTTATCGGCTGTATTATGATTTTCGCGAAAACCTCCCTAAGCTTCAAAGTCACAGGATTTTGGCGATAAACAGAGGCGAGAAGGAGAAGCTTCTTAAGGTATCTGTCGATATACCGACAGACACCGCGCTTAAAACAATTAAGAAAAAGCTTCTTCGCCATAACAGCATATTCACCGACTTTGTGGCAACCGCCGCAGAGGATTCATATTCGCGGCTCATTTTCCCGTCATTGGAGCGGGAGGCGCGCAGTACCTTGACCGATACGGCTTCCGAACAAGCGATTAAGCTTTTCGGGGCAAATTTGAAGCCTACGTTAATGCAGCCGCCGGTCAAAAATATGGTTACAATGGGGTTCGACCCCGCATACAGGACGGGGTGTAAAATTGCCGTCGTAGACGAAACGGGAAAGCTTCTCGAAACGGGTGTGATTTACCCGACAATGCCGCACAACAAAACCGCCGAAGCAAAAGCAACATTAACCCGTATGATTAAAAAGCACAAGATAACGGCTATAGCAATCGGCAACGGAACCGCCTCAAAGGAGTCGGAGATTTTTGTAAGCGAGATGTTGAAAAGCTCTGATGAATTTGCGGGAGTTTCATATATTATGGTTAATGAGGCGGGGGCGTCGGTATACTCGGCGTCAAAGCTCGCGGCGGCGGAGTTCCCCGAGTTGGACGTATCTCTGCGGAGTGCCGCGTCAATTGCGCGAAGACTTCAAGACCCTCTCGCCGAACTCGTTAAAATTGACCCTAAGAGCATAGGCGTAGGACAGTATCAACACGATATGCCGGTTAATCGCCTCGACGCAACGCTCGGCGACGTCGTTGAGGATTGTGTTAATGCCGTAGGCGTAGATATTAATACCGCAAGCGCGGCTTTGCTTTCGTATGTTTCGGGGCTGACCGCAGCTACCGCAGATAATGTTGTAAAATATCGCGAGGAGAACGGAAGGTTTACCGCCCGTTCACAGGTTAAGAAAATCCCAAAAATAGGGCCAAAGGCATTCGAACAATGTGCGGGGTTTTTGCGTATTCCCGAAAGCAAAAATGTCCTCGACAATACCGGCGTTCACCCCGAGTCATATAAGGCGACCGAGAAGCTTTTGGAAATATGCGGGTACTCGCTAAAAGATGTGAAGGACGGCAATGTTAAGGATTTACACGAACGCCTTAAAAACGTAACAACATCAAAAGCCGCCGAGTTCAGCGGTGTGGGCGTTCCGACCGTCACCGATATAGTGAGCGAATTGCTCAAGCCGGGGCGCGACCCGCGCGATGAGCTTCCCCCGACGATGCTCCGCACGGACGTCATGGATATGAAGGACTTGAAGCCGGGCATGAAAATGCGCGGGACGGTTCGCAACGTAATCGACTTTGGCGCGTTCATAGATATAGGCGTTCATCAGGACGGACTCGTTCACGTATCCGAATTAGCCAACAGATTTGTTAAACACCCGAGCGAGATAGTTACGGCGGGCGATGTCGTCGACGTCGTTGTATTATCTGTGGACGAGGGCAAAAAACGCATATCCCTAAGCATGAAACGAAAGGATATATAGCATTTATACAGCATTTTTATAAAACCCTTGCATTTTCCCGAAACTTATGTTATAATGTATGTAAATGTAATAATTTGTTGAATTTGGGAGAATGATATATGGGCAAGATAATTACAATCGCCAATCAAAAGGGCGGCGTAGCTAAGACCACAACGGCGATTAACCTTTCGGCGGCAATAGGTATGGCGGGTAAAAAGGTTCTTGTTGTCGATTTAGACCCACAGGGGAATACCACCACCGGCTATGGTATTCGCTCGGAGGAGAAGAAAAAGCTTAAGCTTACATCATATGATGTGATAATGGGGTTGGCGCGTCCGAGCGAGGCGGTAATCGAAACGCGATTCCGCAATGTATCGCTTATGCCGGCAAATATGGAACTCGCCGAGGCGGAAATACGCCTTTTGAAGCTTACCGATAAATCCACACTCCCCTCGCCGCAGGGGTTGAAGACTTTACAGTTAAGAAAAGCACTCCTTCAAATAAAAGACGATTATGATATAATCATAATCGACACGCTTCCGTCTTTGGGCGTTCTTGCGTTAAACGCGCTCGCCGCCTGTGACTCTATGATAGTTCCTATGCAGTGTGAGCCGTACAGCTTTGAGGGGGTCGGCGAGCTTTTCACCACAATTAAACGCGTTAAAAAGAGCGTAAACAAATCCTTACAGATATTAGGGATTGTTTTTACCATGACCGATAAACGATTAAAGCTGAACCGCGACGTTATGCGAGAAATTCGCAAAAAACTCCCCGCCGACGCAATATTCAATACCGAGATTCCCCGTAATATAGCGATTGCCGAAGCACCGAGCCACGGTGAGCCGATTTTATACTATGACCCCGAATCAAAGGGGGCGGACGCTTATATGAGGTTGGCTAAGGAGATGTTAAAGCGGTTGTAACGGTTGTGTACTTATAAAAAATCAAACAAGCCTGTCGAAAGTTGACGGGCTTGTTTGTTGTCTGTTTTCAGATGAAGTTTAGGCATTATAATTTATGATAATTTATTTCAATTATAACGGTGTGCGGCTGTATAATTTGGTTCGATTGTGTTGTTGATTGCTCATTTTTCATGTTGCACGACGAAAATAATTGAGCCGTAACAATTATAGCCAAACAAATAAAAATACGCATAATAACCTGCCTTTTTAATATTGCCATTGTACCGTTTCATCAAGCGGGATATAAAAATCCCAAATTTGACCGAGGACGTAAAGAACACTAAAACGTATTACCAAATATTCCCCCGATATATACGACAAGGAATCTGCCGCATAGAATTTCTCGGAGTTATCAGAAATTTCTCTTCGGACATCTGCGTTTTTCAAAAGGTTTTTGATTTGTTCATTTGAAAAAACATGATTTATAGTAACATCTTCTCCCGGAAACCTTGTGTTCAATTGTTTATTTGCGTTTTCGATAAAATAATCAACAAAACTATCGTCTTCAACATTTATTATTTTGTTTAACTCTATAATTGAGGCTGTTTTCAAATCAATTGAAAAACTGTTAAAAATCGCTTGAGGGCGGTTCGGGACATTGTCGTCTACAAGAACAACATAGCCTTTAAAGCAAACGGCGAGCATTTCATCGTCTCGATTCGTTATTTTATATGAAATTACTCTTTCTTTTCTATACTCGCCATTCTCGCCGCTTAAGTCATATGTTCGATAATAATTGATTATATTATCAACCTCATTTGAAATTAACTCGTTTATTTCATCTTGATTTTCTAATCCGCTTAAAACGGGGTATTGAACGTAGCTTTTTTCATATGTGTCAATATTATAATTTACATTGTTTTCGGTTTTATAAGAATTTAACGTGTTTACAATAAAGATGATTGCGTAAATAATATATAGCTTTTGCAAATTTAATACTCCTTTTTATTTATTTCAATTATAACGGTGTACGGCTGTATAATTTCATATAGCTCAATAAAACCAATTCCGTTTTCGGTAATATAAAAAGACCTTGTGTTATCAAGTAATTTGCCGCTCGACAACGAATCAGAAAGCCCGTTTTTTATGTCATGTATATATTCTAAACTCCATTGTGTTTCCGATAACTCTTGCCATTCGTTTTTTAATAAATCGGGATTTCTGTCAGACATGAAAATGTAACTGTTTTCGCTTATAAATTGATTTTCTATTATATCATATAACTCGTTATATGTGAATAAATCTCCGAGCGAAAGAACTTTTTTCGCGTTTAAATCAATCGTAACCGCACCTTGAATCGCCGCATAGCCGCGATTTCCCGCGCCGCCGCCGTAAAGACAGCCGAAATAATGTACCGAAAGCAGATTATTGTTAAAATAAGTCACCCTGTACGACATATTTGTGCATACCCAACCGTTACGGTGAAATTCAAAGAAATCATACTCCCGCCCGTTAATTTGTGCGTCGGTTATTATCGCATTATATATTAATTCGCTTAATTCCAAATCAATATCGCCCGCTTTTTCGCCAATCTCAGGATATCTTATATCCATAGAAGAAAGTCCGCCGGTTCTTAATATGCGAACGGGTCTTATTTCTAAATTATCCGTAAATACTATTTCCGGTATGTCTCCGAGCCATTCATCTTCAGACGGCTGTATAATTTGGTTCGATTGTGTTGTTGATTGCTCATTTGTCATGTTGCACGACGAAAATAATTGAGCCGTAACAATTATAGCCAAACAAATAAAAATACGCATAATAACCAGCCTTTTTAATATTGCCATATCCCTATAAAATGAAACCCGAGACAATCCCCCTTTTGTATGCGCGTCGAGGTATTGTCCCGGGCTTTCTTCAATTAGATACGATACTATGCCATTACTTATAACGAACCGACCGCAACCGCACAGGCGACCGTCGCGCCTACCATCGGGTTGTTGCCCATTCCGATTAACCCCATCATTTCAACGTGCGCGGGAACGCTCGAGCTACCCGCAAATTGCGCGTCGCCGTGCATTCTGCCCATTGAGTCGGTCATGCCGTATGAAGCGGGGCCCGCCGCCATATTGTCGGGGTGGAGGGTACGTCCGGTTCCGCCGCCCGACGCAACCGAGAAATACTTTTTACCGTGTTCACCCGCCCATTTTTTGTATGTTCCGGCTACAAGATGTTGGAACCTTGTGGGGTTGGTAGAGTTGCCGGTTATAGACACCTCCACCTCTTCCTTCCGCATAATAGCAACGCCCTCTATAACGTCGTTACAGCCGTAGCACTTGACCTTTCCTCTGTCTCCGTCCGAGAACGCAATTTCCTTAACGACCTTTAAATCGTCGTTAGGGATATCATAAGCTGTGTGAACATACGTAAACCCGTTGATTCTCGAGATGATATATGCCGCGTCCTTACCCAAGCCGTTGAGTATTACGCGAAGCGGGGATTTTCGCACTTTATTTGCGGTTTTTGCGATTGCGATTGCGCCCTCTGCCGCCGCAAAGCTTTCGTGTCCCGCTAAAAAGCAGAAACACTTGTTTTCTTCTTTAAGGAGCATTGCGCCGAGGTTACCGTGTCCTAAGCCGACGTCGCGGGTTTCCGCAACCGAGCCGGGTATGCAAAACGCCTGTAGCCCTATACCGATTGCCGCCGCCGCGTCGGCGGCTTCTTTTATTCCCTTTTTAACGGCGATTGCCGTGCCGAGCGTATATGCCCATACGGCGTTTTCGAAAGCTATAGGCTGTGCGCCTCTGACAATTTCATCAACATTTATTCCCTTAGAAAGACATAAATCGCGCGCCGCCTCTAAATCTGCAAAGCCGTACTCTTTGAGGCACAGGTCAATCTTTCCTTGTCTTCTGTTTTGCCCTTCAAATTTTATATTACTCATGTATAAAAAATCCTTTCGTTAATCTTAAGAATCGCCATTCAGACTTCTGCATCGTCCTTCGGAATTATAAGACCCATTATAAGGTAAGCGATAAACGCCGCGCCCCCGGTAATAAACGACGCAACAACCGCGATAATGCGCCAAACGGTAACGTCCATACCGGTATAAACCGCGAGACCGCTGCAAACACCCATTAACATTTTGTTGGACATAGCCCTCATAAGCTTCTTGTTTTCCATAATAAATTACTCCTCTCTCGGGTCAATAGTTTTGACCGCTTCTTCTAATCTTCCGTATTTGCCTATGTTCGCTTTAAAAGCTTCATCGGGCGATTTCCCGTGTCGGATATCCTCGAGCATTTTTCCGACCTTTACAAATTCGTACCCTATGATTTCGCCGTTTTTGTCGAGACCTAACTTTGTGATGTACCCTTCTGCCATTTCCATATAACGCGCGCCTTTTTCTTTTGTCGAGAAAATAGTTCCGACCTGTGAACGGAGACCTTTACCTAAGTCCTCGAGTCCCGCGCCAATGGGCAGACCGCCCTCGGAAAACGCCGTCTGTGTTCTTCCGTAGGAAATTTGCAGGAAAAGCTCGCGCATAGCTACGTTAATTGCGTCACATACCAAATCGGTGTTCAGTGCCTCGAGAATAGTCTTCCCCGGGAGGATTTCCGCCGCCATTGCCGCCGAATGTGTCATTCCCGAGCAACCGAGCGTTTCAACAAGCGACTCTTCAATAACGCCGTTTTTGACGTTAAGCGTCAGTTTACAGGCACCCTGTTGCGGGGCGCACCAACCTACGCCGTGAGTCAGCCCGCTGATATCGCCGATTTGATAGGAGTTTACCCATTTGCCCTCAACGGGAATCGGCGCGGGCCCGTGTCCCGTCAGGTTTTTTACAGTACACATCTGCTCAACTTCGTGGGAAAAAGAAAATTTACTCATTAAAAAATTACCTGTCCTTTCTGTTCACGGTATTATGTATTCAAGTATACACTATAATTTGTCGGTTGTCAAACATTTATTTCCAAAAGCAAAAAAATATATAATTTTTCTTGACATTTAATAAAAATTGTTGTATGATATAGTTTGTCATTTTATATAATGTAGTAATTAATATAGTAAGGAGAGAAATCTGTAATGAACGAAAATAATAACACCCCGTTACAAACGGAATTCCCCGACCCTACCGCCGAGCTTATACCGGAACAACCCGTGCAACAGGAGATGACCTTCGAACAACCGCAGCCGCAAACTCAACCCCAACCTCAGCAACAGGCTTATACACAGCCCGCCCCGCAACAACAGATGTATACCGCGCCGCCGCAGCCTACAAAGTTTTGTAAGTTCTGCGGACAGTCGATACATATGGAGGCTGTTCTTTGCACAAAATGCGGGAGACAGGTTGAGGCGATTTCGGGGCAGAACGCCGCCCCCGTCGCGCCGCAGGTTGTTATAAACAACGCTAACAGCAACGTAAACACCAATACAAATAACAATAATAACGGAATGTTTATGGGCAAAGAGAAGAACAAATGGGTGGCTCTTGTGCTTTGTATTCTGTTCGGTTATTGGGGCGTACACAGATTTTATGAGGGCAAGATAGGAACGGGCATTTTATGGCTGTTTACTTTAGGCTTTTGCGGAGTCGGTATAATTATCGACCTTATCATTATACTGCTTAAACCGAACCCATATTATGTGCGGTGAATATTAATGAACATCTAAAAACGGCTCTGTTCCGAGAGCCGTTTTTGTTATTTATTTATTTATCCTTCCCCCAATATTTTCGGTCTAAGCTTCTATAGCTGACCGCCTGTGAAATATGTTTTTTGCTGATTAATTCGACATTGTCTAAGTCCGCCGCCGTTCTCGCTACCTTCAAAATTCTGTCATATGCGCGCGCAGACATTCCCAATTTATCGAAAACATTCTTTATAAGCGTTTTTGCCGAATCGTCCATAACGCATATTTCCGAGAGCATCGACGGGGGAATCTCGGAATTGTAACGTATATTCATATTTGCCGCGTTAAACCGCTTTATTTGAATTAATCGGGCTTTTTCTACTTTTTCGCGAATTATTGCGGAGTTTTCGCCTTTTTCGTTATCGGAAATTTCTTTATAGCTTATGGGGTTGACTTCGGTTTGAATGTCGATTCTGTCGAGTACCGGTTGACTTATTTTGCCGAGATATCGCGTTACGGACAGGGGCGAGCATACACATTGTTTTGTGGGGTGACCGAAATTTCCGCAGGGGCAGGGGTTCATTGCCGCGACGAGCATAAATCTGCAGGGGTAGCTGACCGACCCGGTTGCGCGGGTAATGACCATTTCTCCGTCTTCAACCGGCTGTCGCAGGGTTTCGAGCGTCCTTCTGTCAAACTCGGGAAGCTCATCTAAAAACAAAACGCCGTTATGCGCGAGCGATATTTCGCCCGGGCGCGGAATCCCGCTCCCCCCGCAAAGCCCCGCCGCCGACGCGGTATGACTCACCGGGCGAAAAGGACGGTTCACCACAAGGGGGGAGTTTTTGTCTAAAATGCCCGCGACCGAATGAATTTGCGTCGTCTCGATGCTTTCGGCAAACGTCATTGCGGGGAGTACCGAGGGAAGTCTTTTCGCGAGCATTGACTTACCCGTTCCCGGCGTCCCCACCATAAGTACATTGTGAAATCCCGCCGCCGCTATTGTCAACGCTTTTTTGACATTTTCCTGTCCCTTTACGTCGGAGAAGTCCGCTAAATTTTGATATGCCGCTTCCTTTGGGGTATAGGTATCGCACGGTTTGAGCGATATTTTGCCCGTTAAATGATTATGAAGCTGACTCACGTTTTCGACGCCGTATACGTCTAAACCCGCAACTACGCTCGCTTCGGCGGCGTTTTCTTTTGGGAGAAAAAGAGTATCTATGTTGTTTTTTCTCGCTTCAATCGCCATAGTCAACGCACCGGTAACGGGGTTGACCGCGCCGCCGAGACTTACCTCGCCGAAAAAGGCGGATTTGTTCAAATTAACGGCGACGTCCTCTTGCGCGGCAAGCATTGCCGTTAAAATTGCCAAATCATAGGAAGAACCCGCCTTTCTTATGGAAGCGGGCGTTAGGTTTATAACCATTGACTTATTTTCGATTTTTATATTCGAATTTGCCAACGCGCTGAAAATACGTTGTTTGCTTTCTTGTACCGACGCGTCCGCCATTCCGACTATTGTAAATTCGGATAAACCTTTTGAGGCGTTAATCTCGGTGACAACCGGGAAGGCGTTCATTCCGAAAAGCCCTATACTGTTTATTTGTGTGAACATGGTGTCTCCTTTTAAAATTCAAATGTTCTCTATAACACCTTAGAGTTATTCATAATAAGCTCAAACCGAATCTTCAACGCCTCCGCCGCTTTTCGACAAAGCACCATTCTGTCGAGAAAAATCTCGAAATACTCCATAATCGAGCTTATTTCCTCATCTATTGTGAGGTTTAGCACTACCGCGCTCAAATCCTCCGAAACATCAATATTCGACCGAACACAGGCGTAATTAACCCTATCGTGAACGTCATCGGTGACGCCGCCGCCTCTAAGCTCCTCCCTCACCGGAGGGCGCACCCTCGACCGACGGACATCAGACTTGTCGGCTAAAATAACGGCGGCAGCGATTGGATTAACCGGGCGCGCAGTTTTTTCATCGTGGTTCCCGATTGCCGATATAATCAACGCTATTTCCTCTGCGGGCATACTCATACGGTCGAGCAGACGAAACGCCATTACCGCGCCGCTTTGCGCGTGGTCGACCCGATTTACCGCGTTTCCTATATCGTGCATATACGCCGCAATTTGCGCCAACTCGCACACCCTTTCCGGATAATTCAAGCTCGATAAAATTATATGCGCCGTCCTTGCCGACACCTCGGCGTGCGCCGCGGAATGTTCGGTGTAGCCGATTGTGGAGAGCGCGGCGTCGGCGTGTGAAATATATGTTTGAATATCTTTGTTCTCGCGAATATATTTATAGGTTACATTGCTCATTTTTTATGATACCTTTCCGAGCCGCAAAAGCCCTTTGAAATCCGGTCAAGCTTACGAGCGGAATGAATCCGCTCGTAAGCTCTCTTTTAACTATCGCGTAATATTTGTTCCTGTAATTGTTTTATACTGTTCATTATGCGCTCGGAAACCCGCCGCAATTCCTTTCGGTCGCCCTCGCCCTCTTGTGATATATTAATTTCTTCGGGTGCGATTAAATCCCCTATTGCAAAATCGAGATTCCGCTTATTGCCGTTTAAGCCGTACATGATACAGACGGGAAGAACCGGCACATTTGCCGTCGCAGCAATTAACGCGACCCCCGATTTTGCCCTGCCTATTGTTCCGTTTTTTGAGCGAGTTCCCTCGGGGAAGATTACAAGTATTCTCCCCTTTTTTAAAAACGCAACCGAATTATCAATTACCGAGCGGTCACCCGCCCCCCGCACAACGGGAAACGCCCCGCACATTCGTATCAATAACGAAAAAAAAGGATTTCCGCGAAAAAGCTCGTCCTTCGCCATAAACGAAAATCGCCCCTTTATAACGGCGGCAATCGCGGGCGGGTCGGTGTAGCTTTGATGGTTACAGGCGACAATATACCCCCCCTTGAGCTTTTTGGGGATTCTGTCCTTGTTGTATATTTTCATTCGGTATTTGAGCGAGAAAAAAAGTTGTACCGTATAACGCAGAATTTTGTAGAAAAAATTGCCTATACTGTTCATATGGTTTAGACCTCCACGGAAACTAACGCACGGCGCCTTCTCGATAAATTTATCGCCATACTGCGTTGAAAATTTCTTAAATATCAGCGGATATTCGCAAAATTTTCGCCTTGTCTGACGAAAAATTTGCTCTCAAACCCTCTCGCGGTTAGTTTCCGTGGAGGTCTATTACCCGTACTCATCATAGCCTGTCTTCAATTATTTTCAAGACTAATGCGACGGACTCGTTAAAGGTGTTACCCGTCGTATCGGCGACAATTGCGTCGTCCGCTTTTTTTAGCGGCGCGTGTTCCCTGTGCGAGTCGTCGTAGTCGCGCTTTTCTAAATCCTTTAACACATCGTCGAACTCGACGCTCGTCCCCTTGAGAATAAGTTCGTCGTACCTGCGTTTTGCGCGTTCTTTTGCGTCGGCGGTGAGAAAGATTTTTATATCTGCGTCGGGAAGCACAACGGTTCCTATGTCCCGCCCGTCCATAATCACAGAGTTGTTTTTCGCGAAAGACCTCTGAAGCTCCAACAAAAATTCGCGTACCTCCGGCTTTGCGGAGACGGCGGACGCAAGCATGGACGCTTTTGGCGTTCGTATTTTATCCGTATAGTCTGTATCGTCGACGAAAACACGCTGTTCTTTATCAATAAACCTTATATCGACTTTTACATTTGTGTTAAAGTCTATTCTCTTTTCTTCAAAAAATACCCCTAATGCGCGGTACAACGCCCCCGTATCTACATAGATAAAGCCGAGCTTTTCCGCGGCTTTTCTCGAAATAGTGCTTTTCCCCGAGCCAACCGGCCCGTCTATTGCAACAACTGTGTTTTTCTTCACTTTTATGACCATTCCTTTCAAATCAAAAAATATAAAAAATATATAAAAAGAATTATAAAATATTATTTTAACATATTTTTCTAAAAAGTCAACTCCTTAGGGAAACTCAATTTTAGAAGTCCCCTTTACAAAAATATGAATTTAGTGTATAGTATATAGATTAAATAAATTTTTAGAAGAACAACATTGAGAGGTGAGCAATTGAAGACGGTATATATTTATTCGGACGGCGCGTGTTCGGGAAATCCCGGCCCCGGCGGTTGGGGAGCCATTCTCCGCTGTGACGGGAGGGAGTCGGAAATATGCGGGGGTGAACCCCATACAACCAACAACCGAATGGAGCTTACGGGGGTGATAGAGGCATTATCGCGGCTCAAATACCCCTGTAAGGTTATAGCTCGCACCGATTCGCGCTATGTCGTAGACGGTATTACCAAGGGGTGGGCAAAATCGTGGAGACGTAACAATTGGATTAAGAGCGATAAAAAGCCGGCGTTAAACCCCGATTTATGGGAGAGACTTCTCGATTTATGCGAAACGCACAATGTCGAGTTCGACTGGATAAAAGGACACGCGGGACACCCCGAAAACGAACGCTGTGACGAGTTGGCGGTTAAGGCGGTTGCCGCAATTAAGAAACCGTATTCATAGACAAATCTAAACGATTTGTCTATGAATACGGCTTCTAAAAGCAAGGAATAATTTTTATGGATTGGATTTATAAGGTGAAGACGCCGTGTTATGTAATCGACAAAGCGCGGCTTATTAAAAATTTAGAGATTTTGCGGGGGGTAGAGCGGGCAACCGACTGTAACATTCTTTTGGCGCAGAAGGCTTTTTCCATGTACGAATTGTATCCGTTAATAGGCGAATACATCTCGGGGACGGCGGCGAGCGGTTTATATGAGGCGCGCTTGGGGCGCGAGGAGATGGGAGGCGAGGTTCATGTTTTTTCCCCCGCATATAAAGACGGCGATTTTGCAAAACTGACGCGAATATGCAGTCATATTGTCTTTAATTCGCTCAGCCAGTGGGAGCGGTTTAAGGATAAAATGCCCGGCGACATTTCTGCGGGAATACGAATCAACCCGGAATATTCCGAGATTCAAACCGAGCTGTACAACCCCTGTTGCAAAGGCTCGCGCTTCGGTATAACGAGCAAATTATGGGAAGGCGCGGATTTGACGGGGATAACGGGTGTGCATTTTCATACAATGTGTGAACAAAACTCCGACACTCTTGAAAAAACGCTTAATATTGTGCTTGATAAATTCGGTTCTCGTTTAAACGAGTTTAAATGGGTCAATTTTGGCGGAGGACATCATATAACCCGCGAGGATTATAATATCCCGTTGCTCGAGAGGTGTATCAAGCGGATTACCGATTTGGGGTTGAGGGTCTATCTCGAGCCGGGCGAAGCAATCGCGCTTAATGCCGGATTTCTCGTTACAGAGGTTCTCGATACGCTTTACAATGATATGTCTATAGCTATTGTTGACGCTTCTGCCGCCTGTCATATGCCCGACGTTTTAGAAATGCCGTATACGCCGAGCATTATCGGTACAAATGAAAAAGGCGGTTATCGCTTCCGTATAGGCTCAAACACCTGTCTCGCGGGAGACATTATCGGCGATTATTCGTTCGATTCGCCGCTTAAAGCGGGGGAAAGGCTTGTGTTTACCGATATGGCGATTTATACAATGGTTAAAAACAACACCTTTAACGGCGTACCGTTGCCGAGTATAGCCGTCCTTCACGAAAATAACGAGATAGAAATGATTAAGGAATTTGGGTACAATGACTTTAAACAACGATTGTGAAAATGAAACATATTCGAGCGTAACGGTCGCAAAAAACGCGGGCTTTTGTTCGGGGGTAAGGCGGGCAATGTCCTTAGCCTTAAGCACCGCGGAAAAACACGGAAAAGCCTATACAATCGGAAGATTAGTCCATAACGACGACGCTATTTCAATTCTCGAGAGCAAAAACGTGTTCGCCGTGAACGATATTTCCGAGGCGGACGAAAACGCCGTTTTTGTAATACGAAGTCACGGCGTAGGTAAGGACGTTTATGATAAATTAAAGGACAGGGTTTTTTATGACGCAACCTGTCCCTTTGTCAAAAAAATCCACGAAATTGTCGAAACGGCGGTATCACCCGATTCCGTCGTTATAATTGCCGGCGATAAATCGCACCCCGAGGTAAAAGGAATTATCGGACATATAAAATCTGAATATTATATTGTTAATTCCGACGAGGAATTGAATCTTTTGTTGAATATTAACAAAAATATTCGTCAAAATGCACTAATTTTTGTCGCCCAGACGACCTTTAATGAGTACAAATGGCGAGATTGTATAAAAATTATAAAAAAACACTGTACAAACTTAAAAATATTTGATACAATATGTAATGCGACTGTCGAGAGGCAGGAACGGGCGAGGGAATTATCAAAGGATATTGCGAAGGCTCCCTACGGGTTGATGGTCGTTATAGGCAGCAAACACAGCAGTAATTCGGTTAAGCTTTATGAAATATGCAAGGAGAATTGTGCAAATACCGTTTTTATAGAAAATGTGTACGATTCGACTCTCGAAAAGTTTTCAACACGCGGAGCGTGTAAAATAGGAATTACCGCGGGGGCGAGCGTTCCGGCGGAAATAATCAAGGAGGTTCATAATTATTATGAGCATGGAAATCAAAAACGCGGGTGAACTCGAGATAGGTGTTCCCGGCGAAAATCTTACCGACGGCGAAATAGACTTTATGGCGGAGGTTGATAAAACCTTCCAAAAAATATATACAGGGAAAAGGGTTAAAGCGTATGTCATGAGCATCAACAACAATGAAATTGTTGTTGATTTAGGCGTTAAACAGTCCGGGTACATACCCGCAGACGAAATCGGTGACGCGGAAATAAAGCTCGGCGATGAAATCGAGTGTATAGTTACTAAGGTGAACGACGCAGAGGGATTTGTACACCTTTCCAAAAAGAGGGTGGATTCCGAGCTTGGCTACGAGAAGCTTTCCGCCGCTTATAACGAGAGCGAGGTTCTCGAAGGGGTTGTTGATTCGGTAGTGAACAGCGGTGTGATTATTATTTTTGAGGGGTCGAGGATATTTGTACCCGCCTCACAAAGCGGCGTTCCTAAAAGCGGAAACTTAGAGACGCTTCTTAAAAAGACCGTAAAGTTTAAGGTTATAGAGATAAACGAACAACGTAAACGTCTCGTCGGTTCAATAAGAGCCGCTAATCGTCTCGAAAATGACGCGGCGCGGGAGAAGTTTTGGTCAGAAATTGAGGTCGGAAAGAGATTTGTCGGCGAGATTAAATCAATGGAGAGTTACGGCGTTTTTGTAGACCTCGGCGGCGTTGACGGAATGGTTCATCTTTCCGAATTAACCTGGGCGAGGGTCAGACACCCGAGAGAGGTTGTCTCAATAGGGGATAAGCTCGAGGTTACCGTTAAGAGTTTTGACCCCGATAAAAGACGGGTTTCGCTCATCGCAAAAGACCCGAACGAAAACCCATGGATTATATTCGATAATGAATACAGCGTTGGTATGAACGTAAAAGCAACCGTTGTTAATATTACCGCATTTGGTGCGTTTGCTCGCATTGTTCCCGGGATTGACGGTTTGATTCACATTTCACAAATTTGTAACGACAGGATTAAGAGCGTCAACGAAAGACTTCAAATCGGACAAGAGGTCGAAGCCCAAATTACCGAGATTAACCTCGACAATAAACGCGTGAGCATTTCTATGAAGGCTTTACTCGAGCCGCCTCCGCCGGCAGAAATTGATGAAGACGGAGGTGCAGTCGAAGAGGTTGATGACGTTGACGATGAGCTTGAAGACGATAACACCGTTGACGAAACGGAGGAGACCGAAGCGATTGAAGAACGGGCAGACGATGTAACGGGCGTTGACGAGACCATTGAGGAATAATATACAAAATGAAAAGCGGTACAGTTTGGTTAAACTGTACCGCTTTTCGGAACTGTTATACTTTAGAGGTTCTCTTATATCAAAGTGCCGTGTTTCAATTCCGAAACAACACGCACCGCTAAAGCAGTGCCGCCCTCACGGGCTACTCCGTAGTTGTCGGTTTCGTCCGAAAACCATGAATACGTCTTTGCTGAATAAATCATACACATATGCACTTGTTTTATTGTGCTTTTCGGCAACAGCGTATATGCAAAATAGCAAGAAATATAGAATTTTATCTTCTGTTTTAGTCATTTTTACCAATATCCTACACAGTTAGGATTAGGGCATTTTCTTGAAGGATTATCTACTATCATTCCTCCGCAACGCAAGCAAGGGAAATCATAAAACCCTACATGATTCGAAACTAACTCCGTTACTCCTTGAATATCGTTATTATCAACTTCAATTAACTCCATGAAAGATAAATTCCAGCACGGCTCTGCAGAATATCGTTTAATCGTAGAATTTACAATCAATTTATTCTCATCAATCAATACAGAATCAATTGTGTGAATTGCACCGTCCGCAACACCGCTATATTGCCAAACAATGATTGATTTAGTCGCAAAATAATCTGTGTTATATGTCTTTGACAATTCTTCAATTCTATAATTAACATGAATAAATCCATCAACATTGCCATAATGATAAGAATTTAATTCGCTTATAACCGCAGTCAAGTCATCGTAACTCCGTATAAAATGTAATGTGATATCGCTCCCATTATTCGGAAACCCGTGTACATAATAATAACCGAGTAAATTATAATCAATTTCTCCCTCTAAGACCGGTCTGGTAGTAGTTTCCGGTGGGGTTGTTGTTTCCGGCGGCATTGTTGTCTCCGGCGCGCTCGTTGTAGTCATAACCGGCATATTGTCATACCCTCTGCAAGATATCCAGTTGCGGTAAAGCTCCGCTACGTCTTCTTTTGTAAGCAACCCTATATCATAGGCACTGTCGAGATAACGTAAAACGCCATTATTCCAAATCAATATTTGTTGTCCGTCGCGATATTCAAATGTATATCCGGCAACCGTTTCGCTCCACTCCTCATCGGAATACCACCCATTACCAAGCCAAAATGCAACGCTACCGTCATAAATTCCGAAACAGTGTTGGATTATTACGGCGTTGGGGTTTTCGGGATAATAGGTTTTCTTTATCTGTTGTTTTAACTCTGCGGATAGTGATTCAAGGCAATCGTGACAGTCGGTTGGGTCTTCCGTTTCGGGTAAAGTCGCAGATTCCGGCGGCTCGGTACCCTCAACCGGTACAGTTGTCTCCGGCGGCACTTCTTGCGTATCCCTCGGCATTGTCACACAATCCCCCAATCCAATAATCCCCTCCAACACAATTATCCCGTCAAAGATATCAACGACACCGTTCTTGTTATGGTCGTATACCTCGACAGGCGTTAACTCAATCATGCCTACGCAGTCCTCAAGAATGTCAATAAAATCGAAGATGTCGGCGTTGCGCGTTTGAGCATTGTCGGCGGGTGTGGTCGCGAGTACGGGCAGTGTGAGCGCGCACAGCATTGTTGCTGTGAGCAGTAGTGATAGTAGCTTTTTCATAAATAATTCCTCCTAAAAATTGTTTTGTTTGTATAGTATATGCGCGCGGGTATACGTATGTTTACTATAATTAACTGCTTTAATGATACCACGGTGAGTTTAATTTGTCAATGCACAAATTGGTAGAAATTTCTGTGGATATTTTAGTGAGAATGTACAAAAAGTGGGCATTTTTGGATAAACTTAACCATATAGCAAGGTG
>WRHO01000003.1 GCA_009783205.1 Oscillospiraceae bacterium
GCTTTATAAGGCGTTCTTGTGCTTCTATTTCCATTAATAATCTGTTTTCATCATTGCCGAAAACAACACGACCGCTTTTTAACTGCCCGTAATGGATTAGTTCCTCATAAAATCCTGAAGCTGAAACTTTTGTGTGCAATACAATTGTTCCGTCCGAAAAAGTCGTAGCTTCATTTCCGTATTCTTCTAAAAACTTATCAAGTTCTTTTGTTTGAGCCATAACAACGCCTTTTTCCGCTAACGACGTTTTTACTTTTTCGATTGTTTCTGTATCCATCGGAACTTGATTTTCAAGAATCTCTCTCGTTTTTTCCGAACTAAAAACCATGTTTTTTCACCGCCTGTATCTATTATATTAGATTTTTGCGGATTTGTCAAGAGGCTTTCTTTACAGGCAAAAGAAAAAACCGCTTTTACAGCGGTTCTCTTTTTTGAAGAGCGGGTGAAGGGGATCGAACCCTCACGACCAGCTTGGAAGGCTGGGATTCTACCATTGAACTACACCCGCAAATCGGACAGCAGAAACCGTCCTTTCAGTTACTCAAAATATTATAATACATATTAAAACAAATGTCAATACAAAAAATAAAAAATTTTAATTTTTTTGTTTTTTTCTTATTATAAATAAAATCATTGACAACAACGAATATTTGTGCTATACTAATCGCGTGTATAATTAAAAATGGGGGAATATTATATGAGTTGTATGAAAATCCACGTTAAAAAGGGGATACCGTTCCTTTTGGTATTATCGCTTTTGATGATGACCGTTCTTTTTTCGGCTTGTAAAAGCACTCCGAAAGACCCGAACGACCCGGAGGAAACGGAAGAAACCGCCGAAATCGAAGAAACTCCGATTGAGCATAAGGTCGGCTTTATTTACAGAGGGTTTGTGGAAAACTCTCCCCACAATCTTATTATTGAAAGCGCGCGGGGTCAGCTCGAGCGAAATCTCGGTGTTGAAACATATTATATAGAGGGTGTATTAGTTCAGAATTTTATGGAAGCGGTAGACCTTTTAATAGATAAAGGCGTTACTATAATCGTATCGGGGAGCCACACCTTTTCTCATGTTATAGAAAGGGCGGCTTCGGATAATCACGATATTCATTTTATAAGCTTCGGCGATTCGTCGACGCGGATGAATATGACAAATTTCTTACCGTTGTTGTATCAGCCGGCAAATGTTTGCGGACTCGCCGCGGCATACAACTCGGAGTCGGAAGACCTCGGAATAGTCGCGGATAACAGAATGTTTAACTGCGCGGGGGTCATTAACGCTTATATTCAAGGTGCAAAAGAAGTTCAGATGTCACATTTTAACACCCACGTCAACTATGTTTCGTCCGAAAATGACGACGAAATAAGGGCGGCAATTGACTATTTGGTCGGCAAAGGGATTGATGTTATAATGCTCTATACAAACTCGGATTACGGAATACGGTATTGTGAACTTATCGGGGTGAAGGTGGTCGCTTTTTCGGGGAATCTTCCCGAATTGGCTCCCGAAAATTATATAACGGGTTTTTACTTTAACATGGACTCATACCTCACGGAACAGGTTCGTTTTATTCAAAACGATTATTTTATCCCGCTGACAACCGTCGGCGAAATGGAGACCGGTCATGTTCAGGTTATCAGACTTAACAATAATGTCGAGGAGGGAACCGCGGATTTAACCGATTACCTCTATGAGCTTATTAATACAAGCGATAAAATTTTCGAAGGAAAAATCACAGACAACTTCGGAACGGTCATGGTTGAGAGCGGGGTTGTGCTTTCGCTGAACGATATATTGGCAATAGATTGGCTCGATTACAGCGTCGGCAACAATTTCTTTGATTTTTCGACGCCATTGCCTACTATTGACTCTACGCCGCTCGAAATAAAAAGGTGAACCGTTTTGACCTTTTATGCTAATGCAAAATTAAATTTGTCCCTCGATATTACGGAAAGGCGAGATGACGGCTATCACAATATCGTAAGCGAAATGCAAGAAATTGACCTTTCAGATACGGTCGCGATTGAGATTAACCGAAACCATGACGAAATTCGCGTCAATTGCGATAACCCGCGAATACCGACAGATGAACGCAATATAGCCTACAGCACCGCAAAGCTTTTTTTACAAACCGCCGGTCTTAAATTTGGCGTAGATATAAACATTAAAAAGCGAATCCCGCTCATGGCGGGGTTAGGCGGGAGCAGTACCGACGGCGCGACCGTACTCAAGGGGTTAAACGAAATGTGCGACTCGGACTCGAAAATTGATTTTAAGCGGTATAGTATCGACGAATTGTGCAAGCTCGGGGCGCGACTCGGCGCGGACGTTCCTTTTTGCATTGTCGGGGGTAGGGCGGAATGTCGGGGAATCGGCGATATAATAACACCTTTACCGGATTTGCCCGCGCAATTTTATGTTATAGTACAACCCGATTTTTACTGTGACACAAAAAGCGCGTATGAGCTTTTTGCAAAGAGAGAATCGCGTTACGGACGAAAGGGAACTATAACAAAAGCAACAGCAACAGCCAATATATTCCAACGGCTGTACAACGACGAACGAATTGAGCGAATTTGTGAAGAGATGCTCAATTTAGGGGCAGGCTCGGCATCAATGACGGGGAGCGGGAGTGCGGTATTCGGCGTTTTCCCGACGGACGAGTTAGCCGAAAACGCTTTGGAAAGAATGAATCAACCGTTTAAATATAAGGCAAAAAATGTAAAAACAGTATTGAGCTAAAGTCGGAAAGGGGTATTTTATGGTCACTAAACGCACACATTTAGGAAATATAGTCGTAACAAAACAATTTTTTTCAGAGCTTATAGGAAGAACGATAATAAGCTGTTTCGGCGTAGTTGACATGAATGCGGACGGCGCGAAACAAAATCTTTTAGAAAGCCTTCCTTTTTTACCAAAAAAAACACAAATAGATAAAGGCGTTTCGTTTAAAATAATTAATGATAAATTGTATATCGAACTGCATATAACTGTTATGTACGGGATTAATGTCGCATCGGTTGTTAAAAGTATTCAACATAAGATAAAATTTGCGGTTGAAGACGAAATTGATTTCCCGGTAGAGAGAGTTAATATATACGTTGACGGAATCAAGTCATAAAAAAGAAGTGCCGACAGAGCAACGCGGGCACGGGAGGAACATTTTGTACGGAAAAACACTTAGAGACGCGGTTATATCGGGTACAAACAATATGATTAACCATAGGGAGGAGGTTGATGAGCTCAACGTCTTTCCCGTACCGGACGGCGACACCGGCGCGAATATGTCCGCCACTATGAAAAGCACGCTCAACGAACTCGCGCTTATTGACGATTCGGCAGAAATAGGCTTTGTAGCCGAAAAAACCGCGTCGGCTATGTTGCGAGGTGCGAGGGGCAACTCGGGCGTTATATTGTCCTTGCTTTTCCGCGGACTTTCAAAAGGGTTGGCGGGTAAGGCGGACTGTACCCCCGAAGAGTTTTGCACGTCCTTGGAAAAAGGGGTTCAGGCGGCATACAAATCGGTAATGAAGCCAACCGAGGGGACAATCTTGACCGTTGCGCGCGAAGCGGCAGAGGCGGCGATGAAAACAGCAAAATCGGGCGGGGATTTTTCCGAGGTGTTTAAAACGCTGACCGCACAAGCGGCAAAAACTCTCGACAATACCCCCGAATTATTACCGGTTTTGAAGAAAGCGGGCGTTGTTGACTCGGGGGGGAAGGGATATCTCTACATTATTGAGGGAATGTACTCTGTTGTTGCCGGAAAAGGCATAATTGCTTTAACCGATTCAACATCCAAAAACGGGCAACCCGCCGCCGTAAGCGTCGCAAGCTCTGTCAGCGGTGAGGAAATTACATTTGGCTATTGTACCGAGTTTATAGTATACAAGTCGCCCGACTCGTTTGACGCGGCGGCATTACGCGCATTTCTTGAATCAATAGGGGACAGCGTTGTGGTCGTCGACGACGATGAAATAATTAAGGTTCATGTTCATACCGATAATCCGGGTAAGGCACTTGAGGACGGGATAAAATTCGGCTCGCTCACGAATATAAAAATCGAAAATATGCGTGAACAGCATAAGGAAGAGCTTTTAAAAACTCAAATAATACGCAACAGCGACGCGCCGGTCAAATTAACCGTTCAAGAACCCGAAGAGGAGTTCGGCTTTGTTGCGGTCGCGGCGGGTGAGGGATTAGAAGCGTTGTTTTACGATTTAGGGGTTAATCACGTGGTAAAAGGCGGACAGACCTTTAACCCGTCGACAGAAAACATAATGGAGGCTATTTTGGCGACACCCGCGCGAAACGTCTTTGTGCTTCCAAACAATAAAAACATCATTTTGGCGGCGGAGCAAGCGCAAAATCTTATCAGCGACAGGAATGTTGTCGTGCTTCAATCGAGGACAATTCCACAAGGAATAACGGCATTACTCAGTTTTAATCCCGATAAAGATGTACGCGAAAACTCGATTCAGATGACATTGGCGTTAGACCGCGTTTCAACGGGGACAATAACCTTTGCCGTTCGCGATTCCGATTTTGAGGAGAAGAAAATAAAGAAGGGCGATATTTTAGCCCTCGAAAACGGGAAACTAACCTATATCGAAAAAGATGTAACGCGCGCGCTTATAAAAATTACAAAACGCATGATAAAAAGCGATTCTTCATTTGTAACCGTTATGTACGGCTCCGACATTTCGGAAGCCGCGGCAGAGGAGGCGTTTCGTCAGGTTAAGGCGAAAATCTCTTCAGATGTCGAGGTCGTTTTGGTAAACGGGGGACAGCCCGTATATTATTACATTATATCTGTGGAGAGTTAATGAGTATTAATTTAAACGATTCAATTGAAGTATTAGCGGGCGTTTCAAGTAAACGCGCAACCCATTATAAAAGATTGGGTATTGAAACAGTTGGGGAGCTTTTGAAGCATTATCCCCGAAGATATATTGATTTTTCGACCTCGATTTCTATTGCCGAAGCGGGAGAATTGCACAGGGGCGAGTATTGTGTGGTTAAAGCCGTTGTATCAAAACGACTCGCGCCTATTTTTGGTCATACATCAATATTCAAATTGCAATTAGAGGACGAGTCGGGTACGTTCACCTGTACCTTTTTTAATTGTGAATACATCTATTCCCGTTTAACGGTCGGACACGAGTATATTTTTTACGGTCGTATTTCTACCGGCAGATTTCCGCCCGAGATTATTAATCCTATTTATATTTTCCCCGACAGTCTCGATAAGCTCACCCCTAAGTATCGCTTGACCGCCGGGCTTACTCATGCGATTATTTCCGCAAACGTAAAAACGGCGATGAAGCTATTGGGGTTGGAGAAGCCGCCATACCCCGCCGGGCTTTTCGCACACGATTTGCCGCAAAAAATCCGTGACGAATACAATCTCATGAGCGTAGACGAAGCGACGGTAAAGATTCATTTTTCCGCGTCACAGGAGGAAAACAAAAGAGCAAAGCGAAGTCTCGCGTTTAAAGAACTTCTTTCTTTACAGTTAGGGCTGGCTATGTTGCGTTCGCGCAACCGAAAGCTTACCGGGGTACAGGCAGAGGGGTACGATATAAGCGATTTCTACAAGAATTTGCCGTTTACCCCGACGGGCGCGCAATTACGCGCCGTAGAAGACTGTGTTGCGGATATGAAAAAGCCGATACCTATGAACCGCCTTTTACAAGGTGATGTAGGAAGCGGGAAAACAATGGTGGCGGCGGCATTAGCCCGTTTCACACATCTAAACGGGTTTCAAACCGCATTAATGGTTCCCACCGAGATTTTAGCGAACCAACACCACAAGACGCTTACGGAGTTTTTGTCGCCGTTCGGGATTAAAACGGCACTTGTTACGGGGGGGCTTTCCGCCGCCGAAAAGAAATCCTGTCTTGCCGAAATAAAATCGGGCGATGCCGCCGTCGTTGTCGGAACGCACGCGCTTATTCAAAAAGGGGTTGAGTTTAACGAGCTCGGACTCGTTATAACCGACGAGCAACACAGGTTTGGTGTGGGACAGCGGTCTGAACTCATTTCAAAGGGGCGCAATCCGCACACTCTTGTTATGTCGGCGACGCCCATTCCGCGTACCCTCGGGTTGATTATATACGGCGATTTGGATATATCCTTGCTTGACGAAATGCCGAAGGGACGGCAACCGATTAAGACCTACGGCGTTGATTCAACATACAGAGAAAGACTTTACAAATTTATAATAAAAGAAGTAACCGCCGGGAGACAGGCGTATATAGTTTGTCCGTTAGTAGATTCGGATATTTCAGATACCGACTCTGAAAACCTCAAAAAAAGCGCGGTTAAACAATATAACCAATTGCGCGAAACGTGGTTTAAAGAAATTCCTACGGGGTTACTTCACGGAAAAATGAAACAATCCGAGAAAGACCCGATTATGGACGGGTTTAAATCGGGTACAATAAAAGTTCTCGTTTCGACCACCGTAATTGAGGTGGGGGTAGATGTTCCTAACGCAACCGTCATGTTGATTGAAAACGCGGAACAGTTCGGTTTATCACAACTGCATCAGCTCAGAGGACGGGTAGGACGAGGAAAGGAACAGTCTTATTGCATCTTAATAACGGACAGCGATTCTGCATACACAAAGGCGCGAGTCGACACAATGTCATCAACCTGTAACGGGTTCGAAATCGCGGGAAAAGACTTAGAATTGCGCGGGCCGGGCGACTTCTTCGGTCAAAAACAACACGGCTTGCCGCTCCTGAGAGCGAGCGATTTAGCGGCAGACGGCGAAATTCTATCCGAAACACAAGCCTTAGCAAAGCTCATTATAAAAGATGACCCCGAATTAAACGATAATATCGAATTAAAACAATTAGCCGCAGAATTGTTTAAGGACAGTGATGAATATGGATTCAATTGACGAACAGTTGACAGTTGATATGACAGAGCGATGGAGATATCCGCGGTTTTTTGTAGAAAAAGAATCGGTAGGCTTATCGCCCGTTCACTTGACGTTAAATACCGACGACATGAATCACGCTAAAAAAGTCTTGCGTATAAAACGAGGCGAAAAGGTCATTATCTGTGACGGAAGCTGTACCGATTATCTTTGCGAATATATAGATAATGACAAGTTCGGTTTGATAAAAGCTATACAGAATAATGCCGAAGCGAGCGTTTATTTGCGGCTTTTTCAATGTCTGCCCAAATCCGATAAAATGGATTTTATCGTTCAAAAGGCGGTGGAATTAGGTGCGTCGGAGGTTGTTCCGATTATATCCTCGAGATGTGTTTCCCGCCCCGATTCAAAAAGCGCGGCGGTTAAGCTCAAGCGTTGGAATAAAATAGCCTATGAAGCGGCGAAACAATGTGGGCGCGGAAAAATCCCGTCGGTCGGAGAAATTCTCCCGTTCGCTCAAGCAATCGACGTATTAAACAAGCAAGCCTTGAACATAATATTCTATGAATGTGGCGGCGTCGGAATTAATGACGCAATCTCAAACAAATTCAATACAATTAATGTATTTATCGGAAGCGAAGGCGGTTTTACCGAAGACGAGATTAAATTCGCAGAAAAACACAGAGTCACCCCCGCGACATTAGGAAAAAGGATTTTAAGGGTCGATACCGCTTGTGTGGCGGCGATTTCGGTTATAATGAACATAACGGGGAATATTTGAAAAGTTTTATTAAAAAACGCTTGAAATAAATTACAGAGTATTGTATAATTAATAAAAATAACAATTTAAGGAGTTTAACTATGCAAAAATTTGGATTAATAGTTCTTATCGGTTTAGCCGTTGTAGGGGGGCTTACTTTAGCAATTATGCTGATAAGAAAGAGAAGACTCGGAAGACTTATTGACTTTGACGATTTTGACAGCGCGGTGAGCGATGAAGAATTTGAACATTTTTTTGGCGCGGAACAAGGGGTTAACCGCGATGTAGAGATTGAGAATTAATAATCAACATTAAAAGACGACCTTTAGGCAGTATCGAAACTGCTTAAAGGTCGTCTTTTTGGATTGTTCACTTCAGCCCGTCAATTGCGGAAACCCCCACTGTCGTAAAACTTCATATACCCCTACCGCCACGCTGTTCGACATATTAAGGCTTCTCAAGCCCGCTCGCATTGGTATTTTCAGACAACGGTCGCGATATTTTTGCAAAAGCTCCTCGGGTAAGCCCTTGTCCTCTCTCCCAAAAATGAGATAAGCGTTGTTTTTATATTCAACATCGCTGTAATTCGTTGGAGACCTCGTTTCATAAAACCAGTATTCGCCGTCATTGTCGAAGGTTTTTTCAAAAAAGTCGTCAAAGCCTTCGTAAACGGTTACGCTCAATTTTCCCCAATAATCCAACCCCGCCCGTTTCATTTTAGCGTCGTCTAATTCAAATCCCATAGGCTTAATGAGGTGGAGAGAACCCCCCGTAGCCGCACAGGTGCGGGCGACGTTCCCCGTGTTTTGGGGGATTTGTGGGTGGGCTAAGACGATATTAAGCTTCATTTGGTTCAATTTTGTACTTAATCGCCGCAAAGTCATAAGGCGGGATTTGTAAATAACCTAAGTTTCTTTCCCTTTTTGTTTCAACCGACCTTATTATTTCAAACGATATAATGTTTTCGGTAGGGGGAATTATCTTAAACTTCGCCGAGCGGCGATAACGATTCAGGTATATTGTAACAACCTCGCCGATTTCGCGGTCAATCCTCGAAATAACACAGTACCGCGCTTCCGCTTTTATTATCAGAAGCGAACCCTTTTCAAAGGCTTTACAGGATTTGCGGATTTTTGACAATTCCGATACAAACTCCACCAATGCCATATTTTCCATTCCCCAAGGGTATGTTCGACGGTTAAACGGGTCGCGATACCCCTCCTGTCCCGCTTCGTCGCCGTAGTATATACAGGGGATTCCGGGCAAAAAGAATTGTAAAACCATAGCGCATTTTAAAAGCGCGATTCCGTATACATATTCCGGCTCGTTTAACCCGTGTTCCGCCTGCCACCGGCGGTCATGCCCGTTGACCTCCATACCCGCTAAGCGCGTAATTGCCCGCTCTATATCGTGGGTCGATATAAAGTTCATCAAAATGTCAACAGACGGCTTAGGATAATGCTCGAGAATTGTCATAACGTCGTCTTTAAAACGGTCTCCCGCGCCGTCGCGGTCGTGGTACTTTATATAGTTTAAAATTGCATCTTTAAAAGGATAGTTCATAACGCTATCTAATTGACCGCCTATGAGATACCGTCTTCGTATTCCGTAGCTTTCCTTAGTTGTTGCGTCCTCCCACACCTCGCCGTATATAACCTTATCCTTCCCCTTTGCCTTAACCGCTTTATGCAGGTTATCAATAAAATCATCGGGCAATTCATCTGCCACATCGAGCCGCCAACCCGACGCCCCCAAATCAATCCACTTTTGTAAAATTCCGCCTTCGCCGCATATATATTCTGTATATGCGGGGTTATTCTCGTTGACATTAGGAAGGGTCGTCATTCCCCACCACGATTCATATACATGAGGGTATTCCATCCAACTGTACCAGTCGCGGTAAGGACTTTCCGGGTCATTATACGCGCCGGTGTGCGCACCGTATCTGCCGAATTTATTAAAATAAATGCTGTCCGCTCCGGTATGACTGAATACGCCGTCGAGTATTATTCCTATCCCTAAGCTTTTCGCGCTTTTGCAAAGACTTACAAAATCCGCCTCGCTGCCGAGCATATTGTCTATTCTCTCATAATTTGCCGTACAATAACGATGATTCTCGTGTGATTCAAAAATCGGGTTGAGATAAATCGCCGTCACGCCTAATGAGTGAAGATACGGGAGTTGTTCTTCTATTCCTTTGAGGTTTCCCCCGAAATAGTCGTCGTTATTAACCATTCCCTTTTCGTCCGGTTCCCAAACCGGCATAGCGTTCCAGCTCGAGTGAACCTTTCGCCCAATCGGAACGGGCGAGACAAGAGGCGCGTCAATTCCGCCCAATTTGGCAAATCGGTCGGGAAAAATCTGATACATTACCCCGCCCTTGAGCCAATCCGGGGTCGTCAGCTCGGGGTCATATACGGTAAGCTGAAACAACTCCGTCCCGTCATACCCGCCTTCGTTCGCGCCGCGACGTTTGATAAAGGTACGGTGTCCGTGCTGTTGTGTGACAAAATAATAATGATGCAAGCCTACGTCCTGTGGCGAGTATTCACAGGTGTATGTTATATACAACGTATCGGAATCGTCCGATACCTCTAAGGCAATAAACTTTTCCTTATACCCCGGTCGGAATACAACCAAAAAAGGGTCGGCGACCTCATACATTCGCGGAAATTTCAACGTAAATTGACAAGGCGAAAATTGTTTGAGCGCGCCGAACGGCGTCTTATAATGTTCATCGAAACAATCGTAAATAGGCGGGTGCGTCATAATTATAACCATTCCTTTCCGAGCTTTAAAAGCTCTGTGAAATCCGTGTATTGTCGGACATATATTCCTTAGGAACAGTACAGTTCCTTAACCAAAAAAGGGGAGGCGTTTGCGCCCGCCCCTTTTTTTGGAGGTTGCCTTTTTGTAAACAATCATTGTAAAGTCCAAATTGTATCGTTATATTCTTTAATGGCTCTGTCGGCGGAGAAGAAGCCGGCACCCGCTATATTGAAAAGCGACATTCTGTTCCATTCGAGCGAATCCTTGTACATTTCGCTCACCCTCGCTTGTGCCGCACGGTAGGAATCGAAATCGGCAAAACACATAAATCTGTCTTTCTTTTGTAATTCTTCAGCCAATTCGATAAACGACGCCCCGTTAAAGCCGCTTCGAATTCTGTCCATTACATTTTTAATAACGGGATTATCCCGATAATAATTTTCGGGCATATAATTATTGCTTTTTAAAATCGCGGCTTCTTGTGCGTTCATGCCGAATATGAATATATTATCGTTCCCCACCTGTGAATGAATCTCAATATTCGCGCCGTCGTATGTCCCTAAGGTGAGCGCGCCGTTTAACATGAGCTTCATATTCCCGGTTCCGGACGCCTCCGTACCCGCCAACGATATTTGCTCGGACACCTCGCTCGCCGGCATTAATATTTCAGAAAGAGAAACTCTGTAATCCCGAAGGAAAACAACCTGTAGCTTTTCGCTAATTTTCTTATTCTTGCGTATTTCCTCACCAAGATTCCATATAAGCTTTATAATCTGTTTTGCTATAAAATATTCGGGTGCCGCCTTTGCCGCGAAAATATAAGTTTTGGGCGTAAAATCTGCATCCGGGTTATTTAAAAGCGTTTGATATTCTGCTATAATGTGCATAGCCAAAAGCTGTTGCCGCTTATACTCGTGCAGACGCTTCGCCTGAACATCGAAAATGCTGTCTAAGTTGACATCGACGCCCATTGTGTCGTGGATATACTTAGCCAAAACGGATTTATTCTTGCGTTTTATCTTCGCTAATTTTTCAAGAACGGCTTTGTCTTTTTCAAACAAAGAGAATTTCGATAACTCCGCGCCGTCTTTTTTAAATTTATCTCCGATTTTACTTTCAATAAGCTTTGTCAATTCGGGGTTCGATTGTAAAAGCCATCTTCGGTAGGCTATTCCGTTTGTAACATTTTTAAATTTCATAGGTGTATCATCGTGTTGGTCTTTGAAAACGGAATCCTTTATAATATCCGAGTGCAGCTTAGATACGCCGTTAATCGAATGAGCGGCGTCAACGCACAGATTCGCCATTTTAATTTTACTTTCGGTGACAATAGACATTCTTTCGACCTTTGAATTATCGTCCAACCGATTGTTCAGCCCCATGCAATAACGATGGTTTATTTCGCATATAATAGCGAATATTCGCGGTAAAACCCTCTGGAACAAAACTCTGTCCCAGGTTTCCAACGCCTCTTCAAGTACGGTGTGATTTGTATACGAGAATACCGTCCTTACTATATGCCACGATTTTGCCCAACCATAGCCGCAGTCGTCCAACAAAACGCGCATAAGCTCGGGAATCGCCAACGCGGGATGCGTGTCGTTAATTTGAATCGCTACCTTTTCGTGAAGATTATCGAACGTCCCGAAGGTTCGGAGATGCCGCATGATTATATCGTTAATCGACGCAGTACACATAAAATACTGTTGCATTAGTCTAAGCTCTTTGCCGTCCTCGGTGCTGTCTCCCGGGTATAAGACCTTTGAGATTGTGCGGGCGATTTTATCATCATGATTGATGTTCAAGGGGTCAAAGTGCATACTTTCCGAATGCCATAAGCGAAGCTTTGAAACGCCGCCGCTGTCATATCCCGAGACATACATATCAAAGGGAACGGCATATACGCTTTCGTAATCAACGTGGCGAATTACATGAAACCCGTCGTCCCATATTTCCTGTAAATGTCCTTTAAAACGAACCTCTACCTTTTGGTCTTTACGCGGCTGTAACCAAACCTCGCCGCTCGGAAGCCACTCGTCTTTTCGCTCTTTTTGCCAACCGAACTCGTCTATTTCCTGTTTAAAAATTCCGTATTCATATAAAATTGAATACCCGGTCGCCAAGTATTCACAGGTTGCCGCGGCGTCCATGTAACAAGCCGCAAGCCGCCCTAAGCCGCCGTTGCCGAGTCCCGCGTCCGGCTCCTGTTCATAAAGTGACGAAAGCTTTACGTCGAAAACCTCTTTAATTATTTCCTCCGCTATTTCGTCCATACCGAGATTAAACAGATTATTCTTTAACGAACGACCCATTAAAAATTCAATGGATAAGTAATAAACCTGTTTCTGACCTTCGGAATTACACTTCCTGACAAATTTTTGACGCTTTTCCTTCAAATAATTTGCCACCGTTTTTGACAAAGCCTTGTAGATTTGGTGGTTATCTGCCTCTTCGGGTGAAATTCTGAAGTCAAACTCCAAAGTTCCTATGATTCGCCTTCTAAGCTCCTCTTTTGATAAAGGTGATTTCATTTTATAAAAATTCCTTTCTTAAACCAATTACTTTTCAACTTCTTTTTTTCTTATTTATGCGGCTTTCTCCACCACACTTTACAAGTATACACAATTATTACAAAATTTGCAAGTAAAAAAAGTAAATTTTTGTAGATTTTTTTATATTTTTTATTTTATCGGCACTTAAGAGCTTGTTAAGGCAACCTCCGAAGAATATCAAAATGTCAATTCCTCCCCCGTTTTTAAGGTTTGGAGCTGGTCGCCCATATGAGCCTTAAGCCGTTCATATGCTTTTATCCCCGTACAGTGACAGGTGTAAACGCACCCGCTCGACAATCGGGAAAGCTCATTAGCCGTGTGTTTTATGAACGTCTCGTTCACACCGGGGACATTTTGAAGGTGAAAGCCGCCTATGACGCCGATAATCGGCGCGTCGGGCCAGGTGAGCCTAACCGTTTCCAAAATATTGACTATGCCCGAATGGGAACAGCTCGAAATAACCACACAGCCCTTCTCTCGCTCATCGTGCGGAAAAGCGACCGCAAAAATCTCATGCTTAAAATCGTCGGGTGTGTATCTGTTTCTTTCCTTTTTTAAAAGCCTTTTGTCTCTTAACATATTGTCTTCGTTAAAAACCTCGCATCCCATAACATAAAAACCCTCGCACACCTCTTGAAACTGTGTAAAAAGAACGAAGTTATCCCTGTGTCGGTTTAAAAAATGTTTGTTCCAACAAATTACAATGTTAAAAGGCCCGATTTTACGATAATAATTCCCCGCGACGTCTTTTATTGCAAATACCTTTATATTTGGGCAAAGCTTAAAAAGTCCCTCAAGCCCGCCCGTATGGTCGTAATGATTATGGGAAATAACCGCCGCGTCCAATGCCGCTAAATCAGCGCGCATCATAGCGGCGTTTTTTATGAATTTATCGCTCGCCCCCGAATCCACAAGTATTTTTTTATCGTTAAGCTCAATGTAAAACGATAACCCGTGTTCGGCGTAAAGCTTTTTATTATCACGTGTATTCTCAATAAGGGTTAGTATTCTCATTATACCTCCACGCCTTCAGTTTAAATATCCGGCGGGATTAACGGCGGTACCGTTGACCCTTACTTCAAAGTGCAGATGGTCTCCCGTTGACCAACCGGTGGTTCCGACTATCCCGAGGGTCTGCCCTTGGGTCACGAACTGTCCCGAGCTTACCGATATACCGTTTCGCATATGCGCGTAGAGGGTGGAAATTCCGCCGCCGTGGTCAACCACAACGTAATTGCCGTAACCGCCGTTCCACCCGCCGCCGTCGGTCGCGGTAATTACCGTTCCCGATTGTACGGCGAAAATACCCGTTCCGCCGATTCCGAAGGTGCCGAAATCGACGCCGGTGTGTACCCCGTTGCGCCATGCGTCCCAACCGAACCCGCCGGTTATCGGGAATCGCCGCTCAACCGGCCAAATAAACCCCGACGCAGAGAACACCTCTCTGTCCGGGTTTGAGTTTTGATTGTTGCGTATTGCCGCTTCGATAGCTCTGTTCTGTGCTTCGAGTTCGGCAATATCGCGCATAATTCCGTCAAATTCTTGTTGATTTGCCGCAACCTGTGCTTTTAACCCAACTACGCTTTCCTGAAGCTCATCGCGCTCCGCCGTCAACGCAAAAAGCGCGTCGTATTGCCGATTAACCTCCTCGGAAACGATTGTTTTCTCTTTTTCGAGCTCAGACATTTCTTCTTCTAATGCCCTTTTTTGCCCCTCAAAAACCCGCTTTTCCTTTTCCGTATCCGCAACATCTGCCTCGAGCTTAACGATTTCTTCTTCTTGTCGCTCAATTGCTTCGAGAAGCTCTTCGGTAAAAGCGGTATTGTTCTCGCCGATATTTCTAATCATTTCGGCGCGGACTAAAATATCATAAAAGGTCGTCGACCCCGTCAACAGACTGAACACATCGCTCCCCGAATTCATATACATTTGCGCCGCGATTTGACCGAATTTAGCAATATTCTCGTTATTTTCGATATCGAGTCGCTCAATTTCGTTTTTTCTTTGTGATATACGATTTTCGGCATTGAGTATTTCGTGTTCTTTTTGTGTGATTATTACGAGGGTTTCATCAACGGCGGTTTGTTTGGCGTTAATAAGGTTATTATAAGCATTTATTTGCGCGTTTATTTCGTTGATTTGTGTATCGACCGCGCTCATCAACTTTTCCTGTTGCTCTACGTCGTCGCGCAAGAGCGATATTTCGCGCTCTCTTTGGTTATTTTGTTCTCTTATTTCCTCGGCTTCCCTTTGAAGCTCGGCAATGCGTTTATTATTATCGTCAACGCTCCCCGCCGTTACAACCGCGCTTTTTACCGAAACGACCGACAAAAGCGCGCAAATTAATACGGCGGTTATTAAATGTGTAAAGCTTTTTTTATCAAACCTTGTAATCATATTTATGATATACTCCTTCAACGCCTCATAAAAAATCACAGATACCCCATAGGATTTGTCGCGGTACCGTTTACCCTGACCTCAAAGTGCAGGTGGTTACCGGTAGAATGTCCGGTTGAACCGACCCTACCGACAACCTGTCCTTGTTCGACAAATTGATTTGCGCTGACCGCGAGCGACCCCGCCTGCATATGAGCGTAAAGCGTCGAAACCCCGTCGCCGTGGTCGATTATTACCGTTACGCCATAACCGGTGTGACAACACCCCTTCCAACCGGCAAAGGTTACCGTTCCCGAGCGCATTGCGAAAACACTTGCGCCGCCTATTCCCGAGTTACCGACGTCAACGCCGGTGTGCGACGAGCCTCTCCACCCGTAGGAGCAATAACCGCACGGGTTGGACGCCGAACAACCGAAGGCACAGGTTATCATTCTGTAGCTGTCGCTTAACGGCCATATAAACCCTTGTCCCGAGAATGACGGGCGGTCGGGGTTTTGCGAATGGTCGTATCGAAGCTCTTCTTCAATCCGCCTGTTCAATTCCTCCAATTCGGCGATTCGTTTGTCGATTTCGCTTAATTCGGCGGCGGCGTCGCTAATTTGCCCCTCCAAATTACGCACATTAAACCGTATATCGTCTCTCCCCGCCGTCAACTCGCGCAGCGTTTTATATTGTTTGTTTATTTCCTCCGTTACAACCGCCCGTTCTTCCTCGAGCTTTTCCTTTTCGGCTTCAAAATTCCGTTGTTGTTCCTCGAATATACGTCTCTCGTTTTGAATATCCTCTATATCCTTTTGAAGTTCGGCAATTTCCTCTTCCTGTTGCTCGATTTTAGCAAGAAGGTCTTCCATAAGCTCGTTATTTTTTTCGCCTATTGTTCTTATCATTTCGGCGCGAACAAGAATGTCATAAAAGCTCGTAGACCCGGTAAGAAGGCTTATTGCGTCGCCCCCCGAGTTCATGTACATTTGCGCCACGGTACTTCCGAATACCTCGATATTGCGGTTATTCTCTTCGTCGAGACGTTCAATTTCGTTTTCCTTGCGGGTTATATTATGCTCGGCTTCATAAATCTCTCTGCCTTTTTGTTCAATATCGCCTATTATGCCGTTAATTGCTTGTTGCTTGGCGTCAATAAGCTCTATGTAGGCGTCAACCTGCGCCCCTATTTGTTCAATTTGCTTATTAACCTCTTTTATAAAGGAATCCTCTCGCGCTATGTCTCCTTGCAGCTCGGCAATTTGTGCGGCTCTCGCGCTATTTTCTCTTGCGATTCTGTCCGCTTCTTGTTGAAGTCTCGCTATTTCGTCGTTGTGGTTTCCCGCATAGGATGGAACCATAAATACCGCACAAAGTAATACTAACGAAAGTAATATTGCTATTTTTCTTTTTAAAGCCTTCCTTGTTGTTGACATTAAGTATAACCGTTCCTTTCCGAGCCGCAAAAGGCTCTGTAAAGCTTTTTAAGCTTTATTCTCTTCCTGCGTATTGATTTTAGTCTCTGCCATAGCCTTGCTTATTCGGCGCGCTTTTTCGGCGGCGTTCAAATCCTGTAACGATTCTTCATGCTTAAGATTTACCGCGGCAATAGCTTCCGCAAGCTTTGCGCTCGAAAGCGGCTTCTTTTTCTCTTGTTGCTTTGGTTTTTCGATTATTTCCTCGGGTTTTGTGAACAACTCCGGTGATTCGTTTATTTCACCCGTTTCGGTGGTTTTTAACATTTGTTTATACGCCTTTAAAGCCGCGGCGGACTTGCCCGACCTTTCGGAATTAAACTCAACGGAATCCTCGACCTCCGGGATAAATGTCGGAACCTCATCCTGTTTCTTTACGGTCGATACTTCCTTTGAGTATTTTATTTTCCTTATGACCGGCTTTAAAACCTCGGATAATATTATGCCGACACAGGGAATAATAACAATTATAAGGAGTCCGTGCGGAGATGAGGCAAAATTAATAACAATCCCGAAAAATCGACTCGCCCGAACAGCCTTTGAAATTACATTTTGTTCATTAACGCCATAATCCTCGCCCGTTTCGTCGTTTATGACAAAAACCCTCGCGGGTACATTATCCTCTTCGGTTGTACTCTTGTCATCGTCGTTTTCGTTTGCATTATTTGTATTATTTGCGTTTTCTTCCGCGTTATCGTTATCGTCGGATTGTTTTGGCACACCCTCGCCGTCGGCCGTTATTTCAACGATTTCAACGATTTTACCGATTAATTTCCTATTGTCGTCGTCGGTAAAAATAACAATATCGCCCGCGCTTAATGCGTCGGGAGCAACCCGCTCGCCCACAACAATGCTCGGCGTTCGAATTAAATCGAACGAATTTCCCTTAACGAGATAAAGATTACGCCCGAAAAGCTCGGTCGCCGGCGACCCGTTCCCCCCGGAGAACATTATCGCCGCGATAATCATGAACACCGTTATCAACGCAATTAATGAGCAAAGAACAATTAACGCGATTTGTAAAACTTTTTTTCTTATAATTATTTAAATCAGCCCCTATTGACAAACTGAATTTTTTATTGTATAATAGTAAAATACTTTTTACACAACGACATTATATCACACTTTTTAAAAGTTTGCAAGTGGTATATTTGGACAGATACTGTCAATAACGGTCAGTATATTGTGTATTTCAAAGCATTAGCTTTAAAATTTGCTACCGTGGCTCAGTTGGTAGAGCAGTTGATTCGTAATCAACAGGTCAGGAGTTCGAATCTCCTCGGTAGCTCGAATATGAAAGCGGACTTCATTACAGCTTATAGTAATGAAGTCCGTGCTTTTTTTAATAAAGTATCAGTTGTGGTAATATTTGTTGAGAAAAACTTAGTCAATCCTTTGTATTTCCATATATTTCGTTTAACACTTTATAAAACCAACCCGCCGCACCTGTATAAATTGACCAGCCGCCTCTGCCGTAAGTTTTCGGGTTTGTATAAATATCGGCGGCGAGATAATACGGCTCTGTTTTGTATTCCTTAGAGCGGTTCACGGGGGAAATCGCATTGAGCAATTCAGCCGCCTTGTCTTCCATGCCTAATCGGTGACAGGCTAAAGCGAACCACACCGCGGCATGGGTGTACTGCCCCCCGTTTTCCCTAACACCGGCGGGGTAACTCATTACATATCCCGGGTCGGGGTCGGCGGGATTATCTCTGTCAAACGGGGGGGTGAAAAGCTTGATTATACCGTTCTCGGAATCATAAAGCTCGCGAAGCGCGCTGTTTATCGCCGTCGAAGCGCGATTTGCGTCGGGCATTCCCGCTAATACGCAAAACGCCTGCGGCAGTAAATCAATTCTGCATTGAGCCGATTCGCTCCCGCCCATTGCCGTGCCGTTATCATAAAACGCTCTCAGATAATGCTCGCCGTTCCACGATGTTTCATCTATCGCTTTAATCAACTTTGCGGCGCGACTTTCCAATTCGGACGCATAACCGACATCTCCCGCGAGCATTGCTACCTTTGTGAATTTCTTAGCGGTCAGTGCGTAAAACATACTCAGCCAAACGCTTTCGCCGCGCCCCTCCGCGCCGACCTTATTATAACCGTCGCACCAGTCGCCCCCGCCTATCAGCAATAAGCCTCGTCCGTCGCGGCCTCCTTTGTTGTAGCCTTTTTCCATGGCGCGCTTAGCGTGTTGATACACGTTTTCGAGAGCGTCCGAATAACCGACCTCGCTATATATTTCGTGTTCGTTTTTTTGTAAAACGGGAGCAACGGAATAGCGCGTTTTGATTGCTAAAATTTGCTTATCTTTAGTTGAGGAAATATACTCCGAGAGAACATATGGCAACCACAATAAATCGTCGGAATAGCGCGTTCGCACCCCTTTGCGCGTCGTTTTCAAATCGTGCCACCAATGAAGGACATCGCCCTCGGGGAATTGCGCGACGCAACAACGGATAATCTGTCTCTTCGCAATATCCGGTTTAATAAGCATTGCCGCGAGACAATCCTGTAGCTGGTCGCGGAACCCGTACGCGCCGGAATTTTGATAGAAGCCCGTCCTCGCCCACATTCTGCATCCTATAACCTGCCACGGTAGCCAATGCTTGTATAAAACGTCCAAATCGTCGTTCCCCGTGGTTATCTCCTTAGTCGGAAGCTGAACGGTGCTTTTCCTCCGTTTTAACGCCTTTTCCATAGTCAACGGGTCGTCAACATTTTGCGTAAACGACAATATAAACTTGATTTTTTCGGTTCGCCGCGGCGGAAGGTCAATGCGAACTATTACCGCGCCTATGACCGAACCGCCCGACTCGTCCCAAGGCTTAAACGTCTCGCCCCAGTTGCCCGACCAAAACGCCGTTTTTTTTGTTAAAAAGCGCGCCTTTTTGTCGCTCGATACGGTCATCGCTCCGCTCAACGAATTGTTTGACGGGTTGCGTATTATAAGGGTATTGCCGTTTATTTCGGGCTTAAGAAGTCTCGTACTCGCCGATTGAGGATTTACGCCCAAAACCGGCTCGGTGTAATAAGCCACCTCTACCTGTTTCGCAGTTTTTGAGGTGTTGGTAAGCTCTAAAACTACCCGTTTACCCATTCCCCTTTCAAAAACGCGAACGGAGGTGCTTACCTCAATTTCCTTTGCTATCCCGTAATAATCGGCGGCATTAGGCGCGAATACCGCTCTTGAGCCGTCAATCAAGTCGTACAGCTTTGGCGCGGAGGCTTTTGTTGTTTTAGATTCATCAAATTTCATAACAAGTAACTCGCCGCGATTATCCGAACGAAGGTCGTTTACCCAGGGGGTCAGCTTGTTTTCGCGACTGTTCAACGCCCATGTGAACCCCAACGACCTGTCCGATAACAAGGTGCCGAAACGAGAATTTGCAATTACGTTGCACCACGGAAGCTCGGGCGGCTCGATAACGACAAATTTGCCCGCTTCCGACGGATTTATTGTCCCGTTTTGCTTGCTGTTATTAAGCTTTAATATTTGTACGGGGACTTGTGGTAAGGATTTAACCGGTCGGAGCATTTCACTCGAGCGTAAGGTCAGCACCGCCGCCGCTTGAAGCAAATTCAATTCTTGCGGTGAAACGGCGGCTTTGTTGATTATAAAAACCTCGGTGTTAATCTCGCGGCGCAATTCTTCGTACAAAGCTTGTTGCTTGCCGTTATCATACAGCATAACCAAATCAAACTCTATTTGACAAAGCGATAACGCTTTTTTCATCTCTATCACGGAATCTACCGCGTCGAGCGTTTGCGCGAGCTCATCGGGTTCATACAGCACAATCGGAATGTCGCCGGAAATCCCGAACCGCCATAAAGCGCGTATATCGAGCGTGTTAGCCGCAACAGCCGCCTTATTAATTTGCGGAGCGTAGATAATATTCCCGAGTACGCGGCGGGTAATTCTTCCGTAAATTGTATCGGCAACAAGCGGAGATATAATCTCTTCAGAAGGCTCGAGCTTCCGCTTTTTGTGATTTACGCGAACATCTCGCGACATATTGATAACCTCTTGTACCGAATTTCCGTAACAGGTGAATAAATACGCCGTCTTTTTCCCACCCGCGTCTACGGCAAAATCGGTTTTTATAAAGATACAGGGGGCGGGGACGTCTACGGTAGAGGTGGAGCGGTCGCGCGCTTTGTTCAAACACGAGAAAATACCGCCGTTTCGGTCAATAACCTCTTCTCTGTTAAAAGAAAACGTGTAATCCTCTTCGTGAACAAAACCGATTGCCATAACCGTTTCGCGTGCAGAGTCGCGCTCTTTTCGCGCGGCGATAATAAGCTTTTCCGTTTCGTTATAAGAAAGCTTTATAAATAAATCCATAAATGCCGGATGAGCAGAAATGTCAACGGGGCGCGCTAATGCCGGTTCAATATACGATGCTAAGGTTAAATTTCGCTTAACGCTCGATTTATTCTGAAGGTCAAACCGTCGCACCTCTACCGGCTTTGTCTCGTCTAAAAATATATCCTGTGACATTTTTAAGGTTCGCGTTTGACACAGGTATTCCGATGTATTCTGTGTGAATACAACACATTTTTCCGAATCTGCGGCGGGCATGGACGGGTGATTATAAAAAGGATAGACGCTTTCGTTCTCGATAAATGCGTAAAGACTCCCTCGCGGACAGTGCATATCGAACGTAGGAATTAACGCCGCTATTCCCGAACGTCCCGCGCTTTCGAATAGGGTTTGTGACGCGCCTATATCCGAGGTTATTACAGAAAGCCGCCCGTTTGAAAGTACGTTTAAACGGGGATTCGATATCGAGAATTTTGTTAAAACGTCGGCGTTCATTCGCATTTCCTTCTCTTCCTGCCGCGAGGGTGAGCCGAGCACCGCCTCACCCGCTATTATTTTCTCTTCCATAAGCTCCTCGGCTCTTTTCATCTTTTCGTTAGCGACAAAAAGCTTTTGCATAATTCCGTCAAAAAGGGTATTGGCGATGGCGCATATGCTCATTCCCATATGATGCGCCATATGGCTTTTTACCACGGCATATCCCGAGCCGACGCGGTGTTTTGTAAAATCGGCGGCTTCATAAAACCCGTAACGCTCATGACAAAGCCCCAATTTTTCCAATTTCGCCAAGTTGTTGTAACAGCTTATGGGGTCATATGAAAGGGCGATAAACGACGAATAGGGTGATACTACATATTCGCGGTTCAACCCCGCTTTTAATCCTATATCCTGAACCCCGTGCGCTTTATACTGATAGTTTAGACTTCTGTCAAAAGCATAAAATCCGCTCTCGGAAATACCGAAGGGCAAATCCTTCGACTTCCCTTCCTGTTCCTGACACCGCAGACAAAACTTCAACGCTTCATATTCCATGCTCCCCTCCTTTGAACTTAAAACCAATTCGGGCATATAATATTCGAACATGGTTCCCGTCCAAGCGACCGGCGCGGCATATTTGCCCTTCTTTCCCATTACCCGCCCTAAATTACGCCAATGTTTTTTCCCCGCCTGTCCCGAGGCGATGGCGTAATAGCTCATCATACGCGCCTCCGACATGAGGAGGTCGTAGTGATGATGCGAAAGCTTTTGCTCCTCGAGGTCGTATCCTATACTGAAAAGCTCTCGCGCTTCGTTGTAAAAAGGCTTCAAATCGGTGGCGTTAATCTGCCTTTCAATTCGCTCAATCAGCTTTTGGTCGCACCCGTCGCATTTTAAAGCCTCATTAAGCGTCACAAGGCAACAGACGTAGTTGCCCGAATCCACAGAGGATACGAACGGACTTATTACGTCTAACTTATCGGTTGTATACCAGTTACAAAGATTTCCGTTCCACTTTTCTAATTTTTCAATAGTCGAAATTGTCTTTTCGACCCGCTCCTCTAAGCCGTCCTTGTCGATAAAACCCGACACCCTTGCCGCGGCACAGGAAAGCAGATACATACCTATATTAGTGGGCGACGTTCTCGCCGTAACCCTGAACACCGGCGAATACTGTACATTATCGGGGGGGAGATAATTATGCTCCTCCGTAACAAAATCCTCATAAAAATTCCAAATTTGTTCCGCGTTTTTAATCAAATCCCGCTTCATCGCTTCGGTTATGCGTATTTTTGATTCTCCGCCCGTTTTGTCACAGTACAAGACGACGGGAAGCGCGGAGATAAACAATACCGACATAATCAACGCAAACACATTAATATAATAACCCGCGACTAAGAATAAAACCGCCGATAAAAGCGTAGCTCCGAGCATATGCGTAAAATCGAATTTTTTCCCGATACCGTCAAACGCCGCCGCGGTTGTCCAGTCTAAAAGTCGCCGCTTTGTTACGAGCATACGAAGACTCGTCCTGCACAATGCGTCGAAGGATATTATCGCGCTTTTGGGAAGCAGCATGAGTTCCATAAGACATTGTAACAAAAGCTGTTTCGTTTGAGACATAATCGGCGAGTAAAAGCGACGATAATTTGAAAACTTTCGACCGCGAATTACGCTTGGGAGAAAGCCGGTTAAAAACGGCATAATGACCGCAGTAAGCGCGACTAAGCTTACAATAAATGAATTTCGCGGGTTGTGCGAAATAATCCCTATTGTAAACGGAAGAAATACAAAAAAACAATGGAAGATAAATATAGGCGTTATCGCTCTGCGTACATTGTCGAAAAGCTTAAATCGGGTTAATCCGCTCAACCGCTTGTCAAATATATAGCGAAAATTCTGTAAATCCCCCCTGAGCCAACGATGTTGTCGCTTAAAATAGGCATTAGATGTTTCGGGAAACGAATCCGAAAACTCAACGTCTCCCGCGTATGCGACCCCACAGAAGCCGCCCTCTAAAATATCGTGAGAAAGAACCGTTTCGCACGGAAATTTATCGAAACAGGTCTTTACAAATATATTGACGTTAATTAAACCCTTACCCGTAAAAATTCCTTCTCCGAAATAATCCTGATAAAATTCTCCCGAAAAGCTGTCATAGCTCGACGCGCCGGCACAACCGCCGTTACCGACCATTGCGCGGGAAAAACCCGTTTTAAGCGAAGACGCAAGACCGGTGGTTATACGCGGCGATATTATTCCCACGTTTTTGTGACAGGGGTGAAGAGCTATACCAACGAGTTCCGAAACGCTGTCCATAAGCGGAACGGTGTCATAATCGAGCGCGCAGACATATTTTATATCCACTAAGGTCGACATATCTCCGATTATCTCGGCAAAATCATTGCGCGCGTCGGGGTAATCGGAATATCGAAGAAGCTTCATAAGCGATTCTATTGCCCCGCGCTTACGCTCGCGCCCTTGATAACACCTTTGCGTTTTTGAGTATTCGCGCTTTCTTATTAACGCGGTATAATTGCTTTGAGCGAAATTTTCTCGAACCGCCTCGGTGATTTCATCGTCTGCGGGAATACTTACGGATGATTTGTCCGCTTTAAAATCGCACAAAACGCAAAAATATAAATTGCCCGACGTGTTTTTCAATCGAGCCGCGTTCAGCTTTTTTATAATTTGTTCAACGTCCTTGACCGAGGTTAAAAGCGTCGATATAACGCATAACGTCCGCGCATTTGAGGGGATTTCTCCTTTTAAGTCAATCTGCGGAAGCGGAATCTGCGCTCGGACAGACCTCGCCGTTGCTAAATCTAACAGAGGCTTAACAATAGCGAACACCGGGAAAAACACAATGGGGAAAAGATACCAATTGGTAAAATAACCGACGAGTCCCGATAATAACGTCGTAACAATGAATAACGCGGCAATATACCTCGAGGTTTTCATTAGCTTAAACTGTTCTCTGTATTTTTCGGTGATAATCTCACCCACGTGGCTTCCGTCTTTGAGGGCAAGGTTTACATATTCGCGAGACAATCTCGCTTCACTTTCGTTTGTTTTCTCGGAAAGCTCTGCGGTCATTTTGCGATATAACGCTTTTGTATCTCCCGTTAACTCGGAATATAACGGGTCTTCACCAAAAACCCTGTCGAGTGGGTTAAGCTCGCGACATATTTTTTCGGTGTCGAGTAGCGTCAACGCGCCGAGCTTTGCGCCGTAATCGCCGTTGTCTCCGTTTTTTTCACATACGGCATTATTCAGTATGACGAACTTCGCCTGCCAACAAAAGCTGTCTACGTCCATTGAGGTAAGCTCTTTCTGAGACGCAATAAAAGAAATACATGCCCGAACGCTTTCCTCGTCAATTTCGTTTAAAGCCGCAATTGCGACGCCTAACGCGGGATTTCCGTCGCATAGGTTTATACGAAACCCTTTAAAGGATTTTCCTAAAATCCCGAGTTCTTTTTCAAACAATCTTTTTTCTTTTATTTCAACGCTTTTTTTAAGTATACTCCGCATATTCTTTATTCGCGGATAAAGCGTGGTGAGCGGTTTCAATGTCCAGCTTGCATAAATTATATCGGTATTTATAGAATACACCCCCCCGTTGTTATAATCGCCGTTAGACAATTGACAATTATTTTCCATTAGTGTTGTCTTAAACGCAGAAAAAAATACAAAAATACAAAAAATTTAAAAAAGGGCTTGATTTTTTTTAATCGCTGGTATATAATAGATATTGTTGCAGAATTAACAATTGAAATTTACAAATAAATATTATAAAAGAAATTAATTGAAAGAAAACTATAAAAAGTATATATGAGTAATAAGCTCGCTTTTATTATTACGGGAATTGTCGCTTTAATTGCGATTGCGACGGTAATCCTCACCGTTTTAATAGTATCCGACTCAAACGGAGAAAATAACGGACTGAATCCCGACGGTTCTCAATATTCGGCAGATACCGTCAACGATGATGATTTTATCCCCGACGAATTGCTTGAACAAGAAATGCGTCAAGCCGCGGCAAGATTGGTACAGGATAATTTTGAAGTATTTAAACTGTATTATCTCGTAGCATACGATGCAAAGACTCATTTTAAACCCGAACCCTTCGGGAATCAATCGGAGGACGGATATCGAACGCTTAAAGAAGGCGTCATTGAATTTAATACCGTCGGTGAAATTTTCGCGTTGATTGACGCGACCTTCACCGCAAATGCCGCAGAAGTCATCAAAGATTTCTCGTCGCAAACGAGCGACGGAACCCCCGTCTACAAGGAGCGGGACGGCGGTATCGGCGTTAATGAAACCTATGTTCCCAAAACGTATGAGTTGGCTTGGGGCGATGTTGAAATAGCTTTGACCTTTGTATCCGAGGTAGAAAGTATAATCAACGTGAGTTTAAAAGGAAACGATGACGAGGCGGAAGGAAACGGCGAATCGGAAAACGAAAAGCAGATACGAATGATTAAAGAGGACGACGGAATTTGGCGTCTTGAAAATGTATTCTTCTAAATATAAAATGTATTCTTCTAAATATAATGAATCGAAGAATGAATCAAAATGAATAAAAACTCTAACAAATCGTGGGCTAAAGCATATATGGTTGCGGGGCATATAGCCTGGGCAGTTTTGTCACCGCTTGTCATTTTTATAGGCGGCGGCAGTTGGCTTATCAATAAGCTCGGTTGGGATTATCGCTTAATTATTATATTCGTCCTTGTTGGGCTTATCGCAATGTTCACGGGAACCAAGTCTTATTTGAAACAGCTTTTGAGTATGTATGACGACGGTAAGAAAACAACATCTGTAAAGCCCGATAAACGCGATTATGATTATAACGATGATAATTACAGGACTGATAACAAAAACATCAAGAAAAACGGCGTGAAAAAAGAGCATGACGAGTAAGAATAAGATACCAAAAAAGCCGCGTGACGAAGCCGTGAACATTATGCTTTCGGAGCTGAAGGGTATGACTTGGACATTTATTTTGTGCAATACGGTCGTTTTACTCGGCTGTTCGGTTTACAGTATTGTTGCGGTTAGCTTTGACTGGAGAATGTTGACCGGATTAACCCTCGGCAACCTCGCCGCGTTAGCAAACTTTTACGCATTGGGCGCGAAGTCGGCGAGAATTATTCGGGAAAAAGATGCAAAACGCGCAAAAAAATACGCGACGTCGAATTATTTCATACGTTATTTTACGGCTTTTGCCGTATTCGGATTTTTTACTTATTTTAATATTATTAACCCCGTCGTTGCGGTAATACCGCTTTTTTATACGAAAATTCACTATACGATTAAGGCGATAAAAAACACAAAATGAAAAGTTTAGAAATCCAATAGGAGAATTGCTTATGAACACTCTTGTTTCACAAATTCCTCAGTTTCCTCAACTTTTTAGTCCACAATTTTTAGGGAAAGAGCTTGTAATTGAAGGCCCTAAGGTTGTTATGGAATTTTCGATTTTTGATAAAACAATTTCGATTACACAATCGGTAACGGTACAATGGCTCGTCGTAATCGCGCTGATTATATTATTTGCCGTACTCGGACGCAATCTGAAGGTAACCCCGGAAAGCAAGAAACAGGCTGCGGCAGAATGGATTGTAACCTTGTTTTCGGGCATGGTCAACGACAGCATGGGTGCAAAATACCGCCGATATACACCATACATAGGAGCGTTGTTTTGTTATTCAATTTGTATGAACCTTACCGGGCTTTTGGGGCTTCATACCCCCACCTCCGATATTTCTGTCATAGGCGCGTGGGGAATTATAACATTTGTACTTGTTCAACGTAATCGTTTTAAAACCGGCGGCCTTTTTAAGGGGTTAAAGAGCTATGCCGACCCCGTTATTGTGATGTTGCCGATGAACCTTATCGGAGAGGTCGCCGCACCTGTGTCACAGTCGTTCCGTCACTACGGGAACATCTTAGCCGGCGGAATTATCATGTCGTTGGTTTACTGGGCATTAGGGAACTTTGCCGTCGCGCTCCCCGCCGTTTTGTCGCTTTATTTTGACCTTTTCGGCGCAGTTATTCAAGCGTTTATTTTCACCATGCTGACCATGGTTTATATATCAATGGCGGAGTGTGATTAGGTGAACAACAATTAAATCAATTATCCCTTTTTAACAGGGCTAATAATAAAAATTACGGAGGTAATTTCAATGACTAACGAAGGTTTTGTTTTGGGTATGGAAGTTTTAGGCGCAGGAATTGCGATGGTTGCCGGTATCGGTCCCGGTGTAGGTGAAGGTCTTATCGGCTCAAAAGCCGTTGAGGCAATCGGAAGACAGCCCGAAGCGAGCGGTGATATAACGAGAACCATGATTATCGCCGACGCGATTGACGAAACGGTTGGTATTTACTCTTTCGTATTCGCTTTGCTTTGTATGTTTATGCATCCTTTTTACAGCCAGCTCAAATAGTCTTTTTGAAAGGACTTAATACAAATGGAAAATATGAATTTATTGGCGACGGTATCCACAATAGGTGATGTTCGCGAATTGTTCGGTATTGACCCGTCAACGATTGTTTTAACGCTCGTCAACACACTTTTAATACTTATAGCTTACAGAGTTTTTATGCACAAACCGGTTATGAAGATTCTCGAAAAGCGTAAGGACGCCGTGAACGCCGAAATTAACGCGGCAAACGAGGCTAAAACAAAAGCCGAAGCCGCCGAAAAAGAATACTTAGCCTTGCTCGCCGATTCAAAGGCGGAAGCAAATAAAATCATTTCTGCGGCTATGGCAAAAGCCAGAGTACAGGAAGAGGAAATAATTGCCGAGGCTAAGGAATCCGCCGTACAAATCCGCCAAAAAGCGGAGGAGGAAATCGAGCGGGAGCGTAAGCGCGCCGTAAACGAGATTAAAAACCAAATCACCGAAATCGTGATTATGGCGGCGGGTAAGGTTGCCGAAAAAGAAATAAGCGAGTCGGACAATGCCGCGCTTATCGAAAGCTTTTTAGTGAATGCGGGTGATTGATTATGGCATCAGTTGAAAAAACTTATTCGGACGCGCTGTTCGCATTGCTTGAGGACGAAAACGCCGAAAGAACTGTGTTTGACTTGGCTTTGAATCAACTCGGAACGATTCAAAACGCCATTTCCGAAACGCCGAATTTTGTCAAGCTTCTCAATACGCCGACTATATCTGACGCCGAAAAGCTATCGCTTGTCGATACGGTTTTTTCGGGTAAGGTTGATTCGCGCATATTCAATTTTTTGCGATTACTCACCGTGAAGAAGCGAATGTCTTATTTCCCGCAAATTTACAGAGCTTTTCGGGGTTTGTATAACGAAAAGTTCGGAATTGCGGAGATAGTCGTTACTTCTTCGATGCCGCTGACTGATGATTTGCGGAATAAGATAATCGAGCGAATGTCGAAAATTATCGGCAAAACGGTGTCTCTTACCGAAAAAATTGATAAGACGGTCATAGGCGGGGTTGTCGTTGACTATGGCAATACGCGCTTAGACGGAAGCGTTAAGACAAGATTGGCTGAACTCAAAAACGATATTTCAAGCATTATTGCCTAAAGGAAATATCTAAACAATGAGAGGGAGATATTAAAGTTCAAAAGAGAGCTTACGAGCGAATTTATTTCGCTCGAGAGCTTGACTGATTTCGTAGAGCTTTTTGAGGCTCGGAAAGGTATGGTCATAATCATGACTATGGAATTACGACCCGACGAAATAACCGCGATACTAAAAGAACAAATTAAAAATTTTGACACAAAGGTAAAGCTTACCGATACGGGAACGGTTGTAACTATAGGTGACGGAATTGTTCGAATTCACGGTTTGGAAAAATGTATGTTAGGTGAGCTTCTTGAATTTGAAAACGGTATCCGTTGCATGGCACTCAATCTTGAACAAGATTTTGTTGGTGCCGTTATGCTCGGTTCGGACGCCGACATCAAGGAAGGGGACACCGTTAAGCGTACCGGAAGCATAGTGTCCGTTCCGGTAGGCGACGAACTCCTCGGAAGAGTCGTGAATTCTTTGGGGCAGGCTGTTGACGGTAAGGGGGCAATATTATCAAAGGAAACGCGACCGGTCGAAAAAATTGCACCGGGTATTATTACCCGCGAAAAGGTAAATGTCCCGTTACAAACGGGAATAAAAGCAATCGACTCGATGATTCCAATAGGACGGGGACAGCGTGAGTTGATTATCGGGGACAGGCAGACGGGTAAAACCGCAATTGCCCTCGATACAATTATAAATCAAAAAAATTCGGGCGTTATCTGCATTTACGTAGCAATCGGACAAAAAAATTCTACCGTTGCGAATGTGGTGGAACAGTTAGCCGGCGCGGGCGCGATGGATTACACAATTGTAGTCGCCGCAACTGCATCGGAGCTTGCACCTTTACAGTATATCGCCCCTTATTCGGGTTGCGCCATGGGTGAATACTTCATGGAACAAGGTAAGGACGTCTTAATCATCTATGACGATTTATCGAAACACGCGGTTGCTTACCGCGCACTGTCGCTTTTACTCAAGCGTCCGCCGGGACGTGAAGCGTTCCCCGGTGACGTTTTCTATCTACATTCGAGACTTCTTGAGCGCGCCGCTAATCTCAATAAAGATTATGGCGGGGGGTCTCTCACCGCTTTGCCGATAATTGAGACACAGGCGGGGGATATTTCCGCTTATATTCCGACAAATGTTATTTCGATAACCGACGGACAAATTTTCCTCGAAACCGAATTGTTTAATTCGGGTATCCGTCCCGCGGTAAACCCGGGCGTTTCTGTATCGCGCGTCGGCGGCGATGCACAGGTGAAGGCTATGAAGCGCGTATCGGGCGCATTAAAGCTTGAATACTCGCAGTACAGAGAGCTGCAAGCTTTTGCACAGTTCGGTTCTGACCTTGATAAAGATACAAAGGCGCGCTTAGCAAAAGGTGAGCGCATAGTTGAAGTGCTTAAACAGGGGCAGTCATCGCCGTTGGCGGTTGAAAAACAAATTGTGATTATTTACGCCGTCATTAACGAATATCTTATTGATGTTCCGCCAAAAAAGGTCGGCGAATTTGAAGCGGATTTGTTCCGTTGGCTCGAGAGCGACCCGTCGGGTTCTGAAATTGTGTCTTTATTGAAAAAAGAGAAGAATCTCACAAAAGAAATCGAGGAAAAGATTAAATCGGGCTTGGAAGCTTTCACTAAGGATTTTGTAAAAAGGATTTCTTGAGAAAGAGTTTTTTGTGGCTCGGAAAGGCATGGTTATAATTATGGGAAAAGCGGGTTTTATAATAGGAATTGTATCTTTGATAATAGCTACCGGGACGTTTGCGCTTGTGGTAACCGGTATGCTGTTTAAAAAAATTAATTACTTTTCGGCAGATTAGAAAACGTCAGGTTGATTGTTTGCCACGAGATTTTTGTCGGCAGACGTGACGTTTTTCTAATTCACACCTTGTCGGTGTGGGAAAGGCATGGTCTTTGTTATATGGCTACCGGTAATATGAAAACAATTAAGCGGCGCATAAAGAGCGTCGGCTCCACCATGCAGATTACTAAAGCTATGGAGCTTGTCGCTTCGTCAAAGCTTCGCCGCGCAAAACAAAAATCAATAGATGCCCGTCCCTATTTCGACGCACAATTCCGTATGCTTACCGAATTGTCGGGTGCGGGAAACGTCGAGACGGTGTTTACGCAAAAGCGATTGCATAAAGAAGACGAGGACATTAAGCGACTCCACATAGTTATTGCGGGCGACCGCGGCTTAGCGGGGGGGTACAATTCATCGGTCTTTAAGCTCGTCGCCGCAGAAAAAGCGGATAAAAAGCTTACAAAAATTATAGCAATCGGGAAAAAATCGGTTGAGTATTTTGAAAAGCGCGGTTATGATATTGCGGTAAAACGCATAGGCTTAGAAAATATGAGCGCGGGGCATTACTCTGAAATTTCAAATGCGGCAATTAAGCTTTTTGTTGACGGCGAGGTTGATGAGGTCAAGCTTTTTTACACTAAATTTGTATCTTCCATGGTACAGGAAACGACGAGTATTCCGCTTTTGCCGTTGTCCGGTGAAAACATCAAAAAGCATATGGGAACAGATGCTTCGGCGGAGTTAAAGCCGCCTAAGGCAATCACCTATGACCCTACCCCCGAAGCGGTTTTTAACAGAATTATACCGAATTTTCTTTTAAGCATTATTCAATGTGCTATATCCGAATCGTTTACCTCCGAACAATGTGCGAGGCGGGTTGCTATGGAGAGCGCGTCGGACAACGCCGAGGAAATGATAGAGAATCTTTCGCTCTTGTACAATCGCGCACGGCAGGAGAAGATTACCAATGAGATTAACGAAATTGTTGGCGGTGCGAACGCGCTGTGAAAGAATGTAACAAATAAAGTTATAGTATGAAAGGGTAAAAAAATATGGCTAATACGGGAACAATCGTTCAAATTATCGGGGCGGTGCTTGATATTCGGTTTGAGCCGGAGAATCTTCCCGCGCTTCTCAACGCTATTGAAATTGATAATAACGGCGAAAAATTAGTTGTGGAAGTTGCCCAGCATATCGGCGATGATGTCGTTCGCTGTATCGCAATGGGCAGTACCGATGGACTTGTCAGGGGGACGCCCGCGGTTGATACGGGAAAATCCATAACGGTTCCCGTGGGGGAAACTACCTTAGGCAGAATATTCAATCTGCTCGGTGAGCCGGTTGATAATAAGCCCGCCCCCGACGCAAAGGAACGCTGGGCAATTCACCGCGATTCACCTACTTACGAAGAACAGGCGGCGGCAAATGAGGTTTTGGAAACCGGGATAAAGGTTGTAGACCTTATCGCCCCTTATCTCAAGGGTGGTAAAATAGGACTCTTTGGAGGTGCGGGTGTAGGAAAAACCGTATTAATCATGGAGTTGATTAATAACGTAGCAAAGCAACACGGCGGATTATCTGTATTCACCGGCGTCGGAGAACGTACCCGCGAGGGTAATGACCTTTACCAGGAAATGAGCGAATCGGGCGTTATTAATAAAACGGCATTGGTGTACGGGCAGATGAACGAGCCGCCCGGAGCAAGAATGAGGGTTGCGTTGTCGGGGCTGACAATGGCGGAGTATTTCCGCGATGTCGAAGGACAAGACGTGCTTTTATTCGTTGACAATATATTCAGATTTACACAGGCGGGAAGCGAAGTTTCTGCGTTACTCGGGCGTATGCCGAGTGCGGTTGGGTATCAGCCGACTCTCGCAACCGAAATGGGCGCGTTACAGGAACGTATCACCTCGACAAATAAAGGTTCAATTACATCGGTACAAGCGGTTTATGTACCTGCCGACGACTTGACCGACCCCGCCCCCGCGACAACCTTTGCACACTTAGACGCGACTACCGTTTTGTCGAGAGCAATCTCGTCAATGGGTATATACCCTGCGGTTGACCCGCTCGACAGCACGTCGCGTATACTTACCCCGCGCATTGTCGGCGAAGAGCATTATGAGGTCGCTCGCGCCGTTCAATCAATTCTGCAAAGATATAACGAGCTTCAAGATATAATCGCCATACTCGGTATGGATGAGCTTGATGACGACGACAAATTGCTCGTATCCCGCGCAAGAAAGATTCAACGCTTCCTGTCACAGCCGTTCTCGGTTGCCGAGGCGTTTACCGGAATGGAAGGTAAATATGTTCCTCTGAAGGAAACGCTTCGCGGCTTTAAAGAGATTATAGACGGTAAACATGATGATATACCCGAATCGGCATTTTTATTCGTGGGCGGAATTGATGAGGTTGTAGCTAAAGCGAATAAACAACAATAGGGAGGTGTTTGTATGACGCCCTTTAATCTAAAAATAATCACCCCGGCGAAGGTTTTTTTCGATGACAAATCCGCAAATGTTATTGTTCGGACGACCGTCGGCGACGTCGGTATACTCGCTCATCATGAAGCGTATATTGCGGCTCTTCCTACTGGAAAAATGCGCGTAATGGATAAGGACGGCAAATATAGAGCCGCCGCCGTTGCCACGGGAACAATCCGCGTGGAAGAGGGCGGTGAAGATGTCGTTATTTTGGCGCAAAGCTGTGAATGGAAAGAGAAAATAGACATTCCGCGTGCCGAAAAATCCAAGAAAGAGGCGGAGAAGCTCATGGAGGATTCGTCTTTGTCGGATATGGAGCGGGATTTAGCCGAGCAAAAATATAAGCGCGCAATAAATCGTTTAAGCGTTGCAAATGACGAGTAGATAAGTAACAAATAAACAAAAAGAGTTCTCGAATAAGAGAACTCTTTTTGTTTATTTGTTATCTTTTTGTTATTCCAAGCCTTTTATAGAACTTTCGATTATTTTAAGCTTATCATTTGCATTAGCGAGTTTTTGTCGTTCGTTTTCAACCTGTGCGGCGGGGGCTTTTGTGATAAAGCCTTCATTTGAAAGCTTTTTGCCGATAAAATCAATGTCCTTTTTTACCTTAGCCAATTCGTTTTTAAGGCGGGCGGTTTCCTTCTCCCTGTCAACCAAATCGCCCGTTAATATAATAAACCGCGCATGAGAGGTCGGTATAATTGTACAGTTGTCCGATGTTTGAATATTTTCTTGAATATCGAGTTCTATACACCCCGCCAATTTTTCAAAAAATACATCACACGATTTAAATAAGTCCATTTCCGAGGTTTCAATTTGTAACGGAACGCGTTTACTCGGCGGAACATTTTTCTCGCTTCTAACCGCTCTGATTTTTCTTATTCCCTCGATTACCTTTTCAAAATCCTCTTCCTCTTTTAAAAAGCACAGTTCTTCATCATATTCGCACCAGCTTGCAACCATTATGCTTTCGGTTGCTCCCGTCGAATGTGGCATAGATTGCCAAATTTCTTCCGTGATAAACGGCATGAACGGGTGAAGAAGCTTTAAAACCCTCTCCATTATGAAAAGTAAAACATGATGCGCGTCATTACGAGATTTTGTAAGCTCAATATACCAGTCACAATAATCGTTCCAAATAAAATCGTGAACCTTTCCCGCCGCGATTCCTAAATCATAAGCGTCGAGATTTGCCGTCACCGCCTTGATAAGGCGGTTAAATTTTGATAAAATCCATTTGTCTTCTATTGTAAGCTTAGATTTATCGGGAAGCTTTATTGTATCAAAGCCGTCGGGGATATTCATGAACACATATCGCGCCGCGTTCCACAATTTATTTGCAAAATTACGCGCCGACGTAACCTTTGATTCGCTCCACCTTACATCGCTGTCCTGTGATACGCCGTAAATCATAGTGAGCCGTAGTGCGTCGGCACCAAATTTATCAATAACGTCGAGGGGGTCAACGCCGTTGCCTAAGGATTTGGACATTTTTCGCCCCTGTTCATCTCGAATTAAGCCGTGTATAAAAACGTCACGAAACGGGACGTCGTTCATAAATTTCAACCCCGAAAAAATCATTCGCGCAACCCAAAACGGAATAATATCATAAGCGGGGACTATAACGCTCGTCGGGTAGAAGTATTCAAGCTCGGGCGTTTTTTCGGGGAAACCGAGCGTAGAAAACGGCCATAACGCAGACGAAAACCACGTATCGAGAGTGTCCTCATCTTGCAACATTATACCGCCGCATTTGTCACATTTTTCCGGAGCGACCGCCGAAACAATTTGATGTCCGCAATTCTCGTTTTGACAGTAAAACGCAGGTATTCTGTGTCCCCACCAGAGTTGTCGCGAAACGCACCAGTCGCGAATGTTCTCCATCCACTGCATATATACATTCTCGAACCGCTTTGATACCCAGTTGAGACGCCCGTCGCGTACAACCTCCATTGCGGGGGCGGCGAGTTCCTTCATAGATACGAACCATTGTTGACTTGCGCGGGGTTCAACGACCGTTCCGCACCGCTGACACCCGCCGACATTGTGTTTGTGCGGCTCTGTTTTTACAAGTAAACCTTCTCCCTCTAAATCCTTAACGACGGCTTTGCGCGCCGCATAACGCTCCATTCCCGCGTATTTGCCGCCGTTTTCGTTAATTACCGCAGAATCGTCCATAATGTTGATTAGAGGAAGCGCGTGCCTTATTCCAACCTCAAAGTCGTTAGGGTCATGTGCGGGCGTGATTTTAACCGCACCCGTTCCAAATTCTTTATCAACATATTCGTCCGCAACAATAGGTATTTCACGGTTCATAAGCGGTAGCTTTACGGTTTTCCCTATTAACCCTTTATATCTATTATCGTCGGGGTGAACCGCAACGGCGGTATCGCCGAGAAGCGTCTCGGGTCGGGTTGTCGCAATTTCAATATTGCCCGAGCCGTCCGACAACGGATAATTGATATGCCAAAATGAGCCGTCCTTCTCCTCGTATTCGCACTCAATATCGGATATTGAGGTTTTACAATTGGGACACCAGTTGATAACCCGCTCGCCCCGATAAATCAACCCTTCGTTATATAAATCAATGAATACTTTTTGTACCGCTTTTGAACAACCCTCGTCCATTGTGAAACGCTCGCGCTCCCAATCGCACGACGAGCCTAATTTCTTGAGCTGACTCACGATTGTTCCGCCGTAAACCCGTTTCCACTCCCATGCGCGCTCGAGAAAGCCGTCGCGCCCGACATCATCTTTTGTCAGACCTTCGTCCTTCATTGCCGCGACAATGCGCGCCTCGGTCGCAATTGACGCGTGGTCGGTTCCCGGAAGCCACAACGCGGAATACCCCTGCATACGTTTCCAGCGGATAAGAATATCCTGTAACGTGTTGTCGAGAGCGTGTCCGATATGAAGCTGTCCCGTTATGTTCGGCGGCGGTATAACTATACAGTACGGTTTTTTTGACTTGTCCGCTTCTGCGTGAAAATAGCCCTTTTTTTCCCAATCTGCGTATATTCTGTTTTCAAAATCTTTTGGTGAATAGTTTTTATCTAATTGCTTCATTTAAGCCGTCCCTTCATGAATAATAATTAATTATATCATATTTTTTGAATCAGATTATTTTATTAGAATTCTTGCGAAACTAATACAATCTATCAAAATTACAAATACCGGTGATAAGATTGAATCTCAACCCGAAACATCTTCTGCGATTACGATAACGCTCTGATAAAATTTTGAATCTCTTAATAAAACCGATGGCGTGTTCATTTGTAACACGTTCACTTGATATCGTAAATTCCCAGATTAAACTCCACCTCCACGTCCACTGTGGAATTTACTTTGGGAATTTACTCGTTCACTTGATATTATACATATTGCACAAATATCAAACTAAAATTTGTCTATAAATCGTTAACAATCCCCTTATTTATCAGAAGTAATCAATTCCTTAGATTTCAACAATTTTATTTCATCTTCGTGTTGTTTTATTGTCTGCTTAAGTCTTATATTTTCTTCAATAACGATTTCCAATTTATCATACAATATCGTATTTTTATTTTTTAGATTAGTATTTTGTCTATTGGTGTTATCAATAACATTTTTCAATTTTATATTATCCTTGTTCAACCCATTAAACGAACAATAAAAGTCATAAAAATAATTTTTAAATATTATTCTTTCTATTGTTTTAAACATAATACCGTTTATATCAATAGAAGTGTTATATTTCTTAATAAATCTCTTGGAACTAATTGTTCGTAAATCTCGTAAACTTAATACTGAATCATGAGTTATGAAATCAAAATCATCACATTTCAACAACCAAAAGTCACTATCTTCATTTTTATTGTTTTCACAATAAGCATTTCTATGTGGTTCTTTATCATCTCTATAAGAACATATTGGGAGTACATACAAAAGACACTTTCCAAGTCCAACTACTAATCCTTTATGTTCATAAGACATTTCAGGAAAATGATTTTTACCGAAATCAAACAAGCATACTTCACCTTTAACCAAAGAAATATTGGAATTATTTAATAATTTCTCATTTGCCCACCTATAGTCGGAAAGCGAAAAACGTCTTAATTCATCTGAGTTCTCCATACGAAAAGCAACTTGGTTCGTTATACTTTGTGCTTTTAAATATCCTTTATACATAAATAAAATCCATTCGTAAGTAAATAAGGGTATAGATATCTCTATACCCTAAGCGACTTTCAAAAATAAATGTTAAATCCTATTAAAAGACAACAAATACTTCCTCCGTCAAAGTTTGCTGTGGATAAATGGCTTATAGGCATCATTATAAATAAATTTCAGCCTCATCAGCCTTATATCGGTATTATATCATATCAATTTATCAATGTCAAGCGTTTTCAAAAAATATAATCATTAATAATATTTATCAACATTTCGTTGAGCATTTGAACGCGATATGAGTCTATTTCCGGTTCGGCGTGCGGGTTGCCGACGCCCGAATGGTCGGTCAAAAACGTGAACACTCCACCGGTCATTATCGCAAAGGTACGCAAAAGAAACTCAGTATCGAGGTCGTAGCTGCTTCCGTTTCCGCTCGCCATGACGGGGACAATACGGATACCCGCGTTTGCCGCCTCCGCAAGCGTTGCTTTTAAACTCTCAATAACCCTGCGGTTGTTGTGAGCGGGCGCGTCGGTAACCAAAAGCATTATTTTTACCGAATCGTTATTCCAATCGTGTTCGTATACCGCGTTAAACAATGCTTCGTCTAAAGCCTCGGGCCAATCGCCGCCGCCCGACGCACTCTGTTCACCTAAAACGCGGATTGCCTTTCGTATATCGGTGGTGAACTCATATGGAAGTATTACATATTCGTCACCGCTGTCGCGGTAAAAGTTTACCGAAAGACGGGTGGATATGTTCGAGTTTTCGCGACGCACCTCGTTTATGACGTCTTCGAGTTCAACTTGAAGATATTTCAATTCGTCGCCCATTGAGCCGGTTGTATCGAAAACTAACATTAAATCGAGAGATTTTTGTGGGGTTCGCGGCGCGGGGTTACTAATGTTGACCTCGATAAAGTCCGAATCCACCTCTATTAAGCTCCCCGAATTAACCCTAATATAATCCTTTGAGGCGCGGTTTTGGCTTTTTTGCTCGCCGAACAAATACGCCGTTCCGTTATGGTCGGTACGCGCGCTCCACAAAAGCGTTTCCGAACGAGACCCCCTCTGTCCCTCTGTAACATTAATAAGCTCAACCTTAACATTACGCAATGGGGTTCCGCTCCTCGTAACGCAGACTTCAATGCGCTCGGTCGGGTACAATTGCCAACGGGAGAGCATATTTCCCCATACCGAGCTTTTCGAGAATTGTCCCGTTTCAAACAAATCGACAAACTCGCCCCAATTGTGATTATCCCGCCACTCGCCCGCGGTGAGCGTACCCGCCGAATACTCGGGAATCTGCACCTGTTTCCCGCCCATAATGTGACCGGGTTTTCTGTCCGCTCTTTCGCCGTTGTATTCGCCGTCTACATCTGCGTCAACATTTTCGGCGACATGATACTCGACAGCGTCATCATACTCATACTCATAATCATTAACGGCGTCATTGTTACCCGCGTCCATGTCGCGGCGGTCGTTATTTGCGGGTTCGTCATTGTGTTCGCCGGCATACGGCACTTCTTGTTCTGCGTTTTTCGCGCCGCCACGGGTATAATCCTCGTTGTTACAGGCGGTCATAATAAGACTCAGCAACAAAACGACAGTTACGGTAAATATTTTTAGATTTTTCATACTCGGCACCTCTTTCTTTAGATGTTCTCTTATAGCAGTTCCCTTATACTATTAACACAATTTGGAAAACTAAAAGGTTGCACGAGAATGTTATATTATTTTAAAACTTTCTTTAAATACTCGCCGGTATAGCTCCCCTTACATTTTGCTATCTCCTCCGGCGTTCCCTGCGCGACAATAGCACCGCCCTTGTCGCCACCTAACGGGCCGAGGTCGATTATATAATCTGCGGTCTTTACCATATCGAGATTATGTTCGATAACAACAACGGTATTTCCCCCTTCGACGAGTTTTTGTAAAACTTCGATTAACTTATGAACGTCGGCGGTATGAAGTCCGGTTGTAGGTTCGTCCAAAATATAAATTGTCTTTCCCGTGCTTCTTTTTGCCAACTCGGTTGCGAGCTTAACCCGCTGTGCTTCTCCGCCCGATAGGGTCGTTGCCGATTGCCCGATTTTAATATATCCGAGTCCGACGTCATGAAGCGTTTCGAGCTTTCGCGATATGCGCGGAATTGCTTTAAAAAACTCCACCCCCTCTTCAACCGTCATCTGTAAAACTTCATAGATATTTTTACCTTTATAACGTATTTCGAGCGTTTCGCGACTGTATCTCTTTCCCTTACATACCTCACAAGGAACGTATACATCGGGCAAAAAGTGCATTTCTATTTTTATGATTCCGTCGCCTTCACAGGCTTCACACCGCCCCCCCTTGACATTAAATGAAAAACGTCCCGTCGAATACCCGCGCATTTTCGCCTCGGTAGTGGAAGCAAAAAGGTCGCGAATATCGGTAAAAACGCCGGTATATGTTGCGGGGTTTGAGCGGGGCGTCCTTCCTATCGGGGATTGGTCAATGTCGATTACCTTATCTAAATGCTCGGTACCCAATATTTTTCCGAAGCCGCCTGCGCGGGTGCGCGCTCGGTTCAACCTCGCCGCCAAGTGTTTGTACAATATCTCGTTAATAAGCGAGCTTTTTCCCGAGCCGGAAACCCCGGTGACACAGGTGAAAACACCAAGGGGGATGCGAACGTCTATATTTTTCAAATTGTTTTCCCGCGCCCCCGATATTAACAAAAGCCTCGATTTATCAATAGCGCGCCGCTTTGTCGGAACGGGGATTTTCTTTTTCCCCGAAAGATACTGTCCCGTAACGGAACCGCCACAGGCTTTTATGTCCGATATTTTACCCGCGCAAACAATGTCGCCGCCGTGAATCCCCGCCCCCGGGCCTATATCAACAATGTAATCGGCGGCTTTCATTGTGTCCTCGTCATGCTCTACGACGATTAATGTATTACCCAAATCGCGAAGGTGTTTAAGCGTTGCGATTAATTTATCGTTATCGCGCTGATGAAGTCCTATACTCGGCTCGTCAAGTATATATAATACCCCCATAAGCGAGCTTCCTATTTGGGTGGCGAGGCGTATCCTCTGACTCTCTCCGCCCGAAAGGGTTCCCGCCGCCCGCGAAAGGTTAAGGTATTCGAGTCCGACGCTTTTAAGAAACCCGAGACGTTCTTTTATTTCCTTAAGGATTGGTTCGGCAATAACCGTATCGCGTTCGCTAAAGCTCAAGCCGCGTATAAAATCTAAGGCGTCGCTTATGCTCATTGAGCAAAGCTTATGAATATTCACCCCGCCTATCGTCACCGATAACGCTTCTTTATTAAGTCGCTCCCCGTTACAATCGGGACAGGGGGTCTCGCTCATAAACGCCTGAATCTCGTCGCGTGAATAATTGCTCCCCGTATCGCGATAACGCCGCTCGAGGTTGTTGACGAACCCCTCAAAATCGGTATCGTAATAGGTTGTCCCCCTTTCGAATATACGCTTAACCTTGACCTTTTCGCCGTTTGTACCGTAAAGAAGAATGTTCAAAATTTTCTCGGGCAATTGTCCGACGGGGGTATCTACGGAGAATTTATAATGCTTTGCCAACCCGTCGAGATACATCTGACAAATCGTCCCGTCGGCATAGTTCCAGCCGAGGGCGCGGATTGCCCCTTCGCGGACGGAAAGCTCGCGGTTTGGGATTAATAACTGCGGGTCAACCCGCATAAAAGTCCCGAGTCCCGTACATTTGGGACACGCGCCGAACGGGTTGTTAAACGAGAACATTCGCGGCGTTAATTCTTCAATGGAAATCCCGTGCTCGGGACAGGCGTAGTTTTGACTGAAATGAAGCTCTTGTGCGGGGTCGCCGTTGATATCCGCAAATATTGTTCCTCCCGATAAGCTTCCGGCAATCTCGAGCGAATCGGAAAGGCGCGAGCGAATATCGTCCTTGATAACAAGCCGGTCGATAATTACTTCTATATCGTGCTTTTTGTTTTTATCAATAACGATTTTTTCGCTTAATTCATAGATTGAACCGTCAATCCGAACCCGTACATACCCCTGTTTGCGAAGCTCATCCAATTCCTTTCGATATTCACCCTTGCGCCCGCGCACAATCGGCGACATAATCTGAAGCTTAGTTTTCGGGGGGAGCTTCATTATCTTAACAACAATTTCGTCAACCGTCTGTTGTTTTATTTCCTTCCCGCATACGGGACAATGCGGAACGCCTATTCTCGCGTACATAAGCCGAAGATAATCGTAAATTTCGGTAACGGTACCGACCGTTGAGCGCGGATTTCGCGAGGTCGTTTTCTGGTCAATTGATATAGCCGGCGAAAGCCCCTCTATACTGTCGACATTCGGCTTTTCCATCTGACCGAGAAACTGTCGCGCATACGATGAAAGACTTTCGATATATCTTCTTTGCCCGTCGGCATAAATTGTGTCAAACGCGAGCGACGACTTCCCCGAGCCGGAAAGCCCCGTCATGACAATAAGCTTGTCCCGCGGCAACTCGAGCGAAATGTTTTTCAGATTATGCTCGCGCGCACCTTTGATAATGATTTTCTTAATCGGCAAATTATCACTCGCCTTTCTTTAATCTTTAGATGTTCCCATAATATACTATAACATATGTAGCTACATATAGCAATAGATTTTTTAAAATTTAAGCGTTAAGCGGTATAGTTGTATTGACAAATACTTTTTTATAGTGTAGAATACTCATAAAACTTATACAGGAGGAGTTCATGCAAAAAAATACAAAAAGCGATTACGGCGACCACAGCTTAAAAGCTCTTAAAGGCCCCGACCGCGTTCGAAAACGCCCCGCCGTTATATTCGGCTCCGACGGGATTGAAGGGTGTAAACACTCGGTTTTTGAAATATTATCCAATTCCATAGACGAGGCAAGAGAGGGGTACGGGAAACGAATAACCATTACGAGATATGCGGACAAATCAATTGAGGTCTGTGATAACGGGCGAGGAATACCCATTGACTTTAACAAAAACGAAGACAAATACAACTGGTACCTTGCTTTTTGCACCTTATACGCCGGCGGAAAGTATGATAATAATTCCGGCGGGGATTATTCGTTTGCATTGGGGTTAAACGGACTCGGGCTTTGCTCGACGCAATATGCCGCCGAATACATGGAGGTTGAAGCGGACAACGGGACATGGAACTATAAATTAAGCTTTGAAAAAGGCTTTAATGTAACTTTACAAAAGGACGAGCGCGGATTTGTAAAATCAAAGTCGAGCGGAAAAAGCGGAACGCGTATAAAATGGCGACCCGACACAGATGTTTTTACCGATATAAATATTGACGACGATTATTTTAACGATATTTTACGGAGACAGTCGATTGTAAACGGCGGGTTGGAGTTTTTGTATCGTGCCGAGAACGACGACGGGGGTTTTGTCGAAACAATATATTGTTACAAAAACGGTATAGATGATTATTTGAAAGAGGCGTTGGGCGACGCCGCCGCAATTTCCGCCCTGCAAAGCTGGGAAGCGGAGCGCAAGGGAAAAGACCGCGACGACAAAGACGAGTACAGGGTGCGGCTAAAATGCGCGTTTGTATTTGCACATAATCCGCAGCCGCCTTTGGTTGAACATTATCACAACTCGTCGTGGTTAGAATACGGCGGAAGTCCGGATAAAGCGTTGAGACAGGCGTTTGTATCGCAAATTGACGCTTATATGAAACAATCGGGGAGGTATAATAAAGGCGAGGGGAAGATAAGCTTTACCGATATTGAGGATTGTCTTATATTCATTTCCTCAAACTTTTCGACACAGACGAGCTATGAGAATCAAACAAAAAAAGCCGTCTCAAACAGGTTTATATACGAGGCTATGACCGATTGGTTAAAAAGCAATCTCGAGGTATACTTTCTCGAAAACAAAACCGAAGCCGCCCAAATTTGCGAACAAATCCTTGTTAACAAAAGAAGCCGCGAGAATGCAGAAAAAACACGGCTCAATTTAAAGAAAAAGTTGGCGGGCAATGTCGATATAGCGAATCGAGTCCAAAAATTTGTGGATTGTCGAAGTAAAGACCTTACAAAGCGAGAATTATACATCGTTGAGGGCGATTCGGCATTGGGCGCGGTTAAACTCGCAAGAAACGCCGAGTATCAGGCGGTTATTCCCGTCCGCGGAAAAATACTCAACTGTTTAAAAAGCGGGTATGATAAAATATTTAAAAACGACATAATTACCGATATAATAAAAGTTTTAGGGTGCGGCGTCGAGGTGAAATCAAAGGCTAAGGATTTATCGTCGTTTAACATAGAAAACCTTCGTTGGAGCAAGGTGATAATATGCACCGATGCCGATGTTGACGGTTATCAAATCCGAACGCTAATTTTAACCATGCTCTATCGCCTTACCCCACATTTAATAAGCGACGGTTACGTTTATATTGCCGAATCGCCGTTATATGAAATCAACAGTAAGGATAACACATTTTTTGCATATACCGAAAAAGAAAAAGCTCGCATTATTAAAAATTTAGAAGGCAAAAAATACACGATTCAACGCTCAAAGGGGTTGGGTGAAAATGAGCCGGACATGATGTCGCTCACCACAATGAACCCCGATACAAGACGGCTTATAAAGGTTATGCCGACCGATATGGGACACACAAAGGATATGTTCGATTTGCTCCTCGGCGACAATCTTCAGGGGAGAAAAGACTTTATAAGCGAATACGGCGCACAGTATTTGGAGGTCGCCGACATTTCATGAACAATAACGATTTGGCATTATGCCCGCGCTGTAGTACGGCGGTGAACATTTACACGCCCGATTGCCCCACCTGCGGATACTTTATATGGGGTGACGATGAAGAAGATTTGGAAGCCGACCCGTCGGGTGCGTCAGGAATAAGCAGCGGGTTTAAAGAAGACTTTGCCGACGAGGACGCTTTCGAGGATTATTGCGACTATAACGACGCCGATTTTGTGGATTTTGATTTTGCCGATTGGGACGACGATTTGTTGGAGGAGGATTGGTGAGCTAAACAAGAGCTAAACGCTCCTTTCTTCCTCAAATAACTCTATAATTTCTCTCGGCGCATAGGTGAACATTCCTGTTTCTGAATCAGAAATGCCCCTGCAAGTGTCAGAACGATAGAATCGTTCGATTGTTTCTTCATATGTCCAACTATGGCTTTGTGCTAAATTTTCAACCACCAAGCATAATAGCGAAGTATCGTCAAACATAATCTACACCTCATAGCTTTCTTTGAATTTTAATTGTGCAATCCCTTTTTGCGTAGCAATACAATATTGATTATTCGGACTTGAATAACTCAACTGACGAATAAAGAATTTTTTATCATCTTCTTTAATTCGTCCTTTGCCTCCTGATAAGGAATAGCGTTTTCATCAAGATATTCCCGTATTTCATCTAAAAGATACTCCATGCCGAGTGTATGAGTAACTTCATAATGGACGGTATATAAGTCCCATAGGCGACCGTTTTTCAGCGTTTCATATGCTGTGGTTTTATCACCGCCAAAGAATTTCCTTGCTGTGATTTCGATTACCCATACGACATACTCCATGATTTCTAATGTCATTTTTCCGGAAGGCATAGTATTTATCCTTTCGCATTTTTATATTTTCACTATTCCTTATTATACAATACTTTATTATATTTTGCAAGTATAAATATGACCATTACTTTTCGAGCCATAAAAAGCTCTGCGAAATCAGTCAAGCTCTCGAGCGAAATGAATCCGTTCATAAGCTCTCTTTCAAACTTTTCCCTCGCGGCGAATCCATTCAATCGGAAATATTACCCCCCCTTAAACAATAAAACACCGTTATTCCGTTGGGTATAAAACTCATCGTCGCTCATTTCCTCAAACCCGTCAAACGACGCAATCAGATAATATATTTCCCGCTCAAGCGAAGGTATTCCCTCAACCTCTGCAACTAAACGTATGAATTGTTTATCCTCTTTTTTGTGTTTAGGGGACAATTTCGTTAACAACGTCTCGGTGCAACAAATATATGTCACCATTGTTTTTTTATCGTCATTGTCTATAATTCTGCTCGCGCTGTATGAACCCCAAATATTCTTGTCGCATATTACATCTAAAGCTTTAACCGTCGTGGTCAATCCATCGGCCGTCAATGATTCGGTATTAACCGTTTCAACCCAAATAAGTCCGTCCTCGTATTCAATAAATGCGGTATGACTGATAAAAAGGTTAAAACCGCCAATGGCGACGGCAACGGTAATAATAAACGATATAACGGCAATCAATATATTTTTCCAAAAAAATTTCTTCTTTATAGCTTTTAAAATGTCGATTTTGGCTTTATTGTCTTGAGTCGTCTTTTTTATTTCGGTCTGCATTTGAATTAGCTCCCGCTCACAATGCTCGCAGGTTTTTATGTGTTCCGAAACCGCCGCCCGGCTTTCCTCGCTTAAAACATTGTCCGCGTAGAGCGGAAGTAAATCTCTGATAATCGCGCAATCAATATTATTATTCATTTTCTGTTGCCTCCTTAATTTTATTTTTTGCCCTGTGAAATGTTACCCGCGCCCAGCTCTCTGATTTTTCAAAAAGCTCGCCGATTTCCGCAAATGAAAGCTCCGCAAATACTCGTAACGAGAAAACCTCTTTATACGGCTGTTCTAAAACATGGAGCGTTTTGTGGATTTCAAAAGCTTGTGCCTTATCAGAAAAGCATAATTCAAAATGCTCTTCATATGTTATTTGCTCCGGCATTTCGACGATGTTTTTATTTCGCTTAAGCAGATTATAATAGGTATTCTTCGCGATTTGACACAGCCATACGCGAATATTACAATCCCCCTTGAATTTATCCGCCGCCTTGATTGCTTTAATAAAAGCCTCGCTCGTTATATCCTCGGCAATATGCTTATTCCTGCATAAGGACAGCGCGTAATTATAAACATCGTCGGCGTGCGTATTATAAAGGTCGTTAAAATCCACTTACCCTCACCTCCTCGTGTATAAGACAATCGAATTTGCGATTCGTTACAAGATTATAACATATTTTTTCTATTTTTTTCAATACAACGGTTGAAATATTATATAATATATAGTATAATAGAAAAAATACGATATTGGGAAACAACATGAAGAAAATAGATATGACCCGCGCGTATACTCCCGGCGAAGAAATAGGCAATGCAATTACCCACGGTGCGGTAGCGTTGACCGCATTAGGCGGGATTGCCCCCGCCGCGGTTCACGCGTATATTCAAAGAGGCGCGTTGGCGACCGTCGGGACGACGATATTCATGTGTTCGTTGTTTTTGATGTTTTTGGCGTCCTCTCTTTATCACGCAACCTCGAGCGGTACAAAACAAAAACAGGTTATGCAAATCCTCGACCATATATTTATATACGTCGCAATCGCGGGAACATATACGCCCATTTCGCTTTCGATTATTGGCGGGTGGCAGGGGGTTGTGGTCGCTTCAATTCAATGGGCAATGGTTATTTTCGGGATTTTATATAAATCGTTAGTTAAGAAAAAAATACCGAGGTTGTCGCTTACTATTTATCTCGTAATGGGGTGGTCGGTAATATTTGTTCTCCCCCTGTTTATTCGAAACGCCGATTTAGGTATGCAGTTATTGCTTCTCGGCGGCGGAATATTCTACTCGAGCGGAACATTTTTCTACAGAAAAAAGGACAGGCGTTTTTTTCATATGGTCTGGCACTTATTCGTTAATTTCGGCGCGATTTGCCACTTTTTAGCAATCCTCTTATTCCTTGAGGTGAGCAATTAAGCGGCTAAGTAATAATAATTAAGCAGTGTCCCTGATAACCACTGCTATATAAATTAAAACAAGGAGGTTTCTTTATAATGGGAAACGAAAAATTTATCCATAACCTTATTTTAACCGCAATAGTTGCGGCGGTTTATGCGGCATTGACCGTTGCCCTGCCGTTACAGTACGGCGCGGTACAGTTTCGGGTAGCGGAAATATTAACGCTTTTATGTTTCTATAATAAAAGGTTTATACCCGCGCTGATATTAGGTTGTTTCATAGCGAATCTTCCGAGCGAATTGGGTTGGATTGATTGGGTGTGCGGAACCGCGGCAACGGCGATTGCGGTTGTTTTTATGCCGCGAATAAAAAATATATGGTTAGCGGCTACGCTTCCGGTTATAACCAACGCGGTAATTGTTGGGGCGATGTTGACTTATTTGTTTAAAATGCCGTTCGTTATAAGCTCCGCGTTTGTCGGTCTGGGACAGTTTACCGTAATTATGGTTATCGGAGTTCCGCTTTTTAAATTTGTTTTAAGTAAGAACAGAAATATAATGCAGTTGATACAAAGGGGTTAATGTGGATTATAGCTTATTGGAGCCGTGCCTTGATAAACACGGTAAGGAAAAAGGCTCGCTCATCACAATTCTGCAGGAGGCACAGGGAATATACGGGTGGCTTTCGACGGAATTGCTCGAATATATCGCCGAAAAAACCGAGATTCCCGCCGCAAAGATAATGGGGGTCGCGACATTTTATGCCGGCTTTCGGGACAAGCCGGCGGGAAAAAACTTGATTCTTCTGTGTCAGGGGACAGCCTGTCACGTGAACGGCTCGGCAGAAATCGAAAACGCGATTAAAGATTATCTCAAAATTAACGAAGGCGAAATAACCGAGAACGGCTTATTTTCGTACAATAATGTCGCCTGTCTCGGCTGCTGCAGCTTGTCACCGGTAATGATGATTAACGACAAGGCGTATGGAAAATTAACGAGAGAAAGCGCGGTAAAAATTCTTAAAACAATTGAAAAAGAAGAAGAGGAAGAGAGGGCTTCAATATGAGGGTAACGGTTGGCATGGGGTCGTGCGGAATCGCGGCGGGTGCCGATAAGGTATATACCCTGTTGCGGGAAAAGGGGCTTTCCCCCGTCATAACCGGTTGTAACGGTATGTGTTACCTCGAGCCGATTGTCACCGTTGACGAAAAGGTTTATACAAGGGTCGACGAAACAAAAATAGACGATATAGTAAATACAAAAAACGAGGCTTGCGTCACCGAGCCGGAACCCGATTCATTTAAAATTGCGTTACGCAATTGCGGGGTTATCGACCCCGAAAATATAGACGAATATATCGAAAAGGGCGGCTATAAAGCATCGGAAAAATGCGTTACCGAATTAAGCTCGGAACAGATTATTGAGCTTGTAAAAACATCGGGCATAGGCGGCAGGGGGGGCGCGGGCTTCCCAACCTGGTTCAAATGGAACGCGGCGCGAAATTCTCCCGGAGAAGAGAAATATATAATCTGTAACGCGGACGAGGGCGACCCGGGTGCGTTTATGGACAGAGCCATTCTTGAGGGCGACCCACATTCCGTACTCGAAGGAATGATTATCGCGGCAAAAGCAATAAGCGGCGATAACACCACAACGGTCAAGGGTATAATCTATGTCAGAGCGGAGTACCCTCTCGCAATAAAAAGACTCACCGTCGCCATTGTGCAGGCGCAGGAGCGCGGGTATTTAGACGCGCGGTTTAATGTTCGCATTAAAGCGGGCGCGGGTGCGTTTGTATGCGGAGAGGAAACGGCATTAATCGCATCGCTCGAGGGTGAGCGCGGAATGCCGCGACTCAAGCCCCCCTTCCCCGCCGAAAAAGGATACAAACAAAAACCGAGTAATATAAATAACGTAGAAACCTTTGCAAATATACCGTGGATAATAAATAACGGCGGCGACGCTTTTGCAAAAATCGGAATCGCAGATTCAAAAGGAACAAAGGTATTCGCGCTTACCGGGAAGGTCGTTAAAGGGGGACTCGTCGAGGTTCCTATGGGGAAAACTATACGCGAGGTTGTATACAACGAGGGCGGCGGCATTATAGGCGGCAAAAAGCTTAAGGCGGTACAATTGGGCGGGCCGTCGGGCGGTTGTATACCCGAAGAATTGCTCGATACCCAAATCGGTTATAAGTCGCTTTCCGAAACGGGCGCAATCATGGGGTCGGGCGGTATGGTCGTCATGGACGACTCAACCTGTATGGTCGATATGGCGAGGTATTTTCTCGACTTCACCTGTAAAGAAAGCTGTGGCAAATGCACACATTGTCGAATAGGCAATAAACGTATGCTCGAAATTCTCGAGCGCATATGCGACGGAAAAGGAAAAGACGGAGATATTCAATTGCTCGAGGAATTGGGGAGGGGGATTAAGGCGGGTTCGTTATGCGCCTTGGGACAGTCTGCGCCGAATCCCGTTTTAACCACAATTAAATATTTCAAAAACGAGTATGAAGCGCATATTAAACAAAAGAAATGCCCCGCGCATAGTTGTAAGGCTTTATTGACATATTCGATTGACCCGAACAAATGTAAGAGGTGCAATTTATGCGTGAAGAAATGCCCCGCAAATGCAATTACCGATTTAATTATAGACAACGGCAAATGTACCAAATGCGGAAGTTGCTTCGAGCTATGCAAATTCGGGGCAATTACGGACAATTGACAGTTGACAGTTATTTTAAGTAGGCAACCTCGTATGGCAGAATTTTTCAGCCGGCGAATGTCGGAAGAGGTTTTCGGAGGTTGCCGGTATAAGAGGTTTTAATAGGTGAAGTTATTTATAAATTCTAAAGAGGTTGCTTTTAAATCGGGTGAAACGGTTTTGCAAATAGCGCGTAACAACGGCGTCGATATTCCGTCGTTGTGTCATTATGACGCGGTGAAAACCTACGGCTCGTGCGGAATCTGCATGGTTGAATGTATCACCGATAATAAGAGCGCGAGGCTTATCCGCGCCTGTTCAACAGTGGCGACGGACGGCATGGTTATAAACACCGAGAACGAACGTATAACGGCAAATCGGCGGCTTGTGTTAGACCTTCTTTTGTCCGACCACAGCGGTGACTGTAAGCCTCCCTGTGCATTAGCCTGTCCCGCAGAAACCGATTGTCAGGGATATGTAAAATTAATCGCCGACGGAAGCTATTCCGAGGCAAAAAAGCTCATTACCGAAAAAATCCCGTTCCCCGCGTCAATAGGGCGGGTTTGTCCGCGTCCGTGCGAGGACGCCTGTCGCAGGGGGTTGGTAGAGGAACCCGTTGCGATTGCTCAACTAAAACAATTTATCGGCGATAACGTGAAGGAGAGCGACCTAAACAAAGCTTGCAAGCCTTGCGCGCCGTCCCCGAAGCAATTGACGGGGAAAACGGTAGCCGTCATCGGCGGTGGCCCCGGGGGGCTTTCGGCGGCGTTTTATCTGCGCTTAAAGGGACATTCGGTCACAATTTTTGAAGCAATGCCAAAAATGGGCGGTATGCTGCAATACGGAATACCCGAATATCGTTTACCCAAAAGTATACTACAAAAAGAAATTGATGTTGTTTCGGAAATAGGCGTCGAATTTCGCAACAACGAAAAAATCCGTCTTGATGATGTAAAAGACAAATATGATGCAATTATTGTCGCGCTCGGAGCGTGGAAGAATACAGATATGCGTTGTGCGGGGGAAGAGCTTAGCGGCGTTATCGGCGGCATAGACTTTTTGCGCGAACCGCCGGACATCTCCGGAAAGCTTGTCGCGGTAGTCGGCGGCGGAAATACCGCTATGGATGTGTGTCGAACCGCGATAAGGCTCGGCGCAAAAAGCGTTTATTGCATTTATAGGCGCACCCGCGACGAAATGCCCGCACAAGCTTGTGAAATAACCGAAGCGGAAGAGGAAGGTGTTGTTTTCAAATTCCTGACCAATCCTATCGAGATAAAAGGCGAAAATAATACGGTCAACTCGGTTTTGTTACAGGTTATGGAATTGGGCGAGGCAGATGCGTCGGGGAGGCGCGCGCCCGTACCGATTGAGGGAAGGACGGAGCTTTTAAAGACGGATATCGTTATATCGGCAATAGGGCAAAAACCAAATTTAAAAGGCTTCGACGCTCTCGAAAAAACAAACCGCGGAACAATTATTGCCGACCCCGATACTTTTTTAACAAATGTCGATAGGGTATTTGCGATAGGCGACGCGACAAATAAAGGCGCAGATATTGCCGTTTCTGCAATCGGCGAAGCGGGGCGTTGCGCTAAAGCCGCAGACGGCTTTTTGAGGGGCGAGGATATAAACGCGACTCCCGCGTATCTTGTGAAGGACAAAAAAAACGCCGAGGATTTTGCGGCTTATGAAAAACAACCCCGCGTTAAAATTAAACACAGAAGCCCTCAAGAAAGGGCGAAGGATTGGGGCGAAATATACACTATATTTGATGAAGAATCGGCAAGGAAGGAAGCAAACCGCTGTCTCGAATGTGGTTGCTCGGCATACCGCGATAACGATTGCGGCTTGATTGAATATGCAAACCGCTACTCTGTTCAGCCCGACAAATATGCCGGCGAGGTCAACCGCGTATCAATTCCGCGAGACGACCACCCCGATATAATACGCAACCCCGAAAAGTGTATTCTTTGCGGCTTGTGCGTTAGGGTTTGCGACGAGGTTGAAGGGGTGACCGCGTTGGGGTTTGCGGGGCGCGGCTTTGATACAATCGTTAAACCCGCTTTGGATAAGCGTTTAAAAGACACCACCTGTAACTCATGCGGGAGGTGTGAGGAAATATGCCCGACGGGTGCATTGACTCAAAAGTATAACTCAAAAATATAGAGGAGAAAATCTATGACAACACAAGAAAAATTGAATCATTGTTATCAAAGCGTTAAGGAGAAATTAGACGGGTTTGTGCCGAGGGTCGCGCTCATACTCGGCTCGGGCTTGGGCGCGCTCGCCGACGAAATCGACGCCGTTAAAACAATCGACTATTCCGAAATCGAAGGGTTTCCGCAGTCTACCGTTCAAGGGCATAAGGGCCGATTTGTTTTCGGGAAAATCGACGATGTTCCCGTTGTTATAATGCAGGGGCGGGTTCACTTTTATGAAGGATACTCGATGCAGGATACCGTATTACCCGTGCGGCTTATGAGAAAAATCGGCGCGGAAATATTGTTCCTAACTAATGCGGCGGGTGGAATAAGCTTTGGGGCGGGCGAATTTATGCTCATCACAGACCACATAAGCACATTTATCGAAAGCCCGTTAATCGGCGCAAATCTCGACGAATTTGGGGTACGGTTCCCCGATATGAGCGAGATATATAATAAAGAGCTCAACGCAATTATACGCGCTACTGCCGAGTCGTCAAACATAAAGCTTAACGAAGGCGTTTATGTACAAACAACCGGGCCAAACTTTGAATCGCCCGCCGAGGTTAAGATGCTCCGCACATTGGGCGCGGACGCAGTGGGAATGAGTACCGCCTGTGAAGCTATGGTCGCAAATCATGCGGGAATGAAGGTGTGCGGAATCTCATGTGTTGCCAACTTAGCCGCCGGTTTATCGAATAACCCGCTTACCCACGCAGAGGTGATGGAAGCTTCCGACGCGGCGGCACCCGTTTTCAAAAAGCTTATAAAAGGCGCGATTGCGGCAATGAAATGAAAAGCTTAGTGAATATTCAATTGTCGGAAAATGAAGATTCGGTCATCATTCTTGACCAACGGTTGTTACCTTCGAGGATAGAATATCTCGAACTCCGAACGGCGGAGGAAATGTATGACGCAATACGGCTTTTAAAAATTCGCGGCGCGCCCGCAATCGGGATTTTTGCCGCTTACGCAATGTACGTATTATCAAAAGTTTCAAAAAAGTCTCGCGAAAAAACTCTTGAACAATACGGCGACTACCTCAAATCGGCGCGCCCTACCGCCGTTAATTTACAATGGGCGGTTGACCGTATGTTATGTGCGAGCGATTTGAGGGCAGAGTGTCGCGCCGTTCACGATGAAGACGCGGCAATGTGTGAAAAAATCGCGGAAAACGGTTTGACGCTTTTAAAAGACGGAGACTGTGTTTTAACACATTGTAACGCGGGCGCATTGGCGACCTCGCGTTACGGCACCGGGTTAGGCGCGCTTATATTGGGGCGGGAACGCAAAATGAACTTTAAAGCATATGTAGATGAGACTCGCCCGTTGATGCAGGGGGCGAGAATAACCGCGCTTGAGTTAATGAACGCGGGTGTTGACGTAACCCTAATATGCGATAATATGGCGGGCATAGTTATGGCACAAAAAAGAGTCAACGCCGTATTTGTCGGCTGTGACCGGGTTGCCGCCAACGGAGATGTTGCAAATAAAATCGGAACATCGGGGCTTGCGATTTTATCGAAGCATTACGGTATACCTTTTTATGTATTCTGCCCGTCATCTACGGTCGACGCAAAATGTAAAACCGGCGCGGATATAATCATTGAGGAGCGCGATTCGAGCGAAATCACCGAAATGTATTTTAAGGAACAAATCGCGCCGCAAGGGGTAAAGTGTTTTAACCCCGCCTTTGACGTCACCCCGCGAGAATTGATTACCGGAATAGTCACCGAAAACGGTATTGTATATACCGCTTAACTATCAAATTTAACGCATAATTGCGGTCTTTTTGCCGCCATACTGCGTTAAAATTTTCTTAAATATAAGCGTATATTCGCGAAAATTTTGCCTTGTCTGACGACAAAAATCCGCGCAAATCCAGTGTCAAATCTAATAGTTAAGCGGTATAATCTAAAAAGCCGAACGATTTAACGCTCGGCTTTTTTTAATGTCATTTTCGGGCAGTTCCCAACCGCCTATTTAACCAAAACAATTACACTCTCCGCAGTTATCTCGAGAATCCTAAACAATTCCGAAACCATTTGGCGTTCGGGTGAGGTCGGTTGTCCCTCAAAGCGTTCAAGCGCGCCCTCTTCAGAAACCTTATAGAGATTCATTCCGTCGGTCAGTAAATCAGAGCTGTTCCTGTAGAATTCGAGACCGTTAGGAATTTCCGCGGCTTTTGAGAAGCTTTCGTTTTTCACCGTGAATACAATTGATTCTCCGTTTTGATTAATTACAAATGATGATAAATCGGCACTTCGCTCAAAGCTCGGCGCGTTTCCGAGGGTGGTATATAAATCGGTCGAAACGCCGCTCGAAATGTCAAATCTGTAAACGGACGAATTTGACGAGAAGTAAATCGAGTTACCGTTAAGCGCGAGTATAACCGCGTCATGTGAAGAAGAAGGCACGGGAAGGATTCCGAACGAATCCCTGTCTATTATATAAATAGCATTTGCGTCTTTATTCTTCACCCGCATGACTATTCTGCGGTTTATATCATCATAAAATGCGTTCATTAATTCGCCCGAGCCGACCGGCTTGCTTATATCAATGCTTTCGAGGCTCTTTGTTACGGCGTCGGCAACAAGAAGTACCGATTTGTCGCCGTCGGTTCCGCTTATAAGAATTGATTTTCCCGTTACGGAAAAGCGTTTTTTGTAGTTGTGCAATGCGTATTCAGAAACGGGGATTATTTCTAAATCGTTCGATATTTCATACAGCGTAACCGCACCGCCGGTGAAAGCAATAAACTTATTATCGCTTATAAAGCTCGCTTCGATTATACCGGGGATATTAAAACTAACGCTGTTTTCATAATCGGCGGGAAGATTTGTAAACACCGGCTCTTCATACTCTTCTTCGGTGTAATACGGTGCCTCAAATTCGGGTTCGAACAATTCATCTTCGCTTATATAAGGAACAAAATCATCGTCCGTCATTCCGATTTTTACAACCGCGACATCTTTTTGATGACGGAAATCATCTATAAGCGTTGCGGGTGCATAGACCTTCGCTCCGATAATTTGAGCGGAATCATCATAGAATGAATCAAAATCGCCCGATTCATAAAAGTCCTCAGACAGCTTTACCAACGTAACCTCATTGTCGCCGTCGAGTATATACAACGCTTCAACCACAATGTTCCCCGTATCCGAAACCAACTCAAACGTGTTTTGCATTTCGTTATAGGTTATCGAATTGTTAAAGGACAAAAACAGGGTTTTTGTTCCCAAATCGGACGACGCGGCTTTTATAGCGGTACCCGTGCTGTAAATCTCTCCCGGCGGGGTCGGGTTGTTACCATTGTTAGACCCACCTTGAAAAAATGCAAAAAGCCCTACTGTCAACGAAACGGCGGCAACGGCAACCGTCGAAGGAATGTGCCACCAGCGTTTGCTGACGACTTTAAAAGAGGAACGCTTTGCAGAACGGCGAACCTTTGCCGAATCAAAGGTATATTCTTTCATCAGCTCTTTGTAAAATTCATTTTTGTTCATAACCCAATTCCTCCTATTCCTTAAAATTCTTTTAAAATTTTAAAAACTCTAAAAATCAAATATTAAATTTCTTCTTTTGTCTTTCTATCGTTCGATACAGTTTATTCTTTACCGACGATAATGTAATGTCGAGTTCTTTAGCAATTTCGTCTAACTTTTTGTCACAGACGAAATGAAGGTAAAATATTTTACCCGTAACCGCGTCTTGTGCCGCGATATCTTCAAAAATTTGACGCGCTAACATTTCGTTGCACAATACATCTTCCAACTGTTTGGAGTTTTTCGACATCTCGGATTCGATTTCGTACATTTGTTCGTCGGTATATTCCGCAAATGAAGAAACCGGCGAATGTTTCTTTAAACCGCCAAAATAATTCTTACACTCAAACTTCGCCATATTGATAAGAAACGCTTCGGGGTTTTCTATATCGTTATGACCTTTTTTGAGGATTCGCCTAAAAAAACGCGCATATATATTCTGAAGAATATCCTCAACATCAAGAATATTTCCGCATTTGTTCACGACAAAGCGCGAAATGGCGTTGACCGTTTCGGCGTAAACACTATTGAAGTAATAATCAAGCTCGTATTTTTGATTTTCGAGATTGTTCATATTTATTTAGCCTTTTCACTTTAGTAGTATGGGGATTTAACGAAAAAGTTTCACTTTTTGTAAATAATTCATTAAAAGTGATTAAACGATATATTTTTTCCAATAATTAAGCGAACAGTTTTTTAGAAGTTCCCTAAATTATTAAAAGAGGTGCATTATGAAAACATATCTTTCGTTCTTACTTAAGAAACACGGTTTATCAATCGCTATGCTCACGGGGGCGTTTGCGGCAATCGCGCTCGCGGGGTTCACCACGTTCGCCGCCGACTGTGAGCGGCTTCCGGAAAAGGTGCTTCGCCTTCATATAATTGCAAATTCCGATTCGGAGGAAGACCAGCTTTTCAAGTATCAACTCCGCGACCATATACTGCGTGAGTATTCGCCGATGTTAGGCGGGTGCGATTCGTTGCCGGAGGCAAAATGTGTAAGTGAACAGCTATTGCCCAAAATTGAACTCGCGGCTCTAAGCTTTGCCGATGAAAACGATTACAAAACCGAGATTAAAACAGAACTCACAGAGATGTATTTTACAACGCGGGTTTATGAAGGCTTCACGCTCCCCGCCGGCAATTACACCGCGCTCAGAGTCACAATCGGCGAAGGCGCGGGAAAGAATTGGTGGTGCGTAATGTTTCCGCCGTTATGCGTCCCCGCCGTTACCGATGATTCCGAGTTTTCTAAAAACGCGGCAATTGATGCGATTCACATTCCCGAAACGGGCGGCGACGGAACAAAAATAAAATTTGCCGTATTTGAATTTTTATCCGGATTATTCAAGTGATTTCCCAATAGCTTTCCTTTTCGTGTCGTTGAGGTCGCTCCATTAAATCGCGGAGCGATTCCTTTAAATCGGCTCCCTCATAGCATATTTTATAAAGCTGTTCACAAATCGGCGTATCTACACCGTGTTCCTTTGCTAATTTTAATGCGATTTTTACACATTCGTACCCCTCAACCGTTCCGACCCTTTTTACAGCTTCGGCGGCGGGGACACCTTGTCCTATTAATAAGCCCGCCCTGTGATTGCGCGAATGTGCAGAGGTACAGGTGACAATTAAATCGCCCACCCCGGAAAGCCCCGTAAATGTCTGCCACCTTGCGCCGAGCGCGGTACCCAATCGTTTTATTTCCGACAAACCGCGGGTCATTAATGCGGCGGTAGCGTTGTCACCTAAGCCCATCCCCAATGCTACTCCGCAGCAAAGGGCGATGGGGTTTTTTAATGCGCCGCCCAGCTCGCTACCTATTATATCGTCGTTTATATATATGCGAAATGTTTTAGTTTGTAGCGTCGTTTGGATATATTCCGCACTTTTGGGGTCGACGCTCGCCGCGACAACCGTTGTCGGGTTTCCCCGCCCGACCTCTTCCGCGTGACAAGGGCCGGTCAGGATTACAATATTATTTGTGACGAATACCCCTATTATTTCCGAAAGGCGACAGGTGATTCGTTCTCCCCCGCAAATACAATCTGCGAACCCCTTGCTCATATTCACGACAACGGCGTTTCTCGGTATATGCGGGGCAACCTCCTCGGCAACCGCGCCCATAAACTTTGACGGAACGGCAAAGACGACTATATCCGCGCCTTCGGCTTTTGAAATGTCATTGGTAAATTCTATTTCATCGGGAATAACAACACCGGGGAGGAGTTTTTTATGCTCCTTATCCTTTTTTATTGTTTCGATTTCGTCAACAAATTTGGAATAACAGGTGACATTATGCCCTTCCTTATTCCAAAGTACAGCTAATGCCGTTCCGAACCCACAGCCGAGTATGAATATTTTTTTCATGTTTATGACCATTTCTTTCCCAATTTTTTTTCGTTTCCGGTAATAAGTCTTTTTATATTCCCTCTATGCTTGAATATAAGCAAAGCCGCGATTATTGCCGAAAAAATCGCCCCCATATAAGAATATGAGTGTTCGCTTTGACGTACATTGTGTTCGGTAAGCCCTACGCAAACGGGGTACAATGCCGCCGCAATAACCGAACCCAACGATACATATTTAGAGAGCAATACTATTATTATAAACACTAAAAGCGCGATTAACGCAGCCTCCCAATTTATAACAAGTCCGGTTGCAACCGTAACCAAAACCGCTTTACCGCCTTTAAATTTGTAGTATAACGGGTAACAGTGACCTAAAACGGCAGATAATGAGCCGAGCCATAACACAAGGGAATAAAATCGTTCGGCGGCTATTCCGGGGAGCAAAAAATCCACGGCAAACGGGTTGGTCATTTGTTCCCAAAATAAATGGTAAAAACCGCATACAAGAAGAATCGAGACAACCCCCTTGAGTACGTCGCACAATAATACAACCGCCGCCGCGCCCTTGCCCATAGTTCGTAAAACATTAGTCAAGCCGGGGTTTCCCGAACCCATTTCGCGAATATCCTTACCGCTTTTAATTTTTGCGGCAATAATAGCGGGGTTTATACTGCATATTAAATAAGGAACAATAATGGCGAAAGCCATACAAATATATAAATACACAAAAACCCTCCTCTTAATAAAACTGTCAACTGTCAACTGTCAACTGCCATCGCCTCGTTCTCGCGGGATTATTTTTATGGGCGTCATGTCTAAACCGAAGGCTTCTCTTATTTGATTCTCGATATATCGCTGATACGAAAAGTGAAACAAATCAATTTTATTGCAAAACACAACAAAGGTGGGCGGTTTTGTATCGGCTTGGGTGATGTAATAAAGCTTGAGTCGTTTTCCGCGGTCTGTCGGCGGTTGAACCCTTGAAGTAGCATATGCCAACATATCGTTAAGCCGACCGGTGCTTATGCGCGTTGTGTTTTGCGTTAAGGTAGTTTTTATAAGCTCAAAAAGCTTGTCGATACGTTGCCCCGTTTCTGCCGAAATGAACACATACGGCGCGTAGGACATGAACGAGAAATCCACCGCCAATTTCTTTCGAAATATGCTCATTGTCTTATCGTCTTTTTCGATTAAATCCCATTTGTTGACGGCTATTACCGACGCTTTTCCGTTATCGTGTGCGTATCCCGCAATCTTACTGTCCTGTTCGGTGAAGCCGACCTCTGCGTCAATCATAATTACCGCAACATCTGAACGGTCAACGGCGTTTAATGCTCTAATCACGCTGTAATGCTCAATATTCTCGGTCACTCTTGCCTTTCGGCGAAGTCCCGCCGTATCAATAAGAAGGAATTTTTCGCCGTTTCGGGTTATAACTGTATCGAGGGCGTCGCGGGTTGTTCCCGCTATATCCGAAACAATTGCGCGTTCCTCACCCGCTATTTTATTAATCAACGACGATTTGCCGGCATTTGGCTTACCGATAATTGCGACCGCCGTAATTTCGGAATCGTTTTCGTCCCGCTCATTTTCAATGGGCGTTTTTTCGGGCAGCATAGCCGCAACCGCGTCAAGCAAATCGCCCGTTCCGTGACCGTGAACCGATGAAACGGGGTACGGCTCCCCCAAACCGAGGTTGTAAAATTCGTAAAAATCGGGCGGCGTATCCCCGATATTGTCGCATTTGTTCACACAAAGTAAGAGCGGTTTACCGCTTTTCAAAAGAATCCTCGCTATATCCTTATCCGTAGCGGTCAAACCCGTTCGTATATCCACAACCATTATAATAACATCTGCGCTTAGAATGGCAACCTGAGCCTGCGCCAACATTTTGGAGAGGATTAAATCCTTTGTATCGGGTTCGAGTCCGCCCGTATCAATCAAAGTGAACTCTCGCCCGTTCCATTCGGCTTGCCCGTAAAGTCTGTCTCGCGTAACTCCCGGCGAATCCTCAACAATAGCCGTTCGCCGCCCCGTTATTTTATTAAAAAGGGAAGATTTTCCCACGTTAGGGCGACCCACTATCGCAACCAAACGGCTTTTTTTGCGAGCCGTCTCTTTTGGTTCACCCATACCGCTGTTGATTAACATACTTATACTCCTTAAGAATCGCAAAAAGCTTTGCTTTTATTCTTTTCTATATAATCGTCTAATAAATATCTGTATTTTTCAATAAGCTCGTTTTTCAAATACGCCGAATAACGCGCCTTTTGTTCGACTTGTCCTATTCTGTTTAACGCCGCTTCACGCGAAACCCCAAACAGCCGACTCACCTCATTAACGCCTAATTCCCGCCCCAAGCCGAGCCTTAATTCGAGCATGAGCAGTTCCGGCATAAGAAGCTCCGATGCAAACGAATTAGCCTGTCGCTCTTCCGTTTCGCCGTCCCTCAAATGTCCTAATACAACGTGTCCGACCTCGTGCGCTAAAGTCCAGTTGATTCTCTTTGCGCGCTTAATACCGCTATTGATTGTCGCGGGCAAGGCGTGAGTCAATACTATATAAATGTCGCCCTTAATAACGGTACAACCGTCTTTTATTTGTTTAAATGCCGAAACGGACATACCCGTAAGCCTTGTGTAATTTTGAAAGGTATCAAATATTATCCTCTTGTCGAACCTCATCTTAGGAATATCGAGCTTAAAAGACGTATCCCCTTGTTTAAGAAGAAGCTCCCGCGCTTTTTTAATTATTTTCTCCATTTTGTCTATTCCTCAAATATACGTCAATCGTTTCGCTTAATTCGCTTATAAGCTCGTTTTTATCCGTGTCCGGAAGTCCCGATAGTTTTCGCGTTAATAAAACTATTGCCGAATCCGAGCCCAATAAATAATCAACCGTAACATCAAAAAAAGCGGCGAGCCTACAAAGCATTTGAGAATCGGGAACGCGCTTATCCGTTTCCCATTTGCCGACCGTCCCTTGCGTTACGCCCATTTCTGTGGCTAATTGAATTTGATTTATTCTTTTATCGGTTCTTAATTGTTTTAATCGTGTCGATAACATAAAAGCACCCCCTAACCCTAACTTTCAATAAGAATTATAACACAATTAAAAAAATATGTCAATACGGAATAAAAATTTTTAAAAAGGGGTTGACAATTAAAAAACAATGTGTTATCATTCCATTACGGAATATTCCTTAATGGAATATTATCGCCAAGTAAGCTATACTTCCTAAGTATACATAAGAAGGAGATTAAAAATGTACGGAACAACAAAATTAAGCGTTCCTAAGGACGTAACTGCATTGTGCGAGGACATTGCGCGCGGTTATGAAAGGCGCAAAAAGGACTATGAGAATAAGCGGATTGATATAATCTATTCACATTCCTCCGGGTTTGAGGGTGCCGTCGGCGGTTCAAGAAGCGCGGGAAACACAAGCGACCCGAGCGCGGCAAAAGCCGAACGGCTCATGCGGCTCGAAAAAAGTCTCGACGCTCAATTTCTTAAGGCGGTTGAACAATCGCTCATGATGCTCGGTACGGATATCTCGCGAGATTCGCGAGAGCGTCTGCGGAAAGCGGTTATACTCAACTGTGAAAACGGAAGGGAATATCCGTTTGAATATCTCGGAATTGATGAATTTTCCCGTCGCGAATTTTACAGAAGGCGAAAAAGCTTTATAATAGGAATCGGTGCAATATTAGGCTTGATTGACAATGATTAGGGTTCCGTTTTGAACCTCAATAAAAGCCGCGTCACCGACAATCTCGTTGCTCAAGCCGAGCGTTGAGCCGTTGGTTAAAACTGCATTTTCTAAAGGATATTTCACCCCTTTTAAACTGACCCCGCTTGCATTATTGCCGGCGGGGAAAACGGATACGAGACTATTAAATTGCGGTTTTAACGTGACGGAGGAATTGGTGACCGCCGTGATTATTTCGTTTGTACCGAGTAAATACCCGGTACAGCCTCTTTGGGATAGCGCGGTCAAAACGGCTATACTCGCGAGCGAGTGGTCTAACCGCTTACCGAGCGCGCCGTAAATATAAAAACAATTGAACCCGCGCTTAATTGCTTCCGCAACCGCGAGTTCAAGGTCGGATTGGTCTTTTTCTTTTGGGAAGCGGATTTGTTCAACATCGGCGGGTAAAGCTTTTGCGGAATCGAAATCGCCAATCAATAAATCAGCTTTACATTGTAAATTATCAATACCGCCGTCCGCCGCTATGACATAATCGGCGGTATATTCGTCTCGAAACCCGTCAAATTCGCCCGCGCCGATTATGATACATTTGTTCATTTTATATTTGCACTTCTCTCTTATTTGTTTGTTTTCTTACCCGCAAAAACCGCAATGAATATAATTATCGTAACGATTAATACACCCGCGCCCCCAAAAATTGGTATTATCATCGACCGTCTTGCGTCTTCCTCAACTTCGCCACCGTCGCGGCGTGAAGCGATGTCGGTATCAATCTCACCCTCGAGGAACGGCTCTTCATTATAGTTCGCCGACTGTCCGTTGAACCAATCGCGAAATTCCGCTTTTCGTGCGCGGTGGTCTTCCGAAAAACCTTCCGCGCTTAAGTCAAAAAACTTAACCCTTCGTTCCCGTTCTACATATTCGCCGTCGTAATAGTTAAAGCTGTCCCAACCCGAATCGAGAAGTACCCAGCGTTCCTCGCCCTCATACCAAAACGCCGTCCATTCGTGGGGGTTCCCCGTCGGGTTTTCGTCGTTGAACGACGTATTGCCCAAAACCGTTACCGATTTTATCCCCTCTGCCGCCAAAAGTGCCGCGGTAAGATTTGCATAGCCGGAACAGACAGTCCGGCGAAGCTCTAAGACGTTTTTTAGGTTTATTGTTTCGAGCGTCACCTCGTTGTCGCGCGCAACACGGTCATAGAAAATGTTTTCCGCTACCCAAGCGGAAATTGCCCGCGCCTTTTCATAATCGCCGTCAATGCCCTCCGTGACAGAAGCCGCAAGGTCGCGGATTTTCTTTTGCGTTTCGACAATATCCTCTTGTCTCTCGCTTTCGCCGATTAGATATTGAATTGTCACTTCCCACGGTATAATCTCATGATTCCCGACCAAGCTCATATGGAGCGCAGGGTAATCAATTTCTTCCGTATCGCCTATTTCGTCGCTATAAACGGAGATTGTGAAGCAGCCTACAAAAATCGCCGTAATTATACATAATAATCTCTTCATTGGGTATCGCTCGTAACTATAACGGTAACATTCGGGTGCAGATTTAAAAGGCTCGCCGGAACGGAGGTCGAAAGCGTTCCGTCAAAAAGCTTTTTAGCAATCGCCGCCTTCCCCTTGCCGCTTATAAGTAAAAGAATATGCTTCGCGCTGAATATGCCCTTAAGCCCCATGGAAAGAGCCTCTCGCGGAACCTCATCTGCCGTTTTAAAGAATCGCGAGTTTGCTTCAATTGTATCCTCGGTCAATTTCACAACGCTTGTTGCGAGGGGGAGGGACTCGGCGGGTTCAACAAAAGCGATATGCCCGTTATTGCCTATTCCGAGAATTTGCAAATCGGTTCCGCCGATTTTTTCGAGGCGCGCGTCATAATCGGCACATTCCTTTGCGGGGTCGGAACACTCGCCGTCGGGAATGTTTATTTGGGCGGCGGAAATGTTCACATGATTGAATAAATTATCCTTCATAAAATAGATATAGCTTTGGTCATTATCGTGTTTAATCGGATAATACTCGTCTAAGTTGAACGAGGTGACTTTTGAAAAATCAACAAACCCGTCCTTATACATTTCGACCAACTTCTTGTACGTTCCGACGGGGGTCGAGCCGGTTGCGAGTCCGATAACGCTGTTCGGTTTACTGCGAATCTGCGAAGCAACGGCATATGCCGCAACCGCGCTCATCTCCTCATAATTTGCACACACAATTTTCTTCATAAATATATTCTCCTTTAAATAATTATTATCAACTGTCAACTGTCATCACCTGTATATCGGGCTTTGCTCTTGTCTGTAAAAAGCAATTGACCAAGCGAACTCATCATGGGTACAGTATTGCGGCGTGTTCGACGCCCTGTAGTAGCCGATATTTGTACTCGGGCAAAGCGTCCCCGCAAGAAGCCCCGAATCGACGCAGTAGCTTCGCTTATTCACAGTGCTTTCTTCAATGAAGGTTCGCGGAAACTCGGTGGGCGTAACCTCGCTCATGACGTCGCCCCATATCCTCGCGAGAATACGAAGGTGGTCTCTGTTAAGCTCTCTGTTATCGTCGTAGCCGACCCGCAACGCGCCTATATAATCGGGGGTGAGACCACAGAACAAAAGGTCGGACATATCGTTAGCCGTACCGGTTTTACCGACAACCTCGACCCCGCCCATACCGTGTCGCGCATTTTGCCCGGTTCCCGCCGGGTCTTGTACAACCCGTTCCATCATACGGTTGACTATCCACGCCGTATCGGGGTCAATCGCCTGACTCCCCGCGACGTCTTTATAAAGCACGGGGTTTCCCTCGTGGTCTTCAACCTTTGAGTAGAACGACGGCTTATAATAAACGCCGCCGGTTGCAAAAATCTGATACGCGCCCGCGAGTTCGTGAAGCTTCATTTCCATCTGTCCCGTCGCGAGGGGCGAGTATGCCCTGTGATTGTCGGTGAGAGAGGATATGCCTAACTTCTCTTGTAAATAATTGAATATTGTATTAACGCCCACTATATTAACAACACGCGCCGAAACGGTATTTGTGGATTTTTGGACGGCATACCACGCGGGGAAAAAATCGTTAGAGTAATACTTTTCATAGTTCTGCGGCCAGGCTATCATGCTTCCCGGGTGGTCGGGGTCGTCAATCTGTCCCGGTGCATCCAACAATAGTGTCGAATAGGTAATCTTATCCATGTCTATTGCGGGGGCGTAAACGCCGAACGGCTTAACGGTAGAGCCTATATTGCGCTGTGCCTGCGTCGCTCTGTTAAAAACGTCGTTGCCCGGCTTATCGCCGAGTCCGCCAACGCAAGCGACAACATTACCGGAGGTGTCCATTATAACAAACGCCGCTTGAACCGTATCTCTTGCGGGCGTTCCCGCGGGATAACGCATATTCGGGTTACGAACCAAATACGGGTCTTTAAAAAGCTCCTCTATTCGGTTTTGCATATCGACGTCCATACTGAGATAAATTCTGAACCCGCCGCGTTTAACCATGTCTGCCGCGCCTTCATAGGTTATATCCTTTTGTTCCGCTAAGTCGGCGGTAAACTCTTTTAACGCCGCGTCAACATACCAATTGTGTCGAACCTCATATTCGTTCCACTTGTACGGGTCGTTGACCAATTCCGCCATGTCATAATCCTGAAAATACAAATCGTCGTCGTCGTCCTCGGTTTGTAACCCGTGATATTCCTCATACCTTTCGTCGATGTAACCAAAATAATCGCCTTTACAGCGCGGCTCACCCTCGGGGCAACGACACTGACTGCTTATGGGGCGGCGAAACTGTACTTTTTCGAGCTTTGCGGCTTCATATTGCGCGTATGAAATCAACCCTTGGTCGTGCATATTGTACAGCGTGTTTAACTGCCAAACCCTCGCTCTTTCTGGGTTGGAATACGGGTTCCACGATACCGGCGACGGAAGAAGCCCAACTAAAATTGCGGATTCGGCTATCGTTAAATCGCCGACCTCCTTGCCGTAATAATGCCATGCCGCCGACCCCACGCCATATATTGTATTCCCGAAAGCGACGCGGTTCAAATAACTCTCGATTATATCATGCTTTGAGTATTTTTGTTCAAGACTCATCGAACGAAAAATTTCTCTAAGCTTTCTTCCGACGCTTATTTCCGTGTCTCCCGTAATATCGCGCACAAGCTGTTGCGTAATGGTCGAGCCGCCGCCGCGCGCTTCTCCGATTGAAAAAACCTCGGACATTGTCGCGCCGACGGTACGCGTCCAGTCAACGCCCGCGTGTTCGTAATACCGCTTGTCTTCCGTGGAAACAAGCGCGTCAAGCATATACTGCGGAATGTCCTCTAAATCGACCCAAATACGGTTTTCGTCCGCGCTCAATTGTATAAGCTCGACATACTTTTCCTGTTCCTTGTCGTAAGCTAAAATAAAACTTGAATAACTCAACTCAAAATCGCCGCGCAGGTCAACATCATACATAGAGTCGGCAAACTGTGTAATATAGACGCTTAATGCGACCGCTACAACACAAGTCGTAATAACGATGATTAAAAATAAGGTGAGAAAGGTCGTTCCGATTACCGACGCGACGTATCTTGTCCCCTGTTTAACCGTGAGCTTATTTTTTTTGATTTTTTTAATACCGCCGCCCGGTTGTTTCGGGACGCTTTCCCGCAACTGATGGTATCTCGGATGGTTATAATTATTCATCACATTTCCCTCATAAACTATAAAAACCAAAAATAACTGTCAACTGTCAATTGTCAATTGTCCGTCAATTGTCCTTTATTCCGCAACATTTTTTGTACTTTCTTCCGCTTCCGCAGGGACAGGCATCGTTCGCGCCAACCTTTTCCGACGCTTTTTTAACAACGGTTATTTTCGCGCCCGCGTTTTCGGCGTATGCCTTCATAACCTGTTCACGCTCGGTCATTTTGCGAACGGTAAGAATCATTCTAACCGTGTCCTCGCGGATTGAATCAATCATATCGTCGTACATTGCGAAGCCCTCGTGTCTGTATTCAACCACGGGGTCTTTACCGCCGCCCATAGTTCGAAGATAAATCCCCTGTTTCAAATCGGACATGGCGTCGATATGCTCCATCCAACGGGTGTCTACATTTTTAATTAAAGCATCTCGTTCGATTACGCGCATTACATCGGGGGTAAATTCCTCTTCCTTTTCGGCATACAACTTAACTGCGCGTTTTAACAGCTCGTCTTCAAGCTTACCCTTGCTGATATCGGCGAGCTCCGCAACGGTGTAATCATAGTCGCCGTCCCCCGTTAATCCGAAGCTGCGGAAATGTTCGCGTAAACCGGTCAGGTTCCAGTCGTCCGCTATATCCCCCTGACAAAATATATCTACCGTTTCGCTGATTGTCTGTTCAATCATTTCGCGGATATTGTCGCTTATATCCTCGTCGTCCAAGACCTTACTGCGTTGCTTGTAAATGGTAGTCCTCTGTTGTGACATAACGTCGTCAAATTCGAGAACGTGTTTACGCGCCGAGAAGTTTCTCCCCTCGACCTTTTTTTGTGCATTCTCAATTGTTTTGGAAAGTATTCGATTTTCAATCGGGAGGTCTTCGTCAACCTTTAAGGTTTCCATCATACCTTGTATCCTGTCGCCTCCGAACAACCGCATGAGGTCGTCTTCGAGCGAAAGGAAAAATTGGCTTTCACCCTCGTCACCCTGTCGCCCGGCGCGCCCCCTAAGCTGATTGTCAATTCGTCGGGATTCGTGTCGTTCGGTACCGAGAATGAATAAGCCGCCCGCTTTTTTAACGTCTTGCGCCTCCGGAACGATTTCTTCTTTGTATTTGTCGAAAAGTACCTTAAACTGTTCTCTTGCGTTAAGAATATTTTCGTCGTCGGTTTCGGCAAACCCGGTCGCTTCGTAAATTACATTGTCGATAATCTCTTCTTCAACGCCGTCCTTGCTCATTTTTTTACGCAGCTCGGCGCGCGCCAAATACTCTGCGTTACCGCCGAGCATAATATCGGTTCCGCGCCCCGCCATATTTGTCGCAATCGTCACGGCGTTCTTTTTACCCGCCTGTGCAACAATTTCGGCTTCGCGAGCATGATTCTTCGCGTTTAAAACCTCGTGTTTAATTCCTTTTTTCTTTAAAAGCTTAGACAAATGTTCCGATTTTTCAATCGAAATTGTCCCCACCAAAACGGGCTGTCCCTTGGCGTGACACTCTTCAATCTGTCTTATTGCGGCGATGTATTTTCCGTTTTCGTTTTTATATATTTGGTCGTTTCGGTCTATTCTGATACAAGGTTTATTCGTTGGAATTTCCACTACGTCGAGGTGATATATTCCGCGAAACTCTTCCTCCTCGGTCATTGCCGTACCGGTCATTCCCGAAAGCTTTTCATATAGTCTGAAATAATTTTGGAAGGTGATTGTTGCGAGGGTTCGCGATTCATTTTTGACCTTCACCCCCTCCTTTGCCTCAATAGCCTGATGAAGACCTTCATTAAACCGCCGCCCGAGCATTAACCGACCGGTGAACTCATCAACTATGATAATTTCCCCGTCCTTAACGACATAATCGACGTCGTTTTTCATTATTCCGTGGGCGCGTATGGCTTGATTAACGTGGTGGAGAATGGAAAGATTATCCGGCTCCATAAGATTATCGACCCCAAAATGCTCCTCCGCTTTTTTTACGCCGGAGGGAAGAAGGGTTGAGGTTCGCGCTTTTTCGTCGACAATATAATCGCCGGAATACTGTTCGTGTTCCTCTTTTGAGTCGAGCTCAATCACCTTGTTCATTTTCAGCGATTTTGCCAACCTGTCCGCCCGCTCATACAAATCGGTGGATTTATCTCCCTTTCCGGAAATAATCAAAGGCGTTCTCGCCTCGTCAATCAAAATTGAGTCAACCTCATCAACAATGGAAAAGTTATGCCCGCGTTGAACCTTATCAATTTTGCGGACGCACATATTATCGCGCAAATAATCAAACCCAAATTCGTTATTTGTTCCGTAGGTTATATCGGCGTTATATGCCGTTCTTCGTTCGTCGTTAGTTTTTTCGTGAACAATTAAACCGACCGTCATTCCGAGAAAACGGAAAACCCGCCCGATTAGCTCTGAGCCGTATCGCGCCAAATAATCGTTGACGGTTACGATATGAACGCCGCCGCCCGACAAAGCGTTCAAATAAGCGGGGAGCGCGGCGACAAATGTCTTACCCTCACCCGTTTTCATTTCGGATATTCGCCCCTGATGAAGCACAATTCCGCCGATAATTTGAACGGGATAAGGCTTAATTGCGATTACGCGCCACATTGCCTCGCGACAAACCGCGAACGCATCCGGCAAAATGTCATCGAGCGTTTCGCCTTTAGAGAGCCTTTCTTTAAGAATCCCCGTTTGTTCCTTGAGCTGTTTGTCGTTCATCGCCTTATACCGTTGTTCAAGGTCGAGGGTTTTTTGTTTTAAGGGTTCAATCCTTTTGAGTTCTTTTTCAGAGTAGCTTTTAAATAATCCCATAATTATATAAATAACATCACTTTCCTTTAGGGGTCATATGTTCGGCAGCCTCTGAAAACCTCTTTCGGAGGTTACCGTTCCCCTTTAATAATTGCAAGTAATCAAATTGCTAAATCATTATATACTACTTTTTTTACTTTGTCAAGAATTACTTGACTATATATAAATTTTATGTTATACTACGCTATAAATTATGGAAACGCGGGGGAGGTCTTATTATGATTGTTCAATTAAAATTAGCGGAGGAGCGTTATATTGAGCTCGAAGCGCAGTTGGCTGCCCCCGAGATAACGGGTGAACAAAAGCGTTTTCGCGATTGTATGCGCGAATATAAGTCTCTCACCCCCCTGATAGAAAAATACAGAGAATATTCGACGGCTGTATCGGCATTAAACGAGGCGAAGGAGCTTTTGGCGGAATCGGATTCCGACCCGGAGCTTCGCGAAATGGCACAGGTGCAATCGGACGAGAATAAAACAATCTGCGAAAAATGTGAGGAGGAGTTGAAGCTCCTCTTACTTCCGCGAGACCCCGACGATGACAGGAATGTTATAATAGAAATTCGCGGCGGTGCCGGCGGGGACGAGTCGGCATTATTTGTCAATTCGCTTTACAGAATGTACTCGATGTACGCCGCGCTGAAGAGCTGGAAAATCGAAATCAACAATTCCAACCCGACAGAACTCGGCGGATTTAAGGAAATAAGCTTTTCGATTGAGGGAGAAGGGGCTTACGCAAAGCTCAAATACGAGAGCGGCGTGCATAGGGTTCAACGTGTACCCGAAACCGAATCACAAGGGCGTATACACACATCAACGGTTACGGTCGCGGTGCTTCCCGAGGTTGAAGAGGTCGATGTGGAAATAAACCCCGCCGACTTAGAAATACAAACCTTTCGCGCTTCGGGTGCGGGGGGACAGCATATAAACAAGACGGAATCGGCAATAAGAATAATCCACAAACCGAGCGGGGTCGTCGTCGAGTGTCAGGAGGAGAGGTCACAGCATAAAAATAAAGATAAAGCTCTCAAAATGCTTTACAGTAAGCTTTACGAGGCAAAGCTTAACGAACAAACCGCGCAAATTGCAGAGGAACGTCGGATTCAAGTAGGAACGGGTGACCGCTCCGAAAGAATACGCACATATAATTTTCCGCAAGGGCGGTTGACCGACCATAGAATCGGTTTAACGCTGTACAAGCTCGAATATATTATAAACGGCGATTGTGACGAGGTTTTTGACGCATTGGCGGTTGCCGATAAAGCGGCAAAGCTGACCGCGAGTCAAGCGTGAGGTCGCCATGAATACGATAATAAATTCGGATATTAACCTTGCGGTTGAGCTTCTCAAAGCGGGCGAGGTTGTCGCCTTGCCGACAGAAACGGTTTACGGACTTGCGGGGAACGCGCTCGACCCGGCGGCAATCACAAAAATATTCGCGGCAAAAAAAAGACCGCAGGATAATCCTTTGATTATCCATGTGACCGGAATCGAAATGGTGAGAGAATTGGGGTTGGAGATTCCCGATTTAGCGGAAAGGCTTGCCGAAAGCTTTTGGGCGGGCGCGTTGACAATTATCTTCAAAAAAACAAAAACGAGCGTCGTTCCTATGGAGGTTAGCCGCGGTCTTGATTCGGTTGCGGTTCGCGTTCCTGACAACTCTTTTTTTCTCGAAACAATAAGAAAATGTGGGTTCCCGTTAGCCGCCCCGTCCGCAAATCTTTCGGGGAGCCCGAGTCCGACTCGCCCTAAACACGTATATGCCGACCTAAACGGGAGAATCCCGCTCATAATAGACGGCGGTCATTGCAGAATAGGCATAGAAAGCACGGTAATCATAATAAAAAACAATCAAGTAAAAATACTTCGCCCCGGCGCGATAACCCCCGAAATGCTTTCCGAATTTGCTCATGTAACGGTAGACGACGGAATTAATGACGTGCATCAAAAATTGTCAAACGATATTTCTCCGTCGCCCGGAACAAAATATAAGCATTATTCTCCAAAGGCGAAGGTATACGCGGTAATTGCCGAAAACGAAAAAGCGTTCACCAAACTCGTTAAAGGTGAACAATTCGTTATTTCTCGCCCCGCTATGCAGACGCTTTTCGCGAGACTTCGCCGTTTCGACCAACAAAATGCCGATAAAATATATATAAGACTTCCAAAACGAGAGGGAATAGGATTCGCATTATACAACCGTATAATTCGCGCGGCGGAGTTTAATATAATAAGGGCAGATAATATAGGGACAAATAATGAATAAAAGAATTATCGGATTAACCGGAATGTCCGGAGCGGGGAAAAGCACGGCGGCGAAGCTCTTTGGTGAACTCGGTTTTTATATTATTGATTGTGATATAATTGCTCGAGAAACAATTTCCCGCCCCCTTTGTATTGATGAGGTAAGCAAAAGCTTTCCCGAAATAATAACCGACGGCGTTTTGAATCGAAAAAAAGCCGCCGAGGTATTGTTCACGTCTGTGCGAAAACTTGAACAATATCAAAAAATCGTTTTCCCGTATGTGATGTACTCTATCATAAAAATCATAGAAGAATCAACCGCGGCTCAAATTTTATTGGACGCGCCGACGCTTTTCCAAAGCGGTGCCGACGGGCTGTGCGACGAAATAACGGCAATCGTTGCGAAGCGGGAAATCTGTATTGGTCGAATAGTAAAAAGGGATTGTATCGACAAAGCGGCGGCATTAATGCGGCTCAATAATCAACCGAGCGAGGAATTTTTTCGGCAAAACGCCGTTCATGTAATAGAAAACAATGAAACTTTAGACAAATTTGAGGCTATAATTCGAGGAATTGTATGATAAAAAAACAAAAATCGAATACACAAAACATTATAATAAAGGGGTTAATCGTGTTAATTATCGCGGCGATTATACTTCTTGTAATAAATCTTGTTTATTACGGACATGAAGAGTATTTGCGTCGAAATCACCCGATTAGATATAGCGAGATTGTTGAAAACTCGGCGACGGAATACAATATTGATAAATACTTGATTTATGCAATTATAAAGACGGAAAGCGGATTTAAGGCGGAGGCGGTATCAAATGTCGGTGCGCGGGGGTTGATGCAGATTATGTCCGACACCTTCGATTGGCTCAACGAACACAGGCTTTTAGACGAGGATTTGAAGTTTGACGATATGTTTATCCCCGAGTATAATATTCGCTACGGAACCGAGCTAATCTCATATCACATCAGACATTATAAAAATACCGATAATTCTCTCGCGGCATATCACGCGGGCGACGGCGCGGTAGACAAATGGCTCAAGGATAAGCGATATTCGGAAGACGGAAAAACACTTAAAAATATACCGAGTTCCGCCACCGCGCATTATATTAAAAAGGTTAATAAAGCATATGAAATATACACAAAATTATACGGAGGGGAATAATATGTCGAAAAATGACAAAAAAGAGAATAAAATTATAAAGGAGTTAAAGGAGAAGCTTCTTTATGAACGAAAGAATATCTGTCAAGTTATGACAGATGAACAGATTAAAGACGCAGACAGGTTTTGCGAGGGGTATAAGACATTTTTGGATAATGCAAAGACCGAGCGTGAAGCCTGTGACGAGGCGGTAAAAATTGCAAGGACGGCGGGCTTTTGCGAATACGCCCCCGAAAACAAGTATAAAGCGGGTGATAAGGTTTACCGCGTTAATCGCGGTAAAGCAATTATTCTTGCGGTATTCGGAAGCGAGCCGATTCAACGCGGCGTTAATATAATAGCCTCACACATTGATTCTCCGCGACTCGATTTGAAACAAAACCCGCTCTTTGAGGATAACGAGTTGGCTTATTTTAAAACGCATTATTACGGCGGCGTAAAAAAGTATCAGTGGACGGCGATTCCGCTTTCCCTACACGGTGTTGTGGTTAAGGGCAACGGAGACGTAATAAAGGTCACAATAGGCGAAAACGACGACGAGCCTGTGTTTTCGGTGACCGACCTCCTCCCGCATTTGGCGGAGCAACAGTATAAACGCCCCGCAAATGAGTTAATACGCGGGGAAGAGCTGAACATTCTTATTGGGAGTCGTCCTTATAAAGAGGGTGATGATTTCGACGGTGCGAGGCTGAGCGTTATTAAAATTCTACACGATAAATACGGAATTACAGAACACGATTTCATTTCGGCAGAGCTTGAGGCTGTTCCCGCGTCTAAAGCAAGGGATATCGGGTTTGACCGCTCAATTGTCGGCGGCTACGGACAAGACGACCGGGTTTGTGCCTTTACCTCTCTAATGGGCATTATCGAAACGACCTCGCCTAAAAAAACGGCGGTATGTGTATTAGCCGATAAAGAAGAAATCGGGAGCTACGGAAACACGGGGTTAGGCTCCGACTATCTTGAAGATTTTATAACCGATTTGGCGGATTCCGAGGGCGTTGCTGTTCGAGAGGTGTTGCGGGCGTCGAAGTGTTTATCGGCAGATGTATGCGCCGCGCTCGACCCGACATTCCCCGATGTTTCCGAAAAAAATAACGCCGCGTTTTTGAATCACGGCGCGGTTATTACAAAGTATACCGGCTCAAAGGGTAAATCGGGAACCAACGACGCAAGCGCGGAATATGTCGGCGAAATTCGCAAATTGTTTGACGCGAACGACATTTTGTGGCAGACGGGAGAATTAGGAAAGGTCGACGCGGGCGGCGGCGGTACCGTGGCAATGCTGATATCGAAGCTGAATGTTGATACGGTCGATATAGGCGTTCCGGTATTGTCAATGCACGCACCTATGGAGCTTACCGCAAAGGCGGACGTTTATATGGCTTATAAGGGGTTTAAGGCTTTTTATTGTTGAAAAACGCCCCTGTGAATAATTAATGTAAGCATTAATTATTCACGGGGGGTTCTCGTTTACTCTGTTCTTTATTCTGCAACCACATATTAAACTGCGCCCCGACAAAAAGTATATACATACAAAAATACAACCAAAGCATCATTATTACGGCGGCGGTAAGGCTTCCGTATACCGCGCCGAAATTAGAAAAATTGTCTATATAAATCGCAAATAACCCCGAAAATCCCAACCACCCCGCCGCGCTCAGTATTGCCCCCGGCATTTCCGATAAAAGATTTGTTTTTCTTTCGGGAATAGCTTTATACACAAAAGTAAAAAAGAGGATTAACAACAATATACCGATAACCCAACGGAGATTTATTAACGATTGATTAAGCATGAGCGTTCTGTCAATCTGTTCGCCGAAAACTAAAAGAGATAAAGAAATAACAAGTATTAGCTGAAACACGAACACATACACAACCGAAATCAATTGTAGCTTTAAAAAGCCGCGCTTTGATTCTGCGGAGTAAACGCGGTTTAAACCCTTTATAATAGCCAATAAACAACGCGAGGCCGCCCATATTGCCGAAAGTCCCGCCGCCCCAAGAAGCGTCCCGGGCGTCGCTCTGAGCGTTATTTCTCGTATAATTCCGTTAAGAAAATTGCCGGTATAATTTCCGAATAAACCGCCCGCTATGTTGGTCGTTATAATACTCTCGTCGAGCGGTGTAAAATGAAGCAACGACACCAATAAAAGCATGAACGGGAAAAACGACGTTATAATAAAAAATGCCGCCTGTGCCGAATACGCGCCCACCGAATTTTGTTCGAGTTCGCCCGCAAACGAACGAACTTCGAGATATGCCTTTTTTATAAAACTCATATTAAAAATTCCCTAATTTGTTTTTAATCGGCTTTTAAAAACTCCTTCGAATAGTACCCCCCTTGATACCAGTCGGCGTTTTGAACAAAACCTATTTCTAATTGTGATTCATTTTCGATTGACCGAACGCCGATTTTGACGCCGTTTTTTTCGGCGAGCTTCATTAATCCCGCAATATATTTTTCCCCAAATTCATCGTCGAACCCCCCCGTAAAAAGAACGACGTCCGCTTTTAACGCACAAATTCCGGAATGACGTATTAATTCCGAGGTTACATAATACGAACCAAAATCATCGAGTACCGCCAAAACGTCAAATTCGCTCAATTTGCGGAGAACCTTCATAAATTGTTCATAATTTGTCGCCACAATGCGCTCGGAAAATTGTAACAAAAGCCCGTCGGCAGAAAGCCCGGAATTGTTCAGGGCGTTTTTGGCGATAGAAACAATCTCGCCCGAAATAAGCGAATGTGCCGAAACGCCGACGCTGACGCTGACCCCGGGGGAGTCAATGCGCTCCTTTACACAAAAGTCACAAGCTTTATTAATTAACCAAGCGTCAATGTTTGAGCTTATACCCATTTTCTCGGCAATCATCATTGTAATACGCGGAGAATAGACCTCCGACTCCATAAGATGTGAAATCATGGGCGCGACCTCATATGAAATCACCCTTTGCTCACCGTTGTCCATTTCGTAAATCGGCGAGTATTCTATTGCGATTCCCTCCATATTATTATTAACCGCATTTCTTAAAATTTGCGCGCAATGATAATCGTCGTTTCTTTCCGGCGCAAATTCCCCCGAATAAAACGCATAAGAATTAATGTCGTACCCCTGCGCCCTTTCCATGGCTATTCCTACGGTTCGATAAATTTCATCTGCCGTATCGCCGGCATTCGGGAAAAGCGATACGCCCGCAACTATTCTTAAATAATGCTCTTTTTCCTCAAAAACCCACGGTTCGTTAAAGCGGGCTGTTGTTAATTCACAAAATTTCCTCGTTTCGTCGAGATTGACGTCCCTTAATAAAATCATGAACACATTATCGGAAAACCTGTACGGTTCGGCGGGAACAATTTCGTTATGATAAAAGCTCTCGAGTATGCCTTTAAGAAGCCTGTCTGTATAACCGTGTCCCTCAAAGCTGTTGATATGCTCGATATTGGGTATTTTAAAAGCAAAAACTGCACCCGTTTTTCCGCTTTTTACGGCTTTTTGAATATCGTTGGTTAATGAAGTGCGGTTCTTTACGCCCAAAAGGTGGTCGTGATAAGCCAAATCGTGTAACCGCTTGCTCGTTATATCGAGCTGTTCATTATCCTTACACCGCATAATAACCGCCGCAATTATTTGCGAAACGCTTCGAAGAAGACGCTTTTCCGCGTGTGACAATATACGAACGGGGTTGTCTACGAGGTAAATAATTATGCCGACATTAGACCCGTCGCCGCTTAAATTAGACGCAACATATGATGAAAAATTAAGCCCTAATACATTATGCTCGGGATTATTCGAATAATACGTTTCATACGAACCCAATTCTTCAATTAACTCGGGATACTCGGAATAACGAAACTCAATAGGGCTTTTTTTGAACTCCGCCCCCATATTGATTGATTTTTTTATACGCTCGGAATCCCATTCATAGACGCGACTGTGCTTTTCCTCGTATGAAACATTTTCGTAAACGATTACCCTGTCTAATTTCAAAAACTCGCCGGTTAAATCCACAATCGCCTTCACCGTCGAATTGGTATTGCGTTCGTTAAGCACCTTGTTGTATATTCCGCTCAAGAGCATTTGTTGTTCGACTATCTCGCTCAAAAGCTTATTTGCGTTTTCGTTATTAGACATCTCGTTGTACAAAAGAACATATGAGTTGGATATTATTGTAAGACTTTCAACGAGTACATCATGCGCCGGCGTGTATCGCTCAATAAGCGATATATCGTCCGATACAATAACCCACACGGCAAAAACTTCATTATTGATTTTTATGTAGTTTTGTCGCGAATGTCTGTGGTTCCTTACGTCAAATTCGACCTGATTAGGGTCGGACGAACAGATGAATTTTCCGCTTTCGGTGAGAATCGCCGAACTCAATCCGTAGTTTTTGCTTAATGGAAGCTGAATACGCGAGAGGAGGTCTTTGCCGACAATATCAACAATCCCCGTATACCCCGATGCACCCGATGACGAAAAACTGTTCATATTATTTTTTAATGACGACAACTCCTGTTGCGTTGGGTCGGATTCCATATTCTTGTTAAACTCGTCAACGTCCATTATCACCCCGAACAGACAAAACGCGGCGGTCTTTCCGAGGTGTTTCTCTCGGCGCATTTCACAGCATATGAGATATCGTTTGTTTTCCGGCACAAAGCGACAAAAAACGCGCAAAGACCCCTCCCCTTTATTTGTAAGCTCTTCAATCCGCGTTAAAACAACCATCAAATCCTCGGCGTTGATTAAATCAATAAGGTTGGCTGTGACGGCTTTTTTCCCGACTTGATACTCTTTATTAACGGTTATAGGCATATCTTTTTCGACATATATATTGACCCCGACACACTGATACCGCTTCAGAACGGCAATGAATTCTTCTGTGTTATTTATCATAGCGTTCCTCCTTAAAACTAAGCTGTTTCAAAACCTGTATATTCAAAAGTTTGTTAATTCAAATTATAAAGTATTTGTAACATTATAACATAAATTTTCATGAAAATCAACATATTTTGTAAATTTTCACAAAATATGTTGATTTGCTTTTTTTAAACAAATATGTTATAATAAATAAATGAGAATAATTATTAATTTAATGTTGAGCGTATTAATACCGTTTATCGCCTATATAATCGCCGCACATTTGGGGGTTAAGCCAAAACGGTACAGGCTTATTGCCGCTTTAATCGCGCTTTCATATCCCGCCGTTATAGCCAACTCGACGATGGATTTCGGCGAATCGTTCGGTTTCATTTTTCCCTTAGTCGTTGCGTTCATTATGCTTTTTACGATGAATCTGAAACAGGACGGAAAAAATTTGCGTTTACGTCGGCTTTTGTCTGTTTTACTCGGCGTCGTACTCGCCGCGGGTATTGATGTATATGTGCGAATGGTCATGGTTTCCGTTGCGGCGTTTTTTGCTATTTTATTCGCGAGGTTCTTTCGTAAAAAGAGAATTTTTTGTCTTATTCCGTTTTTTGTTTCTTTAATATGCACGACCGCCGTCGTTTTAATTCTCGGCAATGTCGAGATAATGCTTCCCACAGTTGAGGGAGCGAGCGCGGTTACTTACGGCAATACCGCCCGCGATTTAACAAACCTAATCTGCGGACACCTTTTTTACTTTACCGTTTCAACATGGGGCGCGGGGATACTCGGGCTTTGCATCTTAATCAAACGATTCCGCGAAAACGGAAGCTCTGCATTTATATCTATGTTTGCGTTTTTGTTATTATTCTTTAATATGGCGGTAAGCGTTATAAGCAAATACGGTACCGATTTTGAACAATCACAGGAAATTCTTATATACGGAAAATACATGGACGGCGTTATTCCGCTTATATTAGTTTCGGTATTCTGTTACGTATACAACTCTTTTGAAAACGCAACGAGCCAAAAGAGCCAAAACGACTCGGAGCCACAGCTTGAATTACGTATGCTCTTAACCTCAATTATTGTTTTAGGCTTAATATTCACCGCTTTCTTTATTTCCCCCGCGGAAATAATTGTTAAGACCGAAAAGCTCGATGTATCGGCGGTTCCCGGCTTATACCCTTTGAGAATCGGCGCGGGTATAGATTCGCTTATAACGATTGATACACTTTTTTTAAGCGTTTCTGCGGTGTTCAGCTTAATGGCGTTATTTATTGTGTTTATCTCCTGTGCGGGGCGTTACAGATATCGTATAATCGCCTGGAGCGTTGCGACAATCGCCTTATATTCGTTGATATACACGTCGGTATTATATGTGCCCTTCATCATGAGGTCAACTTGAGGCAACCTCCGAAAACCTCTTCCGGCACTCGCCGGCTGAAAAATTCCGCCATACTTCGTTGATTTTTCTTTAAATATCAACGGATATTCGCAGAAAAATCGCCTCGTCTGACGAAATTTTCATCTCGACGATTACACGAAACAGGTTTTCGGAGGTTGCCATGAGCTACGAGGAATTTGGGTTAAATCGGTTAAAATTGTTCATATCCGAGGAGCATAGGTTCGGAACCGACTCGCTTTTATTGGGACAATTTGCGGCGGAGAAAAAGGCGGATATTGTTGTCGATTTATGCTCGGGTTGCGGGATAATACCTTTGTTTATGTTTGACAAATCGCCGCCCGCTTTGGCATACGCGGTGGAGCTTCAAGCAAAAGCCACAGATTTGATAGAGCGTACCATCAAAGCGAATAATCTCGGCGGCGTTTTTAAGGTTATAAAAGGCGATTTGCGGGATAACGCAGTTCTTCGGCAAATCGGGCGAGAACGTGCAGACCTCGTTACGGCGAATCCACCCTATTTCATTAGGAACAGCGGGTTCGAGCGTGACGCCGATTCGCAAAAAACTGCGCGTTACGATACCGATTGTACAATAACGGACATTGTGGCGGCGGCGGACTATCTTTTAAAATTCGGGGGGTGTCTGAAAATGTGCATGACCGCGCCGCGTCTCGCCGAATGTACGGCAATAATGCGGGAATACTCGTTAGAGCCGAAAAAAATAACATTAATTCCTTCGAAAAGCTCCAAAACGGCGAGATTATTCCTCATAAGCGGAAAAAAAGGCGGAAAAACGGGGGTGCAAATCGAGTGGAAGTAAAAAAAGGGTGCTTGTATATAGTGGGAACCCCCATAGGCAACATATCGGATATATCCGAACGTGCGGTTTATACGCTCAAAAATGTCGATTTTATCGCGGCGGAGGACACGAGGAACAGCGGGCAACTCCTTTCGCGATTGGGCATAAAAAATAAATTCACGTCATATCATGAGCATAATACCGCTTCAAAAAACGACGACATTGTTAAAAGGATAAAAGGCGGCGACGCTTGTGCAATTGTGACCGACGCGGGTATGCCCTGCATATCCGACCCGGGCGAATCGCTTGTGCGATTGTGCGGCGAAAACGATATTTCCGTTTTTGTGGTTCCGGGGGCTTGTGCATTAACCGCGGCTTTGGCGGTCTCGGGCCTCGATACAAGGCGTTTCTGCTTTGAAGGCTTTTTGAGTACAGTTAAGAAACAACGGACAAATCATCTGAACTCGCTGAAAAAAAGCCAATACACGCTTATATTCTATGAAGCTCCGCATAAATTGAAAAACACGCTTAATGATTTATTGAGCTTTCTCGGAGACAGAAGAATCGCCGTATGCCGCGAATTAACAAAACTTTATGAGGAGGTTTTACGCGGAAAAATATCGGACATAATAACTGTGTACGAGGAAAAACAACCAAAAGGCGAATATGTTCTTGTTGTAGAGGGCGCAAGGGAAGCTTCGGAAATAACCGTTGAAGAGGCAATTAGCGCGGCGTTACAACTGCACAAAACGGGGATAGGGCTTTCCGAAGCGGCAAAAACCGTCTCGGAGCAAACGGGGTTGAAGAAATCGGACATATATCGCGGCGTGCTGAACGAGTGTTGATATTCATGATTACAATGCGGAAAACTCGAAATTAAGATGATGTTATTTAATTAAATAAGATGATGTTATTTAATTAAATCACATGACGTTATTTTAATTTTTGAATTTTTGAGATTTTTTTACAAAAGTCATAAGCTTAAACAAAAAGTGTTTATCGACAAGAAAAAATATAGCTCTACGCAATTGTTTAGGTTTAAATAAAAATTTTTCTCTAAACACATTGTTTCATCTTAAATAAACACAAAAAATTCAAATGATTCGAATTATCTCGACGGGTACGAATGAGAGAGCGCGAAGCGGGCAATAAATTCATAAGGACAAGCTCGCTTTCAAAGCGTATTAGGATTAACACATTTTATTTATAATTGCATATTAAGCGATTTTTTAAAGGACATAATTCGACAATTTGCGCGAGAAATATTATAAACAAAATCTTTTTAAAAGACAAAAATAAAGACATAGCTTCCCCCATTAAGCTTTTTTCGTTATACAAAAATAAAGGCAGAGTAAAACAAAAATTATGATTAAACGATTTATTTTAGCAATATCGGTTGCTCTTATTTTAGTCGGCGGACTTGTACTCTTATTATTCTTCGGAAAGTCAAATACATTTTTCGGGCTGATTGATAAGGCGATTGACGACGAATTGTTCAAGCCGGCGCGAAAGACCGCCGTAAACGTAAATGTATATGAGGTGACAAACGCGGTTAATCCACAGCTTACGTTCAACAATCTGTTTGACGACGACCCCGACCTCGAAAATATGCTTAAACGCTATTTTACCGAATACAATAATGCACTCGGCTCTTTGACGGAGCTTACGGAAAACAAAGGATTATTAACCGAAATGTACGAGCGACACTCGGTCAGCATGAATATAGACTTTCTTATTTTAGAAAGACAGTTTCAGACGCGGAAAACGGCGCGCCTTGACCTTAGGTTTGAGGTGTGCGACATAGGGCTTCAGCTTACGTCGGTTAATTTCGGGGCAAACGATTTTGTTGAAATCCGCGTCACAGAATGTTTCGCGGCGGTTTTTGACGGAATAGAGAACAAATTAAGCAGTTATTCCGACGTTGAACACTTTTTTGTACTCGATAAGCGGTCGGGGAGTTGGCTGATAAAGCGACACGAAAGCAATTCGGCGTTATCGGTGTACATTAACGGTGAGCTCGAAAAGCTTGTACAAGCCGACGGACATTCCCTAAGCGAACTCGACGCCCTCTCAATTGGGGATTATGTAGCGCATTTGCGGACGGTGCTTGACCGCGAAACATATTATTATACACCCGAGGACGCAATAGAAGGGGCAACAGATGAAGCATTTGACAACGGAGAGCCTACAGAAGAAGGGCAACAATTGCCCGAGTACACGCTTTATATGTATGATAGGGTTGCGGCGTTGCGTTACGCCGATAAATTTACAAACAGAGAAAGGGCGAGGCGTAATTTTGATTTTCCCGAGTTTGAGCGAAACGGAACGAATTTCACATCACAATGTATTAACGCGGGGGGAATCCCGTTCGCCGACTTGTGGAAGGGCATAGACGCGGGTTTGTCGTCGCTCGAAAATTGGGCAAACGGCTCAAGGTTTTACGAGTATATTATTTCGCCCGATTCGCATATATCTGCAAACGTCTGTAGCTATTCCGAGGCGGAGGACGCGGATATTGTTCAATTCATAAACGGCGGCGGCGAAGCAATTCACGGCGTTATTATAACCGATTCTGTCGGCGGCAAGGAGTTTCTCGTCGCGGGGAACAGCGAGGAACTCAAAAATTTCCCTCTGTCCGCGCTCGGATTCGATATAATGCGAATAATAAAAATCAACGGTTATTATTCTTACAATAATACCGATGAAAATATTTAGAAGCTGTATTCATAGACATCACCGCTCGAAATTTAAACGGTTCGCCTATGAAAACAACTTCTTAAAACAAATTTGGAGGAAATTAATAATGTCGGGACATTCAAAATGGAGTACCATTAAACGCAAAAAAGGCGAAAAGGACAACGCGCGCGCGAAAATCTTCACAAAAATATCGCGCGAAATTCTCGTATGTATAAGAGAAAACGGAAGCGCAGACCCAAATGTTAATTATCGCTTAAGAGAGCTTATATCAAAGGCAAAAACAAATAACATTCCCGGAGACAACATTGACCGCCTCTTGAAAAAAGCACAAGGGGGCGAAAAAAACGATTATGAGGGGTGCGTTTATGAGGGGTACGGCCCGGCGGGAATAGCCGTCTTAGTAAGCTGTCTCACAGACAACCGCAACAGAACCGCGGGAGAAATGCGACACTTTTTCGATAAATGCGGGGGGAACTTAGGAACGTCCGGTTGTGTATCGTTTTTGTTTAACGAAAAAGGGGTGGTCGTTATTGAAAACGAGGAGGGGGAAATCGACCCCGATGTATTTATGGAACACGCAATTGAGTCGGGGGCGGAGGATTATGAATTTTTAGATTATGAAATAGCGGTTTATACCGAACCTAACGGCGCGAGTCAAATAGGCGAGGCTTTGTCGAAACAAGGATATAAAATCCTTTCCGCACAAAACGAACAAATCCCGACTACTTATACTACCCTTACCGATGAGGAACAGATTAAGAAAATCACCCTTCTTTTAGATTTGTTGGAGGATAACGACGACGTTCAAAATGTGTGGCATAACTGGGGCGAGTCATAAAAATAATGTTGTGAGCGTGATAAGAGCGACCCCGGGAACCCCGAGCGTCAACGCCGTGAAAACGGTATATATATTTACCGTCGCCGACACAACGGGGGCAATAAGCGCGAGGGAAATCACACCCGCGAGCATATTGACTACGGAAACGCGAATCGGCTTTTTATGAAGCGAGTGTACCTTTATAAATATAAAGAACAATATGACGATTACAACGATTAAGAGCCACACTTTTCGAGGCTTTTCCTTTCGACATAATCCATGTGCAACGACTCTGCCTTTGCTTTTTTTATGAGGTAAGTATACCGCGAGTACAACGATTTTTGTTCATAAATAATCGCGTCTATAAGGTCGTCGTCATCTGCGAGGTCGAAAAGAAGCTCTTGATTCTGCATACGCTGACTTAATTGATTAAGCTCGTCCTGTATTACGTTTTTGTTTAACATTATTATCACCTCGGTTAATTATATGTCGTATGTTTTTTAAAAAGAACTTGAATTATTATATAAAATCTGTTATAATTATATTTAACAGGCTCTATAGGAAAGGATTACTTAATAAATGCCCATTAATATTTCAAGCAAGCTCCCCGCATATAAAACGCTTCAGGACGAGAATATATATGTGTTGTCGGAGGAGGACGCGGCGAAACAGGATATACGCCCTCTGCAAATTGCAATCGTTAATCTAATGCCGACAAAAATCGAAACCGAAACACAGCTAATGCGGCTTTTGTCTAATACGCCGATTCAAGTTGATATAACTCTTATAAAAACAGCCACCCATATTTCCGCGAACACATCTTCGGAACATATGGAGGCTTTTTATACAACCTTTGACCGGGTTAAAGACCGCAAATTTGACGCCTTGGTAATTACCGGCGCGCCGGTTGAAAAGCTCGCTTTTGAAGAGGTCAATTACTGGAACGAGCTATGCGCTATAATGGAATGGTCAAAAACAAATTCGTTTTCAACCATGCACATTTGTTGGGGGGCGCAGGCGGGGTTGTACTATCATCACGGTATAGGAAAACGCGAGCTTCCAAAAAAGCTTTCGGGGATTTACCCGCATAAGGTTCACCCGACCGAACGGAATCACCCGCTTTTAAAGGGATTTGACGAGGTGTTTAATGTACCGCAATCGCGTTATACCGAGGTCAACGCAGATGAGGTCGATGCCAATTCAAATTTGAGGGTTTTGGTTAATTCGCCGCTTTCGGGGGCGCATATAATTGCCGATAAAACCGGGAGACAGTTTTTTGTAACGGGACACGGTGAATATGACCACGATACGCTTAAAAATGAATATGTCCGCGACGTCGAGAAAGGTCTCGCACCGGAAATTCCATATAATTATTTCCCCGGTGACAACCCCGAAAACGAACCGTTGTACACATGGAGAGGACACGCAAGCTTGATGTATTCAAACTGGCTCAATTTTTGCGTGTATCAGGAAACGCCGTTTAACCCGACCGATATTCAACCTATTTCTTAGGCAGTGTCAAAACCGACTAAGGCAATATCCTCATAACAACCCGCTCCTCATTAAACATACGGCGACGTGCGAAATCATCTGCATAAATACCGACAAATGATAAAAATACCCACATTGTCGAGGCGTGAAGGCAGATTTGCCCCATAAAATTGAGCGGCTCGTCGCCGTAATCCCATACATTCAACCGTAGCCATACATTGACTATGAGTCCGCTTGTAAGCTCGAGGGTCGTAATCATGACCGCAGAGAGCAACATTCGTACCGTAACGGGGATATCCCGCTTTGAATAACCGAACGCGCCGATTAATAAAAAACATATTCCCCCGACTATAAACATAGAAATATGTGTGAACCCGCGGTGCAGTATTTCAACCGCGCCGTAGATAAACCCCCCGGCGGTAAAAAGTAACAGAATTTTAATCATAGTAATATTTTAAACGCTTGTCTTCATAAAATGTACAAGAGGTGGTTATATGAAGAAAGTGTTATTTTTATTGGTAAGTATTATATTATTGAACAATGTCGCTGTATCTGTTTTCGCGGAAGAAACGGAAAACGAACAAAAAAGAGAAGATGAAATCGAATCCGCGTCATACATTCTTACGGAAGCGTCAACCGGAACGGTATTGTCCGAATTTAACGCAGACGAACGACTTGCGCCCGCGTCGCTGACCAAAATAATGGTTTTACTTTTAGCGGCAGAGGAGATTATCGCGGGGCGGTTGTCTTTAACAGATACCGTTTCGGTAAGCTCGCGCGCGAGCGGAGCGGACGGGTCGGTTATATGGCTTGAGACGGGGGAAATCATGAGCGTCGACGATTTGCTTAAAGCGGTGATTATCGCTTCGGCAAACGATGCGGCGGTAGCCTTAGCGGAGCATATAGGGGGGACGGAGGACGCATTTGTTAAGCTGATGAACCAAAAGGCGTATGTTCTCGGAATGAACAATACGAATTTTAACAACGCGGCGGGCTATGACCACCCCGACCATTACACCACCGCAAGGGACGCGGCAACAATGTCGAGGGCGTTAATGCGCGACGAAAACTATATTCTTTTTTCCGACAATATGCTTACGCGTTTAAGTTCGGTGAGAACGGGTACCGAAAAAGAAGCACAGCTTCTTAATACAAATAAATTAATCACCTCTTATAACGGAATTGAGGGGATTAAAACGGGAACAACCGATAATGCGGGCTTTTGTCTTTCGGCGGCGGCGAGTCGCAACGAAATGCGGTTAATAAGCGTCGTCATGGGCTGTAAAGACAACGACGGAAGATTTGAGCTTTCAAAGAAGCTTCTCGATTACGGCTTTGACAATTATGAGCTTTACGGCGATTTCGGAAACGAGCTTGAGCCTTTTGAAAGTCTTTCCGTAAAAGGCGGTTTCGAGAATGAAATGAGAATAACCCGAACACAATCGGAATCGGGCATAGTCATTCCGAAGGGACGGGCTAAAGATATAGAGTATACGGTCTATCTCCCAAAGAGCGTTTCCGCGCCGGTCTCGCGCAATCAACCGGTCGGGACAATTACCGCAAAATTAGACGGAAAAATCGTATATGAGGGATATATCGCGGCATATGAAACGGTAAACAAACTGACCGTTTTAAAAATATTCACTTTTTTGGTCAGAAGATTTTTTTGATATTCCCTATAGATATCACCAGTCCTTGCCGTCGGTTAACCCCACAAGATATTGCAAAATTTCAATTCCACAGAATATGGTCGGCTCGCCCGACTCTTTCCCCTGCGGACTTAACAAAGAGACATATTTCGCGTTACCGCATTTGCTTATTTGACAATCGGGTATTTTCACAATATACAAAAGAATCTCAATAAAGTCGAAAATTTGCGGTTCGTTATTGCCGAGGATTCGCCCTTTAACTTTTGAGTACCCCTCTACAGAAATTTTATCGCACAAGCGGCAGCTTTCACACGGTTCAAGGGAAAGCGGCGGTTTCGCGGGAATTTCTTCGGGAGTTGTTTCGCCCGTTGTTTCGAGAGTTTCTTCGGAATTTGTTTCGCCCGTTGTATCGCCCGTTGTTTCGAAAGTTGTTTCGTCGGTTGTTAAGGTGGTGGTTAACGGAATTTCTTGTGTGGTAGTAGTTGCTTTGGAGTCGGTAGTCGGCGTACATATACATTTGTGTAAAAGTCTTCCGCAAACATCACAATTTCCCTCTGTAGAAGGCTCATCGCATATACATCTTTCTAAAAGCCTTCCGCAATATTTACAGTTTGCAGATGTTGTTGTCACTGTTGCCTCGGTTGTCGTTGTAACAGGCGCAGTTGTCGTTGTTACCGGCGCAGTCGTGGTTGTAACCGGCACAGTCGTAGTTGTAACAGACTCGGTCGTAGTTGTAACAGGCGTAGTCGTAGTTGTAACAGGCTCGGTCGTGGTTGTAACCGGCGCAGTCGTGGTTGTAACAGGCGCAGTTGTGGTTGTCTCAGGCGCAGTCGTGGTTGTCACCGGCGCAGTCGTAGTTGTGATAAGCGCAGTTGTAGTTGTAACAAGTGCGGTCGTGGTTGTCACCGGCTCGGTTGTAGTTGTCACAGGCTCGGTTGTGGTTATAACCGGCGCAGTCGTGGTTGTAACAGGCTCGGTTGTGGTTATAACCGGCGCAGTCGTCGTTGTCACAGGCGCAGTTGTAGTTGTAACAGGCTCGGTTGTGGTTGTAACAGGCGCAGTTGTAGTTGTAACAAGCGCAGTCGTGGTTGTTACCGGCTCGGTTGTAGTTGTAACCGGTGCAGTCGTGGTTGTTACCGGCGTAGTCGTAGTTGTCACAGGCGCAGTCGTGGTTGTAACCGGCGCAGTCGTGGTTGTAACCGGCGCAGTCGTGGTTGTAACAGGCTCGGTTGTGGTTGTAACAAGCTCGGTTGTGGTTGTAACCGGCTCGGTTGTGGTTGTGACAGGCGCAGTCGTAGTTGTAACCGGCTCGGTTGTGGTTGTGACAAGCGCGGTCGTAGTTGTAACCGGCTCGGTTGTGGCTGTAACAAGCGCGGTCGTAGTTGTAACCGGCTCGGTTGTGGTTGTGACAGACTCGGTTGTGGTTGTAACAAGCTCGGTTGTGGTTGTAACCGGCTCGGTTGTTGTTGTGACAAGCTCGGTTGTAGTTGTGACAGGCTCGGTTGTGGTTGTGACAGGCGTAGTAGTGGTTGTAACCGGCTCGGTTGTGGTTGTAACCGGCTCGGTTGTAGTTGTGACAGGCGTAGTAGTGGTTGTGACAGGCGGCGTGGGTGAAATATAAACCTTGACATTTTTGTTGGTCGGGGCGGTAATTGTATAACCGCTCGGGTTGGATATATTGATAGTGATATTCCCGTTATTGGGAACGGTTATATTGCTTATTCCGAGTTTGAAATTGCGGAATGAGCCGTCCGTGGGCGTGAGGGTTCCTTTGGTTGCTCCGGTAACGGTTATATTGCTCGCCGAAAGCGTAGGCACCGCGCCGTCAAACGTGAGAAAAACTTCGTCAGAGCTCGTTGTGTTGCTTATCCCATTCGCAAATGCCTCTGTCCAGGATATTGAGGTTTTTCTGTGTATTGCTATTGTTTTTGAACTCGGCGTTATATTTTTACCGGGAGGGTTTGTTATATTTACGGTTAAATTCTCGCCCTCGCCTACCGTTATACCCGATATATAAATCTGATAGATAAAACTGCCCCAAGCAGGCTCATACCCATAATTACGTATACGGTCAACAGTCGCGCCGTTTACCTTTATATAAGGGTTTGCATAATCCGATTGATTCGACGGGCAAAAAAGCGGGTCTTTATCGAATTCGGCCCAAATAAGAGTTGTGTCATCTGTATAGGCGGTTCCGCCGTTGGCATTTAACCGCAAATTGCTAAACGTGAAGTTGGTGACGCTCCCCGTCCATTGTTTATGAACGGTTACCGTTTTTATTTCCGGCAAAAGCTTTCCGGCTTGTTTTATAACAACAATAATATCGTCGCCTTCATTAAAGCTTCCGGATATACCGAGCTGATACGCGCTTCCCGACCCGCTGAGCGCGCCCTTAGTTGCCCCCCAAACCGTTATATCTGCGGCGGAAAGCGATATACTCCGACTAAAATTCATTGTGAGAGAGGTTGTGGTTGAGGTATTAGCGGCACCGTTTGCGGTCAGCGATACCCAATTAGCGGGAGCCGTAACCGCGACCGGCGATGTAATTGCTTTCATTTCGACCGATTGCGAGCTTGACGATATTTCCTGCGTCGCGCCGCTCGGCCCTATATATGACAACCCGCTCGTCGCGATTCCGCTCTTTATAACGCCGGACGGAACGCCGCTTTGAAAAAGAGAGGTTACGGCGAACTTTCCCCCCGCCGTTATTGTCGGGCGCGACGGTATATCAATTGTATAATACCCTACATAATCGGCGTCAAACCTCGCTACGGGTTGATTTGCCGCTATGGTTGATGCAACCTGTGTATTAGATGTATAATTGTTTGTTAAGTAAATCGGTATATTATACTGTGGTGCGGAGTTGACATAAACCCGTACCTGTTCAAGCTTTTCGTCGGTTGAGCCGACAGTGTATACATTCGTTCCGTACAGCGGTGACCCCGCCCCCCACATTGAGCGTAAATTAAAGTTATAATGGTCATAAATCTTTTTATTATAGTCATCGGGCGACATTTTTTCTACCGGGTCGAAAACATAACTGCCGCCATCCGAGCCGGCATATTTATCGTTATAAGAAATCCAAAAATATCCGCTTTTTCCCCAGCCCGTCCCCCAACTGTTCTTTACGAGCCACGCACCGTCATTCGGCGGTTTTGTATTGAAATTTTCTTTAGGGTAAGCGTCGTCCCACCCGACAATAAGAACGAGGTGATTTATCGGCTCACTTGCCGCAGGGGGGAGGTAATACGCGGCGTTTGTTTTGTTAAAATAAGCTTCCCAATCCCCGCTGTCTCCGTACATATTTGTTGTAACCGCGCCGTACTGTACCACCGCCGATTTTATTTCGTCAACAGACGCTTTATCGGTATTGATAAGATACGCGCCGGGAACGGTATAAGAACGCCTTTCTGCGGCGGTCTGTGCAAGTGGTCGGTTAGCAAGCGGAACGCTTAAGCTTATATCGTCGTCGCTTTGCTCGACAAACCCGTTGAACGCGTCGCGCATTGCGTAGTGCATAATGTAATAGGCGTTCCCGCCGTGATTCGCCGTAGTGCGGGTTGTCGCGCCATAAACGCTGTTCCCGTTTGCCGTGCTTAATGCGTGCGCCGCATTTACCTCCGAAAGGTCGACAACCCCTCCGCCGGCTTTAATTGTAGAAGCCTCAATAGCACCCATGCTCGCGAAAGCCCAGCACAACCCCGTTCTCTCCTGATTCTTCACGGGCGTTTGAACCTGATTAATGCAATAAAGCGTATATCCTATATTTTCATAAGTAATTCCCGCCGGATATTGCTCGGGATATGAGGAAAACGGCGAAAACGACGTCATACGTAACGGTTGCGGCGGATATGTCACGTCGGGGGGGATATACCCCGTCCCGTATACGGTTCCCGGTGGGTCGGGCGGCAGAATCCATTCGTCGTAATTCTCCGCGGCGTTTGCGCCGACGTTCGTTACGGGAAGGCACATAATTAAGAGCGCGAATATGAGACAGTATTGCGAAATTAACCTAACGCCCGTTCTTTTAGATGTATTTTTCATATCCCCCTCCATGAATCATTAAAGAATCCTAAAAAAATATAATAATCATTTTAACATGAATTTACAAAAAACGCAAGTATTTTAAAAATTTTGATTATATATTATTATATGCTTTGTGCAAATTAACGATATGTTTTGTGCAAATTTTACAATAGCTTTTATCAAATTTTTATGATATAATATGTAAATAGGTAATTTGTTAAAATTTTTAACGGGAGAAAAAACTCATGCTTAGTAAAAATACACAGATAAAAATTGAGTACGGTTTGTCGGATTTTGCGGAAAAGCATATCACAATGTTAATTCCGTGTCTTATTTTGTTCGGGGGCGTTCGGTTGTTCTGTGCGGCGCGGGATATACATAAGCTGTCGCCGAAGCGGGCAATCGCGGGCGTAGTCGCGGTAGCTATGATAATTACCGTTATTTCGATATTGCCCGCGAGCGTAGCGGGAGATGATATTGAATCTGATATTCCTTCCTTGTGTGAGGATTGCGGTATTTTAGCAGACGAATGTGAGTGCAATTTTGTTGCGTTACCTGCATTATGTGAGGACTGCGGTATGCTCATTGACGAATGTGAGTGCAATTCTGTTGCGTCACCCGAATCATGTGAGGATTGCGGTATGCACATTGACGGGTGCATTTGCGTGACGCCTCCCCCGCGATGCGAGGATTGCGGGCGGTTTGTTGACGAGTGCATTTGTGTGGATTTGCCCATTATTACCACCACCACAAGTCTTGAAACAACCACCGTGAATACCGAGATTGTAACAACAGCGTTTGTAGCGACAACTACTTTGCCCGCTACTACACTTCCTGCTACTCCCCCTACTACTACAACTGCGGCTTATACAACCGTTGAAAAAAGCCCGCCCGCTACCTTGCCGACAACCGCCGCGACTGTATCCGAGCCTGTATCCGAGCCTGTATCCGAGTCGGACATCGTTACAACGAATGTAAAACCGCCCAAACACGCAGAAAAGCCGCCTACAATCACACCATTCGAAAAAATGCCCAAGGCATCAGAAAAACCTCCGGTTATAATACCCGCCGAAAAAACACCCAAGGCATCGGAAAAGCCGCCTATAAACAGCGGCGGCACAACTATAATAAACGATTCTGTTTTCGAGGAAGCGTTGAAAAATGCCAATCCGCGAGTTAAGCTTAACGCGAACACGGGAAGCTTTATTTCGGTCGAAGCCTTAAAAATGATTCGAGAAAGCGGGAAATCAATAGCGATTGAGCTTATAAACGGTTTGGTCGTTACAATTGATTCTTCTGAAATTACGAACGCGGCTCGGTCAATCAACCTGAATATTGATATTTATGCTACCAAAAACGGTATTGAAGATTATAATATTCCCGCAAAAAGCATTGTTATATTTCCGTCGACGCATGGTGAATTCGGGTTTAAGATAAGCTTTGTTGTTTCGGCGGTTCAAATTGCCGAATCCGGCTTGGTGCCGAGTAAAGCGCGATTATATCATATAGACGGCTATAATCGCGTAACAAACAAGGGCAATTTTACAATTAACTCCGATATATCGGTCACGGTTACGATAAACAGCGCGTCGCATTATGTTCTTTCGGAGGAAATACCCGGCAAAAAGCCGACGGTTTCGGATAATCAATCGCGGGGCGCGGTCACACCCATTACGCCCGTTATCCCGACGACATCGAAAACGCCGCTTAACAGAAGCTTAGATTTAAACCCGAAAACGGGCGTTACTCTTGGATTCACCTCGTTAGTCGTAACGGGCGGTATCCTTCTCGCGAGTAGAAAAAGACGAAAAAAGTAAAAAGGACAAACCCCTTTTTATATCACAAGGGTTGTCCTGTGTTATCTTTATAAATAACGGGATTGTACTGCGTCAAGCGGACTGCTGTTGCTTCGTCTGCTTACCGTTCAGCCGAGAAACTGAAAAACGAGTACGACGGCAACCCACACGCACACATTCTATTGACTACTCGTGATGTAGATAATGACGGTTTTGGAAAGAAAAACAGAGAGTGAAATAACGGGTCAATCTATCAGTCATCAGGGGATTTGAAATGTCGTTCAAGCACTCGGCGAACGTGTCAACACAAGAGAATTAAATCAAGCTCGGCTTTTCTGTGTTGTCAATACATCTGAACGAATAATTACTTTATTTACGACATACTGGCTTTTACCAGTTTAGAGTATTTATGGATTTTAGATGTACAAGGCAACAGTATTCCCTATTGGCAAATAGAGTATATTAGGGGTAGATTTCCGAACAGTATAATATTGGGATGACCTTATGTTATAGGCGTAATGGAAACGATGATTTTATCATCGTTTCCATTGTTAAAATCGTATTGACATATTTATTGTTTTTGATTATACTATGTATATCTTGATTAATTATTAGGTGATAATTTTATGAAAAAACAAGTTCTCTCATTTTTTGTTATATTCGCGGTTTTCTTTTCATCGCTCGCCCCTACACCAGTTTATGCAGGGGTTACGCGCCCGTCAGAAATAACCCAACCGATAGACGAATTTTATCCTTATAGAGAAAGCGCGCATTTCCTTTTCGATATTCCGTCAAGTTATTTAAGGGGCGAAATTACTCCTGAACAGTTAGGGTGGTATCTTTCCGAAATGGATAAGCTTTACGAAGCTTTGGCAGATTTTGTCGGTGGTGCTGATGGTTGGTTGCCTGACAGCCGTTATACAACCGGAGACCCAAGAAAAGTTTTAATGATGTGTGTCAATTCGGGCGGGGGTATGTCGGCGTATCTCGGCAGAACGCAAATCAATTTTAATACCGAGTTTTATAATGGAGACCATATAATGAGAACCGTAAATGGTATACGCAACGCACAAATATACTGGGCACCGGTACATGAATTAGGTCATGTTTTCAGCCATAATCAATATTTTAGTGCCGAGTGGTTAGCCGATTTTCTTATGATGTACGCCTCTATAGCAACCGGCATTAATTATACGGGTCCGATACAGCCGAAATTAGGATTACCCGATGAACCGACATTAGAAGGGTGGTATAAACGGGAAATGAACTGGCAAAATCAAACTGGCATTGCTTGGTGGGCATTGACGATATATGATAATAACTCAAAGCAGGGAACATGGTTAAATATGGCTATATTAAACTTTGTCCGTGACCATGGTTGGGATACGTTAAAACGAGCCTTCAGGAGTTATCATGACAGCAGTTACCATTATGAGGGACAGTGGTATGAATCAAAATGGTGGGTAGATATTGACTATCACGAATTTATAGACCGTATTGATTATTTTAGCGGCGTGAACTTCCGCAAAGAATATCTTGAAAATATGGGGTGGCTTGAAGCGGTCGAGGAAGAATTCTCTACCACGGAAATAAAGATTAAGTGGGCAAATCCGCTTTGTATTAACACGGTTGATGATGGGGTTGTTGAGCTGTATAATCCCACCGATGAGAACGTATCTGCAAAAGGGTTGTATCTTTCCAACGATGTGAAAAATCGGTTTAAACAGCAGATTCCGTCTGTTATTCTGAGAGCGGGAGAGTCGGTTTGTGTTGAAGTCGGTTTTGATTTGGAAGAAGGGGAAATGTTACGGTTATACGATGTTGGGGGAATGGCTTTGTCAGTGGTAGAGATTACAAAATGAAAAAAAGATTTTTATCAATTTTTATATCAATTATAATGTTCTGTGTGCTACTCTCGTCTTCACAGGCTGAAGAAACAACGGGGAGGCGACCTGCGGAAATAACACAACCGGAAGACGAATTTACGCCATACCGCGAAAGTGAGCATTTTGCAAGACCATTCCTTCGCTTCTCGAATCAACTGCCGTGTTTCTTCACTAACATCAGCGTTTAGAATTTCAGTGCGGTTCTTTTCTTTGAACCAAATCGCAACGCAGAAATGCTCTTCATAAACATGAAGCCAATACAGCGTTTTCTCTTTCCGTGTACCCCTTGCCGTAGTCCAAAAATGCTGCCCTTTCGCAAACCACGCCTTATACGGCTTGTACCACTGCCACACTTGCTCAATATCCATGTTCGATAAAGTTTCTTGAAGTGTTTCATATGCGGTATAACTTTCGCCGAGCGTTTCCGTTAATGTTTCGCTTGTAGGCGGCGAGTTAGGGTCTTTGAATTGTAA
>WRHO01000004.1 GCA_009783205.1 Oscillospiraceae bacterium
TATGATGATATTCGAAACGCCTATAACAACTTAGTGGTCGTTAATAAGGGCGCGGAACCCGATGATAACGGATATATGCGAGGGGGACAATGGGGGGTTATCAACGATAACGGTAAGGTTGTTGTCCCGATTGAATACGACGATTTAGGGTATCCCAACCCCTACTCCGGGTATGGGCTTTTTACGGCAAATAAAGGCAAAGAACTCAACGAAAACGGCTACTATTCTAATGGCAAATGGGGCGTTGTTGACACAAACGGTAAGGTCATAGTACCTCTTGAGTACGAATACGCATCGGTTGTAACCGAAAACTTGATAACTCTTCGCACATTCATTGATACAGATGAAGAGGGAAATGTAACCGGCGGTAAATGGGGCTTGGTTAATACAAAAAACGAGGTATTGCTCCCCTTTGAATACGACGGTCAAATAAACTATTTCAACTATGGCGGCGGCAATTTGGCACAGGTTTATAAAAACGGTAAATACGGGTTTATTGACAAAACCGGTAAATTAGTCACCGCCGTCGAATATGACGCTATGAGCTACACCAATAACAATTTTATAAGCGTTCGCAAGGGCGAGAAATGGGGCATTTTAAACTCGAGCGGTAAGGTCGCCGTTCCGTTTGAATATGACTACATCAACTTATTGTACACTACCGCCGTCGCCGCGGGCGGGGTTCCGCGAGGTGCGATTGAGGCGGCGGATAATCAAGCCGCTATTGATAATATGTCCGAGGCGAATAATCAAGCCGCTATTGATTATATATTCAATGTGGATAATCAAACCGCCATTGATAATATGTTCGAGGCGAATAATCAGGTTGCTATTGACGATATGTTCGAGAACGAAGCCGAAACCGTCACAGGTACTGCAATAGTTGTTAAGGGCGGTAAATACGGGGTTATTGATACAAACCATAAGGTTTTAATCCCGCTCGAGTATAACGCGTTAGGTCAATATTTCGCCGAACTCGCGAGCGTTAAAAAAGGCGATAAATGGGGCGTTGTCGATACAAAAGGTAAAACCGTAATACCCTTTGAGTATGACGCTGTAGGGAGCATTACCACCGATGTTTTTTGCGTTAAAAAGGGTGAAAAGTGGGGAATTGTTGATAAAGCTAATAAGGCGGTAGTTTCTATTGAATATGAAGACATAGGCGGGTTTAGAACCGCCACAGTCAACTCCGCAACCACATTAACCTCGGCGTGTGTTAAAAAGGGCGGTAAATGGGGTTCGGTTAATAAAGACGGTAAGGTTATAGTACCTTTTGAATATAACAGCTCGTTTTATTTTAACAGCGACGGCTTTGCTAACGTAAGCAAGGGCGGTACAGTAAATCAAGGTTATTTAACCGGCGAGAAATATGGGGTTATTAACGAGAGCGGTAAGGTTATTTTGCCGATTGAATATGACCAATCAATTTACCTTTATGACGGCTTGGGCAGTATTCGTAAGGGTTCAAAGAGAAACGAAAACGGTTATATAGACTACGGTACCGGCAAATTTGGTTTTGTCAATTCGAGCTACGAAATCGTTTTTCAAGCGTTGTACGACGATACACTTATTACGGGGCGCGAGGGAGACACGGCGTATGTCTGGCTCAAGCGCGACGGAAAATGGGCAGTCCACTCCGTTAATGCACCGTTGCCTAAGCCTAAGCCGCCTATATATGTCGGTAGCCCCAACGCCTGTAACGAGTGTGACGTATGTAAATCGGGTAAGGCACCGATAAAAGGCTGTATCCGCGGGACGGAGGAACCCGAAATATTTGACTTTATCGAAATACTTTTATATCTCGTAAAAATGCCCGATTGTATCATAGTCGCCTGTGGTAACGCATTTGACGCGGCAATACTGAGCGAAGAGGGCAAGGCGGCAGAGGAACCCACAATTTTCTGCGGACTTGAAGTTTTGCAGTATTTGGTCGGTTTAGTCGACGGTAAAGATTGGTAAGTTAAACAAGAGATAAGCCCAAAGGACGGGCTTTGCTCGTCCGAGGGGCGAATCTTGACGTTAGATAAAGCCAAACAAGAGATAAAAAAGCAAAAAGAGGGAGTTTATTCCCTCTTTTTGCTCTTGTTGATGTTATATAGCAGTTTTAAAATTACGCTGTAACCTGCTCGGCGTTTCGGCAACGAATAATCATAATCGAGGCGACAGGATTCGAACCTGCGGCATCTTGCTCCCAAAGCAAGCACTCTACCAAGCTGAGCTACGCCTCGAACGGAGGTTGTTCAAAAACTGAACGACTATATTATATCACGGTTCATTATCAAATGCAATAGGTTAAAACGAAAAAAGTCGTTTAACCTATATGAAGGAGTATAAACAAAAATGAAAATCATATTACAACGCGTTACACGCGCATCTGTCACGGTTAATAACAACATTGTCGGGCGTATCGGCACCGGCTACCTCGTTTTGCTCGGAATCGGGGGCGACGACGACAGGGCGAAGGTTGAGAAGGCGGTTGATAAAATACAGCGGTTGCGTATTTTTGAAGACAATGAGGGTAAAATTAATCTTCCGATTACGTCTGTACAAGGAGCGCTTCTCGTGGTTTCACAATTCACGTTGTACGCCGATTGTCGCAAGGGGAATCGCCCGAGCTTCACCGAAGCCGCGCCGCCGCCGTTGGCGGAAGAATTGTACAGATATTTTATTGAATATGCAAACGGTAAATTTGAAAAGGTTGAGCAGGGTGTGTTTGGCGCGAAAATGCAGGTCGAATCGGTGAACAGCGGGCCGTTCACCGTGATTTTAGATGAGCTTTAACGGTTTTTATGGCGGTTCATTTATACTTATACATCGAAACCCGTTCAAACCCGTCTAAAAGCGTATCGGCACAACCGAACGCAATAGCGGTGCCTCTCGCGACACAAGAAAGCGGGTCGTCCGCTAAACGACAGGGGGCGGATACATTACAGGAAATCAACCTGTCTAATCCGCGGAGCATTGCGCCGCCGCCCGTTAGAATTATCCCGCTCGACAATATATCTCCGACAAGCTCGGGCGGCGTAGTTTCAATCAATGTCTTAACCTGATTAACTATTTCCATTGCCGACGGAAGTAAAGCTTCGTAAACGTCGGATTGATTAATCTCGAGAGCCTGTGGCAGTCCGCGCAGAAGATTACGCCCTTTTAAAAGCGTTGTAACGGTTGGGTCGGGGTCGTAAACGCACCCTATTTCTCTCTTCACCTGTTCCGCGGTTTTTTCGCCGACGAGTATTTTATCGCGATTTCCGAAATATTTTATAATGGCGCGGTCAAATTTGTTCCCCGCCATTTTTAGCGTAGAAGACGCGACAATCCCGTTGAACGAGACAACCGCCACATCAGATGTCCCGCCCCCTATGTCCACCACCATTGAGCCGGAAGCTTTTGTAATATCCACACCCGCGCCTAATATAGCCGCAATCGGCTCCTTTATAAGCCACACCTTGCGCGCACCCGCCGATAATGCCGCCTCAATCACCGCTCTGTTTTCGACGTCGGTTACAGATGACGGGACGCAGATGATTATTTGCGGCTTAATCATGAGGTTTCCGCTTACCTTTCGGACAAACTCTCTAATCATCATCATCGTTATTTCTCTGTCTGAAATAACGCCGTCTTTAAGAGGCTTAACAACCGTTATATAATCGGGCGTCTTGCCGAGCATATTATGAGCCTCGCGCCCTACCGCAATAATTTCTCGCTTTTTTGAATTGTAGGCGACCGCCGTCGGTTCGTTCACAATTATCTTCCCGTCCATTGTGACGATAATATTTGCGGTTCCTAAATCAATCCCGATATCCATCGCTGCCATATTTATTTACTCCTTTTATTCTCTGTTAAAAAAGTTAAAAGCTTATTTCTTTCGTTTTCGCATTTCTCGTCTATAACCGCCTGTAACAAAAAGTTTAACCCCGCTCCTATTTCTTTGTTCCTGTAACCCATTTCAACCAAATCCCCCCCTTTGACCGCAAGCTGTTTCAATGAAAAACAGGAATTTTGTGCAATGATTTCCCGCGCCGTTTTTGCCGCTTCGTGAAAGTGCGAAACCCGTTTGCGCCATTGCTCTGCTTTTGCGGAATCGTCGGCAATATGAACGTCAATCAACCTAAAAAACAAGTCCTCGCCAAAGCGATTGAGCAATCTTTTTACCGCTTTTTCATCGGCATTTATGGGTATGCTGTGAAATTTTATCAAGCACAGGACATTGTACAATGTATCGTTGTCATACTTTAGCCTTCTCATTGTTTTGCGCGCTATTTCCGCGCTTATTGCGGCGTGTCCCTTAAAGCTCCCTTTAAAACAATCCGGCTCGCTTTTTTTTTCAACAAGCTTGAACGCTTGCGGCTTCCCGGTATCATGGAGTAAAAGCGCGAGACGTGTGGCTTTATCCGGCGGTGACAAATCCATAGCGTTAAGCGTATGGGTAAGAACGTCGCGGTCGTGATACTTACTATGCTGGTCAAACCCTTTACAATCGTGCAATTCGGGTATAAACTCGGCAAAAACATCTGTATACTCTGCTATGACCTCGCTTACCCTTCCGCAAACCAATTTATTAAGCTCTTGTGCAATTCGTTCACCCGCAATATTTTTAATAAGCTCGCGGAGTTGATGCACCGCCGCAGATGTTTCGGGTTCAATCGTAAACCCATATACCGCCGCGAATCTTATTGCGCGTAAAATACGCAACCCGTCTTCGTTAAACCGTTTTTGCGGGTCACCGACGGCGCGGATTAATTGTCCTTTTAAATCCTCGCGCCCGTTAAAATAATCGACAATGCCCGTTTTCTCCGAAAACGCCATCGCGTTTATTGTAAAATCACGTCTGCTCAAATCATCACGCAGATTATTCGTGAAAATAACGCTTTCCGGACGGCGATTATCCGTATACTCGCCGTCTATACGAAATGTCGTTATCTCGACGGCGTTATTATCAATCGACACCGTAACCGTCCCGTGTTTTAGCCCGGTATCGTGTATTGAACACGCGACTTTGCCCAATGCGGTTTTTACCTCATCGGGGGTTGCCGAGGTAGTCACGTCGTAGTCGCTCGGCGTAAGCCCCAGCATCATATCGCGGACGCAGCCGCCGACCGCATATGCTTCATATCCCGCCGACTCAAGAGCTGTTATTATTTTGTTTACATAATCGGGTAAAATCATTCGAAATCTTTCATCAAGCCTTCACATTTTTCAATAATCATTTGAGCGTTATCCCGTGTAAAAAATTCGCCGTCTTTATAAAGAATCTTCCCGTTGACCATTGTCATTTTTACAACGCTTGTATCGCCCGAATATACGATATTTTTAACAATATTGTTGTGCGGGCGCATTGACGGACGGTTGAGGTCGAGCATTACTATGTCGGCTTTCTTTCCCGGCTCAATACAATCGCAAGCATCTAACCCGAACGCTTTAGCCGAGCCGCAAACCGCCCATTCCAAAGCGTTGAACGCGGGACAAGCCGACGCGTCGTTAGTGAGATACTTTTGCAACGTGCAAGCGAGATGCATTTCGCGGAACATAGAAAGCGCGTTGTTAGAAGCGGCTCCGTCGGTTCCCAAGGCTATGCCGACCCCCGCCTCCTGCATTTGTGTAAGCGGCGCGATTCCCGACGCCAATTTTAGGTTTGAGCCGGGGTTGCTTATTGCCCATATGTTCTTATCCGCCATCAGTTTTATATCGTTTTTGTCAACGTGTACCGCGTGGAATACGCCGCCGCCGTGTTCCCACAGACCGTTTTCGGCGAACAAAGCCGACGGCGATTTCCCGTGCCGCTCGTAACAACCGTCATGCTCGACCTTTGTCTCGGACATATGAGCATAAATCGGGGCTTTATGTTCAACCGAAGTGCGCGCTAATTCCTTTAAATTATTTATACCGTTTGTATATTCGGCGTGAAAACCTAATTTATACGCAACAAGCGGGTCGTATTTGTTATACCTTTCGTAACAGCCGCACATACGCTCAACCGCGTCGTCTCCGTCAAAATCCATGACCGAGCCGCACATTGTTATCCTGAAGCCGGTATCCTTTGCCGCGCTCGCAACCAATTCGGGCTTCATGTACATATCGAACGCCGCGGTAGTCCCGCCGGAAATGTATTCTAAAATCGCTAACTTTGTAAACCAATAAACGTGTTCATCGGTAAGCTTTGCTTCTTGCGGAAACACCTGTTCATGTAACCATTCCTGTAAAGGAAGGTCATCGGCGCGAGACCGCAAAAACGTCATTGCCGAGTGTGTGTGCGCGTTTTTGAACCCCGGTATAAGCATATTCCCGCCACAGTCTACCGCCTTGTCAAAAACACATTCCTTCTCCGAATCGCATTTGTCACCCTCGAAAACGCAGGCGATTTTATCGTCCTTGACGCAAAGTCCTCCGTTTGTAATTGTAAAATCCTTACGCAATACCTTAGCGTTGTAAAACTTTGTTTTCATTTATATGACCATTACTTTCCGAGCCACAAAAAGCTCTGCTAAATCAGTCAAGCTCTCGAGCGAAATGAATCCGCTCGTAAGCTCTCTTTCAAACTTCTCTCCTTTTTATAACTGTCAACTGCTGTCAGTATGCTTTTCCCCAATAAACGAGCATCTTTGCCGGTTTACCGCAACAGACGCATTTGTCGCCGACGTTTTCGCCGTCAAATGGGATACATCTCGAACCCGCGCCCGTCTTCTCCTTAACCTCGTCCTCACAAGCCTCATCACCGCACCACATGGCTTTAATAAAGCCGTCGCCATTTTTCGACAAAGAGTTTATTATTTCGTCGATATTACCGCAGGTATATGTTTTCGCGTTGATATTATCGAGACTTTTTTGGTAAATTCCCGCCGCCAAAGCTAAGAGGAGCTGTTCAACCGATTGTTCAAGTTCGTCTAATGTTGTGAACGCTTTTTCACGAGTGTCTCGGCGAACTATGACACATTGATTCTGTTCAATATCCTTTGGCCCTATTTCAAGTCTGAGCGGGACCCCCTTCATCTCATATTCCGCAAATTTCCACCCCGCCGAATTATCCGTGTCGTCTAATTTGACGCGTATTCCTGCGCGTTCAAGGCGCGTTTTCAACTCGTTTGCCTTATCTAAAACGCCTTCTTTATGCTGTGCAACGGGGATAATAACAACCTGTACCGGTGCAATCGCGGGGGGGAGAACCAAGCCGGAATCATCACCGTGCGCCATGATAATGCCCCCGATTAGACGCGTGCTTACGCCCCAAGAGGTTTGATGCGGGTGTTTGAGCGTGTTGTCTTTGTCCGTGAACGTAATATCAAACGCTTTGGCAAAGCCGTCGCCGAAATAATGCGTCGTCCCCGCCTGTAACGCTTTTCCGTCGTGCATTAACGCCTCTATGCAGTAGGTAGAAACCGCGCCCGCGAATTTGTCGCTTTCCGTTTTCTTACCTTTTATAACCGGCATATTGAGGTCTTCGGCGCAAAAGTCCGCATAAACGTCCAACATTTTTTCGGTTTCCGCAATTGCCTCATCTGCGGTTGCGTGGGCTGTATGCCCCTCCTGCCACAGAAATTCACGCGAACGCAGAAACGGGCGGGTTGTTTTTTCCCAGCGTACAACCGAACACCACTGATTATATAATTTAGGCAAATCTCTGTAGGATTTGATTACGTTGGAATAATGTTCACAGAATAAACATTCCGACGTCGGGCGGACGCACATACGTTCCGATAACGGCTCGTTGCCGCCGTGCGTTACCCAGGCGACCTCGGGGGCGAACCCAAAAACGTGGTCTTTCTCTTTGTTTAGAAGGCTTTCCGGTATAAACATAGGCATATATACATTTTCGTGGCCGGTATCTTTAAAGCGTTTATCGAGAAGCTTTTGGATATTCTCCCAAATTGCGTAACCGTAAGGGCGTATTACCATACAGCCCTTGACTCCCGAATATTCAATAAGCTCCGCCTTTTTCACGATATCGGTATACCATTTTGCAAAATCCTCATCCCGCGAGGTTATTTCTTCTACAAGCTTCTTATTATTTGCCATTTTAGTCTCCTTTATAAAGGTAATACAATATATAATAAAGAGTATATACCAAAATATTAAAGTTGTCAAATAAAAATTGTTGACGAATTAATATTTTTATGATATACTACTCTTATATAATTAATGCGAGAGGTGATATAGCTTGTCATTTGAATCATTGTCCGGCGTAAAAATTAACGATTCTGAAACAAAAAGGGCTTTTATTATAGCTGATTTCTTTTCCGTCTGTGAAAGCGATGAGGGTGTTCCGAGGATTTATAAATGGTCGGATTTTCAATCTGTCACCGAAACGCGGGATTTTTTTTCGCTCAAAAGCGGAGCGGACGAATTTGAAATACAAAAGTCGTTAATCCGCGACCCCGCCGTATTAATACGGGTGCGAGCCATTATCGAGGGAGCAATCGCCGATAACCCTAACATAGATTATAAACACGGAAAGAGGATTTTACCGCCAAAAACGCTTTGCAGCGGTTGTGAAATTCCTACCGAGGCATATGTTGCCACGGGTGCGTACATGGAGCGCGAGATAAATAATTCAAACATAACCCTTCACAACCCGGGGTTCGATAAACTCATATGGGTTTTTGCCGTTTTTGCCGCCATTTTAGTGTTGGCGTTACAGTTTATCTTTTGGGGGGATATAACCGACATCTCGAACCTTCTTGTATATACCGTTATATCGGTATTTGCGGGCGGTATTGCGGGAATGACGGCGTATCTTTTTTGTGCCTACGGCGCGAAAACGCTTTACGGAAGAATTTTAAAGGACGACCCCGCCTTGTTGGAGGATATCACCTTTGTGATATGCGATAAAGGGTTTATGGCGGCGGAAACCGAGGTGTATGATTATTCGGATATTATCCGCTGGAATCAGGTTGAATACTTTATCGAAACAAAACACGTATATATTGTCTTTAACAAGAATAAAGCTGTGTTTTGGCTCCCCAAAAGATTATTCCCGAAGGATATTCATAAAGAGCTTGGTGATTTTATCGCCGACCGTCTATTGCAGAAGTAAACAAGAGTGGAGAAATCAAATGAACCATAATATTATTACTACCCCGATGAATATAAACGGGCGGGAATTTGTTTTAGCGGAAGTGACCCGCGGTATGGGGCATATAGGCGTTTTAAGATACTCCACCGACGCATACACCGCGACGGATTTCTTTTATATTGAAAACGAGCCGATTATTAAGATTGTAAACCCTAATACGTCCGATAAACACGCCGAAAAATATATTATGCAGGTTTCGGGTTCGGAAAAATGTTCAGAGGCTATTGATGTTCGGCTTAACGCCTCCGCCGAAAACCTCTTCAGATATAATCAGGATTTGGCGCGCTCGGCAATGCCCGTGCTCGAATTGCTCAACACGGGGTTATATGTTGTTCATGAGGCTCAAATGCACCCGGCGGACGGAAGCGGAAATTTTTTCTGGAACAACTATTGTGTAAAAAAAGCTATATCCGGAACGTCGGAAACGCACGCGTCAATCGGCGACGCAAATTTCAGCCCTTGTTTCCTTATGCCGACCATTACCGCGTCGAGTTTTCAGATAAAGAAAATGTATGATATAGCCGATAAAATTAAAAGCGGAAGACAATTCGGCGGCGTCGCATATCATGTTACGGGAATGTATTCCGCGTTGCTTAAAGGACATCATGAAGCAACCGCCGCATTAATGGAGAATGTCGACTTCAAATGCTTGGTAATCGAGCCGTTAAGCGACGTTGTATATGATTCGTCGGAGCAGGGGCAAAGCAATATCGAGCCGAAAATTGTTGCTTTATCCTGTCCTTATGTAAACATTCCTCTCGAAGGACTTTCGGAAAAGACAATTGAACGGTTTTTGCTGACCCGAAAGCATATTAAGCCCAATGCTTTCGCCGAAATTAAGCCTAAGACGACCAAATATGTTCGCATAATGAGCAAACGCGCTTTTCCGGGACTCGTATACGAAAAAGCGGCACAGCTCCCCGATTGTGCCGCCGTAGAAGCGTCGTCGGGAATTGATTATATCACAGAGGAACAGTTGGACGCTTTATCGGCGGGTGAGGTTAAATACACCGTTATTGATGAAGAGGGAAATGAAGAGTCGAAAACTATTGTATCCTCTAACTATTACTCAAGTATTGTCACCGTTGCAAATTATTTACAGGTGAACAGCTTTAATCGTTTTTTAACCTTTGCAATAAGCTTATTAAAAAACGACGAGCTTACCTCGGTGCATAAGTTTATTGCCGAGCGTCTTCTCGGTATAATGAACCCTACGGTACACGAATATTTTGAAGAGGTATCAAATCGAGCCGAGCAAAAAGAGGGTATAATTACCGATACCGCCGGAAGATACCGCGTTTTATGGGCGGAGCATCTTCAAAGACAACAAAACGAAGACGAAAGCTATCAAATAAAACAAAGAAAGAACACACAGAATATGCAGGCGATAACAGAGGCAAAGGGTATCGCGTCGCTCGAAGCGGCTGTAAAAAATATGGGTGATTCACCATACTAAAAGACATTCATAAAAGGCGGTCATCAAGACCGCCTTTTATATAAAAAACTACAATAAAATTACAGACCGAATAATTCTTTTGTGTCGCGCGCAATCATCAATTCCTCATTTGTAGGAACAATCCACACTTCTGTAGAGCTTTGTTCTTTTGTGAGTTTCATGAATTTGCCGCGGGTTTCGGGGTCGGCGTTTTTCTCGACGTCAAACTCTATGCCGAGAAACTCCATGTCTAAACAGACGTCGCGCCGTATATCCGCCGCGTTTTCGCCTATGCCGCCCGTAAAGATAACCGCGTCAATACCGCCCATTGCCGCCGCGTACGCGCCTATATACTTTTTGATTCCGTAACGCAGAATAAGCGTCGCTAAAATTGCGCGTTCGTCGCCTTTGTTTGCGAAATCGGTTATTTCGCGATTGTCGGCGTAGCCGCCGATACCGAGCATCCCCGACTTTTTGTTCATATATTCATCAATTTGCGACGGATTCATATTTAACTTTTTTTGCAGAAAGGTAACAACAGACGGGTCGAGCGAACCCGAGCGCGTTCCCATTAAAACGCCGTCTAACGGAGTAAACCCCATTGTTGTATCAATTGATTTACCGTTACAAATCGCGGTTATCGACGAACCGTTCCCCAAGTGACAGGAGACGATTTTCATGCTCCTTAAATTGCGGTTGGTTTTTTCCGCGAGACAGGCACCGACAAATCTGTGCGACGAACCGTGGAACCCGTATTTGCGGACGCCGTATTTCTCGTAACACTCATACGGGAGTCCGTAGATATATGCAAAATCGGGAATTGATTGATGAAAAGCGGTATCGAATATTGCCGCCTGCGGAACATTTACGGGAATAACTTTGTTACAAGCCCACATAGCCAGCGCATGGGCGGGGTTGTGCAACGGCGCAAACTCCTTCAACTCGTCGATTTTATTTATAACCTCATCGGTTATTTTCGTTGTCTTACTGAAAAATTCGCCGCCGTGAACAACGCGGTGTCCTACTGCGTTAATCTCGTCCATGCTCGAGATTACGCTCGCGGGACTTTCGGTTAAAGCATAAACGACCTTTTCAAAAGCCTCGGTATGGGTAGGGAACGGACATTCCTCCTCAAATTTGCGCGAATCAAAGGTAGTGTGCGAGATTCTTCCGTCGATTCCGATACGCTCACAATTTCCTTTAGCGATAACCTTTTCGGTTTTCATTTCGATTAGTTGATACTTTAGGGACGAACTCCCCGCGTTAATAACAAGTATGTTCATTATACGACCTTCCTTACGTTTTTTGTTACGTTTTTTGTTAATAATTTGTCATTATATCATATAATTTTAAAAAAATCAAGCATATAGGAGAAATTTTTATGAAAACTGCCGCGATTATCGCAGAATACAACCCTTTTCACAACGGACACCGATATCATATTGAACAAACGCGAAGGCTTACCGGGGCAACTCATGTCGTGGTTGTCATGAGCGGTAATTTCACACAGAGAGGGGATTTGGCGATTATTCCAAAGCACGAACGCGCCGCCGTCGCTTTAAAAAACGGAGCGGATTTGGTAATCGAGCTCCCCGTTGCGTTCGCGTTGTCGAGCGCGGAACAATTTGCCGCCGGCGCGATAACCCTTCTTAATGCGCTCGGTACGGTTGATGTATTAAGCTTTGGGAGCGAGTGCGGCGACATTGACTTAATCGGAGAGGCGGCGGGTGCGGTTCATTACGCACAAACCACCGAAAAGTTTTTCCAAGAAATGAATAGCGGTAAAACCTTTCCCGCCGCCCTTCAAGCTGCGGTAGAGGAGCATTATACGGACGATGTGGTTGATGTTCTCACCCACCCGAATAATACGCTCGGCGTCGAGTATGTTAAGGCGTTGAACGAGTCGGGGTCAAATATTGTTCCTTTTACGATTAAGCGGGTCGGCGCGGGACATGATGAAGAAATCGAGACATTTGATAAGGAAGATATATTTGATTTAAACGACGATACAAGAATATTGTCTGCATCACAAATAAGAAAAAGAATGTTCGTCGGCGAGGGCGCGGACACATATGCAGATATAAACAGACTCGAAACGGCTATTTTGGCAAGGCTCAGAATGATGACAACCAAGGAGATAAGAAAAACACCGAATATTAACGGCGGACTCGAAAACAGGATATTTAAAGCGGCACGTGGCGCAACGAGCCTCTCCGAGCTTCATTTTCTTTCTAAAACAAAGAGATATACATTGGCGCGAATACGTCGAGCCGTTTTATGTTGTTTTCTCGGAATAACAATGGGTGACGTAAGGATTAATCCACAATATATACGGATTTTAGCAATGAACGGTCGCGGACGCGAAATAATCGGTAAGGAATGTACGCTTCCGGTTAATTCGTCATTGGCGACGTTGATGAAGACGAGCGAGGACGCAAAGAGACAGGCGTTGCTCGAAGACCGCTGTACTAATATATACGGATTGGCGTTTGAAAAAAATAAGCTTTGCGGGAAGGAATTTACGCTTAAATTTAAAATAGATGATGAGTAAGAACAAAAACGAGGGAATATAATTCCCCCGCTTTATCGTTTATTCTATACGGTTTCTATACGGTTTCGCCTTTTCCCACAAATACCGGGTAATCAACCGTCCCCATAATTGTTCGATAGCTCCCGCCTTTGATATCCTTATCCGCAACGACATAATCCATTTCACATTTTTCGTTAATGACCGAATCTTGCATTATAATGCTGTTTTTGACCACCGAGTTTTTCCCAACTTTAACCCCGCGGAATAAAACGCAATTTTCAACAATCCCCTCAATAATGCAGCCGTCGGCGATTAGCGAATTGGTTACGCAAGCCTGTAGCCCGTATTTTGCGGGTGCCTCGTCTCGAACCTTTGTGTAAATAGGTCTGTTTTGGTTGAATATAGCCATCCTTTTATTTATGTCCATAAGCTCCATGTTCGACTTAATGTAGGTACTCATACTGTCGATTTGTGAATAATACCCCTCATACTTGTAGCCGAATATTTTCAACTCGTTACAACGCCGTTGCATAATATCAATATCAAAGCTGTACAAGCTTCGCGACGACGATTCTTTAACAATATCGAGAAGAAAAGCTTTACTCATAACAAACATATTCATACTCGAGTTTACGGGTACACGCGTTTCGTCGTTTGCCGCATCGTCGGCGTTTGGATTTGCATAACTCGCTTGTGCGCGCAACAAAACATCGTATACAAGCCCTTCCTCGTTGATATTAAGTATTGTCTTAGGGCGCAGCTCGTCTGTGTTATAATTACCGCAACCGTAAACAACGGTAATGTCCGCGCCTTTCTCGGCGTGAAACTCAAGCACCTTTTTAAAATCAATGTTCACAATAACATTACAATCGTTCATAACGATATAATCGGCAGAGGTATTCTCGATAAACCTTATTACATTTGCCAAAGCCTCTAACCTTCCGCGATAAAGCCCCCCCTGTGTGTATGTGTTTGCGATGTTCCCGTATGGCGGCAATAATCGAAGCCTTCCGGCTTTGCGCGATAAATCCCACGAGTCGCCCGCGCCGAGGTGGTCGAGCAAGGATTGATAATTAGATTTTGTAATTACCCCGACAGATGAAATTCCGGAGTTTACCATATTTGATAAGGGGAAATCAATAAGGCGATATCTCGCGCCGAAAGGAACGCTCCCCATTGTTCGTACTTTTGTCAGGTCGTTTATTGTTAAATCGTGCATATTTGCGAAAATAATCCCGGCTACACTCGTTAAATTTGCCATGGTGATTCTCCTATTCTATTCTTTTACATATTTGTATCAATCATTTCTTTGGGTTTAATAACCGTATTATCTTTTATCTCAACCCTATGCCCTATTACGGCAACGCCCCAGTTTTCTTCACTTATATTTTCAATTTTTTCGGGACGTTCGCCGATAATCACGTTTTCGCCAATCACCGTATCCTCTCCGACAATTGCGTACTGAACCACCGCGCCCTTTTTAATATACGCGCCCGGCATAATTATACTGTCCCGAACCTCCGCCCCCTTTTCAACCGTCACCCCCGCGAAAAGAATCGAAAAGCCCACAAGTCCGTCTATATTGCACCCCTCGGTTATCATTGAATTTTCGATTGTACAGTTTTCGCCGCAGTAATGTGGCGGCATAATATCGTTTCGCGAGAAAATACGCCAGTTTGAATCGTATAAATCCAAAGGGATTCTTGGGTTAAGCAAATCCATATTTGCGTCCCAAAGGCTGTCTATTGTTCCGACGTCCTTCCAATATGATTCAAAGTTGTACGCCACCATTTTACAGCCGTCCTTGAGCATATCGGGAATTATATTCCCGCCGAAATCTTTCTTTGCCGTTTCGTCCTTTTCGTTGGCAATGAGATATTTTTTTAGCTTTTTCCACGAATAGATATATACGCCCATTGACGCCAAATTAGATTTTGGCTCGGCGGGTTTTTCGGCAAATTCCGTTATAATTCCGTTTTCATCGACGGACATTATACCGAACCTCGACGCCTCTTCCCAAGGAACCTCAAGCACCGCGATTGTAACGTCGGCGTTTTGTTTTTTGTGATAGTCTAACATTTTTGAATAATCCATTTTATAAATATGGTCGCCCGCTAAAATAGCCACATATTCCGGATTATACCTGTCTACGAAATTCATGTTCTGATAAATAGCGTTAGCCGTTCCCGCATACCAAGATTTGCTCCCGCCGGAGCTTTCGTAAGGAGCCAATACATGAACCCCCCCGTGGACTCTGTTCAATCCCCACGGGTTACCGTTACCTATGTACTCGTTGAGTACAAGCGGTAAATATTGCGTAAGAACCCCAACCGTATCAATTCCCGAATTGACACAATTTGACAAAGGGAAATCAATAAGCCTGTACTTTCCGCCATAGGGAACGGCGGGTTTCGCCATATCCTGCGTCAGTGCGTATAGTCTCGACCCCTGTCCCCCCGCTAAAATCATAGCGACACATTCTTTTTTTACGTGTTTCATATAATAACCTTTCTGTGAAGTTTTTTAGTTAAACGGTATATATATTTTATACCTACTTAGCGACTTTATTTGTAGAAGTTTCTGCCTTCTTTTTGTTTCTCAGCGGTTTAAGAAAAAACGCCGACATAGGTGCTAATTTAACGGTAAGCGCGTAATTTTGTCCGTGCATCAAATTAGGCTCGGGTACCGCCGTAAGATTTTTGTTAATAAGTCCGCTTCCCCCAAATAATTTATCGTCGGTCGAAAAAACCTCTTCATAATTTCCCGCGTAAGGAACGCCGAACGTATATTCCCGGTGTTCCTTCGGAAGAAAATTAGCGACGACGATTAACTCGTCCGGCTCTGCGTCGGGTTTATTTTCGGACTTTGACGCAATTCTTCTGAATATAATAACGCTATTGCTGTTATCATCGGGTACAATCCAACTGAACCCGCTCCAATCGCTTTCGTTTTCCCAAAGCTCCTTTGACTCAAGGTAGAACGTGTTTAGCTTTTGAACAAACCCGTGCATTACCTTGTGTTCTTCGTATTCGAGTACCCCCCAGTCTAATGAGGTTTCATAATTCCACTCTTTAAACTGTGCAAATTCCTGTCCCATGAACATTAACTTTTTCCCGGGATGACCAATCATATATAATAAAAATGTTCTGAGCGAATCAAAGCGTTTTTCCCGCGGCCCGCTCATTTTGTCAAGCATTGAGCATTTACCGTGTACAACCTCGTCGTGCGAAATCGGAAGTATATAATTCTCCGAAAAAGCATAGTGGAACGAGAAAGTCAACATTCCGTGGAAATTATGGCGATATTCGGGACTCATAGACATATAAGACAACATATCGTTCATCCAACCCATATTCCACTTGTAGTTAAAGCCGAGACCGCCGACGTCGGCGGGTTTTGTTACCATTGGCCAAGCCGTGGATTCCTCCGCAATCATAAGGAGATTTGGGAAGGCTTTGAACAAATTCGCGTTGAGCTTTTTTAAAAAAGCAATAGCTTCAACATTTTCGTTTCCGCCGGAGTTGTTCGGACGCCACTCCTTCCTGTCGTAATCGAGATACAACATTGACGCGACCGCATCGACCCGTAACCCGTCAATATGATACTCCTTTATCCAATAATACGCATTAGAAATCAAAAAAGACTGAATCTCGCCCTTTCCCCAATCAAATATACAAGTTCCCCAGTTATGATGTTCTTTTTTCAGCGGGTCGGAATACTCGTAACAACACTCGCCGTCAAATTCGTACAAACCCGCCGCATCCTTTGGAAAATGCGCGGGAACCCAGTCTAAAATAACGCCTATATTATGACAGTGACAATAATCGACAAACTCCATAAAATCATGCGGCGTTCCGTATCTCGAGGTGGGGGCGAAATATCCGATACCCTGGTACCCCCACGAACCGTCATACGGAAATTCGGCAATCGGCATCATTTCTATATGGGTATACCCCATCTTTTTCACGTAAGGAATAAGGTTACTCGCAAGCTCCATATAACTGAAAAGCTCGTCGCCGCCCCGTTCCTTTTTCCACGAGTTTAAATGTACCTCATATATATTCATGGGTGAGCGGTAGGAATTAAAGCCCTCGAGCTTTTTTTGCCATTCCTTATCCTTCCATCTGTACCCCGAAATATCGTAAAGCTTTGAGGCGGTATTCGGTCGCGTTTCCATATGAAAGCCGTAGGGGTCAGCCTTAAGCTTGACCATTCCCGCTGCCCCCTCAATAGAGTATTTGTATGTGTCATACTGTTTCAGCGAGGGGACAAATGCCTCCCACACGCCGGTTGTCTCAAGCTGTTCCATTGTGTTTTTTCCGCGGTCCCAGTTGTTGAAGTCGCCGACAACGCTTACGCTTTTTGCGCGCGGAGCCCACACCCTAAAAATAACGCCGTCGGTCGAATTCTCTCGTGTAAAATGCGCCCCGAAAAAGTCGTACCCCTCTAATAATTCTCCCTCGCGGTAAAGATGTAACGGAATATTATACTCCGGTTTTATTTTTTTTACCATATATATGACCATACCTTTCCGAAATATAAATATATCTATATAGAGTATATTTTTTTTATTTTCCTAATTTTGTTAATTATATCACGAATCAATTCAAAAGTCAAAGGTATAAAACATTTTCTATAATTTTCAATAAACAATCGCTATAAAATTTGTGCATATTGCACAAAAGAGATTTTGCAATCTATAATAGTTTACAAAAAATATTATTAATTACCCCTTGCAAAAATTTACAAGACGTAGTAAAATATAATGTATGAATATTAATTATACAGATTATGAAAATGAAGATTTTGAACAACCGGACAAGCCGTATGATGAATGCGGCGTATTTGGCGTTTATTCTAACGGCGGAGACGATGAAAAAATTGTCGATTATTGTCACAGTGCTTTGTACTCCTTACAGCACAGGGGACAGGATAGTTGCGGGATTGTTGTAAACGATTCGGGTGTTTTTGAATATCATAAGGGACTCGGTGTTATTGCCGATGCTTTTAAGCAGAGCGATTTAGAGAGGCTTTCTCGATTTTCGGACGGGAAAATAGCGTTAGCGCACGTTCGATACTCACCCAAAGGGCAAAGGATACCTCATAATACCCAACCCTTGGTGGCGCGGCATATAAAAGGGCCTATGTCTATATCTTTTAACGGAAGCCTTATTAACAGCGCGGAGCTGCGCGCGGAATACGAGATGAAGGGCGGAATCTTTCATTCGACGTCCGATGTCGAGGTAATCGCTTATGCAATTACAGAGGGGAGGTTAACCGAATCTACTATACAACAGGCGTTGGAAAAAGCGATGTACAAGCTGAAGGGCGCGTATTCAATGGCGATTATGTCGGCAAAAAAGCTTATTGCGGTTCGCGACCCATACGGTTTTCGCCCGCTTTGTATCGGTTCGTTGCCAAACGACAAGGGGTGGGTCGTGGCGAGCGAATCCTGCGCTTTAAACAGCATTGGCGCGTCTTTTGTCAGAGATGTATTACCGGGAGAAATCGTCGTTATAAAAAATGGCGTTATTACCTCAATTACAACCCACTGTAACACGGTACCGAGCAGGTTGTGTATTTTTGAGTACATTTATACCGCCCGACCGGACAGCGTGATAGAGGGTGCGTCGGTTCACGGTGCGCGATTAAGAGCGGGAATGTATCTTGCAAAGGAACACCCCGTCGAGGCGGATATTGTCATAGGCGTTCCCGATTCGGGCTTGGACGCGGCGTTGGGTTATTCCCGTGAATCGGGTATTCCTTACGGTATAGGATTTATAAAGAACAGATACATAGAAAGGACGTTTATTAAACCCACCCAGGTTGACCGCGCAAATTCCGTTAAAATTAAGCTTAATCCTTTGGTTGAGTCGATTAAGGACAAGCGGGTCGTTGTTGTAGACGACAGTATTGTTCGAGGAACCACAACAAATATAATTATAGAGCTTTTGCGTACGGCGGGTGCGCGAGAGGTACATGTAAGAATTTCGTCGCCTCCTTTTATACACCCTTGTTATTTCGGAACGGACATTACCGACAGGAGTACGCTCATAGCCTGTCTGATGAGTATTGATGATATATGCCGTTCTATTAATGCAGATTCTTTGGGGTATCTCAGCTTAGAGAGCGTCTCTAAATTAGCTCCCGAAGCAAAATGCGGATTCTGTGACGGCTGTTTCAGCGGGGAGTATCCGGTAGATGTTCCCGATGAGCTTCCTCAAAACAAGTTTGATAAAAAATTTACCGAAAATATTCAATTAACTATTAATTAGAAAGTTCAGATATGAGAGAATCAACTGTAAAAAGAGAAACTAAGGAAACGCAGATAACCGCGACATTAAATATTGATAAAAGCGGCGACTGTATCATTTCTACGGGCATAGGCTTTTTTGACCATATGTTGACGGCTTTTACGGTACACGGCGGATTTGGGTTAAAGCTCGAGTGTAAAGGGGATTTAGAGGTCGATTGTCACCATACCGCCGAAGATGTAGGGATTGTACTCGGGGGTGCGTTTAAGGCGGCGTTGGGCGTTTCGCAAATAATGCGTTACGGCTCTGCGCGGATTCCGATGGACGAGAGTCTCGGGTGGTGCGATACGGACATAAGCGGTCGCCCTTTTTTAGTTTTTGACGCTCGGTTTAAAAGCGCGCAGGTAGGTACCCTCGATACGCAAATGGTGGAGGAGTTTATGCGGGCGTTTGCTTTTAATGCGGGAATTACGCTTCATATAGGCGCGTACGGCGACAACGACCATCATAAAATCGAGGCTATGTTTAAAGCGTTGGCATATGCTTTAAAAGCGGCGGTTAAGGTCAACGCAGACGGTAAGGTGATTTCAACAAAGGGTGTTTTATAGTGCGTTTTATGAAGGAGTACCAATGATTATATTTCCCGCAATTGATATAAAAAACGGAAACTGTGTTCGTCTCACCAAGGGCGATTTTTCCACCGTCGAAAAAGTAGCGGACAGCCATATGGATACGGCGCGAAGCTTTGTTGAGGCGGGCGCGACGTGGATTCATATGATAGACTTAGACGGTGCTAAGTTGAAAAAGCCTAAAAATTCAGACATTTTTTTCGAGGTCGCAAAAAATACATCGCTAAAGGTTCAAGTCGGCGGCGGGATTCGTACCCTCGAAAATGCCGAGTTGTATATAAAAGGCGGCGTTTCGCGGGTTATACTCGGTTCGGTTGCTGTCGAAAACCCCGAATTGGTAAGGGCGGCAGTGAAGGAATTTGGCGCAGAGAGGGTGGCGGTCGGAATTGATGCCAAAAACGGCTTGGTGGCGACAAATGGCTGGCTCGAGACGAGCGAGGTCAATTTTATCGCTTTAGCCCGCGAAATGGGGGCGGCGGGTGTGCGATATTTTATTTTCACCGATATTGATAAAGACGGAACGCTCTCCCGCCCTAATCACGTTAAAACGAAGCAGTTACAAAATGAGGTCGCGGCGTTTGGCGGGAACGTAATAGCGTCCGGCGGCATAAAAACAATAAATAACATAATAACGCTGAAAAAGAATAATATATACGGAGCGATATGCGGAAAATCGCTGTACAGCGGGACATTAGATTTAAAAAAAGCAATCCTAAAAGGTTGTAACGGGAAGGAAAAATAAAAATGAACAATAAAAAAATTGTACCGTGCCTCGATATAAAGGACGGAAAAGTTGTCAAGGGGGTTAAATTTGAAGGGATTCGCGCGGTCGGAGACCCCGTAGAATTGGCGGAAAAATACAACGCCGACGGCGCAGACGAAATTGTATTATATGATATAAGCGCGTCAATTGAAAAACGTATTATCGACTTAGAGCTCGTCAAAGCCGTTGCCGATAAGATAGACGTCGGGTTGACGGTCGCGGGCGGAATGGGTTCAATCGCCGACTTTCAAAAGGCACTCGACGCGGGTGCGAGTAGGGTTTCTGTCAATTCGTTGGCAATACGCAACCCCGACATTATAAAGGATTTGTCCGACAAATTCGGCTCGGAGCGCGTTGTGTTGGGCGTTGACGCAAAATTAGGCGAGAACGGTTCTTACAAGGTCATGCAGGGGGCGGGAATAGTCGAGACCGGTCTCGATTTAATTGAATGGGTCAAAAAATGTGAAAAGCTCGGCGCGGGTGAGATATGTCTTAACTCAATAGACGCAGACGGCACACAGGACGGTTATGACATTGATATGCTTAACGCCGTCTGTAACGCGGTCAATATTCCGGTAATAGCTTCCGGCGGTTGCGGCAAATTAGAGCATTTTGCGGAGGTGTTTGAAAAAACAAACGTCGGTTCTGCGTTAGCCGCGTCAATGTTCCACTTTGGCGGCTTGGACGTAAAAGGTGTAAAAGAATATTTAGGGTTGTGACAAAATATACTTGACGGAGGTAATCATAATGGATTTAGATAAATATTTTGTCAAATCGGAATTAATCCCCGCGATTATACAAGATGTAAAAACAAATCAAGTTTTAATGCTCGCTTATATGAACCGCGAAAGCTTAAAAAAAACGCTCGAAACGGGGCAGACGTGGTTTTGGAGCCGTTCGAGAGGTGAACTTTGGAATAAAGGCGCGACATCGGGGCATATTCAAAGGGTGGTTGAAATATACTCAGATTGTGACGATGATACATTGTTGATTACGGTTGAACAGGTCGGAAACGCCTGTCACACGGGGGAATATTCGTGCTTTTTTAACAAGGTGAAGTTTGAATAAAAGCTGGCAGGGGTGGCTCTGCCGCCCCGAAGCCGGATAGGCTTTTATTCGTAGAGGTTTTGTGTCTCGGAAAGAAATGGTCATAATAATGCTTCAAAAACTTTATAATTTTTTTAAAGACAAAAAAATACTGCTCCTCGGCTACGGTTTAGAGGGGCAGTCGGCTTTTAAGCTTTTAGACAGGCTTGATTGCGCCCAATCGGTCACTGTATGGGAGGAGTATCACCACACCACGGCTTTGCCCGCAGAATATGATATAATCATCAAATCGCCGGGTATTCCCTTATTTAAGAGGACAGATGAATTTGACCCGCGTATAACGGGACAGGCGGATTTGTTTCTGCGGTTTTGTGAAAACGTCGTTGTGGGGGTGACGGGGACAAAGGGTAAATCGACCACCTCCGCGTTAATTCATCATATATTGAGCGAGCGCGGCGTTTCGGCTAAGCTAATAGGGAATATAGGCGTTCCCCCTTTTGATGTTGTTGAGGAATTGGGCGACGAGGTTGTTGTCATGGAACTGTCCTGTCATCAGCTCGAATATGTTAAGGCTTCACCAAAAATAGCGGTTCTTTTAAATATTCATGAGGAACATTTAGACCATTATGTAGACTTTGCTCATTATAAGCGCGCAAAGGAAAATATATTCCGTTTTCAAGGTGACGGAGATGTTTTAATACGCGGAGAAGATGTTGATTCATCTTTAATTGCCGCGACCGTTGCGGATAAGGCAAAGCTTCGCGGGAAACACAATTTGCATAATATAGCGGTAGCGGCAAAAGCCGTAAAATATGCCGCAAGGGACATTGATGAAAACGCGGCAATACAATCGGGTTGTAATTTTGCGGGGCTTTTGCACAGGCTCGAGCTTTTTGCCGAAATAAATGGGGTTAAATGGGTCAACGACAGCATAGGAACAATTCCCGCAGCGACAATTGCGGCGGTTGAGGCTTTTCCCGAAACGGACACCCTTATAATAGGGGGAATGGACAGGGGGATTGATTATTCGCTATTGGTTGAATTTTTGCACAACCGCCCCGATATCAATGTAATCGCGCTCCCCGAAAGCGGGCATAAAATTGCCGCGAGTCTTCCGAACGTGTATACGGCTCGCGATTTAGCCGACGCCGTTGCTCACGCCGCAATAATCACAAAAAAGTGTTGCGTTCTTTCGCCCGCCGCGGCAAGCTACGGTTTTTATAAAAACTTTGAAGAACGCGGCGAGCATTTTAAGGAACTGACGAGACAGTTGACAGTTGACAATTGACAATTGACAGTTGACAGTTGACAGTTGTTAAGGGTTCCATATGTTTATTGCGGAAAGCTTTACTATTAAATCATAATCGTCATCCTCGGCGGTTATGTTTTTTTTGACCGCCCCGCATTTTTCGCATTTGTGGATTATTTGAAGGTGTTTCTTCCCTTGCACAATGCCCGTCGGACGAAGAACACCTTCGCATTTACTCTGCCTGTCCCCCGGGTTTTCGTCGAGGTGAAGCGAGCAAAGACATTCTCTGCAATGATTTCGCGACGTATAGCCCAACGGCGGTACATCTGCACCGCATAGCTTACAGGTGAAGCCCTCGTCTATAACCGTGAATTTTTTCGCCATAAATATGACCATTCCTTAACTTTAGGCAACCTCCGAAACAGGTTTTCGGAGGTTGTCTTTAAAAAATACTGGACAAATTGTCGATTGTGTGTTATAATGAATCGTTGCGGTTTTCATTAACGTGACATTTTTATACAAAAGGGGGATTTGTCAATGAATAACCATGACGAACTCGAAAAGTTGATTGACGAGAAACAGTTTCAGCTTCTTCGAAGCGGAGTGACCGAGGTAAACTCTGCCGATGTTGCCGCAATGATTGAAAAGCTGTCTGCAGAAAAAGCGGTACTTCTTTTTAGGGTGTTGCCTAAGGATTATGCCGCCGAGGTTTTTGCCGACCTTTATTCCGACACGCAAAAATCGTTAATTGAGCGGCTTTCCGACGCAGAAATCTTTGACGTAATAGAAGAATTGTTCCTCGACGACGCGGTTGATTTTATAGAAGAAATGCCCGCTACAATAGCAAATAAGGTCTTAAACCGCGCCACTAAGGAAACCCGCGAACGAATTAACCGATTTTTAAAATATCCCGAAAATTCCGCCGGAACAAAAATGACGGTCGAGTATATCAACTTGAAAAAGGATATGACCGTTGCGGAGGCTTTTGACCGAATCCGTAATGTCGGCTCCACAATCGAAACCATCTACACCTGTTATGTAACCGACTCTATGCGGATGCTCAAGGGGGTCGTTACCGTAAAAGACCTTTTGTTGTCTAATCTTGAACAGGTTATCGGCGACATTATGGATACAAATTTGATAATTACGCACACCGATACCGACCAAGAAGAGGTTGCTCGACTTTTTGAAAAATACGACCTTTTGAATATCCCCGTAACAGACTCCGAAAATCGACTCGTCGGGATTATCACGGTCGATGACGTCATCGACGTTGTACAAGAAGAGGCAACCGAGGACTTTCAAATCATGGCGGCTATGACGCCGTCTGATAAGCCGTACCTAAAAACAAATGTTGCACGATTAGCGAAAAACCGAATCACCTGGTTAATTTTTTTGATGGTGGCGGCTATGATAACCGGCGGAATCCTCGAAACCTTTGAAGAGGCAATCGCGGCGGTTCCGTTGTTGGTAGTGTTCATACCTATGTTAATGGATACCGGCGGGAATTCCGGCGCGCAAAGCTCAACCATGATTATTCGCGGAATTGCGTTAGACGAAATAAAGCCGCGGGATATTATAAAGATTATTTGGAAGGAAACGCGCGTCGGGTTATTAGTTGGCGGTATTCTTTCGGGGATAAACTTTCTCCGTATATGGTTGACATACGGAAGCAACACCGATGTATTCAGAGTCGCGTTTGTCGTTTCTTCAACGCTTTTGTTCACCGTTATATTAGCAAATGTCGTAGGTGGTATTTTACCGCTCATTGCAAAAAAATGTAAAATTGACCCCGCGGTTATGGCGGCACCGTTGATTACCACCGTTGTTGACGCGTCGTCGTTATTGGTGTTTTTCACAATTGCGAAAATACTGCTGAAAATTTAGAAGTTGTGTTCTTAGCCGCAGTTGTCGCCCTCGCCGCAACAATGATGCTCGGCGTGTGAATCGCCGCCGCCCGCAATAAACAACGCAGGGTCAATCCCCTGTCGCTTGTAATAATCGGCAATGGCGGCTTTCACCGCCTGTTCCGCCAACACCGAACAGTGTAGCTTAACATCGGGGAGACCACCTAATTTTTCAACCACCGTTTTATTAGAAAGGGCGAGAGCGTCTTCGATGCTTTTGCCTTTTATTAATTCGGTTGATACCGAGGAGGTAGCAATTGCCGCGCCGCACCCGAATGTTTTAAACTTAACGTCGGTAATTATACCGTTCTCAATTTTGAGATACATCTTCATAATGTCGCCGCACTTAGCGTTTCCGACCTCTCCGACTCCGTTTGCGTCGGGAAGCTCTCCTACATTTTGCGGGTTCGCGAAATGTTCCATAACCTTATCAGTGTACATATTTTTTTCTCATTCCTCATTCATTATTATTCCATATCGGAGACATCGCTCTTAACTTTTCTACAATAGGCGGCAGTTCTTTTAAAAAATAATCCACCTCGTCGTCCGTTGTATATCGCGACATACTTATTCGCAGTGAGCCGTGTGCAATTTCGTGCGGAAGCCCTAATGCCAATAATACATGAGACGGGTCGAGCGAGCCGGAGGTACAAGCGGAGCCGCTCGACGCCGCTATGCCTTTTAAATCGAGCTGTAACAACAACGCTTCTCCCTCTATTCCTTCAAAGGAAAAGTTTAGATTATTCGCTAATCTTTTTGACAAATCGCCGTTTAAGCGAACTTTTTCGATTTTCATGACCTCGTTATATATACGTTCCCGCTTTTTTAACAAAGCCGCGTTCTTTGCTTCAATGTCGCGGGTCGCTTCCTCTATGGCGATTCCCAACCCGACTATTCCCGCTACATTTTCGGTACCCGCCCTGCGCCCGCGTTCCTGCGCCCCGCCGTAAATAAACGGAGGAAGCTTTATGCCTTTTTTTGCATAAAGCACCCCAACGCCTTTTGTACCGTGAAGCTTATGAGCGGAGAGCGACAACGCGCCAGTGTTCATTTTTTGTACATCAATCGGGATATTTCCAACCGCCTGCACCGCGTCGGTATGGAAAAGCACCCCCGCTTTTTTGCAGACCGCTCCTATATCGGAAATAGGTTGAATCGTTCCTATTTCGTTGTTGGCGGTCATGATTGTTACAAAATCGACGTCTTTATTCTCCGAAAGTGTTTTTTCTAAATCCTCAACCTTAATAAGCCCGTTGTCATAAACGGGCAGTAAAGACGTTTTACCTCTGACAGAGTGTAATACCGCGTGATGTTCAAACTCCGACATTATAACATGGTTTTTGTCATGTAAAATCCAGTTGTTGCTCTCGCTTCCCGAACCCGTGAAATACACCTCTGCGGGAGCGCAGTTTAACGCGGCGGCAACGCTCTCTCGTGCTTTTGTAACGGCGCGACTTCCCGACTGTCCCAATTTGTACAGTGATGACGGGTTCCCGTATTCATTTTGCAGATACGGCATTATTCCCTCTAAAACGCTGTCGCTCACTTTGGTTGTCGCGGCGTTGTCTAAATAGATTGTTTTATTGTTATTATTATTCCACATTTTGTCTCCGATTTTTTAATTGTATTTATGGCAACCTTAGAATCGCTTAAACTTACAGTGGTAGTACCGCTTCTTGTTTCGATGTTAAAAGTGAGCGTTCCGCTATCGGGGACTTTTACTTCATAGCCAATCACATTAAACTCAGCGTCGGCTTCGTCACCTGTATAATCCACACCCGCAGTTGGAAAATTTATATATGTTGTCCTGCCGAAATTCAAATTCGGTGCTTTGTCACTGTAATACCACAGTTTATTTATTTCGTATGCGGTGACTTTTGGCGGCGGCGGCGTAGGTGCCGTCGTCGTCGATTCCGTTGCGGTAACTTTTGGCGGCGGCGGTGCCGTTGTCGTCGATTCCGTGGTTGGGACAGGTGCGTCGGTGTAGGGGTTGTCGCCGTAATCGTCGGCGGTGGTGACGCTCATAGGCAGTGTCAATACCACTGCTATTGCCAATAGTAGGGATAAAATTTGCTTTTTCGTCAAGCTCTCGTGCAAACCAAGCTTGCCCGTAAGCTCTTGTTTTGCTTTTTTCATTGTTTTAGTTCTCCTTGATTTTTTTATTATAACCTTGTTTATTTAACGCAATCCATTGTAACACGGAATAAATTCTTAGTCAAGTATTTTTATTTAACAAAACGCTTGACATATGTATTTTGTCTATGATATAATGACAATAGAAAAGGCAGACCTGAGCGGTCAGCCGAAGTTGGTTAAGTAACCGTGTCCGTGCGAGGGGCGGTTACTTTTTTTTGCCATTTTGCCGGAAAACCGAGTATACAAGCAGTATGTTTGATACTGCGAGAATCATAGTGAAAAACTCGTTCCATGACATTTGCCTCACCCCCTTTCAATGGAATAGCGCGGGAGGATTGGCTGCACCGCCTTTTAACCGTAGTTATTAGTCTGCCTTAGACACGTCCGTGTCTGATAATTACTATATCATACTATACCAAGCTTTGTCAAGTGTTTTCTTTTTCAATATGCTTACTCAATTTCTCCGAATATTCATTTCTGAACGCCGTAAATGTTCCCGCTTCGATTTCGAGTCTGATTCTTTCCAAAAGGCTATTATAAAAGTACAAATTATGCTGTGAGGCGAGCCTCCCCCCCAAATACTCCTTCGACTTGAACAAATGTCGTATATATGCCCGCGAAAAGCTTTTACAGGTGGGACAGCCGCAGTTTATATCGAGCGGTCGCTCATCTTTGTCAAAACGGGCGTTGCCCGCGTGCAATATACCCTCGCTCGTAAAAATTGTACCGTGTCGCCCGTTTCTTGTCGGCATTACACAGTCGAACATATCAATTCCGCGGAATACCGCCTCAATTATATCGGATGGAGTTCCCACCCCCATTAAGTAGCGCGGCTTGTTGCGCGGCATATGCGGCTCAACCGATTCGATGACGCGGAACATATCCTCTTTAGCTTCCCCGACGGCGAGTCCGCCGATTGCGTACCCCGGTAAATCCAACGCGGCAATTTCACGCATATGCTTAACGCGAATGTCGTCGTAAACGCCGCCTTGGTTAATGCCCATTAACGCCGCTTTAGAGTTCAATCGGTCTTTTTCGTCGCGGCACCTTATTAACCACCTCGTTGTACGCTTGACCGATTCTTCGACATACTCGCGGGATTGTCCGCTCGGTATACATTCGTCAAATGCCATTACTATATCCGCGTCGAGGTTATATTGAATCCTCATGCTTTCCTCAGGCCCCATGAAAATTTTTCTTCCGTCTACGTGGGACGAGAAGTACACACCCTCTTCTTTTATTCGACGAAGCTTCGCCAACGAAAACACTTGAAACCCGCCCGAATCGGTTAAAATAGGAAGGTGGCAGTTCGCGAAGGTATGAAGCCCGCCCAAATCCCGAATAAGCTCGTCCCCGGGGCGAATGTGCAGGTGGTAGGTGTTGCACAGCATAACCTGACACTTTAGTTGATTCTCGAGTTCCGGCGCGGAAATACCGCCTTTGATTGCGGCGGAGGTGGCGACATTCATGAAAAACGGGGTTTGAATCTCGCCGCGCGCGGTTTGTAAAACGCCGCGCCGCGCCGCGCCGTCTGTGTTAATTAGTTTAAACAAATTGTATTCCCCAACCTCTAAGCAGACCGCTCGGAAGCAGAGCCGCCGATATCGTTGTTCTTATTTGCATTCGCGCTTTTAAAACAATGAACCTTACCTATAACGCGCATTACGCCGTTTTCGATAATAACGGCACCATCTTCCTCAATTGCATAAACGGGAATCCCCGTTTCGGTAATAACGCGCCTTATTAAAAAATTTTGTAACTCGTCACCGACGGTATAATTAGGCTCGATATCAAAACCTTCCGCAAAACGGAAGCCTAAGCCGTAACACATTTTGTTTTGTGCCGAGGGGATATGATAATTTGCCAATTGCACCTGTGCGCCCGCGCCGAATCCGATTACTGCGCCTTTGTGACCTTCTATATCGCTATACAAACCGAGTTCGATAACCCGCTCCATAATTTTTTCGGGTGCGCCCCCGGGAATGTAAAGTATATCCGCGTTTTGAAGCTTTTTCTTTGCCGTTTCGGGTGTATCTCGGAAGGCATTGATATATTCGATATTATCGGTGGGTATGCCGTAATGCTTAAACGCTTTTTCCAACGCCGTGCTTAAGACGCCTTTTTTTCCGTAAAACCGCTCCCAATCATCTGCGCTCGAGATTTCATTGCCGAACGAAAGCGCGACTACCGCAACCGTCGAACCCTTCTTAATATACTTTTTTAATTCCTTAAGACACCATTTTTTCCCGATGTCATACCTGCTCAACATAATATTTGTCATGTTCTCCTCCGTTTTTCACGTATTCTCTGTGGTTGCCTGTCTACAGTATTGGTAACACGAGAACAATAATACCATATGTTGGAAGAAAAATCAAGCGTTTTGTCATATCTTGACAAAATTTTACCACTTTATAGCAGTTCCGATTGGTATTTGCGCTTTATTCGCGGATAAATTTTGTGTTAGACAAGGCGATTTTTGTGCGAATATACGCTTATATTTAAGCAAAAATCAACGAAGTATAACGCAAAATTTACAAGATGAAAGTGTAAATGTTAAGCGGAACTGCTATAAAGACTCCATGTCGCTTTGAACGCGCTCGAGGTCGTTAATAACGTCAATATTCTGCGGGCATATTTCGTTGCACTTACCGCACTCGGTACATTGCTCCGGTCGGTTGGCGGCGTTGACCATGCTCCATTCCCAATTTGAGTGTCCCCTATTTTCGTAAATCGCATAGCCGTTCCAAATTGAAAAGCACCACGGAATGTTCACGCCGGCGGGACAAGGCATACAGTAGTTACAACCGGTGCATTTATTGTGGACCCGCTTTCTGAGCGCGGTTTCGACCCTTTCTACGGCGAGCTTTTCGGCGGGGTTTAAAGGTTCAAAATTGCCGCAGGTGTTGAGGTTGTCCTCAACCTGTTTCATATCCGACATACCCGATAAAATAACCTTTACCTCGGGGAGACTCCCCGTCCATCTTATTGCCCACGACGACGGAGACGCGCCGGGGTTTATATCGGTAAAATTGCTCAGTATATTGTCGGGAAGCTTTGACAACGAACCGCCTCTGACCGGCTCCATTGCGAGAACGGGAATCCCCTTTTCTTCACAAAGCTTGTACATTTCTAAATTGCTCAAATCCATGTAATTCAATTGTAGCATGATAAAGTCCCAATCGCGGCCATTGACGATTTTTGTAAAATTATTGAGGTTTTCGTGTGACGAATGACCCAAATGCCGAATTTTACCCTCTTTTTGAAGCTCTCTGCAATAATCGTATACACCGAGCTTTTCCATTTTCTCAAACCTGTCTATTTTTAAGTCGTGTAAAAGATAAAAGTCGATATAGTCAATTTGAAGGCGGTTTAATTGTTCCGAAAAAATTCGTTTTGCGTCGTCGAGCGAATTAATTTCCCAAGTGGGAAGCTTATCCGCTACATAATAGCTTTCGCGCGGACGGTTTTCTTTTGACATATACTTTTTTAAGAACGAGCCTAAAAATTCCTCGCTTTTTCCGCCATGATAGACATAAGCCGTGTCGAAGTAGTTGACCCCGCCCTCAACCGCCGCTTTAAGTAATGCGTAGCTCTTCTCTTCATCAATATTGTCGTTCGTTGTAGGGAATCGCATACACCCGTACCCCAACAACGACGGCGTCGAGTTAATTTTTGTAAATTTTCTGAAATCCCTGAAATCCATAGTTAGTCTCCTTATATATAGTGATTAATAATACAAAGTATACAACATAATTTATATTAAGTCAAGATTTTCCTTGACAATTTCTTCTAACGGGTATATAATGTTCTTTAAGTGAAAATAAAAAATAATAAAAAAGAGGAATTGATAATCTTGTCTAACCGCATGATAGCGGCGAAAGCCTTAGTAAAATGCCTTGAGCTTGAACATATATCTACCGTTTTCGGATATCCGGGGGCGGCGGTTTGTCCGTTATATGACGAGTTGTCTCGCTCGTCGATTGAGCATATATTAGTCAGACACGAAGCCAACGCGGGTCACGCCGCGTCGGGAATGGCGCGAATATCCGGAAAGCCTGCGGTTTGCTGCGCTACGTCGGGGCCGGGGGCTTTAAACCTTATTACCGCGATTGCCACCGCTTATATGGATTCTATTCCGATTATTGCAATCACGGGACAGGTTTGTACCGACCAAATAGGGAAAGATGTTTTTCAAGAGGCGGACATTACCGGAGCGGCGGAGCCTTTTGTGAAACACTCATACCTTATTAAAGACGCCGAAGCTTTGCCCGATACGGTCAAGAAGGCATTTTATATAGCCGCGACGGGTCGCCCCGGCCCGGTACTCATTGATGTGCCTTTTGATATTCAATCGGCGGAAATTGAATTTAACGACGACGATTATTCTAAAACTGTTGATATTCGCGGGTATAAGCCCGGTACGGTCGGAAATAAGCTTCAGATTAAAAGGGTAATCGAAGCGATTTCCGAAGCAAAAAGACCGTTGATATGCGCGGGGGGCGGACTCTTCAGCAAAAATTCGTTCAGGCTTATGATAAAAATGGCGGAGCATTGTGATATCCCCGTGGTCAACACAATGATGGGAATAAGCACAATTCCGAGCGAACACCCCCTTTATCACGGAATGATAGGTATGCACGGGCAAAAGGTTGCTAATCGCGCAATGAACGAATGTGACCTTTTACTCTTACTTGGCGCGCGAGTCAACGATAGGGCGGTTTTAGCCTTAGAATCGCGAGAGCTTAAGGTGGTTCACGTTGATATAGACCCCGCCGAAATAGGAAAAAATCTTCCGGCAACAATCCCGGTGGTGGGCGATATAAAGGTCGTTTTAAAGCAAATTTTAGAGCAATTGCCGCAAAAAAAACACACCGAATGGAACAACGAGTTGAAAAAACAGACTGCCGATAACCGCAGTTCGTCTCCCGCGCCCGTTGACCGCACATCTGCGGTTAACCCGAAAAGCTTTCTGAAAATTTTGAATCGGCTTATACCGAGCGATTCCGTTATAGTAGCCGATGTCGGGCAAAATCAAATATGGACGGCAAATAATATAGCCTTAAGCGGCGGCGGACGATTTCTTACGTCGGGGGGTATGGGTACAATGGGTTATTCCGTTCCCGCGGCAATAGGTGCGAAAAAAGCCGCCCCTCATCGCGAAGTAATTGCAATTTGCGGGGACGGAAGCTTTCAAATGCAGATGATGGAATTGGCGACCGCGATACAACACGGTATTAATATAAAGGTTATTATTATGAAGAATAATCGCCTGGGAATGGTGCGCGAGTTGCAAACAGAAAGATATAACGACAACCTTACCGCCGTTTTCTTAGACGGAAGTCCCGATTTTATTAAAATTGCCGCCGCATACGGAATTAACGGAGATTATTTGACCGACGAGAAGGAAGCCGATAAAGCTTTAATAACGCTTTTGGCATCAAAGAAACCGTATATATTACAGGTTGAGGTAAACGAAAGCGCGGTGAGTCTTATATGATTAATAAAAAACATACTATATCGGTTCTTGTCGAGAATCACGCGGGTGTGCTTTCGAGAATATCGGGGCTTTTCGCAAGGAGGGGCTTTAATATACACAGCCTCGCCGTCGGAATTACAGAGAATCCCACAATTTCCCGCATTACGATTGTTGCGGAGGGGGACGATTATACTCTTGAGCAAATCGCCAAGCAATTAAACAAGCTCGTAGATGTAATTAAGCTGCGCTCGGTCAAAAACGAAGAATTGTTGTCGCGTGAGCTGTTGCTTATTAAAATCAACTGTACCCCCGCGCAACGTCCCGAGCTGATTGCCATTGCCGAAATAAGCGAGGCGAAAATATCCGACGTTTCACAGACGACAATGACGTTGGAGCTGTCCGCGAATCAAATGAGGATATCGGCTTTTGAGGAATTATTGAAGCCGTATGGAATTAAAGAGGCGGCAAGAACGGGGGTAATCGCTTTGCAAAAAGGCGCAAATTCGTTGACGGGTTAGCGGAATAAACTGACCGATTATAAATTAAATAAAAATAAATAATTTAAATTCAAATGAGGAGAATTAAAAACATGGCAAAAATCTATTACCAAAAAGACTGCAATTTAGAATTGCTCAAAAACAAGACGGTGGCGATTATCGGCTACGGAAGTCAAGGTCACGCACACGCGCAAAACTTGAAGGACTCGGGCGTGAAGGTAATTGTCGGGCTTTATGACGGGAGCAAATCGTGGAGCAAAGCCGTGAAAGACGGGTTTGAGGTTGCGGTTGCGGCAAAGGCGGCTGAAAAAGCCGACATCATTATGATTTTGATTAATGACGAGAAACAGGCGGATTTGTATAAAAATGATATTGCGCCGAGCCTCAAAGCGGGGAAAACGCTCATGTTCGCGCACGGCTTCAATATCCATTACGGACAGATTACACCCCCCGCAGACGTAGATGTAATCATGGTCGCGCCAAAGGGACCCGGTCATACGGTGAGATATGAGTATCAGGACGGTAAAGGCGTCCCCTGTCTTACCGCGATTCATCAAGACGCAAGCGGCAACGCGCTCGACACGGCGTTGGCATATGCGGCGGGAATCGGCGGTGCGAGAGCGGGCGTTTTACTGACAACCTTCAGACAGGAAACGGAAACCGATTTGTTCGGGGAACAGGCGGTGTTGTGCGGCGGAGTTACCGCATTAATGAGGGCGGGTTTTGAAACGCTCGTAGAAGCGGGATATGACCCCGAGAACGCATATTTTGAATGTATTCACGAAATGAAGCTCATTGTTGATATGATTTATCGCGGCGGGTTTAATCTTATGCGGTATTCGGTTTCGGATACGGCGGAGTTTGGGGATTATGAAACGGGTAAGCGTATTATTACCGATGACACAAAAAAGGAAATGAAAAAGATTTTAACAGAAATACAAGACGGAACATTTGCCCGAAGCTGGATTATGGAAAACAAAACGGGGCGCGCTCATTTTAACTCATGTCGGCGAATCGAATCGGAGCATGAACTCGAAAAGGTCGGCGAAGAGTTACGCAAAATGTATAATTGGTGATATAGCAGTTCCTAAGGAGTATAATAATGAGGTTTGTAAAAGCTTCTTTTGGTTTTTTTAAAGAACAGCTTGGGCGGCTCGATAAATTATTGTTGTTGTTTTGTGTGACGGCGAGCGTCTTTTCGGCGTTTTTACTTTACACAATGGTGAAAATCGGAATCAACTCCGACATTATATCCTCGCGAACCTGGAAAATGCAGCTTGCGGCTTGCGTCGCGGGGAGCGTCGCCGCTTTTGTAATTTCTTTGATTGATTATAAAATTATATCGAAAATATGGCTTTTTACCTATGCCCCCGCCGCTTTAATACTGTCGCTTCTTTTGTTCACCCCGTTAGGAATGAACACAGACGGCTCGAACGAAATAAACTGGCTTAATTTGGGGTTTATGCAGATTCAACCATCGGAATTTTTAACGGTTGCTTTTATAATGACCTTTGCTACGCATTTGAATAAAATCGGAGAAAAAATTAACCACCTTCCGAATTTGTTATTACTTTGCGGACACGCGCTTATACCGATTCTTATAATGGTTTTGCAAAAAAATACGGGCGCGCCGGTATTGGTTGGGTTAATATTCATTTTAATGCTTTTTATGGGGGGAATATCCTGGAAGTATATTGCGGCGGTTTTTGCCGCAATTCCGATTTTTGCATATGGCTTTTGGAACTTTTACGCTAACGATTACCATAAAATGAGAATCCTCGTAATATTTGATAAAGAAATACAACAACAGGAGATTCTCGGTTATTTTAATCAGCAATATCGCGGGTTGACGGCGATGGGTTCCGGCGGAATCACCGGGCTGGGCTTTGCGAGCGACGGTTATACGTCTATGTTTGCGATTCACAATGATTTTATTTTCGCTTATATAGGAATGACGCTCGGACTCATAGGGTGTATCCTTACGCTTTTGTTATTATTGGCGATTTGTATAAAGCTTCTGACGGTGATGGGCGGCGCAAAGGATTCATTGGGTAAGTCCGTTTGCGCGGGTGTCTTCGCCATGTTTTTCTTCCACACTATTATTAACGTAGGCATGGTAACCGCCGTTTCTCCGGTGGTGGGGGTTCCCCTTCCGCTTATAAGCTCGGGCGGAAGCTCAACCCTTTCTCTTTATATAGCCGTGGGATTAGTTCTGAGCGTTCACGCTCAACAAGATAAAAAATATAGGATGTTTGATTGAGATGAATAAAATTTTAAATTTTAAAGGCGCGTACAGAGGCTTAGACAGTCTTTCCGCCGATTCAAACCTAAAAACATACGGATATAATTCCGAGGTTAAGCACGAGGAAAAACGAAAAATTAAGTTTTACGCAGTGTTTAAATCGCTCAGAATATACCTTATGTTGGTTGCCGTCGTTCTTTATTTTTCGGACGAAAGAATAATGACGGGCGGGTTGATGTTGTTATTGACGCTCGGGTATTGTGCTTTTGAGATAATAGCGGAAAACCACTGTGCGGAGAAAATAAACGAATTGACCGCGTCCGACAAAACCGCGGTAATAATCCGAGTTGTCCGCGACGGACGGGTTGTAACGATAAGACGCGAGGAGCTTGTTCAAGACGATTTAATTATACTCCAAGGTGGGGAGAACGTCCCCGCCGACGCACATATTTTAGAATCGTCAAACGTCACGGTTGACGAAAGCGCGTTCGGTCGGTCTTCATCACCCGTAGAAAAGCACCCCGGCTCCGACGACAGACATGAGTTAAAAAAGAGCTGTGTTTATAAAGGAACAAAGGTTCTTTCCGGAATATTGATTGCGAGGGTGTTCGCTATAGGACAAGACGTAAAGATACGCCCCGAAATCCGCACGGCAAAAGAGTTTCACCGCACGCATTTTGAAGCGGCGTTGGGGAAGCTTTCCGTATTGTTTACATACGGAGCGGCGATTGCTTTGGTTGTTGCGGCGGTTGCGCGTTTCATAACGGCGGGGAACGCCAAGCTTGATGAAAACGCTACGGCGTTGAGCTATTTGGCGGAAATATCCTTACCCGCAATATCGTTTGCTTTGTGTGTGATTCCCATATCGTTAATCCTTTTTGTACGTTTTTATTATATAAGAGGGGCGACAGAGCTGTCGGCTAAATACGGCAATATTAAATCGTTACAGGTAATGGAGACGTTAAACGATGTTACAACCGCTTGTATTGACATAAACTCGGTTATAGTTCCGGACAGCATTACGATTGTTGAGGAGAACTCAAAAAATAACGATATGCTTATAAGAATTGCGATGCTTTCCTGTCAGAACAACAGCTCTGCCGTGGCAAACCCATATGAAAAAGCGATATATATTAACGCCGCGTTTAAGCATATGAATATAAAAGAGTTGCACAAAAACACATTAATAAAAAGCTATATCCCCGAAAAAGCCGCAGATTATAATAAAATTAACGGAAACCTTTGGGATATTAACGGGGCGCGACTTCTTTGCATAAAGGGCGAGCCGGAGTCCGTTTTGTCGTTTTGTAACCTCCCCCCCGAGCAATTGTACCCCATACAACAAAAACAATCCGAATTAACAAAACAAGGGCATAAGGTTTTAGCGGTCGCGTTCGCTAAAATAAAAAGCAACGAGGAGCTTGAAGACGGAGAAAACGCGGAAGATGAATCCCCCCCCGCGCCCGAAATACCGAACACATTGTTTGATGCGAGCTATACGTTTTTAGGATTAATCGCTTTTTCGTCGGCAATAAGAGAGGATATTCCCGCGGCTGTGCAAAGCTGTCACCGTGCCGGCGTAAATGTAGTTATGGTTTCCCCCGACGCCGACCGCGCGGGCGGTAACGAAACGGCATTGGCGGTTGCGCGCAAGGCGGGCATCAGAGAAGAAGGTGTACTCTCAGGCAATAAAGCCGATATTGTCGAGTCGCTCAAGGCGGCGGGTGAAACCGTCGCGGTATTCGGTAAAAGCGGCGTCGACACAAGGGCGCTCGAGTTATCCGATATAGGTATTGCGTTATCTAAGCATACAACGGGGGACGAATGGGACTCGTGTTCGGGTGCATTATCGGAATTGACGAGCGGCTCCGCGTTTGAAGCCTGTGACTTTGTTTTAGCGCAAGAAAACGATAATGACGAAAATAACTCGTTACACAAATTTATAGGAGCGTTCGTTGAGTCGCGACAGGTTCACCGAAATATAAAACGCGCGTTTTCGGTTGTCGCTTCTGTTTTTTCGGCTGTGTTTTTATTTGGGCTTTTGAATCTTTTAATGGGTGGCGAGTTTGTTCCGGACGCTATAGTTATAACAATTATATCGACAATTTTTATCCCTCTTTTTTCATTATTCTTTATTAGAAATAAACAGGGGAAAAGCTCATGGGCAGAACCGCCGGTATTTGACCCCGACGGAAAGATAAACCCTCATGTACTGATAAAATCGGCTATTCAAGGGGTGTCGCTTTTCTTGGTTATGTTGGTTATGTTTTTGATTTTTCGCTCGATTGAAGGCGGCGAAGAAGGGGTTCAGGGGTTTAGCGCGGGTATGCTCAGGGCAATTTTCTTGACCGTATTTATATCGGGCGGTAGCGCGATGTTGTGGGTTAATTCATCGCGAACAAAGCCTTTTTACAGCGTTTTGACCGAGTCGTTTTCGCAAAAAAAGACTAAACACGGAGAACAAGGATTCTTTGATAAAATTTCGGCTGAGATATTCCTAACGGCGATTTTATTCATCTTCCTTTTGCTTTTAGTTTATCTTCCCCATTTTAATTCGGCATTCGGCTTCGATTCAATTAATCCGTTGTTTTTCATATTAGCGTTAATTGCGGGGGGCGTTAGTCAAATTTGGTTCGATATTATAAAGAGAAGATTCTGAAAGGAAAGTTTGAATAAAAGCTGGCAGGGGTGGCTCTGCCGCCCCGAAGCTGGATAGGTTTTTATTCGTAGAGGTTTTGTGCCTCGGAAAGGTATGGTCATTCATAATCATGGAAAAAATAATCATCGCGTTTTTTATATCCATGCTGCCGTTTATAGAGCTTCGCGGCGGAATTCCCGTAGCGGCAATGAGCGGGATACCGTTTGTGGTTGCTATCATCGTTTGCTTTATCGGTAACATTATCCCCGTGCCGTTTATACTTTTGCTTATCAAGAAGGTTTTCGCCTTTTTAAAGCGATATGAAAAAAGCAGAAAAGTCGTAGAATGGTGCGAAAAACGCGCGCACGGTAAATCAGAAAGCGTCAGAAAAAAACAAATGTTAGGCTTGTTCTTGTTTGTTGCAATCCCCCTGCCCGGTACGGGAGCGTGGATGGGTTCGTTAATTTCCGCTTTAATGGATTTACCGAGAATGAAATCATTTTTAACTATCACCGCGGGGGTTCTTTGTGCAGGGGCGATTATGTCGGTGTTATTTTATTTATTCCCGGATATATTCGCAAAACTATTTTTCAGTACCTTGGCAGAATAACCAAAATTCAACAAATTACTTTGTGCAAATTGCACAAAATTTAAAAAAATCAAACAAAACACTTGATTTTTGGAAAGAAATAGATAAAATATATATTAGCACTCTTTAAGTCAGAGTGCTAATATATGAAATAATAACACACAGGCGCAATCATAATTTAAAGAGAGGAATGTAAACAAATGAAAATCAAACCATTGGCGGACAGAGTAGTAATTAAAATGTTAGAGGCAGAAGAGACCACAAAGGGCGGGATTATTCTTGCGGGTTCGGCTAAGGAGAAGCCACAGGTTGCCGAAATAGTGGCGGCGGGTCCCGGCGGAGTTGTGGACGGTAAGGATATCGTTATGGAGGTTAAGGTCGGCGATAAAGTTTTAATCAGCAAGTATGCGGGAACCGAGGTAAAGCTCGACGGAAACGAATATACTATTTTAAGACAGTCGGATATTTTAGCAAGGGTTACCGATAAATAACCGATTAAGGCGACTAATTAAGACAATTAATTTAAATTTAATGTATGAAAGGGATTAATAAAACATGGCAAAACAAATAATTTACGGAGAAGACGCTCGCAAAGCGTTACAAAGCGGTATCGACCAGCTTGCCGATACCGTGAAAATCACATTGGGTCCGAAGGGCAGAAACGTAGTTCTCGATAAAAAATTCGGTGCGCCGCTTATTACAAACGACGGCGTTACCATTGCGAAGGAAATCGAATTAGAGGACGCTTATGAAAATATGGGGGCGCAGTTGGTGAAAGAGGTCGCTACAAAAACCAACGATATTGCCGGCGACGGAACCACCACCGCTACTTTATTGGCACAGGCTATTATCCGCGAAGGAATGAAAAACATAGCGGCGGGTGCAAACCCCATGGCGGTAAAACGCGGAATTGCAAAGGCGGTCGACGCGAGCGTTGAGCAATTGGCAAAGCAATCTAAGAAGGTAAAGGGTAGCGAGGATATTGCGCGAATAGCAACGGTATCCTCCGGCGACGAAGAAATCGGTAAGCTTATTGCGGAGGCGATGGATAAGGTTACCGCAGACGGCGTAATCACGATTGAGGAAAGTAAAACCGCCGAAACGTACAGCGATGTTGTTGAGGGTATGCAGTTTGACCGCGGGTATGTTTCCCCCTATTTCTCAACCGACGGCGAAAAAATGATTGCCGATTTAGACGACGCTTGTATCCTTATAACCGACAAGAAAATTACGGCAATTCAAGATTTGCTCCCTCTGTTAGAGCAGATTGCGCCTTCCGGTAAAAAGCTCCTTATAATTGCAGAGGATATCGAGGGCGAGGCACTCACAACATTGATTCTGAACAAGCTTCGCGGGACGCTCAATTGTGTTGCCGTTAAAGCACCCGGGTTTGGCGACAGGCGCAAGGAAATGCTCCAGGATATCGCAATTTTAACGGGGGGGCAGGTTATTACGGACGAACTCGGACTCGATTTAAAGGATATAACCGTTGAAGACCTCGGAAGCGCGAAACAGGTTAAGGTCACAAAAGAAAACACAATTATTGTTGACGGCGCGGGCAAAAAAGCCGCTATAAAAGAAAGAATCGGTCAGATTCGCACGGCAATTGAAGAAACGACAAGCGACTTTGATAAAGAAAAGTTGCAGGAACGTCTTGCAAAACTCGCGGGCGGCGTTGCCGTAATTAAAGTCGGTGCCGCAACCGAAGTAGAGATGAAGGAAAAGAAGCTTCGTATAGAAGACGCACTCGCGGCTACTAAAGCGGCGGTTGAAGAGGGAATAGTTGCGGGCGGCGGCGTTGCTTTAATTAATACTGCCGATTCTGTTGAAAAGGTGAGCAAAATGCTTTCGGGCGATGAAAAAACGGGTGCCGAGATTATACTTCGCTCACTCGAAGAGCCCATTCGCCAAATCGCCGAAAATGCGGGCGCGGAGGGGTCGGTGATTATCGACACTATTAAACGCTCGGGTAAGAGCGGGTACGGATATGACGTTTCCGCAGACAAATATGACGATATGATAAAATCGGGCATAGTTGACCCCGCAAAAGTGACCCGCTCTGCGCTGCAGAACGCCGCAAGCGTTGCGTCAATGGTGATTACCACAGAAAGCCTCGTAGCCGATTTGCCCGAAGAAAATCCCCCCGCTATGCCGGGCGGCGGCATGGGCGGTATGGGCGGAATGTATTAAGGATAAACAAGAGAGTATAAAACAATATAAGCGGCACGGCTATAAACCGTGTCGCTTTGTTGTTTTAGTCGGTAAGCTATTTTTTATTTGACTTTTACCAAGTTTTGTGTTATACTTCGGAGTAATAAATATTTTGGAGGGTTTGAGGAATGAAAAGGACAGGAAATAGGATTATATCGGTGTTTGTTGTGTTTTGTTTGTTGATTAATGTGGTGCCGATTGTTACAGCTTCGGCAGCGGGATATTCGGGTACGGGTTGGCATTTTCTAAACGGAACGCTTACGGTCAGCACAAACGTAGGTACAACAGCTTGGAGAAATTCTGCCTCTTTTATCAACTCAGATGTAACGACGGTAATAATCCAAAACAGCGTTACGACTATAGGCTGGTTTGCGTTTAACAATTGCACCTTACTTGAATCAATCATAATCCCCAACCACGTTACGAGTATAGACCAGTCTGCGTTTGGGAATTGCACCTCACTTGAATCAATCACAATCGGCAACGGCGTTACAAGTATAGGCGATTGGGCGTTTTCCCGTTGCACCTCGCTTGAATCAATCACAATCCCCGACAGCGTTACGAATATAGGCAGTAATACGTTTTATTATTGCACCTCACTTGAATCAACCACAATCGGTAATGGCGTTACAAGTATAGGTTGGCATGCGTTTAACGGTTGCCCCATTGAAACCTTATCTATTAATATGTCTACAATACCGGATTTAACATTTAATAAATCTGCACTTAAAAATTTGACAATCGGAATCAACGTTACGAGTATAGGCGATTCTGCGTTTCGCAATTGCATATCACTTGAGTCAATCACAATCCCCGACAGCGTTACGAGTATAGGTAGCGATGCGTTTTACAATACAAAGTGGTATGAAAATCAAAATGACGGAGTTGTTTATGCGGGAAAAGTCGCATATTTTTGGAAAGGAACTATGCCTGCAAATACGTCTATAATATTACGACCTGACACAAAAGGGATTGCAAATTCTGCGTTTCGCAATTGCATATCGCTTGAAACAATCACAATCCCCGACAGCGTTACGAGTATAGGCGGTTTTGCGTTTTCAAGTTGCTCAAGATTAACCTCAATCATAATCCCCGACAGTGTTACAAGTATAGGCGGGGGTGCGTTTCACAATTGCATATCACTTGAGTCAATCACAATCCCCGACGGCGTTACGAGTATAGGCAGGGGTACGTTTGACGGTTGTTCAAGATTAACCTCAATCACAATCCCTGACAGCGTTACAAGTGTAGGAGAGCGTACGTTTTACGGTTGCATAAGCTTAACCGCAATCACAATCCCTGACAGCGTTACAAGTGTAGGAGAGCGTACGTTTTACGGTTGCATAAGCTTAACCGCAATCACAATCCCCGACAGTGTTACAAGTATAGGCGGTTACGCGTTTTCAAGTTGCTCAAGATTAACCACAATCATAATCCCCGACAGTGTTACAAGTATAGGCGGTTACGCGTTTTCAAGTTGCTCAAGATTAACCACAATCATAATCCCCGACAGTGTTACAAGTATAGGCGGTGAGGCGTTTTCCTATTGTTCAAGTTTAACCTCAATCACAATATCCGACAGCGTTACGAGTATAAGCGATGGTGTATTTTCCTATTGTTCAAGCTTAACCTCAATCACAATCCCCGACAGCGTTACAAGTATAGGCAGCAGTGCGTTTTACAATTGCACGTCGCTTGAATCAATCACAATCCCCGACGGTGTTACGAGCATAGGTGATTATGCGTTTCGCGGTTGCACCTCGCTTGAATCAATCACAATCCCTGACAGTGTTACGAGTATAGGCAGCAGTGCGTTTTCTGGTTGCACCTCGCTTGAATCAATCACAATCGGCGACGGCGTTACGAGTATAGGCAGCAGTGCGTTTTACTATTGCACCTCGCTTGAATCAATCACAATCCCTGACAGCGTTACAAGTATAGGCAGCGATGCGTTTCAGAATTGCACCTCGCTTGAATCAATCACAATTCCCGACAGCGTTACAAGTATAGGCGGGGGTGCGTTTCGCAATTGCATATCACTTGAGTCAATCACAATCGGTAATGGCGTTACGATTATAGGTGGTTGGGGAGCGTTTTACAATTGCAAAAGCTTGACTTCGGTGATTTTTAAAAATTCAACACCGCCTAATTTTGGTAGTGATGTTTTTTTAGATTGCTCTAAATTAAAAACTATATATGTTCCTAAAGCTTCAAAAGCGGCATATGAAGCGATTCTGCAATTAAGTTCGTATGATGTTGTTGAATATACTTATACCGTTACATTTGATTCACAAGGCGGTTCCATAGTTGATTCTATTGATGAAGCGATTCCTAATGATATAATAAATGAACCAGACTCGCCAACAAGAGAAGGTTATGTTTTTGGTGGTTGGTATAAAGAATCAAGTTGTGAAAACTTATGGGATTTTAATACAGATATAGTAACAGATAACACGACACTTTACGCTAAATGGATACCCACGTATACAATAACCTACAATCTCAACGGTGGGATAATCCCGCCAAATGCCCCTAAAAATTACACTTATAGTATAGATACTGAATTGCTCACACCGTCACACTCAGATACGAGCCAAATGTTTGCCGGTTGGTACTTATACCCTGATTTTTCCGGCGAAAGCATCTCTTCAACAGAAACTACGCTTACAGGAGATTTGACGTTATACGCAAAGTGGTTAACTAAAACATATACGATAACTTTCAATGCTAACGGCGGAATGGGTGAACCTAATCTTCAAATTAAAGAACATAATACTCCTCTATATTTAAGCGGTATGATGCCTTCAAGAGATTGTTATGAGTTTCGAGGATGGACGATAAGCAGTGTAGCTACATCACCCAATTATTTATCGGGAGCAATTTATACGGATAATAATGATATTACACTGTACGCAGTGTGGCGGTTAGATTCTCATACTCGCGGAGAAGATGATTGTACAAAATGTTCTGTATGCGGTGCTACGGGGTTGGCTATAAATTGCACAGCAAACCCTTGTGTTCTTCATACTGTCGTCACAACCACTATTGCGACAACGACACTTGCACTAACCACCACGACTGAAGAAGAAACAACTACACCTGCCGCGGCCTATACCACAACTGAAGAAGTCGCAACAACCGATACTGCGCCAATCACTACTACACCAACACAACCCGCCACTCCCCCCTCGACCACAACACCCCCCGAGCATAAAAAAGGCGTAATCTCCACACAAGGCATTGCCGCAGACGAACCCACAATCTTCTGTTTCATAGAAATTCTTCTTTATCTCGTCAAAATGCCGAGCGAGGCGGAGGATAATTCAGCCGCAATATTGAGTAAGGAAGGCAAGGCGGCGGGACACCCGACAATTTTCTGTGGGATTGAGATATTATTGTATCTTGTGGGGTTGACCGACGGGCGCGAGTGGTGAAAAAGCGCATAAACAGCAATAAAAGGAACAATTGAAAACTATATGAAAAGCAATTATGAAAGAGTAAAAAACGCAATGCTCGCCGTTCAGCGTTACCCGTGGGAACAGGGGGTATGCGCCCAAGCGATGTTCGAATCGGGGGAACAAGACGTTTATATAGCCATGGCGCACGACGCGGTATTACGCCGCGCATCTGACGGGCGATTAGCGGTAACGGGTGAGAATATTGCCGTTACCGACCCCGCCGCAAACGGAGAAGCGGTTTGGCGCGCTTATGAGCATACGAACGACGATTTTTATAAGAAAGCCGCTTTTGAACTTTTAGATTATTACAAGAATAAAGCCCCGCGTACGACGTCGGGGCTTATTTGTCATAATGACAGAACATTTACAGAGGGCTTTTCGGCTATGCAGATATGGGCGGATTCGTGTTATATGCTCCCGCCTTTTTTTGCGGTAATGGGGGAGTTTGACGACGCGCAGAGACAACTCGACGGATATCTCGACCGCCTTACCGACCAAAGCACAGGGCTTCTTTTTCACATTTATGACGAGGGAACGAAACGGTTTCTCCGCAAAAAGCTTTGGGCGACGGGGAACGGTTGGGCATTACTCGCGATTGCGCGCCTAATCACATTGTCGAATAATGCAAATTTAGAAGCGGTTCGGCAAAAGTATATAAAAAAAGGAACCACTCTGCTTGATTCAATGCTTAGAATGCAGTGTGATTCGGGAATGTTCCGCGATATATTAGACGACGGTGATGCATTTGAGGACGGAACCGCCGCAATGATGACCGCGACGTTTATTTATAGGGGGGGTGTTGAAAATTGGCTCGACATTAACGGCGGGTATATGGAAAATGCCGATAAGGTTTATGAGCATATGAGCGAAAAAATTGACAAATACGGTATAATTCGCGGCGTTTGCGGGTGTCCGCATTTTAACTCACCCGGAACCTCTGCCGAAGCACAGGCGTCATATATAATGATGCACGCCTGGCGCGAGCGTGCGGCTAAATTATCTAAAATATCGGCTAACCGATAACCTCGTACATATCTGCCGCCGCATCCTTGCCGACGGTTTCGGTTATGCCGACTATTTTAAGCTTTAGCGGCGTCTTCCCCATGCAAATTTCAACAATATCGCCGATTTTCACATTGTATGAGGCGCGCGCGGCTTTTCCGTTTACAAGAATTTTGTCGGCGTCACAAGCCTGATTCGCAATTGTTCTGCGCTTAATTAACCGAGACACCTTTAAATATTTGTCTAATCGCATTTGTCGTAAAAATCCTCTCTTATTATATCCATGTATATAATATCATGGTACTCGTTGTTCAGATAATAAGCCCGTCTTCGCCTTCCGTATTCCTTAAAGCCTACTTTTGCATATGACCTCGCGGCGCGTTCGTTAAAGCTATATACCTTTAAATCAATATTGTTTAGGTTAAGAACATCAAAACCATATTTCACACCCAACATGACCGCTTCGGTTCCGTAGCCCTTCCCCCTATTTTCTTCGTCGCCGATAAAAACGCAAAATGTTGCCGTCCTGTGAATATAGTCGGTTTCCATGAACTCAAAATATCCTATTAATTCGGAATCGTTTTTCCCGTCTTTTACAATTGCAAATAAACAGGCGCGCTCATCCTTGAGCTTTTTCTCGAACCACTCCTTACAGCTTATAAGATTATTGTTGTAATAATTTCCGCCTATATTATCCATTACCTGTGGCGTATTAAGCCATTCGGTTAATACGTCAACATCGTCAATGCTCAACGGGGAAAGAAAAACCCTTTCACCTTGCACTTTTTTATAGTATTTCATAAAAGTTTAATTCCCGTTTGTATTAAGCGTATTAAGCTCCACTAATTCGTCAAGCAGCTTCGGCAGCCGTTCGTTAATCTCCGTATCAGAAAACTGACACGTTCCTACCGCTTTATGCCCGCCGCCGCCGTATTTGAGCATTAATGCACCTACGTCGACATCGCTCGTACGGTTTATTATTGAATACCCGACGGCGACCGAACACCCCTTACCCCCTTTGCCGGAAACAATCCACGCCGAAATATTCTGTTCCGGATAAAGACTGTATATAAGAAAACGGTTGCCGGTGAAAATCGGGTTTTCTTCGCGTAAATCGGTAATAATAACATTTCCGCGAACAATTGTGTGTTTGTCGAGCATAGCTTTAAACTTAGTCGTCTGTTCATCATAAAGAGTAATTCGTTCAACGATATCGGGCATGGACAGTATTTCGGCGGTCGTCATAGTGCGACAGCAAACGAGAAGCTTTTCCATAAGCTGATAATTACTTATTGCGAAGTCGCGGAATCTTCCGAGTCCGGTTCGCGGGTCCATTAAAAAGCCGACTAAAATCCACCCCTTTGGGTTGAGAATTTCATCTTTTGTGAGCGTTCCGGAATCGACCTTGTCAACCGCCTCCATCAAGTCGTCGAATTGTGGGAAACGCTCTTTCCCGCCATAATATTCGTATATGATTCGAGCACAGCTCGGCGCGTTGCGGCTTTCGCCTTCACATTTTCCTTTATGTGCGTTTCGCTCTTCTTCAGAAGAGTGATGGTCAAACCACAATCCGCAGCCCTCTACAAAGGGGACGTTGGCGAGACAATCGTTTTCGGTTACCGTGACTAACCCATCCTGTAAATCCTTGGGGTGTGCAAATGTATAATTATCAATAACGCCCGCTTCAAGGAGCAAAGCACCACAGGCGAGTCCGTCAAAATCCGAACGGGTAATAAGACGCATATTAAATACCTCCAAATATTAAGTATATCATAGACATTATAACAGAATAAAATAATTTTTGCAATACATTTTTAAAATAAACAATTAATATTTAAAACTATTTAAAACTAAGCATATGCACTTGACAGATTTGTCGTTTTAATATATACTGACTACAATTGTATAAAAAATGTATAAAAAGGGAGATATTTATGAAAACTTCGGAATTTTTTAAAAATAGTAAAACGGTGTTTGCTATTGAGGTGTTTCCGCCAAAAAAATCAATGTCAATCGAACGAGTTTACAACACATTGGAGGAAATCGCCTCGTTAAAGCCCGATTATATAAGCGTCACCTGCGGCGCGGGGGGGACATCGGCGGTAGGCGAGAGCGGGGGGAACCCGACGCTCGAGGTTTCGTCGTTTATTAAAAACAAGTGTAAGGTTGAAGCGGTCGCGCATTTGACCTGTGTAGCGTCGGCAGAAAAAGATGTTCTTAACACATTAAATATGTTAAAACAAGAGGGGGTAGAAAATGTTCTCGCTTTGCGCGGAGACATTAACCCCGATTTGCCGAGGATAAATGATTTTATATATGCCGCAAACCTAATTGAGTTTATACACAAAAGCGGGCTTAATTTCGGCGTTTCCGGCGCGTGTTACCCCGAAGGTCATGTTGAAGCGGAAAGCATGAATGATGATTTGAGGAGCCTCAAGAAAAAAGTCGATTCGGGATGCGAAACGCTTATAAGTCAAGTTTTTTTTGATAATTCATTGTTTTATTCATTTTTAGAGAAGGTGCGGCTGATAGGGATTGAGGTTCCCGTTTCGGCGGGAATAATGCCCGTAACGAGTAAGTCGCAAATTGAGCGTATGGTTTCGATGTGCGGAGCGAGTCTTCCGCCTAAGCTTACCAAGATGATTGCAAGATACGACAGTAAGCCCGACGCGTTAAGAGACGCGGGAATAGCATACGCAACCGAACAGATTGCCGAGCTTATATCCAACGACGTGGACGGAATACACCTTTACGCAATGAACAACCCGTATATTGCGCGTAAAATATATGAGAATATAGGCAACCTTTTATGATTGATACAGAAAAGTATCACAACCTTTTGCGGTTAATTAACCCAAAGTATATAAGGCTTTTATTCCCTATTGAAAAATGTCCGATTCCTTTAATCGGCGAGGATATAAAAAGGCATCTGCGAAACAGCGAATCGGTTTTAATATGCGCCGCAACATTAGGGGAGGTTTTTGACCGTTTATTAAGACAATTACAGGTTGACGACATGGCGGGGGCGGTTTTCCTTGATTCATTGGCGGGGGAATATCTTGAAAAATTCATCGACAACAGCGACAGGGAGTTGACAGACGAGCGGAAGCTTTCTATGCGGTACAGCCCCGGGTACGGCGATTTTCCGTTGAGCGTAAATCGCGATATAATAGAGGTTTTGAACGCGTCGACTCGAATAGGCTTATGCGTAACCGATGATTATATATTAACCCCGCAAAAAAGCATAACAGGATTGATAGGCGTCAGAGCTTGATTTCATAGAGCTTTTTAAGGCTCGGAAAGGCATGGTCATATAATGGACTTTAAAAAACTTATGCAAAAGGAACAGGTAGTATTCGACGGGGCTATGGGGACGGAGCTTCAAAAACGAGGTCTTAAACCGGGACAACCCTCGGAATTGCTTAATTTCACGGCACCCGATAAGGTAGCCGAGGTTATACGCGCTTATGCAAAAGCGGGTTCGGATATAATCAGCGCGAATACATTTTGCGCCAACAGATACAAGTTAGCCGCAATCGGGAAAAACGTAGATGAAACGGTTACCGCCGCGATAAAAATTGCAAAAGAGGCGTTACACGATTTTCCGAATGTTTTAGTCGCGCTCGATGTAAGCCCTATAGGAAAGCTTTTGCGCCCCGCCGGAACATTGACCTTTAATGAAGCGTATGAGATTTTTGCGGAAATGATAAAGGCGGCGGAAAAGGCGGGTGCGGGTTTAGTCGTTTTACAAACCTTCTCGGATTTACTTGAACTAAAATGCGCTTTATTGGCGGTTAAGGAAAACTCAACCCTTCCCGTAATCTGTTCCATGACCTTTGAACAAAACGGAAGAACCTTTACCGGTTGTCCGGTATCTGCGTATGCCGTAACCGCGTCGGGCTTAGGCGCAGATGTAATAGGGGTTAATTGCTCGCTCGGTCCAAAGGAACTGTACGGTATAGCAGACGAGCTTTTACGTTTCAGCGATGTTCCCGTAATGGTAAAGCCGAACGCGGGCTTGCCCGACCCCGTGACCGGCAAATTTGTACTTAACGCAGAGGGTTTTTCCGAAGAAATGCGCGTTTTTGCCGAAAAAGGCGTAAAAGTTTTAGGCGGGTGTTGCGGGACGTCGCCCGAATATATTAAATTAATGAAGTCGGCTTTTGAAAACATATCCGTAAATGCAAAAGAGTTTGCAGATGATTGTGCCATAACATCAGGGACAAAAACGGTTATACTCGACCAACCGCGGGTAATAGGTGAGCGTATCAACCCTACGGGAAAGCGAGTTTTTAAAGAAGCTCTTTTAAACGACGATACCGATTATATATTAGGACAGGCTTTTGAACAAACGGCGGCGGGCGCGGATATTCTCGACGTTAATGTGGGCTTGCCCGAAATTGATGAGCGGGAAATGATGCTTAAGGTACTCGAATCGTTGCAAAGCGTCTGCGATTTGCCGCTACAAATCGACAGCGGTAATCCGTCCGTTGTTGAGGCGGCTTTACGGCGTTACAACGGAAAACCCATTGTTAATTCGGTCAACGGTAAGGAGGAGAGCTTAAATGTGATTTTACCTCTTGTTAAGAAATACGGCGCGGCGGTAATAGGCTTAACCCTCGATGAAAACGGGATTCCCGAGACGGCGGAAAAACGACTCGAAATTGCCGAAAGAATATTGAACCGCGCACTCAAATTGGGAATTAAAAGGTCAAACATCATAATCGACTGTTTAACGCTTACCGTTTCGACAGATTCGACGGCGGCGCAAACAACGCTCGAAGCCGTGAGACTTGTAAACAATAGACTCGGTTTAAAAACGGCGTTAGGTGTGTCAAATATCTCGTTCGGTCTCCCTAATCGCGACCTTCTTAACGCAAGCTTCCTCACCGCGGCACTACAATGCGGGTTGACGCTTCCTATAATAAACCCTAACTCCGCAACCTCTATGGGTGCGGTGCGCTCTTTCAGATTATTGAAAGGGAACGACCCTAATGCGTGCGAATATATAAAAGCGTATTCCCAAAAAGAACCCGTAAACCAAAAAGAGGTTACGGGTTCACAAATCAGCTTGGGTAGCGCGATAGAAAACGGAATGAAAAAAGACGCCGCGCAAATTACCGAACGTCTTCTCAAAGAAATTCTGCCGATGAGTGTCATTAATGAGCATTTGATTCCCGCGTTGGATAAAGCGGGGGTTGATTTTGAAGGGGGGGCAATTTTTCTCCCGCAATTGATTTTATCTGCCGAAACCGCGGGGGTTTGTTTCGATATTGTTAAACGGCATATGCCCGATACCGATTCAAGTAAAAAGTCGCCCGAAAGAATTGTTTTAGCGACCGTTAAAGGCGATATCCACGATATCGGGAAGAATATCGTAAAGGTTCTTCTCGAGAATTACGGGTATCAAATAATCGACTTGGGTAAAGATGTCGCCCCCGATACAATCGTTGAATCAGCAGTAAAACATAATGTAAAGCTGATAGGGTTGTCTGCATTAATGACCACCACTCTCCCCCCTATGGAGCAGACAATCGCGCTCATTAAAGAGCGCGGGCTTAATTGTAAGGTTATGGTCGGCGGGGCTGTGTTAAACGCCGATTATGCGAACATAATCGGCGCGGATTATTATGCAAAAGACGCAAAGGGCGCCGTCGATATAGCAAAGAAGTTTTTCGCTTGACCTCCGCTCTTGTTAAGCTCACATCGTCAAGCGGACTGCTCGGCGGCAAAGCCACCGACACCTCCGCTCTTGTTAAGCTCACATCGTCAAGCGGACTGCTCGGCGGCAAAGCCACCGACACCTCCGCTCTTGTTAAGCCTCACATCGTCAAGCTACGCAATTCCCTTTGAACGGAATGAATCCGTTCAGAGAAATTGCTCCGCTCTTGTTAAGCTTCCCAACTATTCAAATACTTCTCCTGCTCGGTTGTCAATTTATCTATATTTACGCCCCAATACCCCAACTGTCGGCGGGCGACCTCCATATCGACCTCAAGCGGAACCTTTATCACCATATCGGTCAGTTTTCCTTTGTTGTTTACCATGTACAATGCCGACAACGCTTGAATCGCGAACGACATATCCATTATTTCGGCGGGGTGTCCGTCGCCCGCCGCTAAATTCACCAAACGACCCTCGGCGATTATATATATCCAGTTTCCGTTTTTAAGCTTATAACCTTGAATATTATTGCGCGCTAACTTTTCTTCGACCGCTATTGTTTTTAACTCGGCGACATCAACCTCACAATCGAAATGTCCCGCGTTACAACAAATCGCGCCGTCCTTCATGACGTTAAAATCGGCGGCGGTTATGACTTTACTGCAGCCGGTGACGGTTACAAAGAAATCGCCTATTTTTGCCGCCTCGTTCATGGGCATAACCTTAAATCCGTCCATTACCGCTTCCATCGCTTTAATCGGGTCAATTTCGGTAACAATAACCGACCCGCCCAAGCCTTTTGCGCGCATTGCGACCCCCTTGCCGCACCAACCGTAGCCGGCAACAACAACATTTTTCCCGGCAACAATTAAGTTGGTAGTGCGGTTTATTCCGTCCCAAACCGACTGTCCCGTTCCGTAGCGGTTGTCGAATAAATGTTTACAATCGGCGTCGTTTACCAAAGCCATAGGGAATTTTAACTTCCCTTCCTTGTTCATGGCTATAAGGCGAAGGATTCCCGTTGTGGTTTCTTCACAGCCGCCAATTACATTCTCGAGCAGATGCGGGTATTTAGAATGAATCAATGTTACTAAATCGCCGCCGTCGTCAATAATTATATTTGGGGCGGCTTCAATAACTTTTGAGATATGTCGGTTGTATTCTTCGTCGGTGACATTGTACCACGCAAATACGTTGAGTCCCTCGTGCGCTAATGCCGCGGCAACGTCGTCTTGTGTCGAGAGCGGATTACTCCCGGTAATGTACATTTCGGCACCGCCCGCAGCCAACACCTTGCACAGATAGGCGGTTTTTGCTTCTAAGTGAACCGATAACGCGACCCGAAGACCCGCAAACGGCTTATTCTTCTCAAATTCTGCTTTAATCCCGCGCAATAACGGCATATTGGATTCAACCCAGTCGATTTTGCGCTTACCCGACTCCCATAAATTCATATCCTTAATTTCGCTTTTTGCGATTTTTGATTGTACACTCATTGTAAACTCCTTCATTTTATTTATAATGCAATTATAACATATTAATTTATTTTGTCAACAGAATAGTAAGAGGTTTTTTAGATGTTTTCTATATAGCGGAATTGCTATAATGTCTGTGCGGTGTATAATGTAAAATAATCTCCTTTTTGCGCCATCAATTCATCATGCGTGCCGCACTCGGTAATACCTTTATCGTTGATGTACATTATTCTGTCGCAGTTGCGGACGGTCGACAACCTGTGCGCTATAATAAACGAGGTTCTCCCTTTTAAAAGATAATTGAGGCTTTTTTGCATATTGCGTTCGGTTTTTGCGTCAATCGAGCTCGTCGCTTCGTCAAGGACTAATATTCGCGGGTTTGCCAAAATTGTACGCGCAAACGCAATTAATTGTTTCTGACCCGCGGACAGCCCCGCACCGCGTTCCTTTATTTCGGTATTGTAGCCGTTTTTCAGCCCTTTGATAAATTCGTCAATACCGACAATTTCACAGGCGCGGATTGCTTCCTCATCTGTGGCGGCGCGATTACCGTATTTGATGTTGAACATTACCGTTCCCGAAAAAATAAAACTGTCTTGAAGCATTATGCCCATTTGTCGCCGAAGCGAGCTTAACGTAACATTTGAAATATCGTTATTGTCTATTAGAATTTTGCCGCCGTTTAAATCATAAAAACGGGAAATTAAGCTTACAATTGTGGTTTTTCCCGCACCCGTCGGCCCGACAAGCGCGACGCTTTCACCGGGCTTGACCCCGAAAGAAAGGTTTTCTAAAATATTCGCGTCCTTTTCATAGGAGAACGTAACATTGTCAAAAACAACCGCTCCTTTTATTTGTGTAAGCTCGGTTGCGTCGAGCTTATCGGCGACCGCAATCGGCTCGTCTAAGGTCTCGAATATGCGTTCAAGATATGCGACGGCGGTTATAAACGTATTCATAAGGTTAGAAAGGTTAATCAACGGTTGCCAAAAACGCCACGAATACATAGACATTGCAGAAATTGTCCCGAGAATTGCTATATCGCCCCCGTTTTTTGCAAGCGGCGCGGCTATAAACACCAACCCTACTACAAAAATTGAACCCCTTACTATATTAGCAATGTTGTCAACCGACGGCCATACCAAAAGAGAAAACTTAACCGCCGACATCCAGTCTTTGCGGTAGCTTTTTGAGAGTTGGTCAAATATTTCCTCGTTCTCTCGTTCGCGGGCAAAGATTTGGGTGATTTTTACGCCGACTATGCTTTCGTGCAGGTAGGCGTTCATATTTGATGTTTTATTTGAAACCGCCTGCCACGCTTTACGTTGTTTATTCTTAATAAAGATAATCATTACGAGAAAAATCGGAAGTCCGCCGAGAACGACTAAGGTCAGCTTCCACGATACCGCAAACATGAACCCCGCTATAAATAAAAGGTTGAGTATTTCCATAACAAAGTTGATAATTCCGTTTGTCATAAGCTCGGATACATTGTTGATATAATTGACGAGACGCACTAATATTTTCCCGTGCGGACGGTTGTCGTAATACTCAAACGAGAGCTTTTGCAGGTGTTCAAACAAGTCCTCGCGAATGTCGTATATAATATCCTGTCCCACCTTTGTCATAACGATTGAGCGTTTTTGGGCAAAGAATACACCCGCAAAAATAGCCGCGACCATTATGCCGCCGAGCTTTAATACAAGAGAAATGTCCTTATCGGGAATCGCCACGTCGATTGAGTGTCGAGCGATGAGCGGGACTAATAATCCCGATACTATTGATATTAAGCTAAGAAAAACCCCGAACGCTATTCGCTTTTTATATTTCCCCGCATAGATTAATGCGCGTTTTAAGTGTCGTATGTCAAACGGGGACTCTAATTCTTCGTCTATGTCGAATTTATTTCGTGCCATTCAAACTATTCTCCTTCATATAGTATTCTTTTCATAATGTTATCACTACGATTGTAAATCGTACACTTCCTTGTAATACCCGTTTTGGTTAATAAGCTCATCGTGCGTACCCGTTTCGGTAATGCGTCCGTTTTGCATAACTATAATTAAGTCGGCATCCTTGACCGATGAAATCCTCGCGGCTATTATTATTTTTGTACAGCTAAGGCTTCTGAGGCTTTCTTGAATATGCTTTTCGGTTTCCGAATCCACCGCAGAGGTTGTGTCGTCTAAGATTAATATGCTCGGGTTAACCGCCAACGCTCGCGCTAATGCAATACGTTGTTTTTGCCCCCCCGACAACCCCACCCCGCGTTCGCCCACAATTGTATCGTAGCCGTCGGCGGTGTTTAGGATAAACTCATGTGCGTCTGACATCTTTGCACAATCGCGAACCGTTTTTGTTGTTAAATCGGTATTGTTTTCCCACAACTCGGCGTCAATCCCATATGCGATATTGTTTTCGATTGTATCCGAAAAGAGCAACACCTCTTGCGTAGCTATTCCTATACTTGCGCGTAAATCGCTCAACTTCAGCATCCGTATATTGTAACCGTCAACAAGTATTTCACCCTTTGTCACATCATAAACACGCGGAATCAAATTAACGAGGGTTGTTTTACCCGCGCCGGTTTCTCCCATTATTGCGACGGTTTGTCCCGATTTTACCGTAAAGCTTATATCGGATAAAATCGGTTTGTCTTTTTCGACATTATAAGTAAAGCTTACGTTTTTAAACTCAATATCGCCGCATATTTTTTGATTAAGCTTTACCGCGTCGGCGCGGTCAACTATTTTCGAACGCCCGTAATAAACCTCGATAATTTTATTTGCGGAGGCGGAAAAGCGTTTCAAATCGCTGATTACATAGCCTAACATACTCATAGGCATTGACAACGCCCACGACAACATCGAAAACGCCATATAATCCCCCATTGTGATTACGCCGTTAATGGCGAAAAGACCGCCCGCGACTAAGTGTACCGCCAATATAGCCTGTGACGTTGTTTCCATGGGGAGGAAAAAACGCCACCACGCTATTGCCGTTTTTTTGCTTTGTGAGGCGTATTCGCGGTTTGTATTGCCGAAACGTGAAATTTCAAATTCCTCGGCGGCAAATGCCTTAACCACCCTATTTCCCGATATATTTTCTTCAGCCGACGTGTTCAACTCGGAAAGTCTCTCGCGCAGTTCGCCGTATAACGGCCCTACCTTTTTATGAAACATTGTAGAAAAAACTAATATAAGAGGGGTAATAGCGAGCATACATAAAGCCATATACACATTAATTGAAAAATAAAACACGCTCACCGCGAGAAAACAAACTATGTTTTCAAACATAGTTTTAAACGACCAAGCGGTTGTATGCCGCACCATTTCAATGTCGCCGGAAAGCCGCGTCATAATGTCGCCCGTCCTGTACAAATCGTAAAAATCGGCGGCTTGAGACTGCATACTGTTAAATAAATGAGCGCGAATTCGGTATACCGCCCCCTGTGAACAGGTTTCGAGAAGCATATCCGATAAATAACGGAACCCCGTTCGTATTAAGTTTGCTGCAACAGTTAATCCCACTAACATAAAAAGCAAATTTGTTTTCGTTTGAAGATTTTCTAAGGCTTTTTCGGAAACGATAAACGTGTTTATCAAAATACGCATTATAAACGGGTTAAATATCAAAAGCGTTTGCGCGAACATAACCATAACCAACGAAAATATGTATCTTCGTCGGTATCCTTGCATATTTTTCCATAGCCAACGGAATAAAAACATAAACACCCCAAATTAATGAATAGTATATAATGACCGGTTAATAATAACGAGTATAACATATAATTTGTAAAAAATCAAGGGGGGTCATAACAATGACTGTTGTTTCGGTAATCGGTAATTATACCGACAGATGTTTGGAGGAAATCATTCTTTCGCGACTTTCGAAATCGTACAGGGTTACTTATATAAAGAATAAGAGCATTGTGCAAAACGGAGAGGGTTACGGTATTGTGGTCGCCGATTCGACCGAGCTAAAATCGCTGTATATCCCCGAATGTATCATTATTATGAAGAACGGCGGCGTTATACCGACAATTCCTCTGCCCGAAAAGAGCATTATCATTGTTAATTCCGAAAATACCGAGCAATTGCTTAAACTCAAAAACTCGCGGCTTAATGTCATAACCTGTGGCGCGAGCGAAAAAGACACCCTCTGTTACTCGAGCATTACCTCGGACAGCCTCGTAATATCCTTAAACCGCGAAATTACGGCTTTTTCGGGGAGAAAAATCCTCCCGCTCGAAATTCCGTTCCCCGATTGGTCGTCAAAACTCGACAAAATGAACAAGGACGTGTACTACCCGATTGCTTTTACCGCACTCAGATTAATTCTCGATGACTATAATTCGGAATTAGGCGGGCTTTATACATGAATCCGCTTTTTGCGTAATATATATGTAATTATGAACAATCATAACCGTCTTAAAGGTATAAGCAATCTCAACCGCTGTGAAATAATTGCCTTAACAAATTCTGTTGCCTTGATTTTAGCCGACGGACTCGACAATGATGATTTAACCATGCTCGGCAGTATTCTTAATGCGATTGCCGATACAATAAGCGCGTTTGGCGCAATTAAGGAAACATAAAAAAATCTATGAACGAAATCGAAGCCTGACGCATATTGTAAATATATTAAGACAGAAAGGCATGATTACTTATGAAAAACATAAAAGTTTCCTTAAAATTAATTACGGGGTTTCTTATAACCGCGTTTCTTACCGTAGCGGTAGGGGCTATGGGTGTGTTCGGTATGCGCGAAATCAATAAAGGCGCGAGTTCTATGTACGATAATCAAACCGTCCCCATGCCGTATATGACTAAGGTAATAGAAATGCTTCAACGTCAGCGCGCCTGTATGCGAGATATGATTATAGGCGCGGCTATGAATGACCTCGCGTTGGTTGAAGACGCAAAAAGCCGCGCCGACGGTTATCACGAAACCTTAACCACAAATTTGGCTCCTTATCGCGGTTCAATTATTACCCCCGACACATTTTCCGTTTTTGATGAGGCGTGTAATCTGTATAATAAGGATTTTCGCGAGTGTATGTCGCAAATATACAGCATGGCAAAAAGCGGTGCGGACGCTAAAGACGTGTATACTGTATTATCGGGGTACACCGATTCCGTCAATAAAATAGTAGAAAACTTCGATAAATGTCTCGATATGAAAATCGAGGTCGCCGACAGCGCAAATAAAGCGGGCGATGATTTATTTGCATTATTAATGACCGTTATCATTATTGTTACGGTGGCGGCGTTAATTGTTTCGATACTTTTGGCGGTATATATTTCCGGGATAATAAGCAAACCCTTAGCGGCTTTAACGGGCTTTATGAAAAAGGCGAGTACAACCGGAAATATAAATTTGACCTATGAGGACGAGATTATTATTGCTAAATATGCGGGGATAAAAGACGAAATCGGACAATGTATCACCGCGTCGGCAGAATTTATAAGCCATATAACCTATATAAGCAACCAACTCGAATCGGTCTCTAACGGAGATTTGCGAAGCGAGATAAGGCTACTTTCCGAGGCGGATACAATAGGACTGTCCTTACAAAAAACACTTTTTAATTTGAACAATATGTTCGGCGAAATCGCCAATTCTACATCACAGGTTTTTTCGGGTTCAAGCCAAATTGCCGACGGGTCACAATCCTTGGCGCAAGGCTCAACCGAACAAGCCGCCGCGATTGAACAGCTTTCGTCAAGCATCTCCGACATAGCGGTTAAGACAAAGGACAACGCCGAAAAAGCCTCAATTGCCGCTAAATTAGCCACATCTATTAAGGTTAGCGCGGAAAAAGGAAGCACACAAATGGACGAAATGATGGCGGCGGTGAATGATATTACACAAGCGAGCCAGAGTATAAGCAAGGTTATTAAGGTTATTGACGATATAGCGTTCCAAACCAATATATTGGCTCTTAACGCCGCGGTCGAAGCGGCAAGAGCGGGACAACAGGGGAAGGGTTTTGCGGTTGTCGCCGAGGAGGTGCGGAATTTGGCGGCAAAAAGCGCGGAGGCGGCTAATGAAACGGGAACACTTATAGCAAACTCGGTCGAAAAAGCCGAATTGGGGAGTCGAATTGCTCACGAAACCGAAGAAAGTCTTTCGAAAATAGTCAGCGGGATTAACCAAAGCGCGCAAATAGTTGCGGAAATTGCCGAATCGAGCGAGGAACAATCGGGGAGCATACTTCAAATTAATCAAGGTATTGACCAGGTTGCACAGGTGGTTCAGCAAAACAGCGCGTCCGCAGAAGAAAGCGCGGCCGCGAGCGAGGAAATGAGCGGGCAGGCTACTATATTGGAAGGGCTTATCGGGGAATTTAAACTAAGGAAATAAACTTGACAAGCTTTACATTTTATGGTATATTAAACTAAAGGGAACATCTAAAGGGTGTATTCTTAATCAAAAATGAGGGATATATGGATTACATAATAATTCTTATTCAAGCGGTAATACAAGGGTTGACCGAATTTCTTCCCGTTTCGAGTTCGGGACATTTGTCGGTGGCACAGCATTTCATGGATATTGAAGAAAGCGGACTTACTATTTCTATTTTTTTGCATACCGGAACGCTTATTGCAATATTTATTGCGTTCAGAAGTGCGGTATGGGGAATGATACGAGAGTTTTTTTTAACCTTTGCCGATTTATTCACCGGGAAATTTTCTTGGAAGAATATGAACGATGACCGCAGAATGTTGTTCATGGTGGTTATAGCGACGGCAATGCTCGTTCCGGTAACGCTCGTTTCTGATTTTTTCACCGCGCCTATGGCGGACGGGGACATTATATTTGAGGGTGCGGCTTTTATATTTACGGCGACGCTTTTGTTTATGGCGGATTCGTGTGTTAAGGGGATAAAAACGCCGTCGGAAATTCAACTAAAAGACGCGCTCGTCGTTGGTTTTTTTCAAATTATTGCTTTATTTCCGGGGGTGTCGCGCTCCGGCTCGACAATAAGCTCGGGATTATTTTGCGGTCTTTCGCGTAAAACCGCCGTTACTTTTTCCTTCATGCTCGGAATCCCCGCAATTTTAGGGGCGACCTTACTCGAGGTTAGAGAAATTTCGAAAAGCGCGGGCTTGTCTTCAATCGGGAATATACCGACTTTGACGCTCGGGCTTATTGTGTCGATGATTGTGGGCTTATTTGCAATTAAGTTGGTTAAGCTTTTGATTAAGAAGGAAAAGTTTAAAATATTCGCTATATACACGCTTATTGTAGGAATCCTTTGTATTATATGGGGCGTGTTCGAGAGCGTTACGGGCATAGAATTTAAATTTTGAGGAAATGTCTCGGGAGGATATGGTCAAAAATGTCGGAAGGTAAAAAAGCTACAAAAAGGCAAACTAAAGCACAAAAAGAAACGGCTAAGGCAGAAGCTCTTGCGCGGGATAAACGAAGGCGACATATTTATTCTGTCGTTTTATTTGCCGCGGGGTTATTACTGTTCGCTTTTGCCGTTTTGCCGCTCGAGGAGACCGCATGGACGGCGGTTCGCTCGGCATTAAGCTATATATTCGGCTCGGCTATGTATATTGTCGGGCTTGCATTAATTTATATGGCGGTAAAAAGGCGGGTTATATTATTAACATTAATTGTTTCGTTGGTTTGCGCTCTATTGCATATTATCGGGGATTTCGGCGGCATTGTCGGGTATGGCGTAAGCTATCTGCCTATGTTTTTCGGAAGAGTGGGCGCGGGAATTATCATCGCTTTAATAATCTTTGTTCTCGTTATGATAATGGGGAATATAACCCTTGACGCTTTTTTGAAGTTCGTCGCGAGTCCGTTCGCTAAAGTGGGTGTATATGCAAAACAGCAACGCGAGCTGCACAGGCAGGACGCGGAGTATTTGGAGGAATCGAGGAGGAAGCTTTTACAGGATACGGAGCAGGAGAAGTATTCGCGCATGAAAGCCGCGGAAAAGAGCATTAAAGACGAAATTTCGCGGGTTCCGCCGTTTCCCCCGCTTTATTCGCCGCCTTTTGAACCCGAACTCGACGACGAGTATGAGGATTCGCCGCAAATGCCGCCCCAATACATTTCGCCGTCGGAAATTGACCCCGATTCGCCAAACAATGAAGAAGAGCCGCCTTTTGACATAGAGCGGGTGAACGAAAACGACGGAGTTGTCGATTTATCAAACGAAGCGTTTGATTCGGCTATCGAAAACTACAAAAAAGAAGAAGACGACGAGGAACGGGAAAGAGAAAGTCGCGAAAAAGCCTTGGAGGAACCCGCACCCGCGCCCGTGTCGGATTTTGACGCAATAACAAAGTTTGCGGAGCATCAACAAATGTATTCGTTACCGGGAATTGATTTACTTGACGACGTTGTTAAAAAAACACCCGAATCGGATATACAAGCGGAGCTTGACGCTAATTCCGAAAAGCTCGTAGAAACCCTTAAAAGCTTCGGCGTTTTGACAACGGTGATAGACAGAGTTCGCGGCCCGTCCGTAACTCGATATGAGATACAACCGGCAAGAGGCGTTAAAATCTCAAAGATAACCGCTCTTACCGACGATATAGCATTAAACTTAGCGGCGGCGGGGGTTCGTATGGAGGCACCTATACCCGGTAAATCGGCGGTAGGGGTTGAGGTTCCGAACGCCCACCGCGACATGGTGACATTTCGAGAGCTGGTCGGCTCTAAGGATTTTGGGGAGACCGAATCAAAATTAGGCGCGGTAATCGGACGGGATATTACCGGAGAAGTGATTATTTCCGATATAACGAAAATGCCTCATTTGCTTATTGCGGGGACGACCGGTTCGGGAAAATCGGTATGCGTCAACTCCATAATAATGAGCATACTTTACAGGGCGACACCCGAAGAGGTTCGTCTGATGATGATTGACCCGAAAATGGTGGAATTTGCAATATACTCCGGAATCCCGCACCTTCTTACACCGGTGGTCACCGACCCCAAAAAAGCGGCGGGTTCGCTCGGTTGGGCGGTAAACGAAATGACTCAACGATACACATTGTTTGCCGAAAACAACGTGCGGAATATTGGGGAGTTTAACGAAATAGTCAAAAAAAGCAATGACGAACTCGAATCTATGGCAAAAATCGTAATTTTTATTGATGAGCTCGCCGATTTAATGATGACAGCGGCAAAAGAGGTGGAGGGGAATATATGTCGTCTCGCTCAATTGGCGCGGGCGGCGGGGATTCACCTTGTAATAGCAACACAACGCCCTACGACAAATGTTGTTACCGGATTAATTAAGGCGAATATCCCGAGCAGAATCGGTTTAAAGGTCGCCTCACAGGTGGATTCGCGCGTAATCTTCGATACGGCGGGTGCGGAAAAGCTTCTCGGAAACGGGGATATGTTGTACGCGCCTACGGGTATTCCTAAACCGATTCGCGTTCAAGGGTGTTGGGTTTCTAACGACGAAATTAATCGGGTAGTAAAGTTCGTTAAGGATAATTTTGACTTTGAATACGATGAAAACGTCATTGAGGAAATCGAAAGACAAACCGCGGCAATTAATGAAAAGGATTCACGCGGGGGCGATATTGACGAGGACTTTGATTTGGACGACGACAAATTGGAGGAGGCAATTGAGGCGGTAATTGACGCCGGTAAAGCCTCTACCTCGTATTTACAGTTGAAGCTTAAATTAGGGTACGGGAGAGCGGCACGCCTTATTGACGTTATGGAGCGAATGGGCGTTATCGGGAAATCGGTTGGCAGCAGCAGACCGCGCGAGGTATTGATGACCAGAGAGGATTGGCTCGAGAGGAAGCTTTTAAAATGAACAAATTCCTCCCCATATCAAAAAAAGAACTACCCGAAAAGCCGGATTTCATATGTATAACCGGAGACGCATATGTTGACCACCCGAGCTTCGGCATCGCTATTGTTTCGCGTATTTTAGAAAGTCGCGGTTTTACCGTCGCAATTATTGCTCAACCGACAAACGATTCGCATTTTACGGAGTTTGGTCAACCTAAGCATTGTTTTATGGTTAGCGGCGGTAATATAGACTCAATGGTCGCTAATTATACCGTCACCGGTAAAAAAAGACATAACGATGAGTACAGCCCCGGCGGTAAAGGCGGAAAACGTCCCGATTATGCCGTCAACACCTACTGTAAGGCGATTAAGCGGTTATTTCCCGAGGCGGGAATAGTTATAGGCGGACTCGAAGCGTCTCTTAGAAGATTTGCACATTATGATTTTTGGAGCGACGGCGTTCTTGAATCGGTATTAATTTCATCTGGGGCGGATTTGTTGATTTACGGTATGGCGGAGTTGACGCTGTTTCACCTTTGCGACGAGTTAAAAGCGGGAAATCGACTCTCGGCAATAACCGGGCTTCGCGGAACCTGTTACAAATTGACAATGAGCGATTTTTCGACAAAAACGGGCGCAGATGTACAGTCTTTGCGCCAATGTGACAGCTTTGAATTGGTCAGCGAGAATAAAAAATGCTACGCAAAAGCCTGTGCGCTTCAATATAATGAACAAGACGAGGTTTACGGGAAGACGGTTGTTCAACGTCACGGAGACCAAATGCTTATACAAAATCCGCCGCAAAGAAGTCTCACCGAATCGGAAATGGATAAGGTTTATGCCCTTCCGTTTACGCGCAAGGCGCACCCCATTTATAATACGCAGGGAGGCGTCCCCGCAATAAAAGAGGTTGAGTTTTCGATTACCCGGACTCGCGGTTGCTTCGGGTATTGTAATTTTTGTTCAATCGCGCTTCATCAGGGGCGACGGATTCAATCGCGAAGCGATGAATCGGTAATAAAAGAAGCAAAGGCTTTTTTAGGGAATCCCGATTTTAAAGGATACATTCACGATTTAGGCGGCCCGACCGCCAATTTTGGACAACCCTCATGTAAAAAACAGCTCGAATACGGTATGTGTAAGCGAAAATGTTTAACGCCGACGCCGTGTAAAAATCTTGAGGTTTCTCACGCTAAATATTTGCGGATACTTCGCAAGCTCCGAAAGCTCGACGGGATAAAAAAAGTTTTTATACGTTCGGGTATTCGTTATGATTATCTCATGCTCGACCGTAATCGAGAGTTTTTTGACGAGTTGGTTAAGCATCACGTTTCGGGGCAATTAAAGGTGGCACCCGAACATTGTAAACCAAATGTGCTTGACTATATGGGGAAGCCGTCGAGTTCGGTTTATGACGGGTTTTGTGAAGCTTTTGCCGCGCAAACAAAGCGCGTCGGTATGGAACAGTACCTTGTGCCTTATTTAATGTCGTCTCACCCGGGGGCAACCACGCAGGATGCGGTTGATTTAGCGATATGGTTGAAGAAACGTAAAATTCGACCCGAACAGGTTCAGGATTTTTACCCGACCCCCGGAACAATATCGACGGCGATGTATTACACGGGGTTGAATCCTTTTACTCTCGAAAAGCTGTATGTAGCAAGGTCGGCAGAAAAACGGGCCGCACAACGCGCTTTGTTGCAATATTATAAGCCGGAGAATCAGCAATTGTTCAACAAATTAACGATTAAAAACAAAAACGGGAGGAATAACCAAAATGGCAAGGTTAAGACGGGGAAACGGAAGAAAAAGTAGCAAAAACGCAACCCCTTTTTCGATTTTATTAATAATTATCGCAATTGTACTCGCGTGGCTCGTCAGCAACGCGGGTTGGGACCCGATTAGCGATTTTTTGGGATTGAATCAATCGCCGAAGGTTTTGCGCGCCGCCGAAGGAACCGTTCAGGTTCACTTTTTAGATGTAGGGCAGGGGGATTGCGCGCTAATAATCACCGAAGATAAAGCGGTTTTAATTGATTCCGGCGAGGCGGAATATGCCGATAAGGTCATTCAGTATATAAGAAAGATGGGGGTTAGCTCGCTCGATTTAATTGTTGTTAGTCACCCTCATTCCGACCACATGGGCGGTATGTCACAGATAATAAAAACAATAAATACCGACAGAATGATAATGCCTAAGCTTCCCGAAGAGCTTATTCCGACGAATAACACCTTCGACGGCATGATAATAGCAATCGAGGATAATACGGTTCAAGCGGGAACAACGCCTTACGGAGAATGCGTCGATATTGAATTGGGCGGGGCAACGCTCGAAATTTTTGCGCCCGTTCCCAATGACGGGTTTGACGGGTTAAACGATTATTCGATTGTCGTAAGGCTTATTCACGGCGAAAACTCGTTTTTGTTTACCGGAGATATTGAGAAAGCCGCAGAAAAGGCAATACTCGAAAAAGGCTTTGATATTTCTGCGACGGTATTAAAGGTCGCGCACCACGGAAGTAAAACGTCGAGCCGAATTGAGTTTTTGTCAGACGTCGGCGGAGAGTATGCTGTAATAAGCGTCGGCTCGCCGAATCGTTATAACCACCCCACCACAGATGTTTTGGAAAGGTTGGACGATATGCACTATTCAATTTTACGCACAGACCAAGCGGGGACTATTGTTTTTGAAAGCAAGGAAGACGGAACATTAAACATTGTTCGGGATAGGGAATCGGCAGATAACGAATGGAGGGATGCGGCATGATTATTGTTGAGAGGTTTGAGGGAGATATAGCGATTATAGAGGACACGAATAATAGTAAACATATAGAGGTTGACAGAGAATTACTACCCCAAAGTGTTAAGGAAGGCGATGTTTTAGAATTGCGCGAAGGGCTATACATTGTTGACGAGAACAAGACCGCCGAAAAGCGACGGGCTATTGCGGAGAGATTACGAAAATTAGGTTTATAAAAAATTCTTGACATTTATTATAAAATGGGTTAAAATAATTAGATGTTTTAAGTTTATTTATGTAATAGGGAGAGCATAATGGAAAGAACAGACACGACCGCTCTTAATAAAATACAAAAATTCTTTAGCAGTAAACGAACTAAATTAGGTTTTTCGTTTATTTCTTTAGGATATCTTTGGTTTTTAAGTTGGGTAGCTTGGTTAACCTTTGCGTATCATTTTGTTTATAATAACGCCGCGGTTGTATTTTTAATGTACACTTTTATAAACGTGATGTTTACGATTGTAATGGTTTATACGAGAAGACAGATTATAACAAAAATAGTGACGTTAGCTCTGCATTTATGCGTTCTTGTGATGTTGATTTACGGTTTCGGAAACTGGTTTCTAATTCTACCGCCTTTTTTAACCGCGGCAGTAGTTTTTTTTGCATCGGGAGTCAGCGAATCGCTTAAGGTTGTACTCGGGACAATATATCTTCTCCTTTTTGTATTGGCGTTTTTGGCGTATGTAACACTACAAAACCTGACCATTCAAATACCTTTTAAAATGGAGTTGAACCTCAGGGAACAGCCGCAGGTGGAAATTGATTATGACGAAGGTCTTTTGGACGGGGGACAACCGCCGTTCAGACTTATCGCATATGTTGACCCCGAAACAAAGGTTACCCGTACCGAGTCTTTTTATATAGAAAGAACAGATTTAGATAAAACAATGTGGAATTTAAAATGTGAGCGGGTGTTCGGCGGCGTAAAGGCGGGGGCGTTAAAACACGGGAGCGAGTATGTGTTAAAATGGGTCGCGCCGGATAAGCTTTGGTTTGACGGAAGGCTTATTGAAATTGACGAGGACGGACAGATTATTACCGGCGATAATGATGACGATTTTCACGAAACGGAAATATTAGATGAGGCATAAAGAACCGTTCTTAAAGGAAATTTATAATGAATCGACAGTCGTATAAAATAAATATAACCGGAAAAAATTCAAACGAAATATACAGTATCTATTGTCCCGATAACCTTATCGGTTTTATTTCGTTTGACCTTTTGCCTTTTATGGAAAAATGCATCGAGGTTTGTAGAGCGAGCATAAACAGGGGGCGTTTTAACCGCGACGAAGCGTCCGCGCTCAAGGCTATGATTACCCCCGCTCACATATATATAGAAAAGAATATACACGGTATTTTTGAAAGAATCGTCATCGACTGTTGGATTGATTTTATATGTCGGCAGAATAAAATCGACGAGGCTACATTATGGGACAGTTTTTCGTCTTGTAAAAACGAGTTTGAATCGGTTTTGTTTACGAGGCTTTGTGAATATCGCTATAATAAGAGTATTAACCAATGGACAAACCTCGTAAGGATTCAAGAATATGCGCGTAAAAAGGTCGAATTTATATTTGGGAAAAGACTTCAGAATCGTTCCGTTGCGGCGGCAAATTCGGGGTATTTTGATTTAATTTTCAATGTTGCGGCTAACGAAATGGGCTGTGGAGAATTTTCAACAAGTAAGGTATATGCGGGACTAAGGACACCAAATTCACCCTTTTTGATGACCAAGCTAAGTCGCAATATAATGCAAAAAATCCTCCCCGAACTCGATATTGACGAAAATATATCGAGTTCGCCGCACATTGACAATACGGACAGGGTTTCTATGGACGTTTTCGCGGCAATAAAAAATATTATCCCCGATGAACCGGACAGCCTTATCAGTGCTAATGCAATTATGCGTATACCTCAACGGGTTTACATTCCCGAAGGACTTAAATCGGTAATTGACCTCGAGATAGATGCTTTACTCGAAAACGGCGCGGTAATTCAAAAATGCGAAAGATGTCACGAGTATTTCCTCAAAGATGACGATTATAATTACAACTATTGTTTAAGGCTCGACAACGGGCGGACGTGTCTCGAAATTTCGGGCGAAAAGGCGATTGCCGCTACAACAAACGCCGTGACCGACCCCGCCGTGCTTCATGCGAGGTGCGACCAGCTTTATAAGGAAATGTCCGAACGGGTAAACGTGGACATTAATCAAAGGGATTTCTCCGACTGGTACAAATATATGACCTTGATTCGCGAGAATGTTCTTACGGGCTTGGCGAGTATGGACGATTTTGAGAATTTTGCCGAATATTCGCACACTATTAGTTTTCCGCCGCGTGGTTATATAACGCGAAAGGCGCGCTCGACCAATGAAAGAGATGATGAAGGAAATTCGGAAGCAAAGCGTGAGGTTCACGCATTTGAATTTGAACGGATTGAACGACGTCCGCAGAACCCTTATTATTATCCTACACCGCCGCCGTTGCCGCTTTCCGCGCCTATACCGTATTCCCCGGTAAAAACAACGCGCGTTATACGCGGTGTTTCGCCATCGGGGGTTAAGGATTTATCACAGAGCTACTCGCCCACCCCCGCGACCGATTTTTCATTGTCGGAGCCTTCTGTTGAATCGGGGGAGTCGAGCATAGATTTGCCGCCTATTTCCGAGCAGCCCGAGCAAAACGGAGTTAACGACACGGAAGCGGTGCGGGAGTTTAAAAAAGAGGGGCAACCCGAAAAAGTTGTCACAGCACCGCCCGCCTATAAAAAGGTCAAAAGAATCACAGAGGGGCGCGCGAAAACGCGAATAAACAAATATGGTAAGGGGCTTTTATTGAAAAATCCCTATGAAAGCGAGGGTATGCTTCAAAATCCTTTTATACGCGATTTGATAAAGCCGGAAGAAGATGATGAAGCGGCAGATGTTAATTCGAAGGACGCGGGAATCGCGACGGAATTTGGGGAAATTAAAGCACCGCCGCTTTTATCACCCGCCTTTGTATCGGATGCGGGGAATAATGCAAAAATATCCGAAACACGTGAGCTTCAATCGCCATTGTCTGAACCGAGCGAAGCAAGTATACCGAAATTGGATTTCAGCAATATATTGACGGGCATTAAGCGTAACGACGTCTTTGACGGAGGTGAGCCGCCCGAATCGGCAGATGACGCCGTACTTTCGCATAAGACTAAGAGGGTTATGGATACCGTTTTCGGTAAGAGCGAGATTATTAATCCTTTTGTTAAGGCGGGTGAAAATGACGACTAACGATATTTCTTTGGAAAAAATACTCTTAAAAGTTCAAAAACCCGCTCAATATACGGGCGGGGAGGTGAACTCGGTCAATAAACGCGGTAAAAATGTCGATTTACGCGTCGCCTTTTGTTTTCCCGATATCTATGAAATAGGTATGTCGCATTTAGGTGCGAAAATCCTCTATTCATTAATTAATAAACGCGATGAGTATTGGTGTGAGCGGTGTTTTATGCCCTTGCGCGATATGGAAGCTCTTATGAAGGAGAATCAAATTCCGCTTTACGGACTCGAAAGCGGCGATTCGGTATTCGACTTTGATATACTGGCGTTTACGTTACAATATGAGTTGAGTTATACCACAATATTGGCGATGCTCGACTTGGCGGGGGTTCCGCTTTTTCGTACGGAGCGCGACGAAACACACCCGCTTATTATAGCGGGCGGTTCATGCGGGTGTAACCCCGCGCCGTTAAGCGATTTTATTGATTTATTTGTAATGGGTGAGGGGGAAGAGGTAACGCTCGAGCTTCTCGATTTGTATAACGAGTGTAAAAAGGGCGGCGTTTCAAGAGGCGAATTTTATAAAAAGGCAATTCAAATAGAGGGCGTTTACGTAACCGAATTGAATAATCCGGTTACAAAAAGGATAGTAGACGATTTGGATAATATTTTCTTTCCCGATGAGTTTATTGTGCCTTTTGTCGAGACGGTACACGACCGCGCAGTTACCGAGGTTTTGCGCGGGTGTATACGCGGGTGCAGATTTTGTCAAGCGGGGTTTATTTGCAGACCCTACAGAGAAAAGAGCGGCGACAAGATTTTTGACGAGACTAAGGCGTTATGCGAAAGCACGGGGTATGACGAGGTATCGCTTTGTTCGCTTTCTACCGGCGACCATTCGGATATAGAAGGCGTTCTTTCGCGGTTGACCGAGTATACCGTAAAAAACAGTATTAATCTTTCGCTTCCGTCTCTGCGAATTGACAAATTTAACGACGAGGTTTTACAGAAAATCAAACGCGTTCGTAAAAGCTCGCTTACCTTTGCGCCCGAAGCGGGGACACAGCGTTTGCGCGACGTCATCAATAAAAATATTACCGAAGAGGAAATATTAGAAGGATGTCGGGTTGCGTTTTCCGGCGGGTATTCGGCGGTTAAGCTGTACTTTATGCTCGGTCTTCCCACCGAGACAGATGAGGATATAATCGGTATCCATACCTTAACCGAGAAAATAATGCGACTGTACAAGGAATGTGGCCCGAACAGAGGGATTTCTATTTCTATATCGCTTTCGACTTTTGTACCGAAACCGTTTACCCCGTTTCAATATGAACCAATGATTTCGCGCGAGGACGCCGACAAACGTCAAAAGCTTTTAATGTCGTTATTTAACCCCAAAAGCCGAAAGGTGAAAATAAGCCGTTCGGATTATAATTCATCTTTTTTAGAAGCAACACTTGCTCGGGGAACCTTACAATTGGGGAAGGTTATTCACACGGCATACAAAAGCGGGTGCGTGTTGGACGCGTGGGGAGAATATTTCGATTTTTCCAAGTGGGAAGCGGCGTTCACCGAATGCTCCGTAGACCCCGACGATATAATATATCGCCGCCGCGAATATAACGAAACACTCCCATGGAACAATATAGATATGCTCGTTTCGAAGGATTTTTTAATTCAAGAAAATAAGCGGGCGTATTTGGGCGAGGTTACGCCGAATTGTCGCAAAAAATGCGCGGGGTGCGGAGTAGGTATATGCAATAAGAAGTTCTAAATAAATAAGGAACTGCTATAATAAGGAGTATGTTTTATATGAAATATATTATTATATTATGTGACGGAATGTCCGACCTTCCTTGTGACGAATTGGGCGGGAAAACCCCAATGAGCGTCGCAAATAAACCTAATATGGACAGGCTCGCGAGGGTTTCCGTCGTAGGGCTTGCGCGAACCGTTCCGGATTCACTCCCCCCGGGGAGCGACGTGGCTAATTTATCTGTACTCGGATATGAGCCGGAAAAGTATTATACGGGACGCTCCCCCTTTGAAGCGGCAAGCATGAACATTGATATGAAGCCGAGCGACGTCGCCGTTAGGTGCAATCTCGTCACTTTATCCGATGAGGCGGACTTTCGCGACGCCACAATGTTGAGTTATTGCGCCGACGATATTCATACCCCCGACGCGGCAAAGATTATTGCGCGGATAGAAGACGAATTGGGGAGCGACTGTTTCAAATTTTATCCCGGCTTCAGTTACAGACATTGTTTAATTTGGAAGGGCGGCAAAACCGGTTTAAATCTTACCCCGCCGCACGACATTATCGGAAAGAAAATTTTCGATTACGTTAAACACGACAGCAACAACGGTGGGCTTTTAACCCTTATAGAGAAATCGTATAAGCTTTTACGCGGAGAAAAAGCCAATTGTATTTGGCTTTGGGGTGAAGGGAAAAAAGCGGCGTTACCCGCGTTTAAAAAGGAATTTGGGTTAAACGCGGCTATGATTAGCGCGGTCGACCTTTTAAAAGGAATCGGCAAAATTGCCGAAATGGAAACCATTGACGTGGAAGGGGCAACGGGGTATATTGATACAAATTTTATCGGAAAAGCCAACGCCGCCGTAAAAACGCTTAAAAACGGGAACGATTTAGTTTATATTCATGTCGAGGCGCCCGATGAATGTGGTCACCGCGGGGAAATCGCCAATAAGGTAAAGTCGATTGAATTAATAGACGAGTTGATTTTGGGGACAATTCTAAAGGAGTTTGAGGGTGAGCATATAAGAATTTTGATTACCCCCGACCACCCAACCCCGCTCAGTCTAATGACACATACTCACGAACCCGTACCCTTTATGATTTATGACAGCGCGGAAGAAAAAACGGGCGTTGAACGCTTTGATGAAAATTCTGCGGCGGATACCGGTGTATTTATAGAAAAAGGATACGAGCTTATGAGAAAAGTTGTTGGGAAAGGCTCTTAGATGTTCTTAGCGGCTTTTAGTTTTGGAGGTTGCTTTATGCAAGAAAATGAACAGTTGACGGTTGATGAACAATTGACGGTTGACGAAATTACGGAAAATGTCGATGTTTCGGCGTTGATTGACGATGAAGACGCGAGTGAACACGAAAAGGTTGTCAGCGGTGAGAAACGGAAATTCCCCGTTGGCGTTGTTTTTGCTTTAACCGCCGTTGTAATATCTGTAGCGGCATTTGTTTTATCTCTTGCTAAGACCGATTTGACAATCGGTCAAGGTGAGCTTTATGTTCAAAGCGGGGTTATAAACGAGCTTTTAGGGAACCTTATTCGCAACGATTTGGCAGACAAGCTACCCGAGACGGTTAATGTGCGAGGAATAAGCATCAAGGTAGTTCTTTACGGCAGCGACGAAGAAACGGCTCATTATTCAAAGGTGAGCGATATAAGAGAATCGGACAGCGTTTCGGCAGAGATTGTTTTTTTTCCGCAGGAAAGCGTAGAAGCTTTTGCGCGCGATTGTCGCGCAGTTTTAGATATAATGTCCGAGGGAGATATTGTATATGATGAAATAACTTTTTTGGGCGAAGACAGGCGGACGGCTATTAACGCAAGCCTATCGGGTCGTCTTTCTATGGATATATCAATTGAGGAAATTATGGACATAACCTTTTATTTCGGCGAAGTAGACTGATGACAGTTGACAGTTGACAATTGACGGTTGACAGTTTTTGTTTTTAATGATATAATGCTTTTATAATGGAGTGTATAAAGAGGTGGATTAAATGAAAATAGCGATAATGGGACATGGGGTAGTCGGCTCGGGAACCGCCGAGGTGTTTCTTAAGAATAAAAAGAATATAGAAGCGGGTATTAATGCGGGGGCAGAGGTTGACTTAAAATATGTGTTGGACGTAAGAGGGGCGGAATCGTTCCCCGGCTGTGAATATGCGGATAAATTTGTTAAGGATTTTGACTTGGTTCTAAATGACCCGGAGATTACGGTTGTTGCCGAGTTAATCGGCGGAATCGAACCCGCATACACTTTTGTTAAGGCTTTACTCGCGGCGGGAAAAAGCGTCGTAACCTCTAATAAGGAGCTTGTTGCAAAAAAAGGAGCGGAGCTTTTAAAAATAGCGCGGGAGAATAACGCCGCATTTTTATTTGAGGCGAGCGTAGGCGGCGGAATCCCCATTATAAGACCATTGTATCAATGTCTTTCTGCCGATTCGATAAACGAAATAGCGGGTATTCTCAACGGAACGACCAACTTTATTTTAACAAAGATGTTCCGCGATAATATGGGGTTTGATGAAGCGTTAAAGCTTGCACAGGAGAACGGTTATGCCGAGCGCGACCCATCCGATGATGTAAACGGAATCGACGCACTCCGTAAAATTTGTATATTAGCCTCTATCATATTCGGAAAACGCGTAAATCCCGATAATTCTATGGTTTTGACAGAGGGGATTACGAAATTGACACGAGAGGATATCGCTTTTTGTGAAAAACGGGGCGGCACCGCCAAGCTTATCGCAAGAGCGGTTAAAAACGGCGACAGGGTTGAGGTTTCGGTTTGCCCGACATTTGTTAGCAGAGACAGTCAGCTCGCAGGTGTAAATGATGTCTATAATGCAATATTAGTGCGCGGAGACGCAACCGGCGATGTTGTGTTTTACGGCAAAGGAGCGGGGAAATACCCAACCGCAAGCGCGGTTGTGAACGACATAGCCAATGCGTTGAAAAAATCAAACGAAGCGAGTACATTATATTGGAGCGAAGAGGAACAGGAGCTGTGTCAGCCCGCAGTTGCGGAGATTTGCGGGAATATTCGAGTTTTTGAAGGATTATAATTAGATGTCCATATAAATGACAGATTTTATAGAGCTTTTTAGCTCGGAAAGGTACGGTATAAAAATGAACACAAAAAACCCGGTTTATAAACGCATGATACTTAAGCTTTCCGGCGAAGCTCTTGCCGGGGATAAGAAACAGGGGTTGTGTATTGATACAGTCACCGAAATATGTAAGGTTGTCAAAAAATGCCACGACGCCGGCGTCGAAATCGGGATTGTTGTCGGCGGCGGCAATTATTGGCGGGGACGTTCTGCCGGTATATCCGATAAAATCACCGCCGACCACATAGGAATGTTAGCGACGATGATGAACGCATTGGCGGTTGCAAACGTGCTTGAAGCTTTAGGGTGCGAGGTGCGGGTACAATCAGCTATAAGCATGATGGAGTTCGCCGAACCTTGTATCAGGCAAAAGGCATTGAATCATTTTAAAAAAGACAGGATTATTGTGTTCGGCTGTGGGACGGGAAATCCCAGCTTTTCTACCGATTCTGCGGCGGCGTTGAGAGCGTCGGAGTTAAACGCAGATATAATGCTTAAGGCGACAATGGTTGACGGGGTTTATGATAAAGACCCGTTAATATTTGATGACGCGGTTAAATACGAAACCATGAAGGTTAAGGATATTTTAGTCGGCGGTTTGCGCGTTCTCGACGGAACCGCCGCGGCAATGTGTGTGGAGAGTAAAATCCCCATCATTGTGTTCAACCTTCATGACCCCGAAAATATATTTCGCGCCGTGACCGGCGAAAACATAGGCACTAAAGTTGAGTAAAATAAAAAAAGGAGACTAAAACTATTATGGAAGCTATGAAACACGCAAAGGAAAAAATGGAAAAGGTTATCGCAGGATTGGAAAAGGAGTTTACAACAATTCGTGCCGGCAGAGCAAATCCCGGTGTACTCGACAAAATTTCTGTCGATTATTACGGAACGCCTACTCAAATTAACGCAATGGCCGCCGTATCGGTTGCGGAGGCGCGTATCCTCGTTATCTCCCCCTGGGAAGCGAGCGCGCTTAAATTAATCGAAAAGGCTATATTAGCGTCGGATATTGGGATTAATCCTACTAATGACGGTAAATCCATAAGAATTGTTTTCCCGTCGTTGACCGAAGAACGCCGCAAGGAGCTGGTTAAACAGGTACACACCTACGGCGAAAACGCAAAGGTTGCCGTTCGTAATGCTCGTCGAGACGCCGTTGAAAAGTTTAAGGCTATGAAAAAATCATCCGAAATTACCGAAGATGATTTGAAGGATAATGAAAAAGAGATTCAAAAGCTTACCGACGATTGTATTAAAAAAATCGACGAGGTTTGTAAGGTCAAGGAAAAGGAAATTATGACCGTATAGGCTTTTAGGAATTTTTAATGAACTGTGAAAGAGAAACGGGAGAATTACAAAGAAATGTCACTTTTAAAATCAAATAAAGTAAAAACAGAAAGCAAAACGCTTCATTTTGATATGAAAAAAAGACGGGCGTTATCGGCGATTATTGGTTTTTCGTATGCTTTTATCTTTTTCTTTGCGGGAACGCTCGATATTTTTGTATCCAATAATGCGCTTATTTTTGTACCCTTCAGTAGAGTTATTTTAATTGCCGCAACCGCTTTTTTATTGGCGGGGGCGTGTCTCACGATACTTTTCTTTCTTATTCCTCATAAATTGTATACACAGGGAATCCTTATTTCTCTCGGTATTTTTGTTGCGGGATATTTACAGGGGACATTTTTGAACCCTAATCTCGGCGGTCTTACAGGGGACGAGGTCGTATGGGGAGATTTTCTTTCGGTTACAATTGTTACTTCTTTAATTTGGGTAGTTTTAATTTTTGCTCCGTCAATTCTTATATCGCCGCGTATATCGGACGCAAAAAGCTTTGCAAAAATCACGTATGCCGTATGCGGCATTGTATGCGGTATGCAGGCGGTGGGTTTAATTGGTAATATCACAACCTCCGATGTATTTGTTTCTAAAAATTTCGGACAATATCTTAACGCGGACAAAGAATTTGAGGTTTCGTCCCAAAAAAACATCATGTTGTTTATTGTTGACCGCTTAGACGGGCAGTATGTAAACGAGGTTATCGAGGACGACCCCTCTTTTTTTGAACGGCTCGACGGATTTACACAGTTTGATAACGCTACATCGTCGTTTTCTTGGACATATCCCTCCGCAACGTATATAAACACGGGTGTTTTCCGCCTTTGTGATATACCCGCTACTCAATATTTTGAAGAAGCCTGGGGCGGGTCGGAGTATATATCCTTGTTAAAAGAAAACAATTATGAGCTTAATTACAGTATGAGTCTCGGTTTTGCATATTCTGATGTAGGTCAGCTTATTGATATTGCGGATAATCTTATGGAAGAAGAAATTCAAAATAAGTTTTTCCCCACAATGACGAGTTTTCTTAACCTTAGTGCGTATCGCTACGCGCCTATGCTCCTCAAGCCGACATTATGGATGGCGGAGGTGGATTTTCCTTATACCGTTTCGACCGGTACAAAAGTTGCTTGTGATGATGACGCTTTGTTTTATCGGCGATTTTTGGAAAACGGGTTGACGGTACAGAAAAAGACAAACAATTATCAATATATTCATTTTAACGGCAGTCACGCTCCTTTTATAATGGACGAAAACGCACTTCCTTCCGAGGATACCGGTCTCGTAAAGCAAACAAAGGGGTGTTTTAAGATTAT
>WRHO01000005.1 GCA_009783205.1 Oscillospiraceae bacterium
TTTTCGTTTCTTTCGCTTTTCTGTTTGAAGATTGATAGCAATAGAAATAAAATCATCTTCAACACATGATAAATCGAAAATGTTAGAAGTTAATAACAGAAAAACGAATTGAGTTTCACGCCAAACACTCCGCAGAGGGGCGTTTTTACGGCTGAGGGGAAAAAGAACTTTTGGCTATGAATAGTTCGATTAATACAGCAACCATGAGTTTTCCGTTAAGCCATGCCAACGAAGATTTTTCGCGCTTTTTTGGTAATTCACCAAAACCTACAATTGATTTTAAGCGTTTGAAAAATATTTCCACTTGCCAACGCAGACGGTATGTTTGCAGCACCTCATGTGCCGAAATTGCATCAGGAAGCGCAGTGCAAACCACAATGAATTCATTCATTTTGTGTGCGGTATCCGATAATCTCCTTTGTAATTTGCGTTCCTTTTCTTTTACCCGCTTGATTGAATTTTCGCATGAAGTTTTATCTTTTCGTTTAACGCAAATGCGAAGTTTTTTCAATCCCGACGACAATTTAATGCTCGCTACTATTTCGCGTTCTTCTTCGTGTTTCATATCTTGGATTTTTGACAGCAAATCTATTTCTTTTGCGGTTTCATCGTACATTTTAAAGCAACCTGTTTTTAGCCGCAGTATAAACTCTGAGTTTTGCTCAACGCAGTGTTCAATGCTTTTTAGTGTTCCGTACATCCTGTCGGCGACGATTAAATCGCCTTTCAAAAAATTAAAGTTGGACAATTTTTCGCCGGTTTTTTGGTCTGTAATAATATATGCACAACTCACCATTTTAAAAATGTCAATTGCGTAATGTAACCGGAAAAGCCTGCCGCTGCGCCCTTTTTCGGTCACATCGGTAGCATCAATTCCGAGAAGTCTATAATTTGACAAGTATTTGGGAACATTAAAATCTGTCACTTGGTAAGCCTCTGTTTGCTCCAATATCCAACAAAATAATTCCCCGAGTTTTTCAAATTGTTTCATAAAGGCGACATCGCTTATGTTAGCGATTTTACCAATGCGCGCGATTTCGCTCACTTCGATTAACGTGCTTCCATTTACAACATGAAATAATGCGAGTAACATCAAATCTTCTACGTATTTTAACTCTCTTTTTCGTTTTATAATTCCTAATTCGTCGGCTTTTTCTTGCCACCCTTCGGGTAATATTGTGATTATTTTTGATACAGAAAACATTTTATCCTCCTGTGCGTTTTCTGTTTATTATAGCATATTAATTTTAATTTGTCAATATAAAGTTAGTGCATATGGGTCTGACTCCTTACGTTGGATATTCCGTAATGTTGCCATCTCTTTTTCACTGATGATTACATATAGCGTGTATTATTGCTTCAACACCGTATTTATTAATATTATTTTGAATTTCAGATAATAAGTTTTTTAATCCGATTGGTTTATATTTATAGTTATGTTGCTCTTTTTTGTAAGCAATCCATTCTCTTACCTTGTTTTCTAATTCAGAACTAAAATTCTTATCAGTCAATATCTTCAGAAACTCATCCCTTGTCGCCGCTTGCGGCGATGATGATTTATTTTCCTTTCCTTTATTTTCCTTTCCTTTACTTTGTAAGTTATCAGTATTTTTATCGGGGTTATCAGTATTGGTTATATTCTTAAAATCAAGTTTATCAATAACACTGGCGGGAACGTCCTTTTTGTCGTTCGTGTTAATCAACCAGTATTCACTAATAATCTGAACATAATCACGGCAATTCATCATTCTAATATATTGCCGTTGGAATTCCGCAGAAGTTAATACTCCAAACGCATCCAGCACAGTTTTATCAAAAAAACCACACTTAGTAGCACCCGCAATAAACTCCGCTATGAACGCCGGAGAACACTCGCAACCCACGGCATCAGCCACAAGTAGTTGAACATTCGTATTCCACGTCATATTGGTGACGCCGGAAAAGCTGATTCCGTGGTCGGTAACGCTGCTTGAATTTCCGCTCCCTACTCTGAAATAAGTCTCCTTTGTTTCCTCATCTGCGAGGGTTAATGCGGCGGGACGATACTTCTTGACGGTCTCCAAATCCGCCATTGATACGTCGGATGTGATGACGTAGCTGTTGCCCGCGATTGTTGTTTTAGGCATGATTGATTTCTCCTTAAAATATTTTTTTATAAGAAAACCGCCGGTATAACCGGCAGTCGCTTATTTTTACTGGGCGTTTCTCCTGACTAATTCGACTTTTGCCCTTAAATCCGGTTTCGGTTTTTGACAGAATGCTATGCACTCATTACACAATTCTGATATTTCTTTCAGTTGCTTATTGATTTTACGAATCCGGTAAGCTGTTGAGATTTTTTCAATTATTTTTAGCATGACGCTCACTCCCTTCGATTTCCACCACAAACAAAAATCCGCCGAGGCTCTTTTTGAGAGCGACCGGCGGACGATTATTTAAAGTTAAAGTTTATAATCACCACGATGATTTTCGCGATTGCGGGGATTAAAACTGCGAGAATATTTCTCACAAGTTTGCCTATATTTGCATTTGCGATGTCCTCCTTTTAAGCATTCGCTAATTCCTGAGCCGTTGCCGTACTCGTTTCTATTAAAATTGCCGTGGAATTTTGTCCGCTGTACAGCATAGAAAACAGACTCGGAACACCCGCCTTTTTGCGGATTGCGCCGGAAACTATTTCGATGCCGATACTGATGCCCGCGATAGTCGCGATTCCTGAGACCGCCGCCGTCGCGACTGCGACTCCGGTGTTTGCCCCGGCTCTGTTCATGGATTTAGCGACGTTGAATCCCACGGTAATCCCGCAGAAAAGACTCGCCGTATGCCCGACACCGCTGTTGATATTCGCGAGTGTTGCGAGTGTTTTCTTTTTCGGGTCGGTGATTGTTTGTGTTGGTGTTAGTAGCATGGTAAAAAATCCCTCCTCTGAAATAATATTATTCGTAGTAATTATATATATTTCGATTTGGGGAATATTTAGGTTATATCAGGTTTTCTAAATCTCTCTTGGCATAGATAAAACGGCGGACTTCCATCACATTGTCAATCACAACATAGAAGACGTAATAATTCCCCACTCTAATCGTATAATACGGCTGTTTCCTGTCTTTGACAGAGTGATATTTTCGGTACGCTGTCGGGTTAGACTCGGCTCGTTTTAGTATAGCCGTTTCAACGTCATCGACAAGACGGTCAGCCGCCGCAGAATTTCGCAAAACATCAGCAATATAATCGGTGATTTCTCTTACATCTTGCTCAAATAACGGCAGATATTCTACCGTGTATTCTTTATCCATTGCGATTCCTCAGCCTCGAAAAAACCTCATCATGCGTATAACGAACGTCCGATATTTCGGCGGCACGGTCGGCTTCATCAAGTTTAAGCTCAATTCCGTCGGTCATCTGCGAATACTTTTCAATGCTCATAACAACCATTGTCCCATAACCGTTCTTGGTGAGGAAAACAGGCTCACCGCTTCCGACAACACCCTCTATTTCAGGGAACTTGTTGCGTAAATCTGAAACAGGTCTAATTTGAATCATAATAACAACTCCTTTGCGATGTATTATCATTATTTTATCATAATATTATCACGATGTCAAGAGTGTTGAGTGATATTTATTCTTCTATAGCAATAAATCCCCATTTTCTGCTTTCCAAATCATCACCAGTCATAACTGCTACCATACCCTCAGAAATTTGTAGCATTGAATCATACAAGGGTATAACTTCATTTCCATTTTTATTAATGATTTTCCATTTATTATTCATATTCACACATACTAAACCGTTAGAAAACTTACAAGGATACCCACTTGCATACATGAGCGGTATAGTTTCATTTCCATTTTTATCAATAAAACCGGCTGTTGCATTTATCCCTATACCTACACTAACTTGTGCTAAACCTTCATTAAATTCGCCAATAGAATCATATATACCAAATGGGACAATTATATTTCCTTCATTGCCTATTAAAATATATCAGCGTACTTCAGTACCGCCCCATTCTATAACGCTGAATCCCTTGCGGCGGAAGCGTTTTAGTTTCTGCTCTCTAATGTCGAGTTTGCTTTCCAAAGGCTTATATGCCATAAAAACCCGCAGAACACTGTCCGGCTCGGGGGTGACATTAAGACGCACGTTTTTTTCGTATAATTCGGTTTGGAACGTGATTAAATTATACTTATTATCCTGCATAAGCGGAAGCCAATAAACAATAAACTCGTTATACTCACGCGGGGTAAGCCCTAAATACTCTAACTTTTCTTGCAGGAACTCTGCGGTGTCTTCACCCCTAACAACAAATCCGCTCGAGAAGTCCCATTCGGTTGAACCTTTCCCCTCCCAGTAGAGATAAGAATATTCCCGCCCGTCAGTTCTGTTAATAATCGTTCCGTCGGGGTAAGCGGTAACATTCCACCCATTGCCGTAATCGGGATAGGTACAGGTAAAATAACCGCCGTCATTGAATAAGACCTGTACATTAATATCGGTCGGCTTTTTGGGATAGAGATATATGACGGGCTTTGCTCTTGCCCCAATTGTAAAAGCCTCACAGTCAAACAGATAATCCTTGTTGTTTGACATATACGCCTCAACAAGAGCGGCAACAGAATCTTTAATTATATAATCCGGAGCGTCATACCAAGGAATACTTTCCGCGTTTGTGTTGCCATATGATACTATATTAGGGTCAAGCTTATAAGCGGTTGTTGCGGCGGTCAAAGATAATTTTCGCTCAAACGCTTCTTTAAAAATATGCCATTTAGTTACGGCATTTTTGTGCAACGGCACGTCGGGGGAGATAACGTCTGCAGTTCTCGGCGGATTTACCCCTTTAGAAACGTCCATGTCATCAAACTCGCTGTAGAACTCTTTAGCGGAATCTCTCAGATAACCGTCGGGGTCTCTTTCATACCATTCCAACTCAATCTCGTACCGCGCATACGATTGGTTGTAGGCGGCAATTTCCGCGTCGGTTAAGGTAAACAACTGTTCGTCTATATAACAGTCCATGGTGTCATGCCCGTTATCTGCAACAGTATAAGTATAAGAATACTTGACAAATTCGCTGACTTCATCGCCCGTAAAATCAAATAAGCTGTATTTGTCTTCTGTTATGTTTCCCCTTTTTTCGGTATACGATAAAAACCAGCTTTGCTTTCCGTTATCGTCTGTATAAAGTGATATTGATTTATTTGATGTTTCCGCGCCTCTGTTTCCGACGCTTTCGCCCGTTATTTCGGTCATCAGAGTCATTTCGTCGTCGCTTATTTTGTATACAGATATACCGCTTGCGACACTCCCGCCCCATTCACTCATTTCGCCGTACAGCACCAAAAATTCGGGCGTTCCGTCAAAGTCTAAGTCAATAAGCGAACCGCCGAGCATATTCGGCTTTTGCCAAACGTCAATGTTGTTTATAAGAAATCCCTGTAAAGACCCCGCATCGTCTTCCGACTGTAACGATTGAACTGCCGCCGTGTCCTCGGCAATGTCGGCGGTTTGCTCGTCTGGTGCTTCTGTTGCTCCCGTATCTGTTGACTCGGGACTATTTTTATCGTCGCCGAAGAAATACGAATACCCGAAATAACAGGTAGCCGCAAATAAAACAATTACAGTCGATATAAAAGCGATTTTGCCGCCCACAGTCTTTTTTACGGGACGATTGTTTTTGTCACTCATGCTATTGTCCTCCGTGTTCGGGGCTGTAATCTAATATTAATCCGGCAACGACATAGAATATAGCGGGCATGACCGCTAAACCGAACAACACCATGCCTAACCGCACAAGTTTAATCGACAACCCCGTGTACTCGGCGATTCCGCCGCAAACCCCCAACACTTTCTTTTGTCGGAGCGACTTGTAAAATTTCGGCTGTTCGTTTTTTCCCGAAACGGCGTTAGGCGCGCCTGCATCGTATTTCTTACCGCACTGCGGGCAGAATCCGTATGTAGCGAATTCGTACCTGCGCTTTTTCTCAATCCACGGCAACCCGTGCGTAATCGCATGAATCCCGAATGTGAAAATCAAGCACAGCCAATATTTCAATCCGAAAGCGGGCGGTAAAAGTATGGACGAGCTTTTGGCAGCCAACCCGCTTATAAGCAACGCCTTGTTGCCTTGACAAAAGGGGCAGTGTATGTCACGTTCAATGATGTTTTGTTCATTGGTAGCGTTAAGATTCATAGTAGTTTCTCCTATTATTTTTTTGATTATATCATACTTTATCGAAAAAGTCAAAATTTATTTGCATTTATATTTTCCTTGACTTATTCAAGGAAATATGTTAAAATAGGCTTGATAAGAAAGGCGGTGCTGTTATGAAAGATTATTGGGGAAACCCTGCGTTAGATTTCGGTTCGTTCACCGAAATGACAAAAAAATACAAAGACAAGTTATTTGTGTCGGTAAGCAATAAACCGTTTGGGGATTCGTATGTCTTGTTTGTATGCGATGAAAGCGAAGAAGACAAAGCGAGGTCTTTTCTTAATGAATACGACTCAAATATGAAAGCCAGAGGAATAACCGAATACGGTTCCGGTGTTAGTATAGGTGAAGCCATCCACGACAGAAATATAAGTATGTTCATGGGAGGGGCTTATAGTGGTCTTTAAACTCGAAAACTGTAAATCAAGTGACTATGTTGCCAATTATAAGCCGTTTCAATTATGGGCTACAGCACATGGGGTTGGTGGTGTAAAACGAGGTTTCTCGCAACCTGTCCTTGCAATGATTGACCCCGGGGCAAAACATACTATTTTGGGGAAAAGAGTAATGCAAGATATTCTTGATAAAATCAAGGACGAAAACGGTAACGAAATAAAACCGCCCTATCATTGAGATAGGGCGGTTTTCTTGTTTTCGTTATTATTGGTTGTTGTGGGGCGTGAATTTGTATTTTTGGTTCTCTACATCTGCTTTGCTAAAATAATTTAATTAAGTTTTGACTTTTCAGTAATTCTGTGGTAAAATAAAATTGAGAAAATCACGAAGAAAAGAGACGTTAGTATGTCTGAATATATCGGTAAAAAGATGTCAGATAACGAAGTAATGCATTTATTTCCTAAAGATTATGTCTTAATGCGGTATGAGAGTGATTCCGTTGAAGACAACTACGGTGAAATAATGTGGATTGAAAAAGAAGAGGGTGAAATAAGAAAACTATTAGATTCGGCAGACCGTTCATACCATTACGGAATAATTGTTGGGTCATGGTTTTACGAAAACGGTTTGAGGTTGTAATAAGGCTTGAACACATCAAGATGAAACTTGAAAAATACGTTCAGCGTTAGATTAGGAGAATCACGAGTATGAGTAGCAAAGAGCTTCACTTCACTGTATTTTGTATCGAAAACGTGGCAGAACACCTAAACAAAAGCGGTACAGAGATTTATAAGCTGTTAAAAGAGGACAGTGAAATACTTGACGATTATATAGTTCCTTGTTATGATACGCTCCACACACAGGACAAGGAGTATATTGTAGAAGATATTGTTGAATTTATGCGTGAAAAGAGGTTGGTCTGATGGTTCTTTATCATGGCTCTTATTTAGCCGTAGAAACCCCCGATATATCATATTCTCGTGAAAAGGTTGATTTCGGAAAAGGCTTTTATACCACTCCTATTAAGGAACAGGCTGTGAGATGGTCTGTCAGATTCAAACGAAAAAAAGGGAAGAGTATCGTATCGGTATACGAAATAGACGAGCTTGAATTGTTTCAAACTTCAAAAATCTTAAAGTTTGAAACATACTCCGATGAATGGCTTGATTTTATCCTCGCTTGCAGACGAGGGCAGAACACAAGCAATTACGATGTGGTAATCGGAGGAGTAGCCAACGATAAGGTTTTCGACACAATTGAGCTTTTCTTTGAGAACCTCATTGACAAAAAGGAAGCGATAGAGCGGCTGCGTTATGAAGAACCGAATTTTCAATATTGTTTCAGAACCCAAAGTGTTATTGACAAATACTTAAAATTCACTTCAAGCGAGGTATTTTAAATGAAAGCTAACCGTACACTGCTTCAACGAAAGTATGCACGAGTAATCGAAGCGTTTTCACAAAGGCAAAATATCAGTCTAAACGAGGCGATGGATATATTTTACAAATCGGAAACGTATCAGGAAATGAGTAACGGTATTTCTGATATGCACTGCCGAAGCGACGAGTATCTTGCCGAGGAATTAGCATTGGAATAGCTTTAGGTTTTCAAGTGCCGGATTTGCGCCCGAATACCGTCCCATTTTGAACTGTGAGCGGTTATTTTTTATTGTTTTTCCTATCTTGCGGCAGTGGTGGTCGCTGTGGTCGCGGTGGTGGAAGACGGGGAATTCTTTTTGTAAGAGGTAAGGTATTTATCCGCGTCCCAAAGCCCCTCTTCGCCCGTCCACTTATTCCCGCTACCGTATACATTACTTACTTTATTTGATTTTGCTTTACTTACGTCAACCTCGGAGCTTTCACCCGGGCGAACCTTTCTCGCGTATACAACAATTCTGCAATCCAAGCCGTCGGGATACCAACAAGTCATGAGAGAGAGAATTTTATCGCCGTATTCTATGTCGACATCTGTTAAAAGAACACTTCTGTCCATTATTTTAAGTATATATTCGTGAAATTTGTCTTTAGTTTTGAAATCAATGTGTTCCCAAAACTTAATAACCTCACCGTATTCCTCTTGTGTATTATGAAGAACTACCGCAAAAACCTTCCACTCCATTTTCTCATACATAGAGTCAAAATTTATAACGGGCGTTTCCTTATAAAAGGAAAGGTCGTTATTAAGTACCGGAGAGTAATACATCGTCTGAAGCGGTTTAAAAAAAGTTCCGTTTTTCATATTGTGTCCGTATAAAAGGGTGTTGTCCGATATGTCATATCCGTTAAACACGTTTTTGTAGTCGGCAGTTATAGCACCGTGAAATTGTGGGTTTTTATTAAAATCGTGGTCTGTATAATACAGATTATCTTCTGCCTGCATAACCGGCTCGGAAATTTTGTCGCCTACCTTTAAAAATCCTACCATATCGTTATTTTGTTCCCATAAATCGAGATATTCCTCAAGCATATCAGGAAATTCGGTAACCGCCGGCGTTGTTTCCGCCTCTGTAGTAGCGAGCGGGGTGGTTTCCTCCGGCTCGGGTTCTACCGCAACATCTCCGCAAGCGGTTAAGTACAGCGCGAGAATCGTGAAACAGGCGATTGTTAAAATTAACGAAAACCTCTTTTTGGTGTCCTTTTTTTTCATTTTTACGGTTTCTCCTTTGTTCAAGAAAATATTTTACCGAATTATTATAGCACATATACTACGGCTTTGCAATACTTTGTTTAAAAAAGTCGGCAAATTAGAAAAATTTTTTATCAAACACTTGAAAAAAAACAATTCTTATGATAGAATAACTAACTATAAACAAGATACGCCTCCGTAGTTAAATGGATATAATAGCCCCCTCCTAAGGGGTAGTTATAGGTTCGATTCCTATCGGGGGTAGCATTTTGAAAGTTAGCGAATCCGCTTGTAGTGCGGGTTCGCTGATTTTCATTTTTGCGGAATTTTGCGTTTGGGATTTATTTGGGATTTATTCCGAACCGGCATATCGTTCCGATGCTATTTTTGGTTGCTGTGTTTTTGAAAAATCAAGGGCGTTTTCTACCGCGCTTGAGATTTTTTCGTGGGAGTTTTGCAGTAGATGACTGTAAACCCCAAGCGTTACATTCGGATTGGTATGCCCCAACGCTCCGCACAAGGTAACAATATCAACATTCTCGCTAATTGCTAAAGACGCGAATATGGAAACCGCTTGGGGGCCGTTACCGGAAGTATGGGATTTGATGGCTGAGAAGTACAATTTGTCCTATGTTTACTGCTCGGAAGAGTGCGGATGTGCGGTTTATGTAAACACCGATTCCGAAGGTAGGTTCTTTAGTGACCGATATATTCTTGACTATTTCGTTGTCGAGTTCACAATCACCAATTATGACATTGACGAGTGCAAGCAAAAATTAGACGAGATTAACGAAATCATCAGGAAACTTCAGGTTTCGATTGACCGTGTGAATCTGGGTAATATGGTCGAGATTTAATTCATGGGAATATCTTTCCGCGTGCGATTCGACTAACCTCCACGTTACGGTTTTATTGTTAGGGTTCATGGTTTCTTCCATGTTAATTATTGACTTTTATCTTGAATGGAAGGAAGGGTATCATATATTCTCCAAATACTCTAAAACCCTTTCGGCAACTTCCAAACTCACCTTATTAACATCACCGTTTTTCAAATAATCATTTACATTGCCATGATTCAATTTAAGGTCAGTATAAACCCTATAAGCCGATATTTTCTTTTCCCTCTGTATTTGTCTTGTTCGATTCAACATTAACACTTTAGTGTGACTTTTCGCTTTATAACGGTCGCGGATACTGACATAGCTGTTATACGTTTTTTGAAATTCATACGGAATGTCCTTGTCGTGATTCTCCAATGAGCAAACAACATCTTCCCAACTTATACTGTCGGGAAAATACGATATGGCTTGTTTTAACTGATTATCCTTTGCCGCTCTTTTCAAATGACTATGCTTATTTTCTGACAACGCATATAGAATCAACGGCTCAATCAGTCTGTAGTTTTGGGGTACTTTGTCCGCAAGACGTTTTATGTCGTTGGTATTAAGGTTTGACATTTCACGAACATACTGACGAAGAAATCCCTTAAAAGTCAATTGTCGCATGAGCGATACCATTCCTTATATATTTACATTAATACTATTAATCAATTATAGTATATCTTATAAAAATTTAAGTGTCAAGAGTATAACGGGAAATTTTCATGACGCGAGCAAAAAACACATATAAAAAAACAGTTGCGTTTTTATTCTTGACATGGTATAATCATCATAGGTGGTGAAACAATGAGTAAGAAAGCGAAGATGTTAGCACGATTAAGGTCAAAGCCGAAAGATTTTACGTTTGATGAAGCTAAAACAATTTTAGAGCTTTGCGGCTATAATATGAAAACGGCGGGTAAAACAGGCGGTTCTCGTGTTTCATTTGATAAAGGGAAATCACGAATCCGTATGCACAAACCGCACCCACGAAACGAATTACATCAATATGTTATTGCTAAATTGATAGATGAACTGAAGGGAGAGGATTAAAATGAGTAATGTTTTAACGTATAAAGGATTTTACGGAAGCATTGAGTTTTTCGAGGAAGATAATGTGTTTCATGGAAAAATCTTAGGCATAAGCGACTGTTTCTTATATGAGGGGGACAGCGTTCAATCACTTAAACAGGATTTTCAAGATTCAGTAAATGAGTATATTGACTTCTGTAATGAAGTCGGGAAAGAACCCGAAAAAGCATATAAAGGCACTTTTAATGTGCCGATTGAGTCCTCTTTGCACAAGAAACTTTCGGTTTATTCCTCTGAGCATGGAAAGACATTAAACGGGACAGTAGAAGAAGCTATACGGCATTATGTAAGTTAACAAAACAATTTTTAGGAGGAATTATTTATGAAAAAGCTACTGTCACTACTGCTCACAGCGGCAATGCTGTGCGCCGTCGCAGTCCCTGCGACTTTCGCAACCGCACCCGCCGACAATGCTCGAACGCGCTACGCCGATATCTTCGATTTTATTGACATTCTTGAGGATTGCGTAGGCATGATTGAGCTTACGCCTGTGGAAGTATACGACCACAACAAGAACGGTGTCGTTGATATCTTTGACGGGATTATTGTGTTGGAGGGGATTATTGGATTGGGGGAAGCGGTAAAGATGCCTTTAGTTCGGACGCCGGGTAATCCGGCAGAGCCGCCTGTGATTTCAACCGCCACGCCGACAATCCCCACTACTATTGCACCACCCGGCGACAATGGAGAAGGTATGGTGTACATTCCGACACGCGGAGGGACACGTTATCACCGAAGAGAAAACAGTTGTGGTATGTTACCGCCTGTATTATATGTAACAGTCAGTGAGGCATTAGCACAAGGTTTCACTGCTTGCGGAAGATGTTATTAAGAGAACATCTAAAACTATTAAAAATTAAAAATAATGTATAAAACAGCCTTTATCAATTAAGATAAAGGCTGTTCTTAATAATTGGCAAAGTCGGCAAAACGGCTTTTACGTACCCCACTCCGACAGAATATTCCCCGCGGCGTCACTCAATAAAATATCCATATCGAGCTTAAAATCGAAATAAATCTGCATACGTCCGAGTCCGAGGTCATGGGTTGCGAATTTAATAAAAATCTTCTCCTTCGCCCTAATAATCCTTACCGGAATCTGCCATTCAAACGCTTCGGTTTTATCGGCGGACAAATACTGTGAAATATATAAGCCCTTACAAGAAACGGAATCCTCGGTAGGATTGTGCAGTACAATACTGTATGGTGCTTGCGTGATTTCGACGCTACATATATGAAGCTCGTGTTCGCTACATTGGCTGGAACCCACCGGCGTTGCGAATTTGGAAATTAGGCGAATATAAGGCAATTGATACCCTAAGCTCGGCTCTGTAATTTCCCACGTATTGATAGGCCAACCGTGGTTAATATCCATGTACTTTTTTGCGGGGGGGAAGCCCGATAAGGTATCGCGAACATAATCCCCTACCGCGAGGTCGGCGGCGGTCATCCATTGTCTGTGAGCGTTATACCCGCCGTCAACGGTATAATCTCCGTTCGGGCCGCCGGGCAGATATCCGGGTGCGGGGCCGGGGTTGGTACCGTCGACAACGCTCCATTTTGTTTCGGGCGAGTACCAATCGTGGTAAATCGAGTTAAGGCTCTTTGACGCGCCGTAATTGTTCATATTGGTGAGATAAACGGTATTGAGAGGATTGACCCCGTGGATATAGTGCAGATAATCCTCTGCGTCCGATTTATATTTTCCCGAGTCAATCTCATACTCTTCCCAGAAATAATACATTAAGCCCATTTCTGCTTTTGCTCTGTTTGAACCCCAAGGATAATCCTCAAGATGGGCTCGGTACCCGTCTTTCCCCAAGGTTGCTTTATAATTCCCGTCGGGCGCGTTAAAATGAGCAATTAACCCGTTTCTCCCCGGCCAGCCGTTTTTCAATTGTCCGACAAGCGTAGAGTTTGCATCGGGTTGTTTCATATATTGAAAATACATAAGATTTTGCGACGTGCGATAATGGTCCATACCCCACCAATTATACAGCGGGAGATTTTGGTAATCGGTCTCAAAAATTGTAAGATACTTATTTCTGTCGCCGGTCATCTCGTACATATAAAGCGCGGCTTTCATGCGGTTCTCGCTTCGGCTTCCGACGCTGTCGTCCATAATTTCCTGTCCGCCCGCCGCTAATCCGTTCGAATTGTACGACGAATTATTGTTTTGGAACATTACGTTTTTATTATTCTCCGCCCAGGTGAAGGCTTTATCTGCCGCCGTTTTTAATTTATCGGCATACGCGGGGTCAAATTCCTCAAATATAACCGCGCCGAGCGCGAACGCTCTCGCCCCCGCATATGTTGCGGTAGTGTTCGGCGGGCCGTAATAGGTTCTGCCCGCAGCCGTCGACGGCGGCGAAGCGTGTTTCGCAATTTGACTCAAGCTCGGGTTGGCAATCCCCGCCGCATTTATGTTTGAAAGTGTCATAACGCTGAGCATTGAGCCGTTAAAATTCGATAAAGCCGCCGAATTTGGATAATTTGGCGGACGTTGTGCATCGCTTAATGCAAAATTGCCGTCGTTTTGCAATTTTAAAAGGTGGTCTAATCCCCATTTTGCCTCATCGACAATATCCGGTATACCGTTATTCGACTCGGGAATGTTGTAATTGTCGCCGAAAACATCGGGGTTTTCGCGGTAACACTCGAGCATAGTCTCGACATATGCCGCCGTCCATGCGGTATATTTGTTATAATCGCCCGCATCGTACCACCCCCCGCTGACGTCGCGTTCCAACCCCGCGTTGTTCTGGTCAAAGAAGTATCGCGCCTGCGTATCCTGTCCCGCCCCCATATGGCTCGCAGAATCTGCCCAGGCTGCTCCGGCGTGCTGCGCCGTTTTAGCAATCCCCACGCGCTGATAATAAAACATACGGACGGCGTGTTTTAACACCTCATTATAAACGTCCTCCGCAATGTTAAACGAGAACGAGCGAACTTCCTTTTGAACGTCGAGAATATAATACCGCCCGGGTGTATTAACCGACGAAAAGTCGAACCACCATATTTCGTCGCCGGAATCTGCGTCCTCGGCAAATTTATGCACGGGCGCGCCGGTATAAACCACCGTCTTTGTTTCCTCCGAAACAACCTGATAGCTTGTTCCCGGGGCAAAGGATTTGCTCGCGTCCGCGCCTTTTTTCGGGTTGCGTATTACTGCGGTTTTTGTAGAATCGGGTCTGTAACCGAATTGGTCTATAACGATAAAATCGGTTAATTCTTCGGTATCGCCCCCGACGTTTTTGGGATATATATGCGTCTGTTTAATTCCGTCAATTGAAGTAACGGGTTTCATTGTATCGCCGTCACCAAATGCCGAATACAGTCCGGCAACCGCACCGATAAACGGCGCGTTATAGGTTATACCCACCTCGTTACCGATATAATCACCCGCGAGGTCGTAATAAAGTCCGTCGCTTCTTATAGGCCCGCCCACAAGCGCGCCGACAAGCGTTCGGTCGGCGGTTCTTGACGCACTGTTCCCCAATAAATCGGGTGCGCTTCCGTCCGACGGGCCGCCAAATGACGGTGCGGAGCCGCCGTTATACAAGCCCGAAAAATGCGGCTGTTTAGACGAGTTTGGCGCATATCCCGTAACGAGACAGAAGGTTTGCCCGTTATTTCCCGCGCCGGTAGGCCCGACGCCCATTATATAATCGGTTTGTCCCTTTGCCCAATTCTTATATGTCGTTTCGCCGGTATACTTATTATGAATAAGCCCCATAAACTGCACACCCGCGTTCAAAACCGAAGAACCCCATGCGCCGATAAAGCGGAAGTTTGTGACCGGGGTTGAACTCGCATAGCCGTTAATGTCGGTTCTTATCCGCTGTATCCCCGTTGTACTCGAAGGGGTAGGACTGCTTGTGTTGCCGCGAAGTGCGTTGGCGATTTGCCATACGGAATCCCACCCTAAGGGCCAACCGTCCTGTCCCCCCGTGCCTACACCCGGGGTCGCAATAAAATCATTTGCGTCCGTGCGGTAGGATTGTGTACCCGTGCCGAGGAAAAGCCATTCTGCCGCCGCCGCGCCGTAATCCTTCCACAAACCGTTTTGCCCGCCTTTTGAACCGTTACGGGGATAAAACCAACCGTCATATGCGTCGGCGCGGGCGAATTTAGGCCAATCAATTGCCGCTTTATAAAGTGCCTCCGCACATTTTAAGTCCTCCTCATCTCCAAAAAGATAATAGGTACTCGCAAGCGCGCCCGCCGCCCCCATAAGTATATTTGTCCCGGGATTTGCGGGGGTTATAAAATACGCGGTTCTTGTCGGGGTCGCGCCGTTGTTGTTTTTGTTCTCGGGCTGTCCCCAATAGTTATGGTCGCGACCGTCGCCCATTTGGAACATATACGCTTCAAGACTTCCGTCCGTTTTAAAAATTGTACATTTTCGTAAATACTCGGCAAATCGCTTAAGTATAATTTCTATATGCTCTTCCTGTCCCGTTTTTACAAATGCGTCCTCAAACTCTTTATACGCGAGAGCCATTGTCATGGTTGCATATGCAGATGTAACGCTAAACTTTATGTGGTCGCCGGCATCGTGGAAGCCGCCCGAAAAATCTTTTACACCATACGGGGTCGATACGGACGCGTCGCAGGTGTGACAGGCTCCGCGCCAATTGACGCCGCTTTCGTCCCCTACGTCCGCGCCGCACATATTCGCGTCGTAAAAGTATAAAAGGTATTGTAGAAGCCTTGCATAGTTAACCCCCGTTTCGGCGTTGTTGTCGGGGGTGGCGGTAACGGACGCCGCCGTTCCTTCTCCCGCACTGTTCAAAGCGCGAACGCGAAAGCTATAGCTCGTTCCGTTTGTCAAACCGGTGAATGTATGAGCGGTGCTTGTCGAAGCGGTAACCCACGTTGTTCCGCCGTCACGCGAAACCTGATACCCGGTAATTGCCGCGCCGCCGTTGCTCGAAGGCGCACTCCACGAAAGCGAAACCTGTCCGTTGCCCGGTGTAGCCGCAAAGCTTTGCGGCGCGCCGGGCGGCGTCGGCGTTGACGCAGATAAAAGCAGATATGCGCGGGTAATACGCATATCTATTGTGTCCGTGGTCGAACCCCATTGTCCGTCGGCATCGAGAGACCACGAAAAAAATTCTATTTGAAGCCCGCCGTCGTCCTCCATCGCTTGAGCATAAGCGGGGTGTGCATCGAGCGGCAAAGAAAATGTATTCGCGCCCAAAGCCTCGGGCGATGCTTCGGAATAATCAAAATCGTCCCACTCGTTGTCGTTAAAGTCACCCAAAAGTGCTATACCGTACCCCCAATTTGTGGGGATTAACGGGAGACTCGATTCAATATATATACGTCCGTCCGATTGCAGAATAATCTCTCTCGTTAAGCCGGGAACATCGGTGTCGTTAAAAACGGGGAGAGACCACGCCACACTTGCTTCAACCGCCCAAGGCGGAATAACCGGAAGCTCGAAAACCTCATCTGCACCCGAGCCGAATTGTATTGTGGGGATAACCCCGATAAGCATTGCTATCGTCAAAATAACCGATATCGTCTTTTTCATAAAATCACCTTCCGTTTTATTTTTGATATAATATATAATTTTATCATAAGTTATATATTATATCAAGGGATTTTATAAAATTTCACAAAAAAGCGGGAGAGTATTATTCCCCCGCTCTTGTTTAACACATCGTCAAGCTCCGCTCTTGTTTAGCATTACTTCCTTTTACGTGTGGTTGTTGCGGCGATTGCTAATGAACCGAGCGCGAGCGCGCCGAAGGTCACTATTTCAAAAGACCCCGTTCGCGGGTTGTTATCCGCCGCGCGAGCGGTTGTCGCCGCGTTTGTTATCGCCGTTGTAGCCTCCGTTGTCGCTTCTGAGGTTAATTCGCTCGTTCCCTCTTCAGATGTCTCGTTATTAGCCACATTAGTTATCTCGTTCGTTGCTTCGTGCGTTACTTCTTTTGTTATTTCTTCCGAAACCTCCGAGCTTTCAACAAGTCCGCCTACCGCATCCTCCGCGCCGCTCACTATATCGTCGGCGGCTTCACCTATGCCGCCCGCTAAGTCGCCGACTGCGTCGCCTATTGCCTCGCCCGCCGCCGAAGCGGTCATGCCAAATATAGTTAAAGCCGCAAAAGCTCCTATTAAACCGGAAATAAACTTATTCATTTCAGTTATTCTCCCTTTATTAACATACATCATATGATAAAACGAATTATTCGCTCTATCAATCGGCAGCCTCCGAAAATTAAAATCAAAAATATATTCCGTCGCTTGCCATTCCTTATTATCTCAAAATACGGGCTTATTATGCTTTGTAATTTAAGGGAACTAAGAATTTTTAAGGCAACTAAATAACCGTTAAAACAACATTATAAGTGAATTTAGCATTTTTTAGAATTTGTTTCCAATCGTCCTCGGTCTTGAGCCAGGCGGGGTAGTCATAATGCTTAAGAGCGTCCTCGAGATTAAAAACGTCACAGCCTAAACCGACCGCAAAATCAACCGTATCGCGCATTTTTGCTTTAATCGCGTTTTGCGCGGGTAGTACAAAGTCATCTGTATAATTGTCGATAACTGCGCGGCTTATTTTGCTGTTGCTGTCACCTTGTACCGTTGCGGAAAAGCGTATGTCGAAGGTCAAGTTTTCCCCGTCAAAAATTGGTTTTATTTTTACCTTCTTTTTAAATGTTCTAATCGACCGAATTTCCGAACCCGATTCAAAATCTATGCTTAAGGTTTTACAGGTGTTTGCAATCATCGCCAATCCCGCGCAACGCGATTCGCTCATAAACGCTTTGATTTTTCCGTCGTTAATTAATACGCCCCCCTCGGGAATGACCTTCGGGTGTTCTGTATCGCCGCCTATACCGGTAGAGTTTTTGTTCGAATCGTCGCCCGTTTCGCCGTTGTCTTCGTTTTCGGAATTGTCTTTTGTTTCTTCTTCGCCGGAATCGCCGCCCTTTGCTTCTTCGACCCTAATCATCGGAACAAAAAACGAGTTGCTTTTATTATATGCGTTTATTTGTGATTCATATATGATATACGCGGGATATATTCCCGTTTCTTTTGCGTTCTTTAATACAAGGAAAAGCTTATTTTTATCGGAATACTCGTCCTTATATGTTAAGGAAAGTATGTCCTCCGCTTTTTCATATGCCCCCGCTACATACGCGGTGGAATGATGGTCGCAATAGGTGAGATAATCCTCGAGCACCTCGATTGGATTATTGTTAAGAACGCTTTTCCCGAGGAACACAACCTGCGTATGAGAGAAGAACAATTCTTTTCCGACGCTTTTTTGCGCCTCTCTTACTGCGGAATACAAATTGACGCCTTTTCCCGTTATTGTTTTAAGGTCGTTTTCGACCTCCATAGCGTTTGAGGATTTTCCCATAGAGAATTGAATCGAAACGGTGTAAAGCCCGTCCTCAAAATCAATCCCGACCAATTGTACCATTATTCTTTGTTCCATACGAGAAAACGGAGAATACGAGCCGCATCCTGTAAAAAAAGTAAGACTAATCAATATTACTAATAAAAGCCTTTTCATATTTATGACCATTCCTTTTTGCTTTTTATTAATGCGGTTAAGGGTAGGATTAATGCGGTTATTATAAGCGTTACCGCAAAGAAAATGTTTAATATTCCGCTCCCGTCATCTGTCCACGCAAGATATTGTTCGGTATTACTCACAACAAAATATGATAAAACGGCGACGCCGATTAATAAAACCGTTGCCGTTATTTTTGCCTTACGATGAGGCTTAACGGGTTGAGGCGATTGTGCGTTTTTCGGCGAGTACAATGTCGATATAACGACCCTTATACATATAAAAGTTAATACAATCTTTAAAATCCCGCCTATAATCCCCGCGTTTACAAATACCCCGTCCATGCGCTCGATAAGAGTGAGCGACGAAAACGCAGCGGTCGCGTGAAGCGGGTAGGGTATACTCTCGGCAAAACGACAGAATACCGCGTGATAAAGCAAAGTCAACCACACCCCCGTTACGAGGGTTACGGGTAAATAATACAGAATACTCTTAAACCCCTGTCCTTGTGTTTTTTGTGTTTCGTTTGAGCTTTTAGGGCGAATAAACCCGCATAAGGTTGCGAAAAAAAACAACTCGTCGTTTCGTATTGCGTCGGTTAAGCTTCGCGATATTATATTTTCGCCGTAAAAGGGAGAATGAATACGTATTATTTCCACCCTGTCCCAAGCTAAAGCAGAAACGGTTACTATTACAAAAATATACAAAAGCAACGAAAGAGGAGCAATTCTCGCCGACGCTTGAATCCCTTTTGCGGAGCCGTAAAGCGCGACCGCAAATATGGATACAATAAATATAATTGCCGATAAATACCCCATAATCGTTTCTTTTATAAAGATGTGCATTTGTAACGCGGTTAATACCGCCGTATAAATGAGTCGGATTAGGATTATTAAACCGAAGAACCATTTAAAAAATCTGTTGTTTATTTCTAAAACGCCGCGGTTATTTTTTGCCGTGAATACTATAAACGGCGTATACATTAAAATGATTATTAACGCCGAGACGCCTAATATCACAAGGCGTTCTATCGAATACCCGACCGTAAAAGGAACGGGCATTGTGAGCGAGAAAATTACGCTCACCGCCAAAAGCGACGCAAGCTGTAAATGGCTTATTTTAACCGTTGAGCTTGATTGTGTTTTAGTTTGCATTATCGGATACCCCTGTCATTTGATTTACAGTGAAGTCGTTTTCCGCTAATTTGCGCCAGCTTCGCCGCATGAAATAATCGTACATTCCGCTTAACGTAAACGGTGTAAGCGGAGCCATATACGGAACGCCGTAGGATGACATGGCGCATATTTTAAACAAGACCGTCGCGCTCAATACGGTTATGCCGTATATCCCCATTAGTCCCCCCGCCAAAATAAACGCGAATCTTAAAATTGTTATTGTCGGCGACAAATCGGGTACGACAAATCCCGCTATCGCGCTTAAAGCTACTATTAATATAATGGGGGCGGAAATTAATCCTACGTTTACCGCTATATCACCCAACACCAAGCCGCCGATTATACTTACGGCGTGCCCGACCACGGAGGGGAGCCTAAGCCCCGCTTCTCGCAATATCTCATAAATCAAAATTACCATTATACATTCGCTCAGAATAGAAAACGGCGTTTTTTGTTCCGCGCCTATTATATTAAAGAGTATTGTCGGCGGGAATATTTCCGGGTTAAATGTTGTAACGGCGATAAAGAAGCCCGGAAGAAGTATCGAGATAGAAAACGCGATGTATTTGAGAATCCTCGTAAAGGTCGTGAAAGAGGACATTCCCGAATAATCGTCCATTGTTTGAAAATGTTCAACAAAGAGCAACGGTAAAAACATTGCGTACGGGGTTCCGTCAACAATAACCCCCACCCTTCCGCCGTAGAGCTTTGCCGCAAAGTTATCCGGTCGGTCGGTAACCCCAACCTGTGTGAAGACCGAATTATTGCTTTCTTGTAAAAACGGTTCAATATAACCGCTCTCCAATATCATCTCAATCGGAATATTATCTATTTTACTTTCGATTTGTTTTACAGTTTCGGGGTTGACCTTATCGCTTATATAACATATAGAAACTGCGGTTTGGCTTCTTTCTCCGGCGGTGGTGTTTTTTATAACGAGCGTCGGCGATTTTATTCTGCGCCTTACTAAAGAAACATTTGTTTTTATATTCTCGGTAAATCCTTCATTTGAGGCGCGAATATTACTGTGCGTCGCCGGTCTGTCCACCGAGCGGGTGCTAAACCCCTGAACCGCAATTGCTATTCCGTAATCAACGCCGTCGGCTAATATGACGGCAAACCCGGACATAAATGAGTCCGATAAATCCCCATATGTTTTAACGCTGTTTTGGTCTACGGAAATAAGAATATGCGAGCCTAACTTTTCCATTAATTCGTCCGGCGTATATTCCGAATGTTCTATCATTCTCAGAGGGCTGTACACTAAATCGGCAATTGTTTGTGTATTCACCATGCCTTCACAGGTGATTACGCAAATATCACACCCCGCAACCGAAGCATACTTAATTGTTAAGTCGCTTGTGTACTCGAGTATAGAGCGTATATTAACGGTATTTGTCGTTAAATCCTTTGACAACCCTTGTTTTAATTCTACAATTTCTTTCATAATGGTATTATATTTCCCAAAACCGGCTAAAATAATACAAATAATTATTTGCTTGAAACATGAGGGTTTTATATGTTCAGTTTAATGGTTCGGACTTTAGTTTTATATGTATTTGTAATTTTGGCGGTAAGGCTCATGGGTAAAAAACAATTGAGCGAGCTTCAGCCGTCGGAGCTCGTAACAACTATTATCATTTCTAATATTGTTACTATATCTCTCGAAGAGTCTAATATACCGCTTTTAGCGGGGATTTTACCAATAATTTTTATAGTGAGTATTGACGTTCTTATAACCGGTGTAAATTTAAAAAGCAATATTATGCGTAAGGTTACTACGGGAACGCCCAATGTTATTATATCAAACGGCACAATCGACCAATCGGCAATGCGGGGTTTAAGGTATACAATTGATGATATTATGGAATCAATGCGCGAGGCGTCAATATTTGATATTACCGACGTTCAGTTTGCCATTGTTGAAAACACCGGGAAAATAAGCTTTTTTGAAAAGCCGCCGGAAGACCCGAACACCCCCCCTTGTGACCCACAGGCGGTAATTATTAAAGATGGAAAGCTCGATAAAGACGGGCTAAAAATGAGCGGGCAAAACGAGAATTGGTTGACTATGATTCTTAACGAAAAAAAAGCCGCCGTAAAAGACGTCTTTTTGTTTACCGCCGATAAAAACGGAACTTATAATTATGTAGAGAAACAGCATTGAGCAAATTTTTCTTGACAGTTTTTTTCGGCGGTCTTATAACCGTTATGTAAAATTCTTTTAAAATCATGTTCGTTCGGTGTACTCAAGGTAGTGGGGTAATGTCGCACCTCGTCCCCGATTTGCAGATATAATCCTTTTCCGCGACGGGTTACGGACGAGTGAAATTCGCGCCGCCTGAGTTCCAAAACCTGATTACTTGAAATATCGAGAAGGCGTTTCATATTGGAAAGCGACGCGGTTCCCTTCCGCTTTTGAAAGGACATTGACGCCGACGCGTCCGAAACAATTAAAAAATCTATTTCGCGGTCAAGACAACACCCGATTTTATAAAGTGCTTCTAACCCCAAATTGTCATAAACGCCGCCGTCCCAAAGGGTGTATTTGGGATTTACCGATATTTCTTCGCCAATACCGTTTTTATCATGCGTCCAAACGGTATTTTTTGTTTTTAAAGTGTACGGGCCGATAAGCACGGGGAATCCCGCAGAAGCGGCAATCATTTGAGAAATCGGGAGGTTTGGCGATTGGGTATACCCCACCTTGCGGTCGCCCATATAATCCCGCCTTATTCGAAAATTCCCCCCCGTTTCAAAGGTTGTACAATTTATCTCCCAATAGGGACAGCTCGGATACCTCGGCAAATCCTGCAGCGTGCCTTTTATCCCCCACTTTTTTTCGAGAACATCTGCGATAATTTCGACCTTATTGTTCCAGTAGCGGGGATAAAACGGCAACCGCAATAATGCCGATTTTTGTATATCGTGTTGTAAGAATAACTCACAGACAGCGGGCAAAACTTCATTAACGAAAGCTTTACCCGTTGTCCATTTGTTATTGTTTACCGCGAATAACGCCCCTATGCAAAGACTCGCCCCCGATACCGAGGAAATGCTTGTGATTTGTTCAAAAAGCCCCGCTTCGCCCAGATACTTCAAAACGCCGAGGTGGTATATTGCGGCTCTCATTCCGCCCCCCGACAACGCTAACCCGATTCGTTGATTTGTTGTGTTCATTGTATAGGATATGTTTGCGGGGTATGATTGGTGATTGTTTATGATAAAAATTTCTTCTTGACATTGGAATAGCCCCTACACCATCAACCCGCACATATCTCTCACAAAATCGGCGGGATTCTCCACCGCCATTCCCTCAATCAACAATGCCTGATTATACAAAATATCGGCGTATACTTTAAGCTTATCCTTATCGTTATCGTATAAAAACTGTAATTTATCGAAAATAGGATGCCCCGAGTTTATTTCGAGAACTTTATCGGCTTTCGCTTGATTATCGGTGGGCATCGCGCTTAATACTTTTTCCATTTGCGTGGTAAGAAGCCCCGAGCTTGTGAGGCATACCGGGTGAGATTTTAGGCGTTTTGACACCTTGACCTCTGCGACCTTTTCGCCTAATGCCTCTTTCATTACCGCAAGCAAAGACTTTGATTCGTCGTTTATTCTCTTTATTTCATCTTTTTCGGACTCGTCCGCAACATCAACGTCCGCGCTTTGGATTGATTTAAATGGTTTATCGTTATATTGCGCTAACATTTGTAAGCAGAACTCGTCTACGTTTTCGATGAGATATAAAACCTCAAACCCTTTGTCCTTAAGCGTTTCAACCTGTGGCAGAGAGTCTATTCGCGCAATTGTATCCCCCGCCGCATAATAAATCGCCTCTTGATTCTCTTTCATACGCGCGACATATTCGGCGAGCGTCGTCAATTTTTGTTTTTCTTGTTTGTTTTTGTTGTTTTTGTTATCGTCCTCGCAAAAACTCGAATTAAACACAAGCAAATCCTTTAACACATCGCTATTTGCGCCAAAGCCGTTGTACACCCCGAATTTTAACTGCGTCCCGAACGCCCCCCAAAACTCGGTATATTTTTCGCGGTCATTGTTGAGCATTTTTTTCAATTCATTACGTACGGAACGGTCAATACTCTTTGCGATTACCTTTAGCTGTCTGTCGTGTTGAAGCATTTCGCGGGATATATTGAGCGACAAGTCCTCGGAATCAACCAACCCCTTGACAAAAGAGAAGTGGTCGGGGAGTAAATCGCCGCATTTCTCCATAATCATGACCCCGCTCGAATACAATTGTAAGCCCTTCTCGTATTCCTTTGTATAATAATCGAACGGTGCCTTTTTCGGTATAAACATCAAAGCCGAATAGGTCGCCCCGCCCTCGGTTTTATCATGGATAATCATTTGCGGTTCGGTGAAATCGTTAAATTTGTCCTTATAGAAATTATGATAATCCTCGTCTTTAAGCTCCGATTTGTTCTTTTTCCAAACGGGAACCATACTGTTGAGCGTTTTTGTTTCGATAACGTCTTCATATTCGGGATTTTCGGAATCCTCCGTTCCTTCTATTAATTTGCTCGACTTCATCTCCATTTTAATAGGATAACGGATATAGTCGGAGTATTTTCCGATTAAATTCTTAATCCTGTACTGTTCGAGAAACTCCTCATATCGTTCGTCGTCGGTGTTTTCTTTTATATACAAGGTTATACTCGTTCCGTATGAATCCATATCGCATGAATTAATTGTATAACCGTCCGCCCCCTCGGAAGTCCAAACAAACGCGTCCTCCGCGCCGTATTGTTTTGAGCTTACGATTACTTTTTTTGCAACCATGAACGCCGAATAAAACCCCACCCCGAATTGTCCTATAACCGATATATCGTCGGACGTATCGGGTTTAGAAGCGTCGACATTGCCGTTTTCCGCAATATCGTCTTTGAATTTGAGCGTTCCGCTTTGGGCAATAACGCCGAGATTTTTTTCGAGCTCGTCCTTTGTCATACCTATCCCGTTATCGGTAATCGTTAGCGTTCTCGCCTCTTTGTCGGGGATTATATTGATTTCAAACTCGCCGCGCGTTAATCCGAGATTTTCGGTCATCGACTTATAATACAACTTGTCCATAGCGTCGGACGCATTGGATATAAGCTCCCGCAAAAAAATCTCCTTGTGTGTGTAAATAGAGTTAATCATCAACTCTAAAAGTCGTTTTGACTCCGCTTTAAACTGTTTTTTAGCCATTTTACCCTCCTACAATTGTAAAAACATCTTGTTTTGGCACTCTCTTAATCAGAGTGCCAAAAGTATTATATCAATACTTTTCCGGTTTGTCAATAGGTAAATTTACAAATATTAAAAATATTATGCCTCAACGTCTTTAATATCTTCAATGTCTTTAATGTGCTTTCTTAGACTTTCGACTCTATTTCTAAACGCGCTGCAAATACTATTTCTGCGTTTTTCATCAATATGTGAAGATAACGAAAGAATATGAAAAAAATCGTCTTCTATACCGTTTAAAGCGGACAAATCAAGCCACGAAAAGCTTTTTACCAACTTAATTTGTTCCTCGTGCGTACTTCGGAAAGGCTTGCTTTCGGTTTTAGTAATTTTAAGCATTGCACTTGAGCTTTTATCATTCCAAAAAGAAGTACCGCTATCGAAAACAGGGGCAACTCCTACCCATTCAAGCGTTTTTGCGTTACGGATAGCACCGAAATTATTATAATGTCTGTCTCTGTTGGCGATTAGATAGTCAACAACAAGCATTTTATCAATATTCTCTTGTGCATTTGGTATACCTAACACTTGACAACAATCTAAAAAATGTTGATATGCCGAAACACTATTTTTCATTTTTTGTGTACTGTTTATATTAAATGCACTGACTAAATCTTTTTGAGAGTCTATAAAATTTTTGCAAATGCTAAAAGGAGCTTCATTTTCCCACGCAACAATATAAGGAACGTGTTCTATGTTTAAGCGTTTCATAACAGAGGTCGCCATAGCCTCATTAAGAGGCTCTTGTAACTCTATACCGCTACCGCCTTTTATCAAACATCGCTCCCCGTCAATAATTTTCCACTTCTTTTTTAACCAACCGTCAGAAGTGTTATCGGGGGAAGAAAGGTTAATATCATTTCCTTGCGGCGGATTTCCAAACAAAACATTTCCCACATCTTCTGAAAAAGGGTTATCAAAAAAGTTTATATCTTCCCATTTGAGAGGTTTTTCTGTGGGGTTTACCCAATATTGGTCTGAAAGAGAAAGCCCGAAGCATTTTGTTAATAGTTTACCCGAAGAAGAAACGCCTAAGTTTTCCATAGCCTCACGAAAATTTTGTCTGCTTGCGGGAATTGACCGACCGCTCCACCATTCGTTCAAATTTCCTCTGTTTGGTAAGTCGTTGACAAAGCCTATACCGACGGGTAAATGTTCGGGGGCAAAAACCTTACCTATTTTTAATATTGTTGCGGTTTCTTCAAAAATCTCAATTTCAGCAACAGGAATTTTTCCGTGCATTAAAGTATAATTCATAATCGCCCCCTCAAATTATATCATAAAATAGTTATACCACATAAAAGCCCGCTTGTCAAGCTGATTTATCTGCTCCTAAGCCGCTCATAATTCAGATGTTCCCTATAACAGTAACGAAAATTATTTTATAAGCATATACTGTCACAAATAACTTATGAAAGGTGGTTTAGTTTTGAATAACTACATAAACCGAAACAAAAGCTGCAACATGGATTGCGGGCCGGAGCCGTTCGTCACGAACATTTCTAACGACGCGAGATGTAACATGAATTTTCGAAACACAATTTGGACGGGGAAACACCTACAATGTACGGTGATGTGTATTCCCGAGGGAGAAGACATCGGGTTGGAAAAACACCCCGATACCGACCAGTGTTTGCTTATCGAGTGCGGAAGGGGAATGTGTTGTATGGGGCCGAAAAAAGACCGGTTGAATTTTCAAAAGGCGGTCTGTGAGGATTCGTGCGTTTTTGTTCCCGCCGGAATGTGGCATAATATTGTCAACACAGGCAGATGCCCGTTGAAAATATGCTCATTCTACGCGCCGCCCGAACACCCGCACGGTACGGTACAATGCTCCAAGGCAGACGCAGAGCGCGATGAAGAAAAAGAGAAACCGAAGGAGATGCCGAAGGATAAAGACCATATGAAATAATCGCAAAAGCCGCCGCGACTATAGTCGCGGCGGAGCTGTTATATTCTATATGCGAATATACCCGCATTTTTCAATAAAACTTTGCCCTTGTTCAGATAAAATCCAATCGAGAAGTTTTTTTATATTTTCGCTTTTTTTATCCTGCTCGGCTTCATTTGTAGTAACGGCGTAAACCTCGACCGTGAACGGATAAGTTGAGTTTTGTATATTCTCGACGGTCGGCGCAATACCGTCAACAGATAAAAGCTTTATGTTTTGATTAGGCTTCATGCCGGTTGCAAAATATCGAAATGAATACCCTATTGCGGACGCATAATTTCTGTATTCGGCAACGCGGCTAATCATTCCGCCCATAAGGTCGGCAGATTCCTCCCAAAGTGGCGGTGGTAAAGTCTTATCCTTCATAACCGCGGCGAGCATAATTGTTTGACTTCCGGAGTTTTCCGGCCGTTGAAAAGGCATAATTCTTTCGTTTTTTCCGCCGACTTTTTTCCAGTTTGTAGTCTTCTTTTGGTAAATATCCTGTATTTGCTCGGGCGTAAGGCTATCAACCGGGTTTTCTTTGTTTACAAAGAAAACAAAAGCCTCTTTCGCAATTGGCGTTAATTCAAATTGAAGTCCGTTTTCGTTGGCTGAAGCAATTTGCTGTTGTGACGGCTGCGCCCCGAAAAAAACATCAATTTCGCCGCGAATGAGTCGTTCGTATGCCTCGTCGGTGGTTGAACATTTCACATAGTTATTGACCGTCCTTTCGTCCAACCCCTTGTATAAAGCCTGTGTCATAGCCGCGTAGACGGGGTATGCCGCCGTCGCACCGTCGAGTCGCGGGTAATCGCCTTCGAATGTAACCGTGGGTTGCTCATCGAGCGTTTTTAACAAATTTTCCGTTTCATATGCGACCGAAGCGGCATATCGCGCCTTTTCCGAATCCGATTCATAAAACTCATCTTGTGCGTTTCTTTGTTCTCTAAACGGCTGATAATTATACAAATCAACCTCGTCGCGAATACGCTCGACATTGTAATCTTCCTTACTTAAAACCTTTGCGTTACGTTCAAAATGTTGAAAAACGGCGGCGCATATTAAAATAGCAAATAAAGCTCCGTAAACTATCGTTTTCCCATCGAAGACTAAATCGTTCTTTTTACGTTTGCGGGTGATTAATACGGTTATCATCGTTATCGCCGTTGTAGCCGAAACAATAACGGGGAAATAGCCGTAGCCTTCTCCCGAAAAGCTGTAAAAGAAATTAACGAATAAAAAAGGAATTGTCATTATGTGGAAAACGCCTTCAAAAGGCTCTCTGTAAAAGCGATATCCCGATAACCCGAAAAGAACAATCCAAACCCCCATATAATAACAAAACATAATTAAAAAAGGAAATAAAAGCTGTGACGTTTTTTCGGGAAGCTTTACCTTTGCGGCAAATATGCTCCACATTGGAATTAACAGCGGAATCGTAATGATAATCGAAAAGACCGCGGGTAATGATAAAAGCACCCCCATAAACGCCGCAAACGATATAACTAAAGGGGAGATGATTAATGCCATGAGCGTTGTTGCTAAATAATATTTCTTTAGATTCATTGTATAAATGCCTCCTGTAGATTTGAATTATATCATATATCGGGCGATATATCAACATATAATTATAAAACTATTGACAAAATAATAACATTGTTGTATACTGTAAAACAGAATAAAAAACAAAGTAAGAGGAGGGGTTCGGCGATGGAGGGAAGATTTGGTCAATTCGGAGGGCAGTATATACCCGAGACATTAATGAACGAGATTCACGACTTAGAAAAGGCGTATAAGTTTTATAAAGACGAACCCGAGTTTAATCGAGAGTTGGACAAGCTCTTGAAAGAATATGCGGGGCGTCCTTCTTTATTATATTTTGCCGAGAAGATGTCAAAGGATTTGGGCGGCGCGAGGATTTATTTTAAACGCGAAGACCTCAACCATACCGGCTCTCATAAAATTAACAATGTTCTCGGACAATGCTTATTGGCGAAGAAAATGGGCAAAACTCGCGTAATTGCGGAAACCGGCGCGGGTCAACACGGCGTCGCTACGGCTACGGCGGCGGCACTTCTCGGACAGGAATGTGAAATTTTCATGGGTGAAGAGGATATCGTTCGACAATCGCTTAACGTGTATCGTATGGAGCTTTTGGGGGCGAAGGTCAACTCGGTAACAAGCGGGACAAAGGTTCTTAAAGACGCGGTAAACGAAACAATGCGCGAGTGGACAAGACGGGTTGAGGATACGCACTATGTCATAGGCTCAACCGTCGGGCCGCACCCTTTCCCGCTTATTGTCGGCGATTTACAAAGCGTTGTCGGAAAAGAAGCCCGTAAACAGATTTTAGAACTCGAGGGCGAGCTTCCAAAGGCGGTTATAGCCTGCGTCGGCGGCGGAAGCAACGCAATGGGGATTTTTCGCGGCTTTATCGAGGATAAAAGCGTCCGCTTAATAGGCTGTGAAGCGGCGGGACGAGGGGTCGACACCGATGACCACGCCGCTACAATTACAAAGGGAGCGGTTGGCGTTTTCCACGGAATGAAGACCTATTTTTGTCAAGATGAAAACGGACAAATTGCACCCGTATACTCCATATCGGCGGGGCTGGATTACCCGGGAATCGGGCCCGAACACAGCGAGCTTAACGACAGCGGGCGCGCAGAATATGTACCGGTCACAGATGAAGAGGCGGTTTCGGCGTTCGAATACTTGGCTCGCACCGAAGGCATTATATGCGCCATTGAATCGGCGCACGCCGTCGCTCATGTTATAAAAATCGCCAATGAATTTTCCGCCGAGGATTGCGTAATAGTCAATCTATCGGGGCGTGGCGATAAAGATGTAGCGTCAATTGCGCGTTATCGCGGTAAAAATGTATACGAGTAGTGATATACTCCTTAACTGCAAAATTTAGCAGATAAGGAGTATAAATTGACAGTAATAATAAAAAAGCGACCGTTACGGTCGCTTTTTTTATTATTTTTTCTTCATCTTTCCTAATACGAAAAGTCCGACTAAGACGACCAAAGCCACCGACGCGGCAATAATCGCCCCGACAAAATCAACACCCGTTGCCGGATTCATAAAAATCACCTGCCTTTTTTGTGAATGAGCGTCAAGCTACTTCAATAACGCTGTTCATAGCACCTTCGGACATTTCGACGCCCGTAACCTCGGTTACTTCATCAACAAATCTCTTAAAAAGGTCTAAATCTCTGACATAAATTTTTACATCAGTCCATATGATTCTCGCCGAGATATCATCGACTGGGTTATCGGTTTGGATTTGTAAGCCGAATTTATTGACGCCGCCGCCCAATTTGTCGCTCGCGTCATCTTCGGGGTCTTCGGGAGTGGGGGGCATTGCGAAATCCTCTCTGCTCAAACCCTTATCATTAACGTGAAGGTCGACGAATGACGGGAAATCCCAAACCGCCTTCATTCTGTTACCCCAGTGGAACCCGTCGCCGCCATTGTCTTCGCTAAATTCGGCGAGCATATTATCCCCGTCGTTATACCAAGCAAAGCTCCATAACGCACCACCCTGATAAAATTTTTCAACATTGCTGATATTCTCGGCTTCAACGTCGCCCTTGCCTTCGAGGTAAAACTCCGCTTCTATACGTTCAATATTTTCCCAAAATTCGCCGTTTTGCGAAATGAGGATTTGCCATGTGCTGTCCGTTCCGTCCGCAAACCCGCCTTCGGGTTCTCCGTGTCCTTGAAATCCTATGATTCTTATTGCGTCCGCCGCGCCGTGATTTGCGTTCATGTTATCCCCGGCTTTTATATCGGTACCCGCGGGAATTGTAAATTCGCGGTTGTTAAACGACATTACCGCAAAATCGACAAATGTCGAAGGTTCAAAATCGTCGTCCTCGACGGGTTCGGGTTGATTATCATCAACATTGTCGTTTGCCGCCGGCTCGGTATCGGAAGCTCCGTTATTTGTTGCCGGGTCTTTCTCTCCACAAGCCGCCAAAGCGAACAACATAGCCGCCGCGAGTAATACCGCTAAAATCCTCTTACTTAATTTCATAGTTTTATTAGTCCTCCATTTAAAATAATTTGATGCAACTGTATACACCTTAAGGCAACCTCCGAAAACCTCTTCCGGCACTCGCCAGCGAAAAATCCCGCCATACTTCGTTGATTTTTCTTTAAATATCAACGGATATTCGCAGAAAAATCGCCTCGTCTGACGAAATTTTCATCTCGACGATTACACGAAATAGGTTTTCGGAGGTTGCCTTACTATATTTTACCATTAAACTATATATTTAGTCAATATACAAATTAACTAAATATTTGAACCGTTTTTAGTATTAAATGCCGATTAACGCCGAAAAATCTTCCATTATCCGTTTCTGTAGCTTAACGGCTTCTTCCCGCGTTTCACCGATACAGGTATAATAAATCTTCAACTTTGGCTCTGTACCCGACGGACGAGCTATGATTACCGAGCCGTCGGCTAAATCTAACTTTATTACGTTAGACTTCGGAAGACCGGTATTTTTAGGCGCGTCATTGCGGTTTTTAACAACCTGTTCCGAGTAATCGGTGAAAAAGTCAATATCCGTGTTGTTAACTTGTTTGGGACAAGACCTTCTGAGCTTATCCATAATTTGCTTCATTTGAGTCGCGCCCGCCTGTCCCGCGAATTGTACATTTTGTGTATCGTTATAGTAATACCCATATTCCTCGTACATTTTTTTGCGGGCGTCGATGAGCGTTTTGCCTTCTCGCCTGTAGAACGCCGCCATTTCGCATATAATCATTGACGCGCAAACCGCGTCTTTATCGCGCACATAATTGCCCGGAAGGTAGCCTATGCTTTCCTCGAAGCCGAATATAAACCGCTCCTGTTCCCCGTTTTTTTCGAGATTTCCCGCGATTTCGCCTATAAACTTGAACCCCGTAAGAACGTCCACAAGCTTGACCTTATATTTTGTCGCGATTTTATCCGCAATTGCCGTAGTAACGATTGATTTTACGGCAACCGGGTTCAACGGCATACTGTTCGCCTCTCTGCGTTCGCGACAGATATATTCGAGCATTAACGCCCCAACCTCGTTCCCGCTGAACAATTCGTAGTCGCCCACCCTATTCCGCACGGCGATTCCTACTCGGTCACAGTCGGGGTCGGTTGCCAATAAAAGGTCGGAACCCTCTCGTTTTGCCAAATCGAGCCCTAATTTTAACGCCGCCTCAAACTCGGGGTTAGGATAGGGACAGGTGGGGAACGAGCCGTCGGGAGTCTCCTGTTCCTCGACAATTGCTACATCGTTAATACCGGTTTCCTTAAGAATTCGGCACACCGGCTTAAGCCCCGCGCCGTTTAAGGGGGTATATGCGATTTTAAGCCCCGAGCCGGCGCATATATTACGGTGAATTGCCTGTTCCTTAACGGTATTGATGTACTCGTCGATTATATCGCCGTCAATACTTGTTATTAAGCCTTCGTCATACGCATTGTCAAAATCCGCCAATTTAACCTCGTCAAAAAGGTCGAGCTTATTGATTCGGTTGACTATAACCTCGGTATTTCTCAGATTCAACTGACACCCGTCGCTTCCGTATACCTTGTAGCCGTTATATTGTGAAGGATTATGACTCGCGGTAATGACTATTCCCGCGCTGCATTTAAGCCGCCTCACCGCAAAGCTAAGCATAGGGGTGGGCATAATCTCTTTATAGACGTAACATTTTATATCATTAGCCGCCAAAACGCGAGACGCAACTCTCGCGAAATAAGCCGATTTGTGACGGCTGTCGAAGGCAATTGCAACCGACGGTTTATCGGAATTAGGAGAAGAATGTGTCTTGACAAAATCGGCTAAGCCTTGTGTTGCGCGCGCAACAATATAGTGATTAATGCGGTTTGTACCCGCGCCGATAATTCCGCGAAGCCCGCCCGTCCCGAATTCGAGGTCACAGTAAAAGCGGTCTTCTAAATCGCCCTCAATCTGTTTTATCGCCTCCTTGTCGTTACTGCTGACGGCTTCCTTCAGCTTTTTGTCAATTTTTTTCAATTCCTTTAGTAAATCGGCATCGTCGGAAGCTTTATTAAGCCAAAGATTGAATTTTTCGGATATAGCTCTGTTTAACATAGAAAAAGACCTCCTGAATAATTTAGAGCCTGTTTAGCATTTCTACACAGGCTCTGACAGGGGCGTAGGGACTCGAACCCTGAACAACGGTTTTGGAGACCGTCATGTTACCAATTACACCACGCCCCTAAAGGACAGTTGACAGTTGACAGTTGACAGTTGTCGGTTGCCAAGTTTTTGTCGACCGAATAATATAATATCACAATTGTTACGGGTTTGTCAAGTAAAAAATTCAAAAAGACTTGCAAAAAAATGTTTTTTTTGATATACTTGTCTTTATAAAAGGAAAGGATTGGTCTGTATTATGGCAAAAGCAAAGGCAACAAAATCGGTACCGGTAAAGGCGACAACGGGTGAGGAACGCAAAAAAGCGTTGGCGTCGGCAATCGCTCAAATAGAAAAGGACTTCGGTGAAGGCGCGGTAATGTTCATGAATTCCAAAAATCGCATGAATATCGAATCTACACCGACCGGCTCGCTAAATCTCGATTTGGCGTTGGGTATAGGCGGTCTCCCGAAGGGGAGAATTATCGAAATATACGGACAGGAATCGGGCGGTAAAACAACCGTTTCGCTTCACGCAATCGCCGAAACGCAAAAATTAGGCGGAACGGCGGCGTTTGTCGACGTTGAACACGCGCTCGACCCCGTTTATGCAAAAAAGCTCGGCGTAAATGTTGACGAATTAATTGTGTCACAGCCGGATACGGGGGAACAGGCTCTTGAAATAATGGAACGGCTTGTGCGGTCGGGTGCAATTGATATAATCGTTCTCGACTCGGTAGCCGCAATGGTTACCCGCGCCGAGATTGAGGGCGAAATGGGGGATTCTCATGTAGGGCAACAGGCGCGGTTGATGTCGGCGGCTATGCGTAAATTAACAAGTATTATTTCAAAAACGGGTACAGCCGCAATTTTTATAAATCAAGTACGCGAAAAAATCGGCGGCTACGGGAACCCGGAAACGACGCCCGGCGGTCGCGCCCTCAAATTCTACGCGTCGGTCAGGATTCAAGTAAGCAAGACGAGCGAAAAAATCATGGACGGCTCCGAACAAATCGGAGTCAGAACGAGATGTAAGGTCGTAAAAAATAAAGTCGCGCCGCCGTTTAAAACCTGTGAATTTGATATGATTTACGGTACGGGTATCTCAAAGGTCGGAGAAATTCTCGATTTAGCCGTAGATTTAGCCGTCTGTAAAAAAAGCGGCGCGTGGTATTATCACGGGGATATGCGCTTAGGACAGGGGCGCGAAAACGCAAAGAACTACCTTTTGGAGAATCGCGATTTAATGGACGAAATTGAAACAAAGGTTCGAGAAAAATCCGAAACGGTTGATATTTTTGACGACGCCCCCGAAGTCGCCGCGAGCGAAACGGCGACAGAAGCTACCCCCGCACCCGCAGAACCCGCACGTTCAAAAAAAGCCCCCAAAAAAGCGGGAAAAGCAATACTTATAGAAGATGAGGAAAACTTTGAAGAATTTTCTCCCGATGAATTATAAGCCTTTAAGGAGTATATGATTAAAATTAATACATCAAGGGTTGCGGTCGTTTCTCTCGGCTGTCCCAAGAATCAATGTGACGCGGAGCTTATGCTCGCGAAAATTGCAAAGGCGGGGTATCGTTTAGTTGTTGAGCCGGGAACGGCAGATGTCGTCATCATCAACACCTGTTGCTTTATTCAATCGGCAAAGGAAGAGGCAATTGAAGAGATTTTAGAAGCCGCCTCGCGTAAAAAAGACGGTATTAATAAGAAAATTATCGTCACCGGTTGTCTCGCCGAGCGGTACAAGCAACAGGTTGCGGAGGAATTTCCGGAGGTTGACGGCGTTCTTGCGTTGTCGGATAACGCAAATATTGTCGAGGCGATTAACACCGTTCTTCTCGATAAAAGAGCCATGCTTTTCGGAGATATCGAAAATCATTGTATGGAGGGGGAACGCCTTCTTTCAACAATGCCGCATTATGCTTATTTGAGGGTTGCCGACGGCTGTGACAATCGTTGCTCCTATTGTGCGATTCCGCTTTTTCGAGGGAAATATCGTTCCCGACCGATTGAAAACATAATCGAAGAGGCAAAAAACCTTGTCGAAAACGGGGTGAGAGAGTTGATTCTTGTGGCACAAGATGTTACAAATTACGGAAAAGACGCAACCGGCTCTTCACTGACAATTCTTTTAAAGCAACTGACTAAAATCGACAAACTAAAATGGATTCGTCTGTTATACTGTTATCCACAGCACATTACCGACGAGCTTATTGAGGTGATAAAAAGCGAGCAAAAGATTGTTAAGTATCTCGATATACCGATTCAACATTGCAGCGACGACGTTCTCTCCGCAATGAACCGCACGGGTACTAAGCAAATGCTGACCGACTTAATTATACGGCTTCGTAAATCAATTCCCGGGTTGGTCTTGCGTACAACCGTTTTAGTGGGCTTCCCCGGCGAAACGGAGGAACAATTCACCGAGTTAGCCGAATTTGTACATTCGAAGGAAACGCGGTTTGATTATCTCGGTTGTTTTGCTTATTCGGAGGAGGAGGGGACAGCCGCCGCAGAAATGCCCGACCAAATAGACCCCGCAGAGCGCGAACGCCGCCAAAAAATCATCTTAGAGCAACAGGACATAAGGGTTGCCGAGTTTGTTAATACATTAATCGGAAACGAGCATGAGGTTGTCGTCGAGGGGTTTGACAAATATGCGGAGTTTTTCTTTGGTCGCTTCTACGGACAGGCACCCGAAATAGACTCGATGATTTATTTTACCCTATCCGAATCGGTAAAATCGAGAGCAAAACCGGTTATCGGTCAATTTGTTAAGGTCGAAATAACCGATAATTTGGATAATAACCTCGTGGGGGTAATGCTGTGAACAAATTTTTTATAAAGCTTAGAGATTTTATCAGAGGTATAATCGACGTCGTTATTGAGCTTAACGATTCAATTAATTTAGCAAACAAGCTTACAATACTCAGAATTTTTCTCGTCCCGTTATTTGTGATATTTATATCAATCGACAATATTCCGCATAATATCACAATTGCCCTTTTAATCTTTATCGGCGCGAGCATTACCGATTATTTTGACGGGTACATTGCGAGAACGCGAATGATGATAACCGAATTTGGCAAATTTCTCGACCCTATTGCCGATAAAATCATCGTTATGAGCGCGTTGGTTTGTTTTACGGGAAAAGGGTGGATTCAACCGTGGGTCGTCGTCGTAATATTAGCGCGGGATTTTATCATATCCGCTATACGTCTCGCGGCGGTTCAAAGCGAGGAAAAGCTCGTTATCCCCGCCCGAACATCGGGCAAGGTGAAAACCGCAATCACAATGATAACGATATGCTTTATTATGGGGTTATGGCTTTTAAACAGCTATGGGCTTGTAAAATTTGAGGTTGAGATTCAAGGCACAACGACCGTTTTAAACAGACCCGATTTACTTCTCGCGCCAATCGGTAACGCTTTAATGTATATATGCGTAGCTCTTAATGTATTTTCGGGCGTACAGTATGTATGGGACGCCCGCGATATTTTAAAAGATGTTTTTAAAAAGTAAAAGTTAAAATAGAGTTTACGAGCGAATTTATTTCACTCGAGAGCTTGACTGATTTCGCAAAGCTTTTTGCGGTTCAAAAAAAGGAGTTCATAAATGAGTTATTATTGTACACAATGCGGGACAAAGGTGATAAATGACGACGCGTTATTCTGTCACAAATGCGGGGCGGCACTCGCACACGCTTTTAATAATGTTGTCAAGCCTATGGACGAGCAAAGCCCGCCCGCCGACTCTTCTATTGCAAAACAACCTATTATCAGCTACAGCAATGAGCAATTTGACGAAAACGAAGAAGAATTCAAAGAAAAACTCAAAGAAGAACTCAATATTGAATCGAGCGACGATAATACAAACGATAACGATGAAGAGTTTAGTGAAGAGTTCAAAGACGAACCCGAGGACGAATCGGCAATAGCGGTTGCCGCCGTTAAGACCGAGAAACCCGTTCCCGAAAAGAAAAAACGAAGGAGAAATCCTTTAATCGCAATACTCGGGATAATACTTTCGATTATGCTGTTTATCGCGGTGACCGCGGGACAGGCGTGGTTTGTCTTAAACGAAAGCATACAGAAAAAGGCGGTAAAAGCCGCGGCAAAGGTTATTACCGAGGAGGTCGATTTTTCAAGTATATCCGTTCCCGGGTTTGTGAACGAGAAATATGTTACAATTCCCGGGGTTGACGCAAGAATTGCTCTTCCCGACGCGATTTACGGAACAATTGACGATTATTACAGAGAGATATTCGGCGTAGAGAGCGACCACATTCGCGAGCTTCTTCAAAGCGACGTTTTCAGAAGCTTTCTCGGTGCGATAATTGACGACGGCGCGGGATATATAACGGGTAACGATTCGGGCGTTATCGTTACATCTGCGCGAATTGTAGAGCTTATTCAAGATAATAAGGACGAGATTGAAGATATAACATCATACACTCTTGTCGAGTCCGATTTTGACGACATAAAAAAAGTCCTCACCGAATCGGGGCTTGACGCCCTTACGTGGGACTTGGCGACAGACACCCCCGATACATTTTTAATCAGGAATGCGTTTTCTATCGTCGATAATCAACCGATTATATCGCTCGTTTCGCTTATCGCCGTTATTGTCATACTTATCGCACTTCTTGCGGTTATAAATCGTCGCCGTATTTCAAACACGCTTTTATATTTCGGAATACCCTTTATCGTTTCCGGCGGGGTTTTCATAGCCTGTAGATTAATTGGCGCGGATTTGATTTCGCGAAGAATCATAAGCGAATTTGGGGTAGACGCGGCGACGATGAATTCAATTATGAGCGCGTTTTCGGGTACCGAAAGCATAGTTCTCTATTCGGGTATAATTGTTGCGGGGGCTGGAATTATCGCGGTTATAATAAGAATAATTCTGCACGGGTTGCGAAAAAAGCTTATTATATAGCAGTTGCCATAAATTACCCCATATTTGCGGCAATCATTCCCTCTAATTTTGCCGCCTCCTCCATTGACGCGGTAGCCGATACCTTTCCGTAAAGCTCGGACACCTTATCCATATCGCCGCCCTTCATGGCGGTGGCGATAAGCTTTGAATAAAGCGTTAATTGAGCGTCGTTCATGTCGAGTTTTCACCACCTTTATATAGCATTAATATATAATATACTCATTAACTGCAAAATTTAGCAGTTAATGAGTATATTAAGCTGTCAGTCTAAAAAGTCCTTTAATTTTTTACTTCTCGACGGGTGACGGAGTTTTCTTAATGCCTTAGCTTCAATTTGGCGGATTCTTTCCCGTGTGACGTTAAACTCGCGCCCCACCTCTTCTAAAGTCCTCATTCTTCCGTCGGTCAACCCGAACCGCAACCGCAATACACGCGCTTCTCTGTCCGTGAGCGTTTCTAAAACGTCCGAAAGCTGTTCCTTTAAAAGTGTGTGCGACGCGGCTTCGGCGGGTGCCGGGGCGTCGTCGTCGGGGATAAAATCGCCCAAATGTGAATCTTCTTCTTCGCCAATCGGCGTTTCGAGCGAAACGGGGTCTTGTGCAATTCGGATTATCTCGCGTACCCTCTCGACCGGCATATTAAGCTCTCTCGCTATGTCCTCTGGGGTCGGCTCTGTCCCGTTTTTATGGAGCAGAAGCGACGACGCTTTTTTTACCTTTGTAATCGTCTCCACCATATGGACGGGAATACGTATTGTCCGCGCCTGGTCAGCTATTGCCCTTGTAATCGCCTGTCTAATCCACCAGGTTGCGTATGTCGAAAATTTAAACCCTTTTGTATAATCGAATTTTTCCACGGCTTTAATAAGCCCGAGATTCCCCTCTTGAATAAGGTCAAGAAATTGCATACCGCGCCCTACATATTTTTTTGCAACGCTTACGACGAGACGTAAATTTGCCTCGGACAGCCTTTTGCGCGCATAAGTATCACCTTGTATCATACGGGTGGCTAATTCGATTTCCTCTTCTGCGGACAAAAGAGGAACCCGCCCGATTTCTTTAAGGTATATTTTTACGGGGTCGTCTATTGAAACCCCCTCGGTCGATAACGCCATATCGAGGTCGTCCTCAGATGAAAAGTCCAATGCCGAGTCGAGGTCGTTATCCGTTGCGTAGTCATCGACAATTTCGATATTAAGGGTTTCAAAATCCTCATAAAGCTTGTCGATTTGTTCTACATTAAACTCGAGTTCTTCTAAAAAATCGGTTATCTCTTTTGTGGAGAGCTTACCGGTCGACTTACCTTGGTCGAGCAGGTCTTTAAGTACCCCTTTTGTGGTATCGTTCATATAATCCTAACCTCCTCTTTTAACCCGTTTATTAATATATTCCAAAGCCTCTTCGTTTGTCATTTCGTCAGAGGTTTTTTTGTTCGCTTTTTGTTTAAGCTCGACTAATACATTAATATAATCGTTTAATCGTTCATCGGTAAAGGGCAAATCGGCATTGTCAATTTTAACCTTTTTTATTCTACCCACTTCTTCCGCCGAAAATTCGCCCCCGAGCGACGATATATCTATAGATTGTCTTTTAGTAAGCCTTAATATAAGCGTTTCAAACAATTTTCGATTAAATACGGTAGGAAAATCCACGGGATTTAATCTACGCAAGATGAGGGGGAGCTTGTCCGGCGAGTGAAACAAAAACGCTATAATGCCGTTTTCGGCTCTCACTTCTGCGGGAAACCTATTCGAATCGGGGTTTATTTCGTCGCGTTTTGTTGTCGATTTAAGTAGAGCCTTCCTGTCGTCTTTTTGTTGAAAATAGCGATTCGATTTCCTTTTCGCTCCAATTTGCTCCTCTATCCAGTCTACCGAAACCTTACAATCCTCCGCTAACTCCGAAACGTATACCCGTCGCTCATATTGGTTGTTGATTTCCGAAAGAAATTCAACCGCTTTTCTGAGATAATCTGCCCGCCCTTCGGGTGTATCCGTGTCTGCATTTTCTTTAAATTGGTTCAGCTTAAAGGATATTACCGGGATTGATTTATCTACGAGCGTCGCAAAGCTCTCCGCACCAAACATTTTTATGTAGTCGTCGGGGTCTTTTGCCCCTCGAAGCTCCAACACCTTTGCAGACATACCCGCCTGATTAAGCATACCGATTGTTTTTTCGGTTGCCTTAGCCCCCGCCTTGTCACAATCGTAAGCAATAACCGCCTTTTTCCCCTCCCAATAAAAACGAAGCTCATTCCTAACCTGTTCCGGGGTCAACGCCGTCCCCAAGATTGCCACGGCATTGTCGAAGCCCGCTTGATTAAGCGTTACCGCGTCCATGTTCCCCTCGCAAAGAATGACACAGTCTTTTTTAGAATTTTTTGCAAAATTTATAGAAAAAAGATGCTTCCCCTTTGTATAGACGGGGGTCGTCGCCGAGTTGACATATTTTCCGCTTTTTCCGTCGTCGTTGACTATCCTTCCGGAAAAAGCTATTATGTTCTTAAGTCGGTCTATAACGGGGAACATAACCCGCCCCCTGAACATATCGTATATGTTTCCGCGTTCGTTTTGCTTGAGCAAAGACGCCTCAATCATTTCGGCGTCGCCGTATCCGTGTAAATTCATATGCCGCTTCAACGAATCCCATGAGTCCGCGGCGTACCCCAAGCCGTACTTGCGAATTGTGTTATCGTTAAGTCCGCGTTCCCGCAAAAAAGCCAATCCCGCTTTCCCCTCTTCCGATAACAAATTGTTTACGAAAAACTTCGCCGCGAGTTTGTTCATTTCGTAGATACGCGAGCGTTTTCGAAGCTCCGCCTTTGCTTTCTCGCCGTCCTCGCCGTCCTCCGGAACGGGGATACCCGAACGCTCCGCAATAAGCCGAACCGCCCCCATATAGTCGAGGTTCTCGGTGAGTCGCGTAAATGTAATAACATCGCCACCCAACCCGCACCCGAAACAATAAAAACTCTGACTGTCTGTATAGACATGGCATGAGGGGGTCTTTTCCGAGTGAAACGGACACAGACAAGTATAATCCCGCCCCGCTTTTTTTAATCTTGCGTACCCGCTCATCACCGTTACAATATCGTTCGCCTGTCGAATTTGGTCAAAAAACTCATCAGGTAAAGCCATTATTCACTATCCATCGCCGTCCCGCAATCGGGACAAAACTTAGACCCGGTAACCGCCGCTCCGCACTTCGGGCAAGCCGGCTTTGCTTTTCCGCAACCGGCACAAAATTTAGAGGTGTTTTTGTTTCCGCAGGAACATTTCCACTCCAACGCTTTTTCAGACTCTTTCCTCTGCTTAGCGTTTTGGTTTGCTCTGTTCAGACTGTCAACATTTTCTTTAGTACGCCGAGCGTTCCAAACGGTATTATTAGCCGTGTTCATAAGCCGATTAGCCTTATTAAGTATATCCTTCAAATTTAACCTCCTAAAAAATCACCATGCCTTGGGGACGCATAATTCTATAAACCTTTCAACCGCGAAATCGTCGGTCATTCCCGATATATAATCACATACCGCCCGTTCAACCCCGTGCTTATTTGCCAATTCGCGGTAAAGCGGCGGCATTTCATCATGCCTCTCGTTATAATATCTATATAAAAATTCTACAACGTGAATTGCTTTTTCCTTTTCGGTGTTTATTTTTGGGTTAATATATACCCTTTCAAACATAAATTCGCGCAATTCGTCGTGCGCCCGTTTAACCGAGTCATCGTAGCAGATAACACCGTCGAAGTTCTCTATAATCGAAACAATTAATGTAGTAATCCTTTTACTTTTATTATCGCCCAAAACTCTTACCGCATTTGCGGGAAGCTCCGCCTTAGTAAGCACACCGCCGCGAATTGCGTCCTCAATATCGTGATTAATATAAGCAATTTTATCTGCCAACCGAACAACGTCGCCCTCGAGCGTAATTGCCTTAGCCTTACTCGAATGATTCATAATTCCGTCGCGCACCTCGCGGGTTAAGTTCAACCCCGCACCGTTGCGTTCGATAATATCGACGACGCGAACGCTTTGCTCGTTATGGCGAAAGCCGCCGGGAAATAACGCGCTTAATGCACGCTCTCCATCATGTCCGAACGGCGTATGACCAAGGTCGTGTCCCAACGCGATTGCCTCGGTTAAATCCTCATTCAGTCGCAACGCCCGCGAAACCGTTCTCGCTATTTGCGCGACCTCAAGCGTGTGGGTGAGTCGCGTTCGATAGTGGTCAGACTTCGGGAGTAAAAACACCTGCGTCTTGTGTTTAAGCCGCCTAAAAGAGCTACAATGAATAATCCTGTCGCGGTCGCGTTGAAAATCGGTGCGAATATCACAGCTCGGCTCACTCGTATCCCGCCGATTCTCGTTACAATCGGATTTACAGGCATACTCGGCAAGCATGACTCGCTCGTTTTCAATTGTCCGCTCTCTGATGTTCATACGTATACACCCTAATGAATATATAATTCCCGTTCAAATTCGATAATAACCGAACCGTTGCATATATCGGTCAAATATTTTGAAAACTCGTCAACCGCCTCGCAACGTATGACCGCCGTCATTTCTGTAAACTCGGAAAAGCTTTCGTTTTGCGAAATTCCGCCATATTTGCCGACCGCCGTCTTAATCCTTTTGTAATAGGTATACGCACCCTTTAGCTTGAGCGCGGCGGCGGGGTACATTGTGATAATATCTGCCTCATTAACCGCCATAGTCGCCGATTTTGAGTAGGCGCGGGTAAGTCCCCCCGCCCCTAATAAAACGCCGCCGAAATATCGGGTAACAATGCACATTACATCAAAAAGACAATTATTTTTCAAAACCTCGAGAATGGGCATACCTGCGGTTCCCGACGGCTCGCCGTCATCGCTGTACCGTTCTGTATTTGTATCGCGCAAAATATATCCGTAACAATTATGTCGCGATTTTCTGTTAGCTGCGCGGGTCTCTTCTAAAACAGACGACGCGTCTTTTTCGGTGATAATCGGAACGAGCATAGAAATAAACTCGGACTTTTTTTCAACAAACCGCGCCTTTGCGGGCTTTAAAACAGTTTTATATTGTTCCATAACATAATGAGATACACAGAACCCGCCCTATAGGGGCGGGCTCTGCCCATGCGCGACTCCGCCTATTGGCTGAGACCGAATTTCTTGTTGAATTTGGTTACCCGTCCGCCGCTGTCGACCAGCTTTTGTTTACCGGTAAAAAACGGGTGACACTTTGAACAAATTTCAACCTTAATTTCCTTTTTAGTTGAGCGGGTTTCGATTACCTCGCCGCAAGCACACCGTATAACGGCCGCTTCATAATTTGGATGAATACCATCTTTCATTTAAACATTTACCTCTTTAGTATGTGATTCCTAATTTACATTAACCGTCATTAGCAACGGCGATATCAATTACCTCGGAAATTGCCGATTCGTCGATTTTCACTTCGCGGATATTACGTTGAACTTTTCCCGAACGCAAACATCTTGTACAAGCGTTAAGTCTGCACGGCGTACCGTCAACAATCGCTTTTACCTTTTGTACATTGGGTTTAAATGTTCTGTTTGTTCTTCTGTGCGAGTGTGACAGCTTTATTCCGAAAGCTACGCCCTTGCCGCAAATCTCACATTTAGCCATATTTTCCACCTCCCTATGTTTGTGTTCGCTTCTTAGCCTATCAATTAGGTTATGCTAAAATAGTATAACAGATGTTTTTTATTATGTCAAGGGTTTTTTAATAAATTTGCAATAAAATAGCAAATTAATACGCCTCAATATCGTGAGACGTATTAATTTCACTTTATATATAGTGGTTTAATATTTTAAATACTATATATTGACTTGGACTTTGCCAATGCACTATTTCCTACGTCTTCCGGCAACAACGGACGCGCCCGCCGCAATAAGAATAGGTATAAACGCAATTGTAACGCCGGTTTTTGGGTTGGTATCGCTATTTTTCTTTGTCGTTGAGGCGGCGGCGGGTGCCGCACCGGTAACATCAGATTTTGTTATCGCTTCCCCTCCGCTTTTGCTTATCGTAAGGGGAATCTCGGCATAATCCTTGTCGCCGAATATCGCCACAAAGCTATAGGTTCCGTTAGCCAATGAGGAAAGATATGCTTCTTTAAAAGTGATTATCGTACTTCCTTCTTTGGCTTCATAATTAGCCTTATCAACGTCCTTATCGGGTGAGCCTTCTTTTTTCAATACAACCTTCTTAAAGGCAGAAAAAGCGGCGTCGATTTTCACCGTTGCGGTTCCGGTTCCCTTCCATTCTTCGAAAGGAGTCAGTAATTTATACTTTTTACCCGTTGCTTCAGCGGGAGTCTTGGGTTCTGTTGTCGGGGGCGGAGGAGGTGGTGGTGCAACCACTTCACAGGTACAGTCCTCTTTCTTTTTGCCGCAGGCTTTGCAACAATCGCACAAATAACGGAACTTTCCGCATTGTTCACAAGGGTTACATTCGCATTTTGACATTTCCTTTCCGCAATCGGGGCAGTTGCACACGCATTGTTCTTTTTTACAGTCGGGGCATATCAAACGAATAATGTTATTATTGTGGTCGAGTAGGGTCACCTTAGCGATAACGGGACATTTTGTCCAGTTAGTAACCATGACTATAAAGAAATCGGCATACGTCGCGGGGTCAAACTTCGACTCCGGTTCATACATTTTCGGAGCCGCGTTCATAGTTACGGGCGAAGGATATTCGGATATGTCCGTGGGTTCTCTTCCTTCGGGGTCGTTTTCTTCGATTATTCCCGCATTTGTGAGTATTTCTCCGATATTGCCGCCGGCTTTATGCTGTACAAAGTCGTCGCCGGGTATGTTTGTCTGTGTGATGATTTCAAAATCGGTGCGGTCTTCCGCAGGCCATTTGTCCCATTCAATTTCAAAATCCACGCTTACCTTTGCAATATCCTGAAACGACCATTCGCCATCCTCATCGTCCTCGGTTTTTCCGGGCTTTAAGCCGGGAAGCCTTAAAAGGACTTCATAGCCGTTGGGGTCGGGCATTGCGTCCACGTCGTTTTCATCAATTCCGTTGGGAATTATTTGTACCCGATGTCCGTAATTCATATCCCCTGTAAATTCGCCTTTACTGTTCGCGCCTCTGCTTATGTCATTAACAATCCAACCGCCGGTCGCCTTATCAAATTCAAACCACGCGGTAGCCGCGGCGGGTTTCGCGCTTACGGTAATTGTCATCGTTGCCGCAAGACTTAGCATCATTGCAAATACAACGACAAGCGTTGTTATTTTTTTAAGTTTCATAATATTAAGTAACCTCCTTCAAAAATTAAATATTAAGTTCAATGCCTATTCACTAAAAATAGTTACTGTCATTATACCATGAGTAATAATATTTATCAATAAAAATCTCGAAAAATATTTAACAAAATATAATTGATGTTTTTGTTAAATATGCACAAAACGGTCAAATTCTTAATCTATCTCAACCATGACCTTTTCGTTGACCCGAACCGAACCGGCGCGCATTATTGTGCGTATTGCTTTAGCGATTCTCCCCTGTTTCCCGATTACGCGCCCCATGTCGTCGGGGGCGACGTTAAGGTGGTAAACGGTGATTCCTTCTGCGTTCACCTCGTCTACCTCGACCTTTATCGCCGTTTTGTCATCAACAAGCCCCGCAACGATTGAGACTAACAATTCCTTCATCATTATCAGATTACCCCTTTATTTTTGAGAAGTCTTTTTACGGTATCGGTAGGTTGCGCGCCGTTTTTCATCCACGATTTTACCTTTTCGTCATCAACGCTTACCGTTACGGGATTTTTTGTCGGGTCGTAATACCCTATCTCCTCAATGAAACGTCCGTCGCGCGGAAAGCGCGAATCTGCCACCACAATTCTGTAGAACGGAGCCTTCTTTGCCCCCATACGTCTTAATCTGATTTTTACCGCCATGTTAAAATCTCTCCTTTTATTTTACATTGTTTTATTATTTTTTATCGTCGTTTTTCATCAAATTATGCCGGAGTCTTTTTGACTTAATCGCCGATATTAAAATCTTTAAAATCGTTAATATTCATTCCGCCGGGAAGTTTCGGCATACCGCGTTTTCCTTTGCCGAATTTTTTCATGCTCTTCATCATTTTCTGCATTTGTTCCATTTGTTTCATCAAAATATTAACGTGTTCAACCTTTGTCCCGCTCCCCGCCGCAATTCTTCTTTTACGCTTTGCGTCTATTAACGACGGGCGTTCTCTCTCTTTTTTGGTCATGGATTCGATAATAGCCTTTGAGCGGACTAAAAGACGGTCGTCGACATCTTCCTCCTTGATTTTGCCGCCGATTCCCGGCATAAGCTTAAGAAGCCCGCTTATACTGCCCATTTTTTCGATTTGGTTATATTGACTGTACATATCGTTAAAGTCAAATTGATTCTTTTGAAGCTTTTGCAGAAGCTTATTTTGTTCCTTTTCGTCATACGCACTTTTCGCCTTGTCGATTAATCCGAGTACATCGCCCATTCCCAATATTCGGGACGCCATACCCTCGGGGCGAAACGGTTCCAAATCGTCGATTTTCTCGCCAACCCCCGCAAATTTTATTCTCTTTCCGGTAACACCCAAGACGGATAATGCCGCGCCGCCGCGTGTATCGCCGTCTAATTTTGTCAGGATAACGCCCGAAAGCTCAATCCGCTCGTTAAACGCTTTGGCGGTATTAACGGCGTCTTGTCCTATCATGGCGTCTATAACCAATAATATCTCGTGCGGCGTGGTTTTCGCTTTAATGTTTTCGAGCTCCGTCATAAGGGTATCGTCTATATGAAGGCGACCCGCCGTGTCGATAATAACAACGTCATACCCGTTATCCTTAGCGAATCTAATGCCCTCTTCGGCAATTTTTACGGGGTCACCCTGCCCCTTATCAAACACCCTCGCTCCCGCTTTTTCCCCGACAATCCTAAGTTGGTCAATTGCGGCGGGACGATAAACGTCACAAGCCACTAACAGCGGGCGACGGCTCATTCCTTTAAGATATTTTGCTAATTTGGCGCAATGGGTGGTTTTACCCGCCCCCTGTAGCCCGCACATCATAATGACGCAAGGCGGCTTTGACGGAAAGTGGATTAATTTGGGGGTTCCGAGAGCCTCCTCCGTAATCAGCACCTGCGCTTGTGCCTTATCGCCTTCTGTCGAGTCGACAGCGTCGTCATTGGCGCGCGCCTTAACCTCGCCGCCGAGAAGCTTAATCAGCTCCTCGTTTACAATGTCAATTACCTGTTGCCCCGGGGTAAGGCTTTCCATAACCCTTGAGCCGATACAACGCTCGGTAACCGTCGCGACAAAATCCTTTGTGACTTTAAAATTTACGTCTGCCTCCAAAAGCGCGGTCTTAACCTCGCGCATTGCTTCGCGAACATCTTTTTCGCCTAATTTGCCTTTACCCTTGAGCTTTTTGAAAACCGCGCCCAATTTTTCCGATAAACCCGTCATATTTTCTCCTTAATCTCCACAATTAAGTCGTCTATATCCGCCAAAATGGCTTTATTTGTCATTTCCGATTGAATAATTAAGCCCTCTAATTTGTCAATATCCTCCGAAAGCTCGCGGAATTTCCGTATTAACCCCAACCTCGTTTCAAATTCAAAAAGTTTTTTTTCGGATTTATGGATACAGTTCATCACACCCTGTCTCGTGATACCCGTTTCCTCCGAAATTTCGCCGAGCGACAAATCCTCGCCGTAGTACAGCTCAAGCGTTGCCCTCTGACGGTCGGTTAAAAGCACACCGTAAACATCTAAAAGAATATTCACACCGAGATTCTTTTTCAAAGCTTCATTCTCCGTAAACTAAATTGGATTTACATAACAAAGGCTATTATAGCAACAATATCACCGCTTGTCAAGTGTTTTTTGAATAAATTTAATTTTATGTTTACCAATTCGTCAAGCGGAGGTGTTGACAAATGCCGCTCTATAGTGTAGAATACAAAAGGACAAGGCGGCGCGGTTGTTCCTCTTAAGGAGGTGATACCGTGATTACATTAGACAATTTATTTCAATTCGCATTGGTAATCATTGGTGTTGTCGGATTGTGTTTAATACACAAGAAGAAATAGCCACCCTCTAAAACAAAGGCGGCGTTTTCTCAAGTTACTTGAATTTACGGAACGACCGTCTGTTGGTAGCAGGTGCCGTTCTTGTCTGTACATATTATATCACACCAATTCCCGACTGTCAACATCAATTTTAAAAATATTTTCAATAGGGTGTTTTGAATAAATTTAATTTTATGCGGCTTTATGATATTGTGTATTGACTTCCTTAAATGTGTGTGTTATAATTGATGATATTATAACAATGCGGGAGGATAAAATATGTCAACCGATATTTTATTGGAAAGCGGTACCAACGAGTTAGAGATTATGGAGTTTACTATTGCGAATAATGTTTTCGGGATTAATGTTGCAAAGGTAACCGAGATTATGAAGTACGAGCCTATTAATTTCATGCCTCATTCCCACCCGAGCGTTGAAGGGGTGTTTATGCCCCGTAATAAGATTATAACGGTGTTGAACCTTCCTGCGTATTTGGGGTTACCGGCACACGACGATATAAGCCGCGATATGCTTATGATTACCGGTTTCAATAGGCTTAACGTCGCTTTTCATGTACACACGGTAGAGGGAATACATCGTATACGGTGGAACGATATCGAAAAACCGGACAGCACTATTTACGGCGGCAAGGAAGGACTCGCCACGGGAATTACAAAAATAGCCGATAAAATTATTACCATAATTGATTTTGAAAAAATTGTCTTTGACATAAATCCGGAAACGGGAATCCAAATGTCCGAGATATCCGATTTGGGCCCCCGCGAGCGTAGCTTTAAACCCATAGTGACGGCGGACGACTCGGTGCTTTTAAAGAAGATGATTCGCGAAGCCCTTGAACAGGCGGGGTATACAAACGTGACGTCCTTCCCCGACGGACAGGAATTGTGGGATTATTTGGTTAAAGTTCGCGATGAATCGGTTCAAAGCGACACCCCTATTGAAAACAAGGTAGCCGCGGTAATATCCGATATAGAGATGCCTAAAATGGACGGGCATCGCTTGACAAAACTAATAAAAGACGATAAAATTTTGTCACGGCTTCCGGTTATTTTGTTCTCGAGCTTAATAGACGAAACTATGCAGATAAAAGGCGAATCCTTAGGCGTGAACGCCCAATTGTCAAAGCCGGAGATAGGTAACTTAGTTTCTACAATAGACAAGTGGATATTGTAAGTGTATAATAGAGGTGACTTTTATGGAATGGGTCAGTAATTGGTGGAATATGTTGGAGCTAACCGAACAAATCTTATTTTGTTTTGCGTTACCCTCATCTTTGATATTGATTATACAGGCGATTTTGATAATTGTCGGCGGCGCGGGCGACGGAGCGGACGGCGGGGGAGATTTTGACGGCGGCGATTTCGACGGGGGCGATTTTGACGGAGACGGCACAGATGCATCCGGCTCGGGCGATTTCAGCGCGGCAAGTATGTTCACGTTACAGGGGATTTCGTCGTTTTTCTGTGTTTTCGGCTGGGTTTCGATTTGCACATACCGTACCGGTCTTCCGTTAATGGCGGCGGTCATTATCGCGGCGGCATTGGGGTTTGCAACCATGTACGCGATAGCAAGGGTTATGATGTACCTGATGAAATTGGCACAATCGGGGACGCTCGATGTCAAAAAGCTTATAGGGAGTACGGGTACCGTCTACCTTCGAATACCGCCAAAGGGAAAGGGCAAGGGTAAGGTCACCGTCCAAACGAGCGAACGCCTCGTTGAGCTTGACGCAATAAGCGAGTCGGAAGAGGAAATTCCGAATAATACCGATATAAAGGTCATAGATATATTGGGTGAAAATGTTTTGGTTGTTGAGGCAATATAACAATATTAATAAAACAGAGGGAGAAATTATCAAATGGATGAAATTATACTCTACTTAATTATGGCGGGAGTAATTGTACTTTTTGTGTTGTTTATGTGGATTCTTTCCCGATACAGAAAATGTCCGTCGGACAAAATCCTCGTAAAGTACGGTAAGGTCGGAACGGACAAAGACGGACAGGCGCGGAGCGCGAAATGTATTCACGGCGGCGCGTCCTTCATTTGGCCGGTGATACAGTCCTTTCAATATATGGACTTGACCCCGATTTCCATTAACGTAGACCTACGTAATGCGCTTTCAAAGCAGAATATCCGCGTTAATGTACCGTCGAGATTCACGGTGGGCATATCGGTTGAACCGGGTGTAATGCAAAACGCCGCAGAACGTCTTTTGGGGCTTAAAATGAGCGAGATACAAGACCTCGCGAGCGATATTATCCTCGGACAGCTCCGCTTAGTAATCGCGACAATGGAGATTGAGGAAATTAACTCCAACCGAGATAAGTTTTTGGCAGAGATTTCGAGCAATGTCGAGGGTGAGCTTAAGAAAATCGGACTTCGCCTTATCAATGTAAACGTAACCGATATATCCGACGCGGCGGGATACATTGAGGCTTTGGGAAAAGAAGCGGCGGCAAAGGCTATTAACGACGCTAAAAAGTCGGTTGCCGAAAAAGACCGCGACGGTGCAATCGGCGAAGCACACGCACAACGCGACCAAAGGGTACAGGTTTCGAGCGCGAACGCAACGGCAATTGAGGGCGAAAACGCCGCAAAGGTTCAGGTTGCACAGTCGGAGGCGCAACGTCGCGAAAAAGAAGCGGAGGCGTTGAAAATAGCTACGACGGCAGAAGCGGTTCAAGCAGCTAAAGCTAAGGAAGAATCGTATATTGCACAAAAACAAGCCGAGCAGGGGCGTGCCGAACTCGAACGGGCAACGCAACAGGCGGATATCATTATTAAAGCCGAAATCGAAAGGCAACAGGCGGTTATAGAAGCACAGGCACAAGCCGAGGTTGTCAGAGAAAAGGCGAAGGGTGAAGCCGACGCGGTATTCGCAAGAATGGAGGCACAGGCGAACGGCGCGAAGGAAATCCTTGTTAAACAGGCGGACGGAATGAAAGAGCTTGTACAAGCGGCGGGAACCGCGGAAGACGCGGTGAAGCTTATTGTAGCCGATAAGCTCGAGGAACTCATGCGGGTACAGGTTGAGGCAATTAAAAACATCAAAATCGACAAGGTTACCGTATGGGATTCGGGGAACGATACAGAAGGGAAAAGCTCGACCGCCAATTTTATCAGCGGGATGATGAAGGCGGTTCCGCCTTTAGGTGAAGTGTTTAAACAAGCGGGAATGGATTTACCGAAATTTCTCGGCGAAGAACAACATGAACAAACAGAAAACAAATTATAAAGGGAACATCTAAATTAATAAGTAAAAATTAACAATTAAAGAAGGGAATTAAAAATTAAAATGAAAAAATTATTATCTCTCGCGTTAAGCTTAGTTATGTTGGTTATGTTATCGGCGTTGACCGCCTGTGGAGGTGAAAAAACCGCCGACCCGATAATGAGCGACACAATGAACGGCTCAAAGGTCTTGGCTCTCTATGAAACGGCACACGGAAACGAATATACAATGGACGCGGATATATTAGGCGCGAAAATGGCTATGATAAAAAAAGGCGAGAAAATCTTTGTTGAGATGGACATAATGGGTCATATAAAAGGAAAGATTTATGTAGTCGACGATGTAATCTATATCTTTAACGATAAAGATAATTCATACGTTACAAAAAACTCGAACCCCGAACAGCTTGAAAAAATCAACAAATTGTACGACAGCTATTTCGACGCAATGATTAGAAGGATTTTAGGCTCGACCCTTTCCGAAACGGGAAGAGGGGATTTTGAAGAATACAAAGACGTGTATTATGAAGAAATAAAAGACACGGACGGCAATATGATGCGCTACTACTTTGAAGGCGACAATTTAATCGGCGTTTATATCAACGAATCCGGCTACGAAATGCCTTTCTTCGCGAGCGCGGTCGTCGACGATGACGCATTCGCGCTCCCCGACGGCTACAAGGAAGCGACCGACATCTCGTTTGACGAACGCTTCAGAGAATTGTTCGGAGGGAACGCCGCAAATAATAACAACAACAATGATGATGCCGCCAACGGCGTTGACGGCGTTGATATAGAAGACAATTATGACGATGTACCGGAAGCACTTGATGAAGACGACGCCGGCAATAACGGCGAGCCCGCAGGAAATGCAGACGATAATGACGCTGACGCCGACGATGATAACGATGCAGACGATGACAATAACGAATAAGATATGAATAAAATATGAAGGAATAGAAAATTTGTGGGGGCGCGTAAAGCGTCCCCACAACATATTGTGTTTTAGTAGAATCCACAAAAATATTTAATTTTTTTTAAGATTTTTGTTTACTTTTTTAGTTTTTTGTGTTATTATTAATGTAATTAGATATAACTCAATATAACTAACGCGGGAGAAAGGTGCTTTATAAACCATGGAAGATTCGAGAATTTACTTACTTTTAGAAGAAATTGCAAATGAAATCAAATCCATTGAAAAGAAGAATCGCGAGCTTTACACCTCTGCAATTGATGTAGAAGATGAATCGGTTTCGATAAAGGTTCAAGCGGAATCCTTTGCAACGCTCAGAAGGATGCGCGGGCTTAAATCCGCAATGGAGGTGTTTAAGTCCGAGCTCGAAAAAAGCGGAATCTTAAAAGGTTCTTCGGGCGTTTATATAAGTAATGAACACGGTTCAATCGGGTTTGGCGATACAAAAAAGACACAACCCGAAGCCGTGAGCGAACCCGCGCCTAAAATAAACACATATGAGGAATTTGAATACACACCCGAAGCAAAGCCCGCAACACCTCCCGGTGACCTTATAGAAAATCCCGTTAATTTTTACGAGTTGAATGCGGAACCCGATTTTAACCCCGACTTTAACTCCGATTTTAACGATGAAGAGAGCGAGCCGTTGCCCGATTATATCGCGGCGGAAATTGAGAATGTCGGCGATATAATTAACGAGCTGAATAAAAGCATGGACGAGGGAAACGACGACGGTATTTCGGACGACGATTTCGCCGATTTGGTGAAGGTGTCCCTCGACAGTCTTGAGTTTGAACCCGAATTTGAGTTTGGGGTTCAAAAGGAACAGGAGCAGGAGCCGAAAACTCAAGCACAGGTATTCCCGCAAATTCAACCCGATGCAGAAGCGACAAGGGAAGCCGTTAATATAACCGAGGATTCGATTGAGTCACTCGAGGCGGTAATAGACACCGTCGAAGGCGCGCTCGAGGCAATTGAAGAGGATAATCAAAACGAGGTAGAAAACAGCATTGAGGCCGCGCTCGGACAGTTGGGCGAATTTGGGCCGCGTGAGCTTCCGCGCGAAGAAAAGCCGCCCGTAACGCCGCCGACATTTGAACCGGTTTCTACGCCGCAACCGCGCCCCGATGTAATCCCGATTATCCCCGAGCCACAGGCGGCCGCGCCGACGTTTGAGCCGGTTTCAACGCCACAGCCGCCCGTAACGCCGCCGACATTTGAACCCGTTTCAACGCCACAGCCGCGCCCCGAGACAATACCGGTTATACCCGAACCGACTATACCGGAATTTAATGTACCGGAGTTTAGCACGCCCGAATTTTCGGAGCCTGCGTTTTCGCCACCCGAGGTTCAAATTCCGGAAATTCCCGCGCTTGATGATATTTCAAAGTTGACCGATAACGCAACCGGCGTTTCCGAAGCGGAAGATGACGATTTTTCGGGATTCACCGTTTCCGTTCCGGAGGTCGGGATATACAACAACAGAGTACCCGCCGGATTTGTTATGTTCGGGAGGCGTGTTGAGGTTCGCGATTGGTCGGATATGCTCGTAAAGGTTTGTGAGATACTTATTTTGAAAAATCCTTATACCGTGGCACAGTTTGATAAATACCACGATTTGAACCCGAGCGGAAATATTTATTTCAGCTATAATCGAACCGATATAAAGGATTCTCCGAGGAAGCTTTCTAACGGGCTGTGGATTGAACTGACGCGCACCAACGATGATGTCGTAATGTTATGCAAAAAATTGCTCGAGCTTTGCGGTTACCCGAGAAGCGATATCGAAATTGAGTTTAAGGATTAGCCTACAAGAGCTGAGCAAATAAAAGCCAAAAAGAGGTGATAGTATGAAATCGGCGAAAAGCTTATCTATCATAGGAATAGATTTTGGTACAACCAATACCGCCGTAGTCCGCATTGTACAAGATGACGGCGGTCGAATTCATACCGAGTATTTGGGCGAAAACGGGGTCGGGCCTTTTGCATCCGTTATAGCTATTCCTAAGGAAGGCGGAAAGCTTGTTTTCGGGAGAGAGGTTCGCGAACGAAGGCTCGAGCTTTCCGATACGCATTACATTATATCCTCGCTCAAGACATACATAGGCTCGGACAAGGAGATTGTCTCCGGAAAAAATCGCTATTCGGGCGAGGACGTCACCTGTGCTTTTTTAAAATATCTGAGAAAAAATATACAAAAGAACTACAAACTTGATATTAAAGACGCGGCTTTGGCTTTTCCTGTCGATTTTTCGGCAAAAGCGAGACGCGCACTTAAAAGAGCCGCCGAAAAAGCGGGAATACGCCTTTCGGGGTTTTCTGTGGAATCTACCGCGGCTTATATAGCAAATCGCAATAATGAAGAAATATACAAGGCGTATCGAAGGGTGATGATAATAGACTGGGGCGGGGGGACTCTCGATATAAGCGTATTGGATTTACAGGGGACGAGGGTTTATGAAAACTCGGTTTACGGCGAAAGAATCGGCGGAGACGACATAGATTTGGAGATAGCATATCGTATGCACGCGCGATTGTCCGCAAATTATGAGGTCGATTTAAGCTTTGACGAGATGGACGCGGGGAATAAGGATAAACTCATTTCCGCCTGTGAAAAAGCTAAGATAGGCTTCTCGTTCAGCGAGGAGGACGCCGTTATTGCCCTCAAAAAATACGGGCCGTTCGGCGATGCAGAGGTTACCCTTTCTTATTCGACATTTAAAGATATAGTTATACCTATAATAAAATCAAAGGCGTTAAAAGCAATAAGCAACGCCATGAAATCCGCACAGGTAAGCGCGTCGGGAATGGATGCGGTAATAATGGCGGGTGGAAGCTCCGGACTTAAGCCTTTTGCACACGCGGTAGCAAATATATTCGGGAGCGACAAGATTATACTCCCCGAGAACACGGCTTGGTCGGTAGCGGCGGGCGTCGCGCTCTTGACCGCAACCGAAGGCGAATATATGCTCAACGACGATTTGGGGGTTTTAATGTCGGACGGAACGGTTTATCCCGTTTTCAAAAAGAATAACGATTGTGTAGGGAGTAAAGCGGGGCCTATTAATTTCTCACTTACCGAGGACACCCAAAACGCTCACTTTATATTCACGAACAAGGACAACACAATTGTTTACGGAAAGCTTAATATAAACGCAAAAGGTTTTTTACAGGAAAATATGCAGCTCGCCGCAAAAATTGACCAAGACCAAACCGCAACCGTATTTGTCAGAAACCGATATATGGGCGAGGATTATAATAAGAAAATCGAGATTAACAGGTTGACGTTCTATTATGATTTAGCCGGATTACCGGAGGAAGCAGATGAATTCTAATATAACAATCGCGCCGAATATATATGTTCGCTCGTCCGTAAATATTCAAGATGACGACGAATTTGTAAAAAAGGTTTACGGTCATAAAGCGTTAAATATTTTAAAGTCACAATTCTCGAAGAATTACTCGTCAAAGCTTACCCGCGCCCAAATAGAAGAGATGAAACAAAACGTCATATGTCGTCACGGGAAAACGCGGGAATACGCTTACGGAATAGCGTTACAGGACGGCGATAAAATTGTTTGGTCGTGCCGCTGTGAGCATACCGACTGTTACGCATATGATAAGTGTATGAGTCTCCCTAACGCAATGAAGATTAAAAGGGGCGGCTTATCGGCGGAGGAAACGGACAAAGACGGCTACGGCTTTGAAAATGAACAAGACGATGTGTTTGAACCCCCGCACGTTTCGGTCGTGCTTCCGATTTTAAATGAAGTGCTTAAAGGTGACGATATGCAGGTGAAAAACGTGATACTCGCCGAAAACTTCGGAGTCGGCCCCGAATTTGACAATAAAAGGGTTTTGGTAATCTGTGAAACCCCTTGTGAATTGGGGTATCTCTCTACGCTTTTATATAAGAATAGTGTTAAACACAGAACGCTTAAGTCGGAGGGGTATACGCTCCACCGTCGAATTGCCGATGTTTTTTGGGATTATTGTAAGGACACAATAGACAGAGATGCGTTCTTTAATCGCTGCATTGTTCGTTTGGGCGAATCCGACGCGGAGCTTTCGGCGTTTTACAACGCTTTGTTCAAGCTGTGCGGCGATACCGAAAACGATGTTTTGCAAATATCTAAATTGGCGGCGGCTCTCGATGAAGCACCACAGTTGATTTCTAAATGCGTGTTGAATATGGACGGGCGGTCTGAAGTCTTTCCGGTCACCGTGTCCGTTCTCGAAACGCTTAACGTAAAAGACGAGTATGATGAGGTTTATCTTCTCGAGGGGGAAAAGGTATCGGTCATGTCGTCCGCTTTAAGCGACCTCTTCGGCTCTCCGCCCGTGATTATTCAGAAAGAAACAAAGGCGGGGTGGTTATTTAACAAAAGCCCGTTGGGAAGACCCTACAGAATTAGTCAGGATAATTATAAAGGGGGACGGGGACAGCATTGTCTCAATGTAGAACTCGGACTTTGGTGGGATATAGACGGGAAAAGCTTTTTAAACGACCATATGGGGGACGCAATCCGCCTACAGCTTTATATAGCCGAAAAAATCAAAACGGGCGATGAGCTGACCGTCGAAAAGAACACGGATACGGGCGGCTATTGGTTTTATCACAACGGAAACATTCTCGGCGAAATACCCTCCGCGCTCATAAGAGAGGTTAGGGCTATCGAAGGCTTCCCCGACGGGTTCATGGGGTTCGAGGGGATTTATGTACGCAATATCGTAACCTGTATTTCCGATAAAGATGATTCGACGCTTCCGGCGAGGTTTAAGGATTCGCGGGTTTGGCTCGGCTTAGACATTACCGGTTATGCAAAAGTTCTAATTTAATATTTTTTAAAATATATTTTATTGTTGATATTGACAACCTTGACATTATATGTTATTATAAAATTGAATTTGTATAGGGGACGCTTTTTAATTATGATAATTATGAAAAATATGAATAAGGTTAAATCGTTTAAAAGAATCGTTTCTGTGGTTTTAGCGGGGGTTATTTTAACAACCTCCGGTATCGCGGGTTCAGACAATGTTTTTTCGTCTAAAGCCGCTTCATCGCGTAATCCCGACGATTTTCAAAGAATGTTGGATGAAGGAATGGAGCCGCAGACGGGGATAATGAGCGGTGCTATCCGTACCGACCTGTATCAGTATTACATAGGCGAACACGGAGACAACCCCCGTCCCTCAAAAGAAATCGTAATAGATATGGCAAAATATACCGAAACCCGCCCCGACGAGGAGCTGGGTATAAAGCCCGTTTTCGAGGTGAAGAAAATTGACGCCGATAAATCGGACGGACAAAAAGCGGAGGATAAAGGCGACTGTCTCGTTTGGAAAAACGATTTGGGCGAGTTTGATTTTGAATTTGACGTAGCGGAGGCGGGGCTTTATAATCTTGAATTTTTATATCTGCCCGGGCAACCCGAGGACGGAAAGAATAATGCTGTTGAAATATCGCTCAAGCTTAACGGGGATTATCCTTTTTCGGCGACCCGCGCTTTAGAGCTTGACAAATATTGGCAGAATAACGGCGTAATAGAAAAGATAAGGGGTCATGAACAGCTTCCTTTACAGGCGCAACGCAATATGTGGATTACATATCGCGTTAAGGATAAGGAAGGGTTGTTTAATAATCCCTATTTCTTTAATCTGAAAAAGGGAAAAAATGTAATAACAATTTGCGGAGTAAAGGTCGGCGGAATCGCGTTTAAATCAATGACCTTCAAGAACTATCCCGAATTGCCGGCTTATGCGGACGTTAAACCCACCGCGGAGCAGATTAACGCCACACCTATGCTCAACGATAACGGAATAGGGAAAAACGATATTGATTCTACGACTATCCTCTTAAACGGACAAACCCCTTATTGGCGTTCGTCGCTCGAGTTGGGGCCGACCGCAGACAGAACCACATATTTGGTGAGTCCGAGTCACCCCGTTCATATGCGGTATAACACAATGGGCGGCAACAGCACATGGCGCAAAGCGGGACAGGCGGCAACGTGGGAGTTTCTTGTCCCCGCGGACGGATATTACCGCTTTTCTGCAAAAATACGCCAAAACGGGCTGAGGGGGTTTAGGTCAAATCGGCGAGTTTTAATCAACGGTGAGGTTCCCGTTAAGGAGTTTGAGGCACAGAAATTCAGCTACAGCTCGAAATGGCAACAGCAGAGCTTTGTTGACGATAACGGCGAGGATATATATGTCTTTCTTGAAGAAGGGAGAAACTATATAACGCTCGAGGTTGTTCCCGGGGAAATCGGCGAATCTGTACAAAGACTCGGTGATTACCTTTACACGCTTAACTATTTGTACCGACGCATACTTATGGTTGTCGGCCCGAACCCCGACGAATACAACGATTATCGGATTGACGAACAAATCCCCGAGTTAATCCCCGAGTTTAAACGAATTATACAGGCGTTGCGCGATGAAAAAAAGACGGTTGAAAAGTATTCAATCGGAGGAGGCTCGGAAGCGGCGACCTTAGAAACATTAGCGGTTATTCTTGACCGATGCGTTAGAAATCCCGACAGAATCCCGCTCAGAATGAAAAGCCTTAAGGACAATATTTCGTCATTGTCGGCGTGGATAAGCGAGGCGAGTCGTCAACCGCTTGAGTTGGATTATGTTGAGATTGCGACCGTTCATGAGGAGTTCGGAAACGCTAAATCGAGCTTTTTTTCACAACTGTTGTTCTTGTGGAACGGGTTTCTCGGCTCCTTCTTTGAGGATTTCACTAAAATCGACGACGAAGGCGATACAGATAACCTTACCGTATGGGTGGGCTTAGGGCGCGACCAAGCACTTGTATTAAAAAATCTTTTAGGCGATTATAACAGGGATAACGAAAGAAAATTAGCGGTTTCGTTAAATCTTGTGCAGGGCGGTATTCTTGAGGCGTCGTTAGCGGGCAAGGGCCCCGAGGTAGCGTTGTTCATAGGGGGCGACTTCCCCGTACAGCTCGCCGCGAGAGACATGACGGTTGATATATCGAAATTCGACGATTATCAAGAGATTGTAGATTCGAGGTTTGTCGAGTCTTTGCCCACCTTCTTTACTTATTTGGACGGCGTTTACGGCTTACCCTTGACACAGGTTTTCCCGATGATGTTTTACCGCGAGGACATACTGCACGATTTGGGAATAGAGCCGCCCGACACATGGGACGAGTTTATTGAGGCGATTGCGGTACTCAACCGCGCATTCCTCGAGATAGGGCTTCTCCCGCCGCTCAACCCCGCCGCATTGGGTAGTACGATTTTTGAGCCGGGCGAACCGTTCACAATGCTACAGCTTCAAACGGGGCAAAACTTCTACAGAATGAACGAGGACGGCTTGTACGACAGAACAACCTTTGATACCGAGGCGAGCATAGACGCCTTCACAACATGGACTAAATTTTACACGGTGTATCAATTCGAACAAACCTACGACCCGTTTACGCGTTTCAGAACGGGACAAATGCCGATTGTTATAATGCCGTATCCTTTCTTCAATCAGCTCAACGCCGCCGCGCCGGAAATACGCGGGTTGTGGAATTTCCGTCATGTGCCGGGAACGGAGCGGATTGATGAAAACGGGGAGCCTTTTGTTGACATATCGGCTTCGAGCGGCGCGACCTGCGGCTTGATTTTCAAAAAAGCCCCCGACCATCAAGGGGCGTGGGAGTTTTTAAAATGGCTGACGTCGGACGATATTCAATCGCGGTTCGGTCAGAATATGGAGTCGATGTTAGGCCCGCTCGGAAGATATGAAACCGCAAATAAAAACGCGCTCGAGAATTTAGCGTGGACGGCGGCACAGCTCAATCGTCTTACAACGCAAATGGACGCTTTGGTTGAGATTCCTATGATTCCCGCAAACTATTCGGTAACGCGGCATATAAAAAATGCGTTTAGGGCGGTGGTAAACGATAACTACATTCCGCGATTTGCGTTAAACAGCTATAACCGCGACATTAACTCCGAAATAATCCGAAAGATTAAAGAATTAGACAGTCACGCTTGGGGCGGCGAATGAACAATTTGAAACTTATTAATTATCTAAAAAGGGGGGGACGTTTTGGATAACACTACTCCGGAAAATAAGCCGGTAAAACGTATTGAGGACAGTAAGGTCAGATACACCTTAAGGGAAATGAGGCGTAATAAAAACGCATACGCAATGCTCTTTCCGTATTTCTTCCTGTTTATATTTTTGACGGCAATACCCGTAATAATGGCTTTACCGATAGGGTTTACGAATTTTAATATGGTAAACTTCCCGCCAAAATTTGTGGGGATTGAAAACTTTCAAACACTTTTCATGGAAGATGAAGTATTTTTACTTTCGATTCAGAACACACTCGTTTTCGCGTTGATAACGGGCCCGCTCAGTTATGTTTTATGCTTTTTGCTCGCCTGGTTCATTAATCAGCTTCCCGGGCATTTAAAAACAATCTTTACCTTTATTTTCTATGCGCCGACGCTCGCCGGTAATATCTACGCAACCTGGCAGCTTGTGTTTTCCGGCGACGCTTACGGACTCGCCAATGCTTATCTTATGGATATGGGAATACTTAATCGTTCGTATGAATGGCTAATTGACGGCGACACGATTTTGGGGGTCGTAATAATTGTACAGCTTTGGATTTCGCTCGGGGCGGGATTCTTGGCAATCCGCGCCGGGTTTCAGGGGATTCCGCGTGACAGATATGAGGCGGGCGCGATTGAGGGGATAAAAACCCGCGCACAGGAGCTTTTGTACATTACTATTCCGGCGATGGGTCCCCAATTACTTTTCGCCGCCGTTATGCAGATTACCGCGTCATTTGCGGCGGGCGACGTTTCGAGATTTTTAACGGCGTTCCCGACCACCGACTACCGAGCGCACTCAATAATGAACCACGCCTTTGACTACGGGTCTTTGAGGTTTGAAATGGGTTATGCGTCGGCGATATGCTTTATATTGTTCTTCTCGATGTTATTAGCAAACTGGGGAATAAAGAAAGTCCTCGGAAAATATTTAGATGCCTGACTAAGGAAGGCAGTTCCTAAGGAGTGTAGTACATGAAATTACGTGTAAGCAAGAAGAAGCGGCTGTCCGGTTCAATCGGCGGAGATATAGCGATTTTCCTGATGTTAGCTATAATCGGGTTATTCATGCTGTTTCCGATTTATCTGTCGGTTGTTCAGTCGTTGAAGCCGCCGGAGGAATTCTTTATATTCCCGCCGCGAATGGTTCCTATTAATCCTACCTCACAAAATTTTGACGAATTGTTTAGGGCTGCGGGGGCGATGTGGGTTCCGTTTTCGCGTTACCTTTTTAACTCAATCTTTGTAACGGTTGTCGTTACCGTATCACAAATAATTTTTTCATCTATGGCGGCTTATGTATTATCAAAGGTAAAAGCCCCGGGCGTGCGGTTACTCAACCGGTCGATTGAAATTGCGTTGCTCTTCCAATCAACGGTAACATTTATAATGGTTTATATGGTAATGGCAAAAGCGGGAATGATTGACACGTATTTTGCGATTACGCTACCGTTTATAGCGACGCCCATGTCGTTATTCTTCATGAGACAGTTTATGGGGCAAATCCCCGATTCGATGATAGAAGCCGCACACGTTGACGGCGCGGGACATTTCAGAACCTGTTGGCAGATTGTTATGCCTAACTGTAAGCCGGCATGGATAACCCTTATAATATTCGCGTTTACCGCGGCTTGGCAGATAACCGGTTGGTCGTACATTTTCTCCGAGACGTTGAAGCCTCTGCCTACCGTGCTTGAACAAATTCGACTTTCGGGTATAGCCCGTGCGGGTGTCGGCGCGGCGGCGTCGGTATTCATTATGACCCCGCCCATGTTATTGTTCGTATTCTGCCAAAGTAATGTTATCGAAACCATGGCACATTCCGGGTTAAAGGAATAGGGGAGGGGATTATGTTTAATAAAAAGCTGACTAAAACGGTTTTGGCGGTTGTTATAATCGCCGTAATGTTGAGTTTTATGTCATCGTTTATGTTGACGGCGAACGAACCGTGGGTTCCTTATAATTACGACTGGTGGTTGGAAACATACCCGGTTCAAAGCGGGTATGTCGTTGACCGGGTTATTACATCTAACGAGCTGAAGCTTTCGGTTCCGCTTAAGTCGCCAAAGGACGTGTTCATTTATGAGGACGCAAAGGGCGAGGTGTCGGTTTACATTGTGGATACCGATAATCACAGGATAATCATAACCGATTTAGAGTTTGATAAAGTCCGCGAATTAAGTACATTTACCTACGGCGAGGATTATAGGGTTGAGAATTTTGTACCCACGCCGTCATCTGTCGGAGCCGGTATCAAATATGACGATATCGAGGCTTACTGGGACGAGGTTGCAAAAATCGGTACAAAGACGACGTTAAGGAATCCGTCGGGAATATATGTTCAGGATTATCACGGTGAAACGAGAATTTATATTGCCGACAACAATAACGACCGCGTTCTCGCCTGTGACAAGGACGGCAACATTTGGATGGAGTATAAACGCCCGGGGAGCGAGGTGTTTGACCCGAACGCGTCATTCCGTCCGACAAAGGTTTTAGCGGACAATGCGGGAAACGTATATGTCTGTCTCACGACAATTGCCAAGGGCGCGCTCATGTTTAATGAGGAAGGGGATTTTCGGGGATTTTACGGTGCAAATAAGCTCGAAGAGACCTCAACGGCGGTTTTGCACGCATTTTTAAGACTTTTCATGTCCCGCGAATTTATGCAAAATCTGCGGGGGAACTCGGCGGTAGAATTTTCCGGCTTAACAATAGACAGTGACCAGTTTATCTATACCGTTACCGCCTCTCGGAGCGTCGGCACCGATATTGTTAAGAAAATCAATCCGTCGGGGCAAAATGTTTACGAAAAAGAGGGGAAAAGCGACTGGACATGGGGCGCGTGGATACAGCCTTATGTATACGGAAGAACTTTCATGTCTACCTTAGTAGACATAACGGTTGACGATAAAGGCGACCTCTTCCTATTAGACAGCACGTCGGGACAGGTGTTCCAGTATGACCAGGACGGGTATCTTATATTCACCTTTGGCGGAAAGGGTGAACAAAAAGGATTGTTCACCGCACCCACCTCGGTTGAGGATTATGATTCGAAAATATATGTTCTCGACTCAACAAAAAATTCGCTCACAATATTTAAGCCGTCAGAATTTGGCGAGCTCGTTATAGAGGCAATGGGGCTTTTTAATCGCGGACGTTATACCGAATCGCTCAAGCCTTGGAGCGAGGTTTTGAAGCGTGACGCAAATTTCTATATGGCTTATGTGGGAATGGGTAACGCAAAGCTCAGCACGGGCGATTTTAACGAAGCCCTTGATTATTTTCATATGCACTCTTATTTCGGATATAATTTGGCGTTTAAGGATTTAAGGGTGAATTACATGAGGGATAATTTCGACAGAATGTTACTCATAGTAATTATCGCAATAGTTATTTTTGCGGGCGCGCATATAGCAATAAAAATCATACGCAAACGGAAAGGATAGTGTTATGGTATATGATTTACATTTACCCGCCTGGAAATGGCCTTTCTATGTAGTAAGGCATCCTCTCGAGGGGTTTGAGGATTTACGGTGGAAAAAAGGCTATAACATAAAGGTCGCTTTGGTGATGATTTTGGCGTTTTTTTTGACAACCGTTGCACAAGCGCGCATGACGGGGTTTATATTTAACTCGGATTTTGCGAAGGTTTTCAACATAGTCCCTTATTTTTCATCGACGATTCTTTTGTTTTTAGTATGGGTTCTCGCCAATTGGTCGCTTTGTACGCTCTTTAACGGCGAAGGAACAATGAAAGCCATATTCTGCATGAGTTCATATGCGTTGTTCCCTTATATAGCGTCAATGATTATTTATACCGTCGCCAGCAATATCCTTCTTTGGAGAGAAAGAGGATTTTTAACATTTATTGTTATCTTAGGCATAGCTTGGTCGGTAGTGATGATGATTTCCGGAATAAAGGCAATACATCAATATTCGGTTCCAAAGACGCTATTAGCGATTATTTTCACGCTCTTGGCTATGGTAATCATATTGTTCATTGTCGTTTTATTAGTCGCTTTGTTTCAACAAATCTATATTTTCTTTTACACAATATATACGGAATTGCTTTACAGATTCAGTTAGGAATCAATTAGGAATCGCTATATTCCTTTGGAGGATGGTTTATGTTTAACTTAAAACGAAAGCTTTTAAAGCACAATAAGCTAATCGCGTGGTTCGTTATTTTGTCGGTATTTTTCTCGCTCGGGACACAGGCGTGGTCGGAGCAGGGGGACGACAGTGTATCGAGAGATGACGTTTCGGCAACCGATGAAGCAGATGAAGTCGAGGAGGAGGAAGAGGCGATACCTACCGATTTGCCTTTGCGCGACGAAGACGAGCTTCTCGCTCAAATGGAGCTTTTTGCCGACACAGATGATTTAGAGCTTTTTGTTCTTGAGAGCTATGAATATATCGGTACGGAAGATGTTCTTACCGAGTTTTATCTCTATGACAAAAACGGAAATTTGGTTGTATTTGAAGAGGGAATGTTCGAAAACACAGATAACCAAATCCCGATTTTTGACCAAAACGGAGACCCAGTATTAAACGGCGAGGGTGAACAGCTGGTCGAATCATTAGGCTTCTTTAACCGCATTGAGCCGGGCGACAGAATACAACCTGCGGAAGAGGACGACGATGTGCAAAATGCCGAGGTTGCCGATAATCAAGAGGGCGACAATGCCGAAGCTGCCGACAATGATGAAGACGAAGCAGACGATGTAGCCGACGACGATACAGATGATGAAGAAGACGCAAACACCGACGCCGACAATGACGAGGACGGGGGTGACGCCGACGAAGATGATACCGCGGTCGCGGCAGTAACGGAAGACGACGACACCGTAACGCGCTTATCATATCGGAGAGATGTCCCCAAAAACGTCAAAAAGCTTAAAGAAGAAGGCATTTTTGCCGTCCGTGTGAAATCGAGCGGGTATGTTTGGTGGTCAAATCCAATCAACGCCGCACATGACCCTTATGCAAAGCCGTCACAGGTCAACAGCCTTTCTTCACCCATAGAGTTTATCGCGGGAAACACAAATACCTATTCTACGAACATTTATCGCTCAAACACACAATCTTATGACGGACTCTATGTAAACGCAGTGGAAAGCATAGAGAAAATCGACGGCGGCGTTCGTTTTAATTACAATTTCCCTAAAGCGTTCGCGACGCTTGTGATGGAGGTTGTTCTCGACGGCGAAAGCGTTGTTGTGACTGTTCCGGAGTCGGGCTTGAACGAAACTCGTATTTCCGCAGAACAAGACAGCGATTTGAGTCCGAGCGCAATGCTCACGTTATCCTTGTTAAACAGCTTTGGCGCGGCACCCGAAGGCGAGGACGGATATATAGTTGTTGCCGACGGTTCGGGCGCAGTGATTGATTTTGATAACGGTAAGATAAATTCTGCACAGTATTCCGGGCAGGTTTATGGAAGAGATTTTGCAATTTCGCAAAAATTCGCCCCCCCCGTAATGCAACAGGTGTATTTGCCGGTATACGGAATTGTGCGCGACTCGGGCAATAACGCACTTGTGGCGATTGCGGAAAAGGGCGACGAAAACGCAACAATAAGAGCGGCGGTCTCGAAACAGGGGTCAAACCTTTCCGCTTTTAACATAGCCTGGTTCGATTTCAGAACGCGGACAACCGATTCCTTTTATATAGGCTCGACCTTTGACGAGCTTTCCATTTACGAATCGGGAAAAATAAAGACCGGCGACATTGCCGTAAGATATTACCCGCTTTCGGGGAAAAATCTTTCATATGTCGACGTTGCCGATACCTACAGAGATTATTTGATTAATATTAAGGATATTTCGGCAAAACCCGAAGCAAACGACCTTTCGTTTTTTGCGACGCTTAACGGCGGGACGGTGAAAACACACTCTATAGCAGGGTTCCCGTTTAACCTTCAAACCGAAGCCACAACTTACAGTCAGGCACAGAAAATTGTCGAATCGTTAAAGATGAAGGGCGTTGACGATTTGGTAATAACATATAACGACTTTAATACGGAAAGTATAAAGCGTAAGGTTTCTGACTCTATGAAATATTCAAAGCTTCTCGGAGGGCGGAGCGATTTTGTAAAGCTTATGGCGGCGGTTAATCAGGGGGGGAGCGTATTGTACCCGAGCGTAGGATTCATGGATTATCAAAAATCGGGCAACGGGTATTCCACCATGCGACACGCGCCGCGCGAGGTGACGCGTTCTCGCGCCGTACAGCAAAAATACGAATTAGCGTTCGGTACGCCCGATAAGCTTCAAAAGGTTTCGGCTATCCTTTCGCCGTATTATTACAAAAGAGTTTTCGATTCATTAACCGACTCGCTAAAAAAAGAGAATATTAAAACAATTTCGCTCGCCGAGGCGACCACAATGCTTTACAGCGATTTTTCAAGAAAGAATCCTTCCGGAAGAGCATATTACAACCGACACGATACCGTTAATGTATTAACCGACGGATTTAAAGCAATTAACGACGCGGGTGTATCAATACTTGCACAATCGGCAAACGCTTATGCTTTACCGTATGTATCATATATAAGCAACGTACCGATGAGTTCTTCTAATTTTGATATATTCGATTATGATATTCCTTTTTATCAAATAGCGGTCAAGGGGTTAATCCCTTGTGCGGTTGAACCGTTTAACGCGAGTTCAAATTTGAAGATAACGACCCTAAAAGCGTTATCAATTGCCTCCCCGCCGCATTATGAGTTTATTTATGAAAACCCCGGTAATTTTAACGACTCACCTTATAATAAAAAGTTTTATACCGGCTTTGACGCTTGGGAGGAACACGCGATTGGAACCTATAAGATGTTTAAGGCGTTAGTCGGAGACATTGCGGGAGAACGAATAGTCGGTCATAAGCGATTATCGGACAACGAAACGGAGACGGTTTTTGAGGGGGGGAGGAAAATTTATATAAACCTCAACACCCTTGTGTTAAAAATAGACGATAAAGAAATAGATATAGATTTGTATTATGAAGGGGGTGTAGCTTAATGGAAGACAATAACAAGAAAAACGAAAGTAATACCAAAGAAAAAACCCCCGAGCAATTAAAAGCGATTCAAGAAAAAAACGAAAAAGCCGAACAAAAACGAAGCGCGTACCGGGCAAAAAGATTAAAGAAACACGAAGCGGATACGGCGAGAGAATTTAAAAAAATTGACAAAGCCGAGGAAAAAGAAAAATCTAAAACACAAGACCCAACCGTTATCAGAGAGATTGAGCTTCTCGCAATAAAACAGCGTGAGGAGCTAAAGGCGGTATCTGAACAGAGGGGGCGCGTAATTGCGAGTTCAACCGGGTCGCGGCTTTCCTATGAACGTAAAAAAGGCTTGTACGGCTACGGCTTCATAAGCATATGGATTATCGGCGTAATTTTGATATTTATTGGGCCGTTAATCATGTCGATACAATACTCGTTCAGCGAAACGACCTTAGTCAGCAAGGATAACGCCGCAGAATACGGAATGAAAACTGCGGGGATTCACCTCGAATGGAACGATTTTCGACATTATAAATACGCGCTCACCACCGACGGAAAATTCTCGGTCGGACTTGTGCAGACGTTGGGCGATATGGTTCCGCAAATAATAATGGTACTAATATTCAGCCTTTTTGTAGCCGTTTTACTTAACCAAAAGTTTAAGGGGCGAACGCTTATGCGGGCGATATTCTTCTTCCCCGTTTTAATTGCGACGGGCCCGGTTATAATGGTTATCAACGGAACAATGTCGGCGCAGGGGGCGACGGGCGACGCGGCACAGTTCTCAACAATGTTTCAGGCGGACATGGTAGACGGGTTCATGCGGTTCTTAGGCTTATATAACGTGAGCGAGGAATTTACCACGTTTATCGGAAACGTCACGAGCGATATATTTAACCTTCTTTGGAAATCGGGTATTCAGATACTTATTTTCCTCTCGGCGTTACAACAGATTCCGACCTCTGCAAAAGAGGCGGCATCTATGGAGGGGGCGACGGCTTGGGAATTTTTCTGGAAAATTACCTTCCCGACAATAAGCCCCATGATATTGGCAAATCTTATATACACAATAATAGATACATTCAGCGATTCAAATAACTTTATAATGCGCCTCGTTATGGCGCAGGTGGGACAGAATCAAAATTTTGGCTACGGCGCGGCAATGGCGTGGATTTACTTCGGAATTATCGCGGTCGCTTTGGCTATTGTCGTAGGAATTGTATCGAGATTTATTTTCTATCAGGTTGACTGATTATAAATATAAGGAGAGGGGAGGAAATAAAAAAATGAACAATAACCCAACCGAAAATATGACCGATTTTGAATATGAACAGTATGCTATAGATTATTATGATGAAAACGGCGAATATCCCGAGGGATATGCCGAGTATTATCATGCAAAATACGGCGCGTTTCGGACGACGATTTTTAAAACGACCGATGACGCTAAAGAGGAGCTTACAAAAAAGCAGATTAAAGACATTGACAAAAAGAATAAAGAAATGCGGAAGCAATACCATGTTTCTAATCTACAGATTTTGAAAAACTACAGGAATTATTCCGAAGCGGAGAAGGAGCATTATCGTTATTTATTCGGTAAGCGTATCGCATCTGCGGTTTGGCCGTTTTTCAACTATGTTATTCTTATAGGCTTAGCCTTTGTAATTCTTTATCCTATTCTGTTTATGATTACAAACTCAATACGCCCACAATTTGAAACACAAGACCCGTCGACAATGTGGATTCCTAAAACAATAAGGTGGGCGAACTTTACGGAAACCTTGACCGCGATTCAAGATAAATACGGGCCAAATAGTGAAATACCTTTTTATAAATCCATCTTCTTTAACACCTTTTTTATAAACATAGGTTGTTCAATTGTACAGGTTGTAACCTGTGCGTTGACGGGGTACGGTTTCGCGAGGTTTAAGTTTAAAGGTCGTAATTTGCTTTTCGGGGTCGTTATACTACAGATGATAGTCCCTATTCAAATTATAATTATCCCTTTATTTATGCAGTTTAGGTTTTTCGATTTATTCGGAGTATTTAACGCAATAACGGGCGACTCGATTAATTTGATTAATAATCCGATTACAATGTTTATCATGGCGTTTTTTGTCAACGGAATACGCGCGGGTTTGTTTATACTCTTGTTCAGACAGTTTTTCCGCGGACTCCCGAAGGAACTCGAGGACGCGGCGTATCTTGACGGTTGCGGTCCGTTTGAGACTTTTATAAGGATAATGGTTCCTAACGCGCTTGTGTCGTTTTTAACAGTATTTATATTCTCGGTCGTCTGGTACTGGAACGACAGTTATGTTTCGGGAATGTTAATCGACGGCTCTCCGACAATTGCGCTCGCCATAGAAACGCTTTGGTCTACTATGTCATATTTCCTTAACAACGGGCAACAAATAGGTACATCGGCGTCGTATATTGTCTGGGTTCAGGCGGGTTGTCTCATGTCAATTGCCCCGATACTCATTATGTATATATTCCTACAAAAACACTTTGTCGAAGGTGTAGAGCGTTCGGGTATCGTCGGTTGAGCGAGAATTACAGGCTATAAATAAAAAATAAGCTGCGTACTTAACTGTACGCAGCTTTTCTTTTAATTTGTCTGATATCGTTTCCGTAAAACTTCAAAATCTTCATAGTGAGAAAGCGCGAATTAATCCTGTCTCCGTAACGCGCTCTTAATTCGGTCAACGAAAGGTTTGTATTAATAACCGTTGCTTTTCCGCCGTTCATACGCGAGTTAAAAAGGTTGTAGAAAATTGATATGTTTAATTCGGTGTTAAATTCGGCACCTATATCATCAATGACGAGAAGCTCGGCAGACTGTAACGATTCCATAGTGTTTTCGTTACCCCGTCCAAAGTGTTCATTTTCGATTTTCCTGAACAAATCGGGCGCGGAGCCGTAAACTGCGTTAAACCCACGCGAAAGAACCCGCCCCGCAATTGCTAAGGAAAGATGCGTCTTTCCGAGACCGGTTTCACCGATTAGAAGCAACCCGGTATTCGGAAGGCAAAATTCGTCTGCATATTCGCGACAATAGTTTAAAACACCGTGCATACTGTTGCGAATATTGAGACCGTCCTTTTCAACATCGGGATACAACTCAATGCTGAAGCTCTCGAACCCGGTGAGCGTTAAGGGCGAGGTCGAATTAATCCCCTCCGCGGCAAGTCTTTTAACACGGTTTTTGTAACAATCACAGCGTATTCCGCCGACGATTCCCGTGTCGAGACAGTTTTTACAGGAATAGATGTGGTCTAAATAATCGGCGGGCTTGCGCGCTTTTACGAGAAGCTCTCTTATCCTTGCGGCGGCGGCTGTGTTTTCCTCTTGCACAACGGCGAGCTGTGCGTCCGTGTCGCCGCCTTTTATAACAATCTCCGCTATTCTTGCACCCGTAGCCGCCATTACCTTTCGAAGCTTTGTGTATTCGGGGATAACGCGCTCAATTTCGCATCTGCGAAGCTCTAATTCCTTAGCATTAGTCCGCCGTAAATTTTTTAACTCGTTCTCCGCCTGTACATAATATTTTTGATTAAAATTCATATCTCTTTCAACCCTTTTTAACGCTCATTTTCTTCATTTCCTCCATAATCTGTTCGTCAAGTTCATCTAAATTAAATGACGGTGTATCGGAAACTCTCGTTTTTGCGGGCTTTACACCCGCAATTGTTTTATTATTGTCGGGTTTATTTTTTGCATTTTTCACGCCGCTTGCAAATTCGATTTTCCCGTCCTCTGTCAATACCGAAACCCCTTCTTTAAGGCCCGTCAAGACCTTGTCCATAAAAGTATACTGTAGTTTTCCCGTTTTTTCAAGCGTTTTCTGATAAGCAAGATAAATTATCTCGACAGAAAATCCGTATTCGTATAACCATTTCTCAAAAAGCGGCTTTTGTGCGTCGGGAATCGCTTTAATTTCAAGCAGTCGCTTCAACTCACCCTCAACACTATTGTACTCTGTCAACCGCTTAATTCTTTCATCGGCAAGCTCGTGCGAATCGACCCCCTGTTCAATCCACCTTTTTGCGAGCTTTTTAATATATCCCGTCGTTGTTTTCCCGATTGAAAAACAATATACTATAAGCATTAGCGCGACCTCGGGGTTCATTCCGACGTCTTCTATAATGACCGCCAAGGCTTTTTGCTCATTATGCTTGAGAAGTCTCCCGTACAATTCTTCACAGCGTTTAAAAAGATAATCAACATCGCTGTTGCTTTTTATTATATCCGATATTTCCTTAGGTGAATAGTCATAATCGCGCTCCAACAATTCGACGGAGGCTTTTACGTTTTCGTCCTTTATTGCAGTAGGTTGTTGGTATGTTGATTGTGTCGCGTTTATATCCTTGATAAAAGCTTCGTCCTTCAATCTTTGTTCCCAAAACGCAATTGATGTGGTCACGTTATCGGGGGCAATCCCCGTAGAACGCGAAATTTCACCGACCGATAACACCTGTCCCGTATAACGGAGACAATAAAGAAGAACCTTTAAATTATCGCCGGTGGCAATTTTTATGTAATTATCAATCAGCGAATTTGGTACGGCAAAAACGCCCCCCCAAATCCCCATATTAAAATTAAACTCCATAAAAGAATAAATACTCTCCCCGTAAATATACGTCTTTAATTTAAACACCCCTGCGGGTTATATTCCGCAGGGGATATTATTAAATTAGAACATTGGACTGTACTTCCTTTATTGTACTTTTGCGGTTTATATTAAACGCGTTTCCGCAGTTTCGACGCAGATTACCGATACGCCGTTCGGACTGTGCGCTAATACCCTTTGTTGGAAGTCGAAATTCAATGTGTTAAGCGTTATTCGGTGTAAGCACCGTCGCTTTGTATTCAAAGGCTATAACTCTTTACATAATCCGAACAATACCCTGTTCTTCACTATTTAATCAAGCTTTGCCTTCAGTAATACCATTTCTACTTAACCCAAATCGTGACGAAACCAACATCACGTATTCTTGACACAGTTGCAAAGTCTTCACTTACCATTGGTATCGCCGCCTTTCCGGTTTAAATTTACGCCATGCGGTATCAAGCCGCAAGCTCGCATTTTGCTCAATTGTCATATACCGTCATTACCTACTTGCTCAGATACGCATAACTTTTTAAATCATATAGATTTGATTCTTTTAGCTCTGCCCCAAAAGCATTCACTCTCCTGTGAGCAGATAAAACTCATGCGCTTTTAAACACGTTCCGGTATAACAATTTGCGTTTCCTTCAGAAGAAGAAGTATGATGTCGCTATCGAGATGCGTCTTTGTCAGCGCCCTCTTTTTTAACATCTACCGTCGGACTGTCGCTTGCGTGGTGTTTGCGTGTCTCTTCCATCTACTCGTCAGTATGTCGGAAGCCGCCGTTCACCTCGCCTGCTATCCTTTCCTCTTCTGTGATTACAGTTTACCACATAATTTTCGAGTTGTCAATAGTTTTTTGGTAAATTCTTTGTGAAATATTGCACAAAATTTTCCACAAAGTTTTATGCAAAATGTATATAATGTATGTTGTGGGTAAATTATGGGGGTTAATTTTAGGATAATCTCAGAATCCGATATGATTTGACACTAATTCTGTTACACCGTTGGGGATATCGCTATTATTAATTTCAATTAATTCAATAAATGACATCTCCCACATCGGAATTATTAAAGAGCGTTTAATCGTAGAATTTACAATCAATTTATTTTCATCAATCAATACAGAATCAATTGTATGAATTGCGCCGCCCGCTGTATCGTCATATTGCCAAATAATAATTGATTTTTCTTTGAAATAACTATCATCATACATTTTTTTCAACTCTACAAGTTCATAAGACAGATGATTATATTCGTCTTCGTTAGTATAGCAATAAGAGATTAATTCGTCAACAACAGCAGTCAAATCATTTAGGCTTCTTATAAGGTGTAACTGAATTCGAGGTGCAGTTCCGGAAAAACCATGCACGTAATATTTTTCAATGAGATTAAAATTAATTTTTTCTACAAATAACTTCTTAGACTCTAACCAATCGCTAAACCATGTTTCTGTAATGTAATAACAGCTTCCTATGCCGCACTCCCCTCTTATTTCCCCAAATTCACCACCGCCGCAGTTACTAATAATTTTATTATATAAATTTATACTCACATTCTCGCTTAAATCAACACGATTAACCAATAACACAATCCGCCACCATACAATATCAGCGGTTTGCAGACAAGGACTGCCTGTCGTCGCGTTTATTTTAAGTTGATTTGAGTCTATAGCTAAAGAATTAATAATTGTACGGTGACTGCCGCTTGAGCCGTTATATAAATAGAATACAATTGCCGTTTTATCTGCGAAAACATTTTCGTCAATATCCGCATCATAAAACGATTCACCCTCATAAGCTTTAAATACCGTTTCCATTTCTGTTAATGAATTAACTGCAACAATTCGGTTTTCTCGCGGCAAATGATAAAAACTCCGCCCCAACCAAACATATTCCGCAACCTCAAAATAAATTTCTCCCTCTAAGACCGGTCTGGCGGTAGTATCCTGCGGTATCGTAGTTGTTTCCGGCGATGTTGTAGTCTCCGGTACACCTGTAGTAATCTCCGGTACACCTGTAGTAGTCTCCGGTACACCTGTAGTAGTCTCCGGCTGGGGTGTAGTCACAACCGGCACGTCATCCTTATACTTTCTGCAAGATATCCAGTTGCGGTAAAGCTTCGCTACGTCTTCGTCGGTAAGTAACCCTAATTCATAGGCACCTTTTTTAGTACCCGAGTATTGCGTTACCGACAGATAATGTAAAACGCCATTATTCCAAATTAATATTTGTTGTCCGCTACTATACTCGAATGTATATCCGGCAACCGTTTCACTCCACTCCACATCGGTATACAACCCATTACCAAACCACAATGCAACACTACCATCATAAATTCCGAAACAGTGTTGGATTTTTACGATATCGGGGTTTTTCGGGTAAAAAGTTTGTTTTATTTGCTGTTGCAACTCCTTTGATAAGAAATAATCAACACAATTACTCTCCACAGGCATAGTCACACAATCCCCCAATCCAATAATCCCCTCCAACACAATAATCCCGTCAAAGATATCAACGACACCATTCTTGTTGTGGTCATACACCTCGACAGGCGTTAACTCAACCATGCCTACGCAATCCTCAAGAATGTCAATAAAATCGAAGATGTCGGCGTTGCGCGTTTGAGCATTGTCGGCGGGTGTGGTCGCGAGTACGGGCAGTGTGAGCGCGCACAGCATTGCCGCTGTGAGCAGTAGTGATAGTAGCTTTTTCATAAATAATTCCTCCTAA